>CAZBHW010000003.1:0-69413 GCA_964492045.1 uncultured Coxiellaceae bacterium | reverse complement strand
GTGCCGGCTTTATCTGGAACGGTCACTGGTTTTGTCTCAGGTGAAAATATTGGCAATGCAACCACGGGCACGCTTGCCTTTAACACCTCAGCCACCTCCACATCGAATGTGGGTAGTTATGCGATTAATGGATCGGGTTTAACAGCGAATAATGGTAATTACACGTTTATTCAAGCGGCGGGTAATGCAACGGCACTCACGATCACGCAACGTCCTATCAATATCACGGGCAGCAAAGTGTATGACGGCACGGTGACGTTCACAGCGGCTCAATTAACGGCGGGTAATATTGTGAATGGCGATACGGTGAATTTAGGCGGGACGGCGACGGTCAGTAGTAAAAATCAGGGAAATTACACGAGTTTTGTGGTGAACAGCTTAACCTCCTCGAATAGCAATTATACGGTCGTCGGTGGCACGGTGAATGTGTCGATCACACCAGCCACCTTAACCTACAACGCAAATGCGGCGAGCATGGTGTATGGTAATGCCGTGCCGGCTTTATCTGGAACGGTCACTGGTTTTGTTCCGGGCGAAAATATTGGTAACGCGACCACGGGATCGCTAGCATTCACTACCACGGTAACTTCTACCTCTAATGTCGGTAGCTATGATATTTCAGGATCGGGTTTAACAGCCAATAATGGTAATTACATCTTTATTCAAGCGCCAGTCAATGCGACAGCATTAACTATCTCGCAGCGTCCGATTAATATCACAGGTACAAAAGTTTATGATGCAACAACAACCTTCACCGGTTCTCAATTAACAGCAGGTAATCTGGTCAATGGTGACACGGTCGTCTTAACTGGCAGCGCAAATGTCTCTAGTCAGAATCAGGGGAGTTACAATAATTTTGTGACTAATGCATTAACTTCATCGAATGGTAATTATCAAGTGACAGGTGGTACTGTGTCCGTATCGATTACACCCGCACTCTTAACTTATAATGCAAGCATAGTTAATATGATTTATGGCGACGTTGTTCCTGTGTTGTCAGGCGCAGTCACAGGCTTTGCGCCAGGTGATAACATTAGTAACGCCACAACTGGTTCACTTGCATTTACGACATCGGCCAGCTCATTGTCTAACGTGGGAACCTATGCGGTGAATGGATCAGGTTTAACGGCAATTAATGGTAACTATACCTTTGTACAAGCAGCTGGTAATGCAACAGCACTTACTATCACGCCACGCCCCATCAATATCACTGGCACAAAGGTCTATGATGGTACGACTGGTTTTACAGGTTCACAATTAACCGCAGGTAATGTCGTCAATGGTGATACAGTTAACTTAAGCGGCAGCGCGGATGTTTCAAGTAAGAATGTGGCTGCCTATGCTGGTTTCACCAACAATAATTTAGTCGCTTCCAATAGTAATTATACTGTTACTGGTGGATCAGTTAGTGTCACTATTACACCTGCAACTTTGACTTACACTTCTAATGTTGGCAGCATGGTTTATGGTGATCCTGTGCCATCGTTATCAGGAACGGTAACAGGTTTTGTGCCGGGTGATGATATTAATAATGCAACAACTGGTACGTTAACATTCACCACAACAGCAACTTCTACTTCGAATGTCGGTAGCTATCCTATTAATGGATCAGGGTTAACTGCTAATAATGGTAATTATGTATTTATACAATTACCGGGTAATAGCACGGCGTTAACAATTGACCAGCGACCTATTAATCTGACTGGTACCAAAGTTTATGATGGTACAAACACTTTTTCAGGTGCGCAATTTACGGCGGGTAATCTAGTGAATGGTGACACGGTCACGCTCGGTGGCTCGGCTGATGTGGTTAGCAAAAATGTCGGTGTTTACTCAAACTTTGTTACCAATCATTTAACCTCATCAAATAGTAACTATACGGTGAGCGGTGGCGTTGTTAGTGCATCAGTTACACCCGCTTCATTGACCGTGAATAGCGTGATAGCAAATAATAAAATTTATAATGGCAACACGCTTGCTACGTTAAATTTATCGCAGGCTCAATTAGTAGGTGTGATACCGGGGGATGATGTTGCGCTGAGTTTATATGGATATATCGCTAACTTTATTCAGGCTGCTGTAGGCAATAATATACCAGTAACCGTATTTAGTCTCGGACTCTCAGGGAGTGGTGCTGGCAATTATGCATTAGTCCAACCAAGCGGCTTAACGGCAAACATTCTTCCGCCACCAATTCCGTTGATACCTGTGTTATTCAATATCCCTTATAACTTAGTATTCCCAATGAATCTAATGTCATCCGCAGACAATAAATGGGTTTACACCAATGGCGATACACCGCCGCCACCAGTCGGTATCATTTATGAAGTATTTGATTTGAACTATTATGTTAAATCGGGAACGGTCACTACGGGCGTTTCTGATAATGCTAAATTATCTGGTTCGTGTGCCAAAATAAATTCTATACTAATATGTCCTAAGTATGATTCACAGCGTCATTCATTCACCTTGCCTTCTGTTCAGGCGCAAGCGAGAAATATTTAATGCTGCAGGTATTGCTTGATGTTAAGGATTGCAATATTGACAGTACATTGGGTCTGCCTCTGTCAGTCCATCATCTCTTGGATAAGTTTCGCTATAATCACATTTAATGCAAGCTAGATTTACTGATTTGTGCCATTGAGTTTCAGTGCCGCAATTTTGACATAATAGTCGATCGTGAAATGAGACTTTGCCAAAGCCAGGCGCACTGCAGGCTTTGCAAGTTTTTATTATTCTGTTAACGAGCTTTATCGCAAGAGTATGAATGACGGCCATTCTGGTTGGATTAAAATGAGCTCGCATATCTGTTTCAAGTCGAATACGCTTAAATTTTTTAAAGTTGCTTTTTAGTAAAGAGGCTAGTTCAGATTTGTCAGTGATACCTTTTGCTAATATTTCCTGATTATCAAGCGATTTAATGATTAAGCCATGGCTACCAAACTGGATTTTTGTTAGAAATGCCTGGTAATCATCAGATTGATCGATATCGAGATGATTAAAATTAGTGACGGTGGATAGCTCTGATTCAGAGATGATGATGTCGTTCTTTAAGTCAATAAATACCATGAATTCAATATCAGCAGGTAGATAAAAGCATGCTGGGTGAGGTCCAAAGCTCCCCTCATTGGCTATGGCATACTGATATCCGTATTTGATTGCAGCGGTGTTTGCTTTGGTGATGGCTGTTTGTAAGGGATCTTTTTCTCTCGGGATTTCATTCGTAAATGTACCGAATTGATCGGTGTCATAATCAGGTGGGGTGAAAATTGTCGCTGAAAATGCCGTTTCAAAAGGATTGCGAATCGCCTCTTCCTTTTTATGTTTTGTGCCAAGTATGATTTCAATGTTTTGGTACATGGCATCCTCTAGTTTGATTTTGTTGATGATGTTAACCAGGATAAGTCTGGTTGCAGTATTAAAATGGAATGATTTTGCGGGTCAACGCAAATGACATGGATCCACTGGTTTGTGACCCATTTCATTAATAATGGTTCAGTAAGTATGATTTGTTTAACGCGTTCAGATGGGGCGTAAATGATAGCATTTAATCTTATTAGTTCATGATAAGGTGATAGGTCTGAACTAAAGACAGATTGTAATGGTAAGCCGTGCATGAGGTCGCTAGCATTACCCTGCATGATACCGATTTTCCCGCTAATGTTATGTGTAATTTTGCTGCCAGCACCGTAAGCAACATTATCATGTGTTGAAAATAAATATTGGCTGTTGATCCATTGTGCCACTACCAATGGTGCTGTCATGATTGAGTTAAGCAGTGTTGCGTCAGTGTCGATTTCCCAATCATAAGAGTGTAGGAAAGCTCGTCCTTCGAAATCACAATGCTTGGTTAAGCGCCTTGGGCCAATAATAAAGGTGGAATTTTTTGCTAGACCCCATTCTGGTCTGGGCTCTGCCCAATCGATACTGCGATTGCGAATTTGATCATCAGACGTTTGCAGGGAAAGAGATCGCTCTTGATTGCTGCGCGCGGTTGCTGTGTTTAAATCTGATTTTATTGATGCTAAAAACGATGAATCTTTCGAGTTTCTATCATTATCAAGTTTAATCTCACCCGTGGTAGTGTTGTGTAGGCCCGCGATAAAAATAGTACCAGCTGGGATATCGATCCCACGTGATTTTAAATATCCTTTCACAGTGAGGTTGTTGAGGATAGTTGCAAGAATGCGAGCATTGCTGCTACCGTTATGTCCTCCACAAGCGCCACATTCTAGAGCGGATTGATAGGCGTTATTCTCAGTGGTTGCGCCATGTGCGCACAAGATGATAATCGGTGCAAATGTCTTCGTCATCCCAATCGAGCGTAAGAAATTCTCCGCATAATTGATTTGATCGCTTAAGCTGATTCCGTTGGTGCTATGATTTTGCATCAGCTTGGCGGATAGTGGCGCGCTATCCAGTGATAACTGAAATACATGATTATTGATAGCTGTTGCTAGTTTGGGGTTTATTGATTTGGTTAGCATCCATAGTCCACTAAAAATGCCAAGGCCTTCAACGAGAGTGAATGGTGTTGTGAATGTATATTTAAGGTTTTGATAAACCTTTTGTAATTTTCTTATGTAATGACGTTTAGAGAGTAGTTTAGATTTCTCGGTTTGATTGTGAATGACATCTTCATGAATCATGTGTTTGGGTTTAATTAACACTGGACATGAGGCATAGCAAGCATCATTAATCTCATTTTTAATGGTAGTGGGTATGCCAAAAAAGCCTGCAAAGCCAAACGTTTCATAGTTGCCAGTCGATTCTATGGCTCGTCTTATTGGTTCTGATCTCACATCAATGCAGAAAACCAATTGAGCTTGTGGGGTTGGGTCCGTTAACGGCTTGTTTAGCCCTGTTCTAATCTGGCTAAGCAGCCACTTTTGATGTGATGCTTCATTTTCAATGATTTTATTTTGTAGTTGTGTTGCATGAATGTCGGCAGTTGATTCATGCTTGGGTTGGTATGATGTTTTTATGTTTTCTCCACGCGGCCATAAGAGTGTTGTGATGATCGTTCTGACGGCGAGATAATCTAGTAGTGTGTTTGATTGTTCGATTACCGATAAATCGCGCCACTTGGCAAGATAACTCACGTAGCTTGACCACCCTGGTAAACTGGTTAAAAGAAAATGCGTGAATTTTTCGCCGTCATTTTTACTTACGCCTAGTAGCTTGAAACAGTGTGCAATAGCTGCTTCTGGTGTGTTAGGTAGTGATTTGACAAAAGCTAGCTGATGTTTTTCAGTCACTAGCTGTTTGTCATATCTCGCTAATTTACTAAAGCATTCATACAGGCGTTTTTCTTTAAGTGGCATGACTATCGATGCTTGTCCTGCTTCGAAATAGGCTTGGCACCATTTGATGCTTTCACGATTAATTGCATGAAACGCACTATGAAGATGACGTTGTTCATAAGTAGAGAATGCCTGCGCTAAGGCTTGATTAAAGTGCATGTTTTCCAGTCCCTTCAGCGGGTTAACGGCAATTAACGCTTTCAGTGACCAAGTTGGAGCTACGTGCTCGAATGACCGAAGTGCTAAATTCAGTATTTCGTTAGCATTGTAGAAGATATCATCCTGCTCTGGGTGTGATGCTATGTTTGCTAGATTTTGCATATTATCCTCATGACTGCTGGACGATTAATATTGGTAATCGTTTCTAAAGCTAGTGATGGTTTTTGGGTGTGGTTGACTTGAATTGAGTAACTTCATATAAAGTAAATGATAGTATTTGTTTTCAGCTAACATGCCCGCTAAATTATTTTTGAATAATCCAATTATCCAAAACCCCATCAATACGAGGAAGCCGATAAGGTAAACGATATTCAAGGGTTGAGGTTGCATGAGATGGCTGGATTGGAATGCGGTATCAATGATGCGAATCAACCCACCGTATAGACTAACCACGGTCATCGTAACCATGCTGCTTGATATTATGTTTTTCCATGTTAAAGACGTTAGTAATGAGAGTGTTAGTTGAGTGCTCGTTATCAGCGTCATTCCTATCAGGATTAACCTCGTGTCTTGATGTTGCCATGTGTAATCAATCATCAAAGAGAAAGGTATGATTGCAACACTGGCGCAGAGTACTGCAATCGCCATGTATAAAATGGATAGAGGCGTAAGATTGGTTTGACGTGATTCATGTATAGTATTGTTTACCGACAAAAACAAATTAGCCTTGAACAGTCCATGACAAACAAGATGCGCGATCGCAGCAGGAAAAAGCCCAAGCCCGCATTGCGCTAACATAAACCCCATCTGACCCATGGTCGAGCAGGCGAGCATGCGTTTGACATCATGTTGTATGAGCTTATAAGCGGTTCCTAGTGAGGCCGTTAAGATGCCCATCGCAAACATCAATTCCAGTAACATTGGATGTGCTAGATAAAGGGGCGCAAATCTTGCCAAGATAAACCCGCCGCCATTGACCAAGCCTGCATGCATGATTGCCGATATAGGAGTGGGTGAGTTGAGGGAGCTTAACAGCCATCGATGAAAAGGGAAAATAGCTGATTGTGTCATGGCGCCAACGAGTATCATGATTAAGGCTAGTGAGATATAAATGTCACTGGTATTAGATTGCAGTAAAATGTCTTGTATCGAGGCCGTATGGAGTCTCCAGTACAGAAGCCCTAATCCACTAATGAGAAAAATTAATGCGAAGCTAAATGATTTTGCAGTTAACATTCCTGCTGCTAATGCTGCTCGCCATTTGGGTTTATGTATCATCAGTATGACTAGCAGGGCGTTGCTAACGGTCCATGCTAATAACAAAAGAAAAACATTATCGGTAGATACCAGTATAACGACTGAAGCGATGAGAAGTGCTAATAAAGTAAGTGTTCTAGTATATTGACGGTCACCCTGGAAGTACTTTTTGGTGAATAAGATAACAATGGTACCGATATAGGTGACCAGTAACATCATGGTAATAGAGAGGGCATCTAATCTAAAGTATTCATTTACAGGCAGGCTTTGCATTGATGATTCCTCAGTGAAGTGTGTGTCTAGCAATATACTTACTTGATTTATCATAGGGTTTTAGAGTAAATTAGTAAAATTAATATTATTAATTCATGATATAAGAAAAACTTATGAATATTGATACGGTTACTTTGCAATGCTTTTTGGCGGTGGCTGAAACGTGTAACGTTACAAAAGCGGCGCTAAAAGTGGGTCGTACACAATCGGCAGTGAGTCAGCAAATGGCGAAGCTTGAATCCATGGTTGGCGAGCAGCTTTTTATTAGAGGCAAGCATTTCAGTTTGACTGCTCACGGCGAGATTTTTTTAGCCTATGCGCGACAAATATATAGCTTGCACCGTGAAGCCATAGACAGGTTCAAGCAACCAGAGTTGCATGGTGAGTTTCGCTTTGGGCTTCCAGAAGATTTTGCCAGTGTGTATCTGTCCGATGTGTTGATTGAGTTTGCTCGTATCCACCCACGTATCTTGGTGAATGTTGAATGCGATCTGACTTTGAATTTATATGATCGATTTAAGCAAAAAGAATTTGATATGGTATTGCTGAAAATGAGTAAGCCGGGAGACATTGCAAATAGCGTCGAAGTTTATTCGGAAAAGCTAGAGTGGGTGCGGCATCGGAGTTTAACGGTTAAAAAAACGGATGTCATTCCGCTGATCTTATCGCCTCAACCATGTGTATACCGGGCAAGAGCGATTAAGGCGCTAGAGAAGGCAAAGAAAAAATGGCGTGTTGTCTTCTCAAGTCCTAGCTATGCTGGAACCTTGGCGGCTGTGAAAGCGGGACTTGGTGTAACCGTGTTACCAAGAACGATGATTCCCGATTATCTACATGTCCTTAGAACGCCACAATTGCCTGGCTTGGATGACACGCATATTTGCTTATTAAAGCAAAATAAAAATGACGCTGCGCTACAATCGTTTGAAAAATTCGTGATTGAAAAATTAAAGCATTAATGGTGATGTGCGAATATAATGATACGATTAACTGGTGTATCTGTTATTTCATAAAATAGTTTTACTCATGCAAATAAAAGGATGATTAGGATGAAGATATTAATAGCGGGTGCTTCCGGGTTTATAGGTAGGGAGTTGGTTGCTGCGCTGATGTCAAATCATCATATGATTGTCCTCGGGCGTGATATTGATCGATTAAATCAGCTCTTTCCCAGCGCGGTTGAAAAAATCAGTTGGAATCAGCTTGAGCATTACGATCCTGTGGGTATTGAGGTCATCATTAATTTATGTGGTACCAATATAGGCGCTGCGCGTTGGACAGATGCGATAAAAAAAGAGTTAATTGCTTCTCGCACTGTCACTAATCATCAACTGATAAGTTGGCTTGTCTCACATAAACTAAAGCCACATTATTATTGTGCCAATGCAGTTGGGATTTATGGCGCCCATGAGGCTGATCAGTTTGAATTTGATGAGTCTACGCAAGTGCTAGCAGATGACACTGCCGATTTTCTTCGACAGATTGGCGTTGAATGGGAAAAATCTTTGTCCGCCGCCATTGAATATGGTTTGCCAGTCACCACGCTCAGATTTGGCGTCGTCTTAAAAAAAGGCGAAGGTATGTTAAAGAAATTAGAAATGCCATTTTCATTAGGGTTGGGTAGTGTGTTGGGTGCTGGAAATCAAATGCTTTCTTGGATCCATTATCAGGATCTGGTGAGCGTAGTGAATTTTCTATTGGCTCATCCTGATATAACGGGGCCGGTCAATATTACGTCACCTCAGCCTGTAACACAAAAAGCATTCGCTAAACAGTTTGCGCAAGTATTGAATCGACCTTGTTTACTCAAAACGCCGTCTTTTGTCGTTAGAATGATGTTTGGTGAAATGGGTGAATATTTGCTGCTAAAAGGCCAGAAAGTGATGCCGAGTCGTTTGTTGCAGCAACGGTTTGAATTTGCTTACCCCAGCTTATTGGATGCGTTACGTAAAGAATATAACTAGCAATAAAATCGTAAGTGTGATTTTGATCTACCATTCATGTGTTAGCGATGCTAGAAAGTTTTCGGCATCGCTAATAATGAGTTTTAACTTATCTGGACTCATGCGATCCAGTGCAGAATAGATCATCGATAAACGTTGATTGGTCTTTAGAGTAGGCCTGTGCTTAATTAAAAAATGCCAATACAAATAATTGAACGGACAAGCTTTGGGGCCATGCTTGGTTTTGACTTGATAGACGCAGTGATCGCAGTAATTTGACATTTTGTTGATGTATGCACCGCTCGCGGCATAGGGTTTGCTAGCGAGAAAACCGCCGTCTGCAAATAGAATCATGCCTGTCACATTAGGTAATTCCACCCATTCATGAGCGTCGGCGTAAACAATCAGATACCATTCGTTTACTTCATCTGGGTTCAGGCCGGCAAGCAAGGCAAAATTTCCCAGTACCATTAATCGTTGTATATGATGCGCGTAGGCATTCATTTTCGTCTCTTTCACACATTGCTGAATGCAGTTCATATCAGTTTGTGCTGTCCAATAAAAATGGGGTAAGCGACGTGTGGCGTTTAATTGATTGCTGGATTTATACGCTGGCATTTTTAACCAATAGATACCGCGTACAAACTCACGCCAACCCAGAATTTGCCGAATAAATCCTTCGGCCGCTGCCAGGTTCACACTGTTGCCATAATATGCCGTTTCGGCTGCTTTGATGCACTCCATGGGTGAGAGCAGGCCAGCATTAATATAGAAACTAATATGCGAATGGAATAACCACGGTTGGTTTTGCATCATGACGTCTTGGTAATCACCAAAATGTGGTAGGCGATCCTTGATAAATGATTTTAATACTTTTAATGCGCTTTTACGCGTGACTGCATAATGGAAAGGTGTGATATCACCAAAATGATCTGCAAAATATTTATTTACTAATTCAATCACTGCTTGCGTGATGTCATCGGTCTGTTCTGTGTAGGGCGCGGGGATATTGATTTGTGTTTTGGGAAAATGGCGGTTTTCAGCATCATAATTCCATTTTCCACCTTCAGGAATATTGTCATACATCAAGATGCGATATTTCTTGCGCATTTCACGATAAAAAAATTCCATGCGTAATGTTTTTTTATTGTTAGCCCACAGTTGAAACTCAGCTTGTGTAGCCAGAAAGCGATTATCTTCTAAAAGGCAAAATTCAACAGGTAGTGATTGTTGCAATGCAACAAAGTCATGATAAATTCGATATTCACCGGGCCATGTCGCCATAATTTTTGTGATGCCAAGTTGTTTGGTGTGACGAGCAATTTCACCGGATAAGGTTTGAGTATTATCAGGATCATCTAATTTGACATAAATGACCTGAAAACCTTTTTGCGTTAATTCGGCAGCAAAATGCCGCATGGCAGATAATAGAAAGACCAGTTTCTTTTTATGGTGTTTGACATAAACGCATTCGTGTCTGGTTTCGCAAAAGAAAATAATATCGTTCTTTTTATCAAGTTCGCTCAGACTGGCAATATCCAGGGACAGTTGATCCCATAGCACGATGCGCATTGTGGCCATATATCTTCCTTTTGAGAGCGGACCAATAGCCTATGGCTACTGGTCGCATAAGAACTTCATTGAGAGATTATTTAACTGGCTTTTCAACTTTATCGGTAGCAGCTGCCGGTCTTGGTGCGCCGTCTTTATGACGGAAGGTGATACGACCTTTGGAGAGATCATAGGGGGTCATTTCTACGGTGACTTTGTCACCTTTCAAAATACGGATGTAGTTTTTACGCATTTTACCGGAAATATGAGCAAGTATGATGTGACCGCTTTCAAGTTCAACACGAAACATGGTATTTGGAAGGGTATCAATTACCGTGCCTTCCATCTCTAATTGCTGTTCTTTTGCCATACTCTCCATCTCAATGTAATAAATAGGACAAACATTATAACCCGTCTAGCGGGATTTTCGCTAATTTTGTTTGCGGATTTACTTCTCTGAAACCTCAGATTTTGCCTTGGCTTTGAGGTTGTCCAGATATTTATCCGCATCTAATGCTGCCATGCACCCGGAGCCGGCTGCGGTGATTGCCTGGCGGTAGCTGGGGTCTGAGACGTCGCCCGCTGCAAATACACCCGGGATGTTGGTGGCTGTGGCATTGTGGCCGCTGCCGCTTTTAACCCGCAAATACCCATTTTCCATGTCCAGCTGACCAGCAAAAATACTGGTATTGGGCTGGTGGCCAATCGCGATAAAGACCCCGGTCACGTCAATGACACGTGTTTCACCGGTTTCTACATGCTTAATGCGAACACCAGTGACACCGGTTTCATTGCCAAGAATTTCATCCACCACGCTGTTCCAGGCAAAATCAATTTTGCCGGTGGATTTGCTCTTTTCCATCAGGTGATCAATCAGAATTTTCTCAGAACGTAGTTTGTCACGGCGATGAATCAAAGTAACTTTGGATACCAGGTTAGACAGATAAAGTGTTTCCTCAACCGCTGTGTTGCCGCCACCCACCACCACGACGTTTTGATTGCGATAAAAAAATCCGTCGCAGGTAGCGCAGGCGGAAACGCCTCTGCCTTTGAAGGCTTCTTCAGAGGGCATGCCTAGGTATTTGGCGCTGGCGCCAGTAGCAATGATTAAGGCATCGCAGGTATAGGTTTGTTCACCTTTCAAGACGAAAGGTCGTTGTTGTAAATCGGCAGAGGTAATGTCATCAAACACGACCTGCGTATTGAAGCGCTCGGCGTGTTTTTTCATGTGCTCCATTAAGTCGGGGCCTTGCAGGCCTTCAGCGCCGCCTGGCCAGTTGTCGACATCGGTGGTTGTGCTTAATTGACCGCCGGGAATGTTGCCCGTGAGCAGTAATGGTTTAAGGTTGGCGCGTGCGGCATAAACAGCAGCTGTGTAACCGGCTGGGCCGGAACCGAGAATGATTAAACGGTGATGATTGTTGGCAGTCATGGTTTTACTCTATTTCTCATTAACTCAAGGTGGTATATAGTACGAGAAGGAATGCAAACGGTAAAGCCGAACGCGTAAGGAACAGCGGGGACCGCTGTAAATAACAGATGAAGAATCGACCCAAACAAAAAACTGCTCCTTCCCAAATGCGCCAACGGCTGCATGAGGGATTATTTTTAATATCTATCGCCAGCGCGCTATTTTTGCTGATTTCTATCGCGACCTACCACGATGCTGACCCTAGCTGGTTAAGTTCCGGAGCGCACGCTAAGGCGCTGAATCTGGGTGGCCGCGTCGGTGCCTGGTTTGGTTCGGTCTTTTTAAACTTATTCGGTTACGTGGCCTATCTCTTTCCTGTGCTCATTCTATTTACCAGCTGGTTATCACTGCGCGAGTCCAGTTCCATCATGCAAAAACATAAGCATGAATGGATTTATAAAACAGCTGGTTGGATGTTCACTATCGGCAGCAGTTGTGCATTGGTGAATGGCATGTTTCATAATACTAATTCATTGCCAGCCGGAAGCGGCGGGATGATTGGCAGCCTGCTTAGTCGAATACTCAGCCCATTATTTAATACCTCTGGCAGTACGCTATTGTTGATCACCACCTTATTGTGCGGTGTGACTTTTATTACGGGTATTTCATGGCTAGCGCTGGTTGAGCGTCTTGGTATGCAAGTGAATCGCGGCTGGCAGTATTTCAAATTGCGCCGTCAACAAGCGAAGCTGGCACGAGAAGCGCAGAAAGCACTAAAGAGCGAACCCGTCTTGCCGCGAGAAAAACGCTCTTTACGTGAACGTGAAGACGAGGATGTGGAGCTGAAAGAGCATCCAGTCTCGGCCGCCGTCGTGAAAAAGCCGATTGTGGTCACGCGTATCGAGCCGCCGCGTGAACGTAAAAAAATTGAAATCGATCCTTCGATTCGACTTGAACCAGGGACGTTGCCGCCGTTTACATTATTGAATGAGCCCACGGTATCGGCTGATAAACCGTTCGCCAACATTTCTTTTGAAGCGCTATCAGAGTTAGTTGAGCAACGACTCATGGACTTTGGTGTCGAAGTAAAAGTCACGGCCGTGTTGCCAGGTCCTGTCATCACACGCTTTGAGCTGGATCTGGCGCCAGGTATCAAGGTGAGCAAGATCACCGGTCTTGCTAAAGATATTGCGCGCTCGCTGTCTGCTGTGAGTGTGCGTGTCGTCGAAGTCATTCCTGGTAAATCGGTGATTGGTTTGGAAATCCCAAATGAAAATCGTGAAATGGTCACACTGCGTGAAATTTTTGAGTCACAGCGTTTTTCGCAATCGCGTTCGCCGCTGAGCCTGGTGCTAGGTAAAGATATTTCGGGTAATCCGGTGGTGGTTGATTTAACGAAGATGCCGCATTTGTTAGTGGCAGGTACGACTGGGTCTGGTAAGTCTGTGAGTTTGAATGCCATGCTCCTCAGCATCTTATTTAAATCCACCCCAGAGCAAGTCAGATTAATTATGATTGATCCCAAGATGCTGGAGCTGTCGATTTACGATGGTATTCCGCATTTATTAACGCCGGTGATCACAGATATGAAAGACGCTGCGAATTCCCTGCGTTGGTGCGTGGCGGAAATGGATAGACGTTATCGGTTAATGTCGGCGCTGGGTGTGCGCAACATCACAGGTTATAACCAGAAAGTCACGGATGCGATTAAGCAAGGTCAGCCGTTGCCTATGCCGGGTGTGATGGTGACAGATGAAGCGACGGCGAAAATGACGCTGGAACCGTTGCCATTAATTGTGGTTATTGCTGATGAATTGGCAGACATGATGATGGTCGTTGGCAAGAAGGTGGAAGACTTGATTGCCCGTATCGCGCAAAAAGCACGTGCTGCCGGGATTCATTTGGTGATCGCCACACAGCGCCCCTCGGTGGATGTGATCACTGGTTTGATTAAAGCAAATATACCGACTCGTATCGCGTTTCAAGTTTCTTCACGCATTGATTCACGCACTATTCTCGATCAGCAAGGCGCTGAGCAACTGCTAGGTCATGGCGATATGCTGTACTTGCCGCCTGGCGCTGGTGTGCCTATGCGTGTGCATGGCGCTTATGTGGCGGATGAAGAAGTGCATCGTGTGGTAGCAGCCTGGCGCAGCGCTGGTCAGCCTGAATATGTCAATGAAGTCACCGCAGATGCCAGTGAAGCTGGTGCCAGTGGAGAAGGTGAGGGCAGCGGTGAGCAAGATCCTTTGTATGATGAAGCAGTCAAGATTGTCACTGAAAGCCGACGCGCCTCGATTTCGCTGGTGCAGAGACGTTTAAGAATAGGCTATAATCGAGCAGCTCGCATGATGGAAGAGATGGAAGCCGCCGGTATCGTCAGCACGGCAGATGGCACTGGTTCACGCGAAGTGTTGGCTGCAGCTCATCTAATGGATTAACTCAATCCACAAAATAACTAGTGAGAAGAATTTCATGATCCAACTAAGAAGCCTATTACCAAGAATTGTTTCGATTTGTTTGTTTCTGCCCGCAGTGGCTTTTGCCGCCGATGCCAGTGAGCTCACAGGTCTGCTCAATCAAATGCAAACGATGCGGGCGACATTCACCCAAACTATTTACGACAATCTGAATAAAGCCATACAAAAATCGCAAGGCAGCATGGCGCTGGATCGTCCCGGTAAATTCCGTTGGGAAGTACAAAAACCATCACCGCAAATTATCATCGCTAATGGTACGCGTTTATGGATTTATGACCCTGATCTAGAGCAAGTGACGATACGTTCGTTGACAACTGAGGCTGGTGAAGCACCAGCGTTATTATTAAGCCATCAAAATTCAACACTTGAAACCAATTACAAGATTGAATCCAGTACAGACAATAAAAGTGCGCTGCATTGGTTTACGTTAACACCAAAGAAAAAAGATAATATGTTTGCATCGGTGAAGATGGGTTTTGATCAGAGTAAACAATTAAAAGAAATGGTGTTGCAAGATCAAATCGGGCATTCAACACGTGTGCAATTCGCCAAAGTAGAATTGAATGTCAGTTTGCCTGCTAAACTTTTTGTATTTAAAGCCCCTCCTGGCACCGATGTGATAGATGAAACCCGAAAAGCAAATTAATTCTCAAACAGCATCATTTCAGCCGTTAGCGGCGCGCATGCGACCGCGCACGTTGGCGGAATATGTTGGTCAAGGTCATTTGCTTGCAGACAATAAACCGTTGCGCAGAGCGATTGAGCAGGGTTTATTGCATTCCATGATTTTGTGGGGCCCGCCAGGCACTGGTAAAACCACATTGGCAGAACTCATGGCCGTCACAGCCAATGCGCGTTTTGAAAAAATTTCTGCGATTTCAGCAGGAGTCAAAGATATCCGCAAAGCAGTAGAAGAAGCAGAAGCTGCGCGTGCTCTGAATCAACAGGCAACTATTTTATTCATCGATGAAGTGCATCGTTTCAATAAAGCCCAGCAAGATGTGTTTTTACCTTTTGTTGAAAATGGCACGTTTATCTTAATTGGTGCAACGACAGAAAATCCTTCGTTTGAATTAAACAGCGCATTGTTATCGCGTGCTCGTGTCTATGTATTAAAACGTTTATCAGAAAATGAACTGCTGCAAGTGATAGATGCGGCACTGCAAGATGCAGAACGTGGTGTCGGTGAGTTGCAATTAGCATTCCCTGATGAGTTAAAACAAATATTAGTGCAGGCAGCAGATGGTGATGCAAGGCAAGCCCTTAATCTGTTGGAGATCATGGCAGACTCTGCCGAAAATCACATCGTCACAAAGGATTTACTGACTGAAGTGCTGCAAGTGAACCTGCGTCGCTTTGATAAACAGGGCGAAGCTTTTTATGATCAGATATCCGCCTTGCATAAATCTGTGCGCGGCTCAGCACCTGATGCAGCCCTTTACTGGATGTGTCGCATGTTGGACGGTGGTTGTGATCCATTATATGTGGCAAGACGTCTGATACGTATGGCGAACGAAGATATTGGTCTTGCGGATCCTCGTGCACTAGAGCTAACGTTGAATGCCGCAGCGGTATATGAGCGTCTCGGTTCACCTGAGGGCGAGCTTGCTCTGGCGGAGGCAGTGCTTTATTTGGCAGTTGCGCCAAAAAGTAACGCTGTTTATGTAGCCTATAATGAAACCATGCAGGCTGTGCGCGAGCATGGCAGTGAAGAGGTGCCGCTGCATCTACGTAATGCACCCACCAAATTGATGAAACAGTTGGACTACGGAAAGCACTATCGCTACGCCCATGATGAGCCAGAAGCTTACGCGGCTGGTGAACAATATCTGCCACCGGCATTGCAAAAATCTACATTTTATCGGCCCACGAACCGCGGATTAGAGGCAAAAATAGCAGATAAACTAGCCTATTTGCGCAATCTTGATAAGGAAAAAGTCGACAAAAAATAGCTTAATAAAACCTTAAGAAATAATGGATACAGTCAAATTAGGAACTAATAAAAATATAATTTTTTATTGATGATATGGAAGGGAGAATGGAATGAAGCTAAGTGTATTGGTGGGCGTGCTTGAAGAAGGATTGCAAACGCTGGAAGCGAATTTAGTTAAACCTCACCCATCTCAAGACGAAGAATATTACTACAATTTAGAGCGCCGTCTATTTTCACGTCAGTGGAAAATGTTATTGGCGCAATTAAAAGCAAAACGCTTTAATCCTGATGCACCAATTACACCGCAGCAAGTTAAATTAATCACTAATCATTTAAAACGAAATTGGGACTTCGCGCAAAGTACAGCGGCGGTACCACTCATTAGTATTCGCGATACCGTGTTCACTAACGTTCCTTTAATGATCACTAAATTCATGGATGAAATCGCCCAGGTGACCAATGGTGTGCCAGCATATCAATTATTGATGACAACCGCTGATTTCAAGCGCATGCATCCTATGAGTAAAAAAGTGCTAGCCAAGCAACCACTGCAAGATTTGCAATTGACAGACGATGGTAAGCAAGTCATGCATGTGACCTATGACTACACTGAACGCAAGGAAGGCGGCGTTGTTCTGTATTTTGGTGAAACGGCTCAAGATGGTTCGCCCGTGAAATTAGCCCCCATGAGTGCTGGTGAATCTGCGCGTTTAAAAGGCCACAGTTCTGCATCAGTAGAATATTATGCTAAAGTGAGCAAAGTGGTGGGTGATGAGGATCTTGTCTTTGGTGAAAAATTACGACTTAAATACGAATACACAGAAAAGCAAATGGATCCAGAATTAAAAGTGATCGCGCAATATGCAGATGATCTAACCGGATTCTCTGGATTGTCACGAGTCAAAATGGTGTTGAATAAAAACGTTGACAATTTGTTTGAATCGCGCGAAGAATTATACAATCATATGCGTTATTGTTTGCAGCCAGATCAATGGGAAGATTTTATCAAGACCATCAATAAATCTGTCCTCTTGTCGCTCATGACAGACGTAGAAAATAAAAATAATGTAGATGCAAAACCAGCAGATAAAATAAAAACAACGATAACTGCTAATCAATACAACGGTAACAATAATTTATTTGCAACTGATCAAACTTATGCCGATGTCGTGCACCTTTGCATGGTAATGACTTATGGAACATTCCGTGCACAGGCGGGTAACAAGACTTCCATCTGGGGCGGCGGTTATAGTGAAGTTGAAAAAATAGAAGACGTGAATCAAATGATTGCCATTTTAACGGGCAAGCCGCGTGATGGAAAAGCTGTACCGTCGCGAGATGATTTTTTTGCCGACACGGGGTCAGGCGCTAAGAATGATAACACGCTAGGTCTCTTATTCGCACAAATGTGTTTACGAGAAAAAGCTAATAAAGCAAGTCTTCCTGATAAAGAGCGGTTGGGAGCAACACTAAATTTATAACACTTGAAGGGGGCGTTATGCAAAGAAGGTTGGTAAAAGATTTTGCTGCAAGTATTGCAGCTGAAATTCACAGAATCAGAGACCTCCCAACGAATTTTCGTAACGAATTAACCTTACTCGATATTTTTACCACGGAAGATTTTGTCGTCACTCAGTTGCAAGCAGAGTTGAATAGAATTATCACCCGTAATAGTGCTGGCATTCCAGATGGTCAGGCGGATTACCTCATAGGCGAACAGGAAGTTTCCTTTAAGAGCTTAGAGTATTTCATCAACTATTTGAAAAAGTTTGAAGGCATCATCAATGGTGTTCATGCCGATAGGGAAAAGCAGGCGGCGGTAAAACTGGCAGCTTCTGGTGGCAGCAATAACCGACCAAACGCTGTGTCAGTAGAATCTTTCCATAATACGGAATCCTCGAAGAAGCGTATCACGGATAGCGATTACCCCAGCTCACCTAACTCTTTACTCACCCGTGTTAATGAGATGCTTGCTACTAAGCTGTATGAATGTTTAGTGCAAGAAGCGCCGATCAATGCCGATACTGGTCTTTATCGTTTACCCATCGATTTTTTGTATAGCGGATTTCCCAGTCAATATCCGCATGTTCCAGATGTTAAGTTATCATTCAGCAGATTTTTCACCACAGAGTGCGGTCGTCCCTTGGTGATCTTGGTTAGCCTTGATGAGCTGAGAGCCAAGTTAACAGAAAATCCAGGCGATTCAGTTTTTCTAAGACACACTGGTTATTCAGCTGAAGAATGTAAACGATTCGACAATGGTTCACAGCCCAAATTAAATGAATCTGAACGCATTAAATTGTTGCAGCATTCTGATGAAGTGTTTGCCTACTATAATGGTATTATTAAGTACGTTGAGAATGAAACCTTAGAAACAAAAAATGCCAGGCTGGATGCGTTGCGAGCTGCTGTGATCACGAAAATGAACAGCGCTAATTTTCAGCCAGGCTATCGCGTAGGTTCAGAAAAGGCAATATTAGATGATGATGCTTTGGCGAAATTGGCAGAAGACAAACCGTCTGCTAAGCGTTTGCAAGCTAATGGTTTCATGAAGGCGTTTAGTATCACCAATGTCAATGAATTGGCGAATATGCTGAAAATGGTGCCGCTTCAGTATTGGGAAGGATTCGTCAATTGTTTCACATATAACGTTCTGTGTGATTTGCTATTACCAAAAGTGAAAATTAACAACGAGTTTTATCCCGATTATGAATTGCTGAACATGGAGAATACAGCAAAATTCAGAAAGCTGCTCGAGCTAGGACAATACAATACGTTTGTCGAAGGCCGAAAAGTTGAAGTTAAGTTTTGGGATGAGAACAGTGAATTGCACGATAGAGCAGTGTTGATGCTATATGGCATGCTGTTAAAACTAAAAAGACAAACAGAGCTAGATGGTAACCTGCTAAATAAAGTCACGACTATTCTCAAGTTTATGGAGTTTCTGGGCACGTGTGTTAATCCGGATCCTCAATCTGAAAAACCGTGTTTTAAGCCTCTTTATTGCACGAATCAATTTCCAACCTTTTTGGATCTTGATGGAACTAGTAAAACGTTTCTAGCGCATAGTGAAAATGGTCGCGTGAAGGTTTTAGTGGATGCTGGTATTGCTAGACATAATGTTAAAGTGGGTATCGCGAAACCACTCAGTGCGTCACTGGCAAATGAGTTTGATGATTTTGCTGTACCGGATGTTTATAACGACGAACAAATAACTGCGGACATTCAAAAGATGACAGATAAATGTGGACGTGCTGAGTGGATTAGCTATCTCGAATGCTGGTTCTCTGATGAGCGAGTCTTGCGTCTAAAATCTTATCTGACCTTAAAGAGTGAACAAGGTAAATCAAGCCTGACCGGTTTCGCTTTCTTCGACAAGCAGCTTGATAGGCTGAACACCGACCCACTCGTTCAGCTATTTGAATCACTCTCTTTTTACAAGAGTGACGCTGTCATTGGACAGGAAGCAGCTAATGATTGGAATGATGCGATGCTGTCATTTTTTGTCAAACTATATATGAAAATCCGTGAAAATGAAGAAGAAAAAGGCAAAAAAGAAAAGTTAGCCGCAGCGCAACTTCTGCTGGAAATGCTCAGTCTTGGTGATGAATTGAATGATGTAAAATCATTCATTGCTAAACAGCCGAGTGACCGTCTTAATCAGAAAGAAAAAGAAGTTATGATCGCTTGTTTCACCGAGGGCACAACTTTTAATGACAGATTAACTAAGCTAGGCTTAATGGCCGCTAAAATGCGTAGGCCTGAAACCTATAAACCCAAAGCTGTCGTTGCGAAACAAGTGCAAAGCAGCGGTTGGGGTAGTTGGTTCGGTGCGAAATAACTAGGTAAGCATGGCAACCATTTTAAAATAAAAAGCATGCGCCGCTTCAGCGGTAATGAGTTGTGTCATAAAATACATGCTGGCTGCCACACAGCCAGCTGCTGGAATAGTGAGAATCCAAGCGACTACGATATTCTTTGCTACTCCCCAACGGACTGCAGAAAATCCATTCACAGAACCAACACCAATAATGGCGCCGGTAACCGTGTGCGTCGTCGAAACGGGAATGCCGACGTATGTTGCTAATGCCAAGGTGGTGGCACTTGCTGTATCAGAGCAAAAACCGCTGACTGGTTTTAATTTCGTAATCTTCATACCCATGGTTTTCACAATGCGCCAGCCGCCGAAGCAAGTGCCAAGAGCTATCACAAAATTACATGCTACAACGACCCAGATTGGCACGTTAAACTGGTCGCCAGATAAATGAGAGGTGTAGAGCAGAATGGCGATAATACCCATGGTTTTTTGCGCGTCATTGCTGCCATGGCCAAGGCTGATAAAGGCAGATGATAATAATTGCACGCGACGAAACCAGCTATCTACGCGTCTGGGATTAGCGTAGAAAAAAATCCGTGCGGTTAAGATCATCAGGAACATGCCCATGATCATGCCCATGAAAGGTGATACGACAATCGCAATCACGACTTTGCCGATGCCGGCCCATTTTAGCGGGGAAAAACCTGCATGAGCGACGCTGGCGCCAAGTAAACCGCCAATTAATGAATGAGACGAGCTGGAAGGTAACCCGAAATACCAGCAAGTCAGGTTCCAGCAAATCGCACCCATCAATGCTGAGAAAATCACAATATTGGTTAAGACGCTGGGTTCGACCAGACCAGTTGCCATGGTGGTAGCAACATGCAATCCAAAGAACAAGAAGGCGATGAAGTTAAAAAACGCGGCATACAACACGGCCCAATGCGGTTTTAACACGCGGGTAGAGACCACGGCTGCAATCGAATTGGCTGCATCGTGAAATCCGTTGAGGAAATCAAATACCAATGCCATCGCAATCGTGATGAGCACGAAAATCAAACTGGGGTCCATGAAGTTAAGAGTGCTCAAGAACAATACCCTTAATGATATTGCCAACATCCTGGCAGCGGTTAATCACCATTTTGGTATGGGCGTAAATTTCTTTGAGTTTGAAGAACTGCTTGAAATCGGTTTCGTTCAAGAATAATTTTTCTTCACCTGCGAGCACTGTTTTATGTGCTTTGCGTTCAACGCGGTCTATCTCTTTGCAGTGACCGAAAATAATTTCCGCATTCTTTAGGGACTTCAAACCAATAATAGCATGACGTAACTGTGTGGTGGCTTCCATGCTAAGTTGTGATAAGCGCACCATTTCTTCTGGCACCGCGTGTAATTGATAGAACGGAAAACGCTGCGCAATGCGGTTGATTAAATCGATGATGTCATCCAGTGTGCTGGTGAGTGAGTGAATGTCGTTGCGGTCAAACGGTGTGATAAATGTTTTGTGCAGCATTTCGAAGTTGGTATGCGCGATTTGATCGGCTTCTTCTTCATGCTTTGCAATGAGGTTCACATAATACTGCTGGTTGTCCAGATGCTGCAGCATGTTAGAAAACTCAGTGGAAGCGGATTGCAGTTTTTCTGCCGCCTTTTCAAAAAGATCAAAAAAGGTCTCCTGCTTGGGGAGTAATCGTCTTAACATGTGGGCGAACACCTTATTAGGAAAGAGCTAATTTTATTCGCGATGAGCCGGAAATGCTACATCGAATTGCAGGCCGCGATCATTTGGTGGTGTGTTAAGGGTGATTTTGGCATGGTGGAGCTTCGCTATCTGGCTAACAATGGCAAGGCCGAGGCCACTGCCAGGGGCTTTGGAGCCAAGAATGCGGTAAAAACGTTCAAAGACCCTATCTCTTAACTCGGGCGGGATACCGGTGCCTGAATCGGTCACACGCAGGATGACTTGATCCCCTTCATCGATAATTGCCACTTTTACTTCGCCATGGTTAGGGGTATAGCGGATGGCATTATCGACGATATTGCGAATTAAGATGCCTAAGGCTATTTCACTACCGTTAATCATGGCATTGACCGGTGCTGGTTCCAGTTCAATTTCAATTTCTTTTTCTAACGCATGAGGTGCTAAATAGGCCATCATTTCGGTCACGATTTTATGTAAGTCTACCGGCTTCATGTCAGTTAAGGCTTCTTCTTCACCTAAGCGGCTGAGCGTTAATAACTGAGCCACCACGTGAGAGCTGCGATCGACGCTTTCGATCACATGATTGAGTGCTTTATTCTTGTCAGCTTCATTCTCTGCCATGAGCGCAACTTGCACGTGGGTTTTCAATGCGGCAAGCGGGGTTCGCAATTCGTGAGCGGCATCGGCGGCAAAACGTTTGTTGCGCTCGAATGCGTGTTTCAGGCGGATAAACAATTCATTTAAGGCGGCAATGAGCGGCTGAATTTCAATGGGAATTTCAGTTAGCTGCACGGGTTCCAGATAGGTGGAGGCGCGGTTGGAAATTTCAGTGGTGACGCGAGTGATGGAGCGTAATGCAAAGCTAACAATAAACCAGACCAGTAAGCCAAAGACTGGATAGGTGACTAATAAAATATTGGCGTTGCTGTGAGCGATGTCATCGCCCAATTCGCGGCGTAAATTGTAAAGTTCGGCAACGATGATTTTAACCTTGGTGTTAGGGTCGACTTGGCTATAGAGACGCCATTCGTTGCCGTGATATTCGCGATCGCTGAATCCAATGGGGGCATCTTTTAAAGGTAATGGAATATCGTTAGATGAGCTAAGGCGCAGTTTGCCGTCTGGTTCCCATACTTGAAATATTAAATGTAGATTGGTGATGGGGGCGGAGTTGCGCAAAATCGTGAAGAAATCGTCGCGTGCTTTGGGGTTGATGTCAGCGTACTTTGAAAGAATATCAATGAAAGCAGAGGTGCGTTCAAGCTGGCTGTCTAAGTATGGCTGTACGACTTTTTCATCCAGCAAATAGTTGCCCAGGCCGTTGATGGCCGAGGCAACTGTAATGCTGACGAGTAAACTGATTAAAAGAAAGTATCTGATCGATTTGATCATTTTGCATCTTTGCTTTTTTCTATCGTGTAACCAATGCCGCGTACAGTGCGTATGAATTCCTGCCCAAAGCGTTTACGCAAGTTATGTACGTGTACTTCTAGTGCGTTGCTATCGACTTCTTCGCCCCAGCCATATAATGACTGGGTTAAGTGTTCGCGTGAGAGAACACGGCCGGTGTTTTCAAGTAAGACGTGTAATAAAGCAAATTCACGGCGCGATAAGTTGATGGGTTCGCCTTTGAAATTGACGGTGTGTGAGGCGGGATCGAGTTCAATATCGTTATGCACTAACAACGGAGCGGCACGTGAAGCAAAGCGGCGTTGTAAAGCGCGTAAACGAGCAGACAGTTCGTGCAGATCGAATGGCTTGGTCAGGTAATCATCTGCGCCGCTATCCAGACCTTTCACGCGGTCTTCAATGGATTCGCGTGCGGTGAGAATGAGGACAGGGGTGGTGTCGCCGCGGTCACGCAAGTTTTGCAACACGTTGATGCCGGGCATCTTTGGTAATCCCAAGTCGAGGACCACCAGATCGAATTTTTCCGTTTTGAGAGCCTGATCAGCCAGCATGCCGTCTTTGACCCAGTCGACAGTGTAACCGTCGTGCTGTAAGCCTTTGCGTGTGCCTTCGCCTAATGACTCATCATCTTCCACTAGCAATATGCGCATGATGAAAAACCCCTCTATTTATCTTATAACTTTATCTTTTTTAACCAATTATAGCAAACCAAAATCGGGTGCTTTGGCTGTGTTTGTGTAATAAATATGCAAAATTTACATCTTAAGTGTTTATTTTTAATGCTCTTTTCAATGATTGTAATTTATTCACTACAATTTTTCGCAGCGATTTTTGTGTTGGCTACCTTTTGTCCAGTAAGTGCATTTCCTGAAAGAAATTGATCACTCTGGGATTGCTGATAAAGCTCAGATTATAGGGGTGCTCAGCGTGCAGCGTGTGTGGCTTTTGTGTCGGTAAAAGCGGTTCAATGGCGCTGGCAATTTTACCAAATAAAATGATTTTAGCATGCGGGCGTTCTTGCAGAATGGTTTGCAGGATGTCCGCAATGAACGGTAACCACTGTTTCGCGTCTACTTGTGGCGGCTGCCCTTGCTGTAGCACTAGAGTGGCATTCAATAATAAGAATCCCTGATTTAATAAATTCTGAAAAAAGGCTTCGTTGGTTTGCACGTAACGCGATTTATCAATTTGCGCGATGGCGTCTTGCGTGGTTTCGCTTTGCTGTAATTTGCCGTCAGCCACCAAGAGCATTTTTAAAATATTGCGCATGGAGGTAGCGCGATTAACTTTCTTCGAGAGACCTTTGTCGGACCAAAGTTCTTTTACAGCTGCATCCCAAAAAGCATAACCATTGGCAGATTCTGAGCGCGGGTAGGGTGATTCACCGAATAAAACATATTGCACTTGATCTAATGGTAGAGAAAACGCATTGAAAATATTGCCCGCACCGGGCAGCCATTGTTGGTTGTTTGATAATTGTTGTAAATAATGGCTGTCGATTTTCGATAAGGCTCGTTCGATATGGGGGCGCCATGAGGGATGAATCACGCTATAATTCAATGCTGGCATGTTTTCACTTCACAATAATTAAGGTAACAGACAATGGAAAAATCATTACTCGAAATACTAGCATGTCCCGTTTGCAAAGGTGAATTGATATATGACGCGCATCATCATGAGTTGATTTGTAAGCATGACAGGTTGGGGTTTGCAATTATTAATGAGATACCAGTGATGCTGGTGTCGCGTGCGCGCAGAATGGGGATGGATGAGTGACTTAAGCGCTCCGCATCGCAGAGCGTATTTTGCGTTTGCAAGATACGCTCTGCGCGCGAACTGATTTTAACCTTCGCTCTCTTTCTTTTCTGCTACCACTACCATTTCCTCACCACCACCTGATGCATTTTCCTGCTGTGGGCGAGGAGGACGTCTGCGATTTGCGTTGGTGCGGTTGCGGCTGCGATGACGTCTTGTATGGTAATGACGATTGCGGCGACTTTCAGATGAAGGTGGTTGCTGTTGTACGGGTGCTTCAGCAGCGTTGCCGGGTTCAATCACGTAATCCGTGTGTGCAGCAGGTGCTGGCATTTGCTGATCAACACTGATTGGGCTTCTGATTTCTTCCACCACCACAGGAGAGCGTGTTTCTTGTGCGCGTGGCTCTTGCGGCATCATGTTAACAGGTTCTCTGTGTTGCACTGGCGCGGTGTCCATCATTGGTGCAGGCGCTTGAGTTTGAACAGCTTGCTGTGGTTGACGTTGTTCTCTGTGCTCGTGACGAGGCGCATGATGATGTTGTCTATGTTGACGTTGCTGGTTGTCACTGCGTCCTTCACTTTGATGACGATTGCCTTGATCCTGGCGAGCTTCGCCTTGATGGCGATGCGCATGATCATGACGACCTTCACTTTGCTGTTGATGGCGCGCTTCATGACGACCTTCGTTACCTTGACGTCCTTCGCCGCCACGTCCGCCGTGGTCACGATTTCTGCCACCACGTCCGCGATGCTGATTAAATCTGCCGCCGCGACGACGTTGGTGTTGATTGGAGCGATGACGGTGTCCGCCTTGTGTCTGCTGGGTGGCGCTGGTGGTGCCAGCGGGTGCACTTTCTGTTTCAGACTTTTCGCGTTTTTCAAAAATGAAATTGATAAACTTTTTCAGCAAGCCTGGTTGACCACTGTTTGATGTGGGCGCTTGTGGTGCTGGCATTTCATCCATCGGAATGTGTTTGATGGCAGGTTCTTGCTGGCTTTTTGGCGCAGGAGCCGGTGTGTTTTGTGCGGTCGTTTCTGGCTTAACAGCATACAGGTAACTGGCGGTACGATCATCGTGCTGCTGAATGTCAGAAGTGCGAATACGTACAACTTCGTATTGTGGTGTCAGCAGGTGTGCGCTAGGTACAACAACGACGCTAACATTCTGACGTTTTTCAATGTCGGAGATGGCTTGGCGCTTTTCATTCAACAAGAATGCAGCGACTTCAGCCGGTACAATTGCCCTGACTTCAGTGGTGTTATCTTTCAGTGCTTCTTCTTCAATGATGCGCATGATCGAAAGACCAAGCGATTCAATGCCGCGTATGGTGCCTTGACCTAAGCAGCGTGGACAGGTGACTCGTGACGATTCACCTAACGATGGGCGTAAACGTTGACGCGACATTTCCAGCAGACCAAAGCGCGAGATACGGCCGGTTTGCACGCGAGCTCTATCCATGGCTAAGGAGTTACGCAGACATTCTTCCACTTCGCGTTGATTGCGTACTGGTGTCATGTCTATGAAGTCGATGACGATTAAGCCGCCGATATCGCGCAAACGTAATTGACGTGCAATTTCTCTTGCTGCTTCGAGGTTAGTCATGAGCGCAGTTTCTTCGATATCGCTGCCTTTGGTGGACTTGGCAGAGTTAATGTCGATGGAAACCATCGCTTCTGTGTGATCTATCACAACTGAGCCGCCTGATTGCAGGCGCACTTCGCGGGTAAAAGCTGATTCGATCTGGCTTTCAATCTGAAAGCGGGTAAACATGGGGGTTGGGTCGCGGTATAATTTTACACGGCTCACAAAATCTGGACGTATGAGTTTCAGGTGATTGACGACGTCGTTATAAACATCTTCATGGTCTACCAGTATTTCATCGATATCGTTACGCAGGTAATCACGCAGGGCGCGGATGACAGCGTTACCTTCCTGATAAATCATGAAAGGTGCCGTGCGGCTGGTGGAGGTGCGTTGAATAACGTCCCATAAGCGTAATTGAATTTCCAAATCCCATTGCAATTCTTCTTGTGAGCGGCCGCTGCCGGCGGTGCGGATGATAATACCCATACCGTCTGGAATTTGCAGGGAGCCTAATAAGCCTTGAATGTCATCGCGCTCATCGCCTTCAATGCGGCGTGATACACCACCTGCGCGTGGGTTGTTTGGCATGAGAACTAGATAACAGCCGGGTAATGAAATGAAGGTGGTTAGTGCCGCGCCTTTATTGCCGCGTTCTTCTTTTTCTACCTGGACTAATAAAGTTTGGCCTTCTTTGACAACTTCGTTGATAGCTGGTCTGCGGCCTGAATCCTGGTAGCTGGAGTGGAAGCAGGTGCGTGCAATTTCTTTTAATGGGAGAAAGCCGTGACGTTCTTCGCCGTAATCGACGAATGCTGCTTCTAGGCTGGGTTCCACTCGAGTGACTGTACCAACGTAGATGCTGGCTTTCTTTTGTTCGCGCGAGCTGGATTCAATGATGAGGTCATAGAGATATTGACCGTCAGCTAGCGCAATTCGCAACTCATCATCTTTGTGAGTCGCGTTAATTAACATTCTTTTCATGTTTTAAATCATCCACTTTGTGCCCAAGGGCCGGGGATGAGTGACGCTTTTATAGAATACGAGCTTGCTTCGTTGTCATAATGACAGTATGCCTTGCTCTCAGCAGGCTGGGTCTAGTCACCAGCCACCGGTTTTCTGGATTCACACCGGGTAAACCTTACATACATTCTGTCTCAGGCCCTTTGTACTGGGCCCAATGAATTCGATCATCACGCTAGGCGTGGTTCTATAAAATCGCTGTTCTCATCCGCGCTGGGCGCGTTATTACAAAATTCTGAACTTTCGATAAAATGGCTGTAAAATGTCAGCCATCAATACCTACACTAGGTATTTTATCATGAATATTACCAATACTATGATTTTATATCAATTAAAATGCAGGCTGAACGAGAAGTGAGGAAAAAAATGGATCAATCGCAAAAACCGCCAGGTAATAAAACATCGGTCAAGTTTTATACGATATCAGCGGATGAAGACGGTCAGCGTATTGATAATTTCCTGTTGAACAAATTAAAAGGCGTGCCCAAGTCGCGCATCTATCGAATTTTGCGCAAAGGGGAAGTGCGGGTAAACAAAAAGCGTATCGATCCCTCTTATAAGTTAATTGAGGATGATGAAGTGCGTATTCCGCCCATGTTCCTCGAAGAAAAAGCGGTACAAGCCGCGCCTAGTGTTTCCACGCGTGAACTCTTGTCATCCAGAATCTTATATGAAGACGATAACTTGCTGATTATTAATAAACCTTCAGGCATGTCTGTGCATGCTGGCAGTACGGTGCGTGTCGGGGTAGTAGAAGCATTACGTCATCTTTATCCTAAATTAGTGAATCTGGAATTGGCGCATAGGTTGGATTCTGAAACATCAGGGTGTCTGGTGTTGGCGAAACGTAAACGAATTTTACGCGAAATTCATGATTTATTGCGTAACGGACAAGTTGCCAAGACTTATATGGCGTTGACCATGGGTAAATGGAAACGATCAGAACGCAGAGTTGATTTACCTTTGCGCAAAGATTACCGCGATGGCGGCAAACATGTGGTAGAAGTCAGGCGTGATGGGAAAGACGCGTTAACCGTGTTTCATCCGGTTAAAGAGTATGCAGATGCTGAGTTGATGGAGGTAGAATTATTTACCGGCCGTACCCATCAAATTCGTGTGCATGCCGCGCATCAAGGGCATCCCATTGCGTTAGATGACCGTTACGGTGATCCGGAATTTAATAAACTGGCGCGTAAAAGAGGGTTAAAGCGCATGTTTTTACATGCTTATTCTATTGAATTTACTTTGCCATCCTTAAATCAGCATATTAAAGTAACTGCGCCGCTGGATCCTGACTTAGAGTTGGGCCTGCGTGGTTTTGAACTAGCTACCAAGTGAGGTCAACATGCCAGATTTACCACCAGAGCATTCTCCCAAAGGGATTTATTTATTGCCGAATCTGCTAACGACGGCAGCTTTATTTGCCGGCTATTATGCCGTTGTTGCGGCCATGAAAGGTTTATTTGAAACGGCGGCGATAGCGATATTTATCTCCATGATTGCCGATGGGCTGGATGGTCGTGTTGCACGCTTAACCAATACGCAATCCGCATTTGGTGCGCAGTATGACAGCATGTCAGATTTAGTCGCGTTTGGTATTGCGCCATCTTTAGTATTGTATCAATGGTCTTTGATGTATTTAGGCAAAATTGGCTGGCTGGCGGCATTTTTGTATACCGCAGCCGCTGCGCTGCGCCTTGCCAGATTCAACACGCAAGTAGTCGATAAAGAGTATTTTCAGGGCTTTCCAACCACCTTGGCGGCGGGTGTCATGGCAAGTGTGGTCTGGATGGGCGCGAATTATGAAGTAGATGGTTTTATTATTTCGGCACCATTGGCTGTGTTAACGGTGATCGTGGCGGGATTAATGGTGAGTACGATCCGCTATTCCAGTTTCAAAACGATCGATTTCAAAGGCCGTGTGCCATTTTTTACAATCGTGCTGGCGGTGTTTATGATTACCGGTATTGCGCTGGAGCCTGCAGAAGTATTATTCGCTATCTTCTTTTTGTATCTGATCTCAGGCCCCGTTAATACGTTGTGGCGTTTGCGAAAAATGCGCAAACAACGTTCGCAATCAGCACTCCGGCAGGTTGGCCGCAAGCCCACCCAATGAGGTTTCTTTATAGATAGACATCATGTCTTTGCCGGTTTGTTTCATGGTGGAGATGACTTTATCCAGTGTGACATGATGTCGTCCATCGCCTAATAAGGCTAAACGTGCAGCGTTAACGGCTTTGACGCTGCCCATGGCGTTACGCTCAATGCAGGGGATTTGCACTAATCCGTTAATTGGATCGCAGGTTAAGCCCAGGTGATGTTCCATCGCAATTTCAGCTGCATTCTCGATTTGATATAACGTGCCGCCTAATACTGCAGTTAACGCGCCTGCGGCCATTGAGCACGCAACACCGACTTCACCCTGACAACCAACTTCTGCGCCTGAAATGGAGGCGCCTTTCTTATAAAGAATCGCAATCGCGCCGGCTGTTAATAAGAAATTAATCGCGTCTTCGTCAGAAGCGTTGGAGTAGAACGTGAGATAGTAATGTAGTACGGCGGGCATAATTCCTGCTGCGCCATTAGTCGGCGCGGTCACGACACGTCCACCAGCAGCGTTTTCTTCATTCACGGCAATCGCAAATAAATTCAGCCATGAAATACTGTCCATATGTTCTTCGCTCGCGGGTTTGCCTTTCGTCATTAATTTGCGGTAAAGGTCTGGCGCGCGGCGTTGCACGTTTAATCCGCCCGGCAAAATCCCGGGGGTGAGGCAGCCCGATTCGATGCATTCACGCATCACCTTCACGATTGTCAGCAAACGTTCACGCACTTCCTGCTCGGGGCGTAAAGTGGTTTCATTGGCCATCATTAATTGGCTGATGGTCAAATTATTTTGTTCGCAATGCGCGAGTAGAGTTTTAGCGTGTTCAAATGGATAAGGCATATCTGAAGTAGTGGCAGCGCGGGGGTGGGCAGCTTCTTCTTCATCGAGAATGAATCCGCCACCTATCGAATAATAAATTTGCTGGCTTAGCAATTGCTGGTTCGCGTCATAAGCGGTGAAGCGCATGCCATTGGTGTGCATGGGCAATAAATCTTTATAGTTATAAATTAAGTCGTTGGGGTAGTGAAACGCTGTGTTATGTTCGCCATTGAGCTTGATTTGGTTAGATTCAATGATTTCAGTTGAGCGGGGCTTGATCATGGCAGGGTTTACCGCATCGGGTAAATTGCCTTCGAGACCTAAAAGAATAGCGAGATCAGTGCCGTGGCCTTTGCCGGTAAATGCCAGCGAGCCAAATAATTCGATGGTCACTCGGTTGGTCTTGCTTAAGAGCTGCTCAGTTTGTAAGCGACGCACGAAACGGCATGCTGCTTTCATTGGGCCAACCGTATGCGAGCTGGAGGGTCCAATACCGATTGAAAAAAGATCAAATACACTAATCGACATAAGCTACATCTTCCTCATTTATTTTATATCATACCGTAAAAATTGATGCTAAAATTATCAGCAGTGTTGAGAAAGTGCAACCGATTATCGGTTACCGTTAATATCTCAACTTGCTCGGGCTACTAAAATCAACTTGAATCCATGTATTTATCATGACGGTAACTGTGCGAAATATATTTATTAATCACCGATTGCTGGCTACTTTACTACTCGGATTTTCTGCTGGTTTACCTTTCGTGTTAACTGGTTCAACGTTGCAGGCCTGGTTCACCGATGCCAAAGTCGATTTATCACTAGTTGGGTCGCTGACGTTGATTGGTGCGCCTTATACCTGGAAGTTTTTATGGGCGCCGTTTCTCGATTTTTATCAGGTGCCAAAATTAGGTGTGCGCAAAGGCTGGATCATGCTGATGCAGTTGATGATTGCAATCGGCTTGTTGTGTCTTGCCAATATGAATCCAGCTGCTAACACCTATGCTGTCTGGATGCTTGCGTTTTTATTAGCAATATTGACAGCGACGCAAGATATCGCCATTGATGCTTACCGCACAGACATTCTGCATGACAATGAACGCGGTCTGGGTGCGGCATATTATGTGTTTACTTATCGGCTTGCTGCTATTGTATCTGGTGCGTTAGCGTTAATTTTTGCAGATTATTTTGGCTGGAAATTAACGTATGAATGCTGTGCAGCTTTAATGATCTTGCTGATGTTCGTCACGGCGCGCGTTCCCAATATTACACATCAGATTGCAACGGACAAAAGCGTATGGCGTACGATGCAAGTCGCGATAAACGATTTTCTCACACGAGAAAACATTATTGCCTTGTTAGCATTTGTCTGCTTATACAAATTGGGTGATGCGCTTGCGCTATCATTAATGACTAATTTTTTAATGAATGTATTAGGCTTCACCAAAACTGAAATTGGTCTAGCTTATAAAACGGTAGGTTTTGTTGCGGCTATTCTGGGTGCAATCGTTGGCGGCGCTATTTTAACTCGCCGTAGTTTGTATTTTGGTTTGACAGTTTTTGGTTTGGCCCAAGCATTTTCTAATTTAATGTTTGTAATGCTTGCGGTATCTGCTAAGAGTTTCAGTTTGATGGCGGCTTCGCTGTTCATTGAAAATTTTTGTGGTGGTCTTAGCACAGCCGCGTTTTTTGCTTTCCTGATGTCTATGTGTAACAAGAAATACACTGCTACCCAATACGCATTATTATCTGCGGTAGCTTCACTGGGACGTGTCTACTTGGGTCCTGTGGCAGCTTATATGGTTGCCAATATGGGCTGGACATTATTTTTTGTCTGGTCATTCATTCTGTCATTTGTGGGTATTTTTATTTTATTGCTCATGAAAGACAGAGTCATGACTTACGAGCAACCTATTGAAGAGACGGTTTGATATGCTGCGTATGAATAAAATTTTATTGATATTAGGTTTGTTGATTTCGACAATGTCGTATGCTGATGCGCCGGTGACAACGCTTGAGCCGGTTGTCGATCCGGTGCCAGTTGTGGTGCCTGCAGTGCCAGATAAACCAGAAGTGAAAACGCCAGTCCAGGCTCCGGTAGTGCGAGAGTCTAGCGTTGATCGTTTGGAAATCGCAACGCAGCAGCTGACTTTACTACAAAGCCGTCTTAAACAATCAGAGCGTGAATTAAGCAGGCTGCAGCAAGCAGATGCTGAACCTAGTATGAAATCACTGATGCAAGCCAGCAAAAATGTCCTGGATAAAGCCTCACTGGATATTGTTGTCGCTAAATCCAATTTTGACAGTATCAATATTGAATTCACAGACGCAGTGCAGTCAGTCAGCTGGTTGAATAAGAATATTAATGAAATCAGTAATCAATTAAACGTCATGAAAATCTTTGGCAGCAGAGTCGCTGCCAATGAAGCTGAAAATGCAAAACAGTTACGCTCTGATCTTGCCTATCAAGAAAAATTACTGGCACTGGAAACGCAGCGTGTTAGTGCTTTGAAGCATTTGCAAGATGATGCGGCGGCGATATTGCAAATCAAGAAAGATCAACTCGCTAAATTGATTGCACAAGTCAAATCGCAGCGTCTGCTCCGCATCAGGCAGCAAGAAGTTCGTGATGAGCTGGCGTATCAAGAACAGCAAAATCAATGGCTGCAACGTCTGAGTGTGTTATATGGTCATCTGGGTAAATTGAACCCGGTGTCAGACAAAATTCAATATGAACGTATGGAAGATCAGATATTTGCTGCGAATGAACAGGCAAATTATGCGTATACCGAATCACTCATGGCGCGATACCGCGACCAAATTCGTCAATTGCTGGTAGTGTCTTTGAAGAATAGCTCTATCTCGCAATTAGATGAATTGAGTGATCAAATCAGCCAGCTTAAAAAGCAAATGGATAAACTGAAAGACGTCATGTCAGTGCGCAGCAATGCTTTGCAAGATCGTTTGAATTTGTTAAAGCAGAAAAACAGTGCGAATGGTTACGTTGATCAAACGCAATCTGAGTTGCAAACCTTAATGACCAATTATGCTCAGTCTGCTGCTAGTCTGAAATTATTGTCTGACAAGCGCGATGAATTCAACGGCATGTTAATCCGCGCCACTCAAGTGGAGTTATCAGCGCGTCAGAGGTTGCCATCTTTTGACATGAAATCATTCATTAGCATTGGCAAGGAAATCTTGCTGGTACCAGCGCTCGGATTTCAGGTGATTAAAAATCTGACCTCTGTTTTATATGAAAATGTTTGCTCGGCGGGTATTGGTGCGTGGGCGCTGTTTGCGACATTGCAGTTTTTATTGCTGACAGTTTATGCTTTGTCTAACCGCTTAATGCAGCATTTGCTGCGTATGCCATCGAGCTGGCGTGAAAAGATCAACTCAAAATGGTTGAGCCTGAAGTGGCTGGAACATCATTTAATTGATCTGTATCTGACAACTTGTGCTTTCGCCACTATGTTTATCTTCAACGTGCCGCTAAGCAATTATATTTCGTTTGTTTATCTGGCAGGCATGTGGTTTATCTTTAAATCCATGATTGTGATTGCTCGCATCGCACTAGTTGAAACCATGAACCACACATCCGATAAAGATGTGCGTTTATATAAACGTTTAAAGTGGACCTTTGGCATTGGTGGTATCGTCACGGCGGCCGTTGTGTTTATTTATCAGCTGCCTATGATCTATGAATTGAAATCGCTGTCTGATCATCTCTTTTTGCTGTTTATGATGATGTTGTCCTTAGTCTTGTTGCGCTATTGGGATGTGGTGCCAAACTTGATTTTGTCGCACATGGAAAATCGACATCCCTATCTGCAAAAAAGTATTCGTATTTTAGGTGTGCTGGTACCATTGTTGTTATTCAGTAACTCAGCGATTGGCTTGCTGGGCTATGTGAATTTGATTATGTCAGTTTCATGGTATGAAGGCATACTCTTGATGGTGCTGATAGGATATCTCGTGCTGCGCGGCTTGTTGTCTGATAGCGTTGAGCAATTTTCCAGAATAGTCATTCAACATTCCAGTAACGGTTGGTTGTTAACAGAAGCATTTTTGAAACCATTAGATAGAATTTTGCGTATCATTTTATTAACGGCTGCCAGCGCAACCTTATTCTTACTCTATGGCTGGAATGCGCAGTCACCCATTGTTGAGCGATTAAATGCGATTCTGCATTACCCATTAGGCGTTGTTTATAATGCACCAATTACACCTATACGCGTAGTCGGATTCATTGCGGTGGTGTCTACATTTTATTGGACTGCAAAATGGACGCGTGAATTTGTGTATCGCTTATTATCGAACCGCACGTCGGATATGGGTATACGTAATAGTGTCGCAGTTTTTAGTCAGTATGCCGTCATTGTGCTGGGTATTATTATTTCACTACAAGTCTTAGGCATAGATTCTCGTGCATTAGCAGCTGTCACGGCAGCATTCGCCTTCGGTGTCGGTTTTGGCTTGCGTGATCTTGCCAATAATTTCTTTTGCGGATTTTTAATTCTACTCGAAAGACCAGTCAGAGTTGGTGACATTGTTTCGATTAATCTGATTGAAGGTGAAGTGACAAACATTGGTAGTCGCGCAGTGACCATCACGACTTGGGATCACACGGCATACGTGGTACCTAATACTGAAGTGTATAATAAATCATTTATCAATTTGACGGCGCGCGACAATGTGGTGCGCAGCATCGTGCGTATCAATATTAACCGAACTGACAATCCACATCATGTCCAGCATCTTATTTATGAAGAGATTTCCAAGAACAAAAATATTTTGTCTGACCCCATTCCGGAAGTCTTTTTGAAGGAAATGAATGAAACCGTGATGATGATGGAGTTACGTTATTACGTTAATATCAGACAAATACGATCTCGTACTATGGTGATTTCAAATTTACTGATCGCCATTTGGGAAATGTTTGAAAGGAACGGTATCAAACCGCCGTATCCGCAACAGGAAATATTCTTGCGTAATGAATCACTCGTGGAAACCACGGTAATGTCTCTACCCAAACCCGAAGAAGCGATAAATTAAATGTAACCCGGATGACGAGCGCAAAGCGCTCATCATCCGCGAAAATTAAAAAGGACAAGCAAATGACCGATATTTTCAACATAGTCCAGCGTGATCTCTGGGATCCTGCCGGTCTAACTGACACTAAGCTCGCCAAAGTGTTACATTCTCTGGCAGGCAATCACATCGATTACGCTGATTTATATTTTCAATCTGTCTACACCGAGTCTTGGGCATTAGAAGACAGCATCATCAAGTCCGGTAGTTTTGATATCGAACGTGGTGTTGGTGTGCGAGCCATGAGTGGTGAAAAAACTGGTTTTGCTTATGCTGATGATATCTTGCTCCCAGCCATCGATCAGGCCGCAAGCGCTGCGCGCAGCATTGCGCATGGCGGTGGTGATGCCGCAGTTCAAGCATGGCATAAAAGTCCTGCCCATCAATTATATCTACCAATCAATCCATTGCATTCATTATCTGAAACGGCAAAAACAAAATTACTAACTGAAGTCGATGCCTATTTGCGTTCTAAAGACGCACGTATCATTCAGGTGAATGTCAGTCTTGCAGGCGAATATGAAACGGTAATGGTGATGTCCAGTGACGGACACATGGGTGCCGATGTGCGGCCATTAGTGCGCTTCAATGTAAGCTGCATACTCGAAGAAAACGGCAGACGAGAATCTGGTTATTCGGGCGGCGGCGGCCGTTTTGATTACGAGCACTTTATTACAAACAATCTCGCCTACAAATATGCGGATGAAGCATTACGACAAGCCATTGTGAACCTGGCATCGGTTGATGCGCCTGCTGGTACCATGCCAGTAGTACTAGGCCCTGGTTGGCCAGGTGTGCTACTGCATGAAGCGGTGGGGCACGGCCTTGAAGGTGATTTTAATCGTAAAGGCATTTCAATTTACAGCGGCCGCATTGGCGAGCGTGTCGCGAGTGAATTATGTACGGTGGTAGATAATGGTACGTTGCCTAATCGCCGCGGCTCGTTAAACATCGACGATGAGGGTGTGCCAACCCAAAATAACGTGCTAATCGAAAATGGTATTTTGAAAGGTTATATGCTGGATAAACGTAACGCGCGCTTAATGAATATGCAATCAACTGGTAATGGTCGCCGCGAATCATATGCATCGCTGCCTTTGCCGCGCATGACTAACACATACCTTATGCCGGGCGAGTCTGATCCACAAGAAATTATCAGCTCAGTGAAAAAAGGTATTTATGCAGTTAACTTTGGCGGCGGACAAGTCGATATTACTTCCGGCAAGTTTGTGTTTTCTGCCAGCGAAGCTTATTTAATCGAAAATGGAAAAATTACTGTACCGGTGAAAGGTGCAACGTTAATTGGTAATGGACCAGATGCATTGAATAAAGTTTCCATGGTCGGTAATGATCTGGCGCTGGATGAAGGTGTAGGAATTTGCGGTAAAGACGGACAGAGCGTGCCGGTTGGTGTAGGTCAGCCGACACTCAAAGTGGATGAACTGACAGTTGGCGGAACGAGAATACACGAATGACCAAGACTCAAGAAAAATCTATCATGACTCAAGATGAATTGCGCAATATCGCTGGCATGATGCTGCAAGAAGCAAAAAAGCGCGGTGCGGATCAATCTGAAGTGAGTATTGTTTCCAATTTAGGATTCACTGTTGCTGTGCATGGCGGCGATGTTGAAACGATTGAATACCATCAAGATAAATCGATTGCGGTCGCTGTGTATTTTGGTAAACGTTCTGGCACGGCAGGCTTATCAGATTTATCACCCAAAGCCATTTCTGATGCGGTGGAAGCAGCATGTCACATTGCTAAGTTTACCGGAGAAGATCCTGCTTCCGGTTTGGCGGATAAAGAAGAATTGGGTTTTGAATACCCACAGTTAAAGCAATCTTTTCCTTGGAATATTACCGTTGATGATGCAGTTAAACTCGCGGTGGAGTGTGAGCGTACGGCGCTCGATTGTGACAAGCGCATCATGAGTGCAGAAGCGGTTGATGTGAACACCATGGGTAGCAACACTGTTTACGCAAACAGTCATGGCTTTGTTGGTGCGTTTTCTTTTACGCGACATGAATTGAGTTGCGTATTGATTGCTAAAGATGAAGCGAATGATATGCAGCGCGATTATAGTTACACCAACGCGATTGCGCCAAATTTATTATTATCACCCGAAATAGTGGCCAAACAGGCGGCAGAGCGTACCGTTAGCCGTCTCGGAGCACGCAGTTTGCGCACACGCAAAGCGCCAGTCATTTTCTCGGCGGAAATTGCTCGTGGCTTGCTGGGGCACTTTGCTTCGGCTGTCTCTGGCGGCAGTATTTATCGCAAAGCTTCCTTCTTGTATGACCAAGTGGGTAAAAAAATATTTCCTGATTTTATTCGATTGGCCGAACAACCCTTATTACCAATGGCGTTAGGCAGCAGTGCATTCGATGATGATGGTGTGTTAACGCGTCCAAATGTTTTTATCGATCAAGGTTATTTGAAGCAGTATGCCTTGGGTGTGTATTCCGCGCGTAAACTTGGTTTGAAAACCACCGGTAACGCAGGCGGCATGCATAACCTAACCATTTCGCATGGTGACAAGAACCTAAAACAATTAATGAAAACCATGGGCACGGGTTTGCTGGTCACAGAGGTAATGGGGCAGGGTGTTAACATCATCACTGGAGATTATTCTCGCGGCGCGGCTGGCTTTTGGGTTGAGAACGGTGAAATACAATTTCCCGTACATGAGATTACGATCGCTGGCAAATTGCAGGATATCTACGCGCGGATTGTTGATGTGGGTAATGATGTTGATCATCGCGGCAATATTCTAACTGGGTCAATATTAATTGATGAGATGATGATAGCGGGTGAATAATCATCGTTGTGTAAATTGAGGTGGGTTGGGTTTGAGTGCGGCGAAACCCAACCGGCATTTATATGGTCTATCTCGTTTATATGTCATGCAGGATCGAATGAAAATGACAACAGTGGTACCATCTCCGCTGGCAGAGTGATGGTCAATAAGACCTTAATCTTCCCCGAATTTAGCGTCTACTAGTTTTTGAATGGCAGCTAGTGCTGCATCCTCGTCAGCGCCATCTATTAAAACATCCACAACATTATTTTTCTGTGCACCTAAAGTGATGACACCCATGATGCTTTTGCAATCGACAGTCCGATCACGCAGGGATAACTCTATTTTGCTTTCAAATTTTTTTGCAACATCCACCAGCTTGGCAGCTGCACGGGTGTGCAGGCCAAGTTGGTTTTGTATGGTGATAGGTTGTTTTATCATGACTGATGTGAATCGATAACTTTTTCTTTGTGTTTTTGCAATTGCGTACTGATTTTTTCTGCCATTGCGTCAATTGCGGCGTACATGTCTTTAGCGCTAGCAGAGGCAAACACTTCATGGGAATTGAAATGTAAAGTAGCTTCAGCGGTATGATCTAAATGATCAATATGCAAAATCACATGAATGTTGGAGGCCTGCGGAAAGCGCTCGGAGATTTTTTCAAATTTTGCTTCAGCATGAGCTTTCAGTGCTGGTGTAATATCTATATTTTTTCCTGTGAGATTTAAAGACATAACTAGCTCCTCATAAAATAAATTCATCACCTAAATAAACCGAGCGCACCTGATCGTTATTCAATACTTCGTCAGGGCTGCCCGCACAAATAATCGTACCGCTGCTAACAATATACGCGCGCTCACAAATGTTTAGCGTTTCACGCACGTTATGATCTGTAATTAAAATGCCAATCCCGCGTGAGCGCAAGTGGGTAATGATGCGTTTCACATCAAGCACGGAAATAGGATCGATGCCGGCAAAAGGCTCGTCGAGTAAAATAAATTTGGGGTCCATTGCTAAGGTGCGCGCAATTTCCGTTCTTCTGCGTTCACCGCCGGAAAGACTCATGCCTAGCGTGTCGCGAATATGGGTAATACGAAATTCTTCTAATAATTGCTGTAACTTGATTTTAGCTTGGGCTTTCGTCAGGTCTTTTCGTAATTCGAGAATGGCCATGATGTTATCGGCCACGGTCAGTTTACGAAAAATAGAAGATTCTTGTGGTAGGTAACTCAAGCCCAGACCGGCGCGTGCATGCACTGGTAGGCGCGTCATATCGTGTTCATCGATTGAAATTTTACCGCCATCGGCTGGCAGCAAGCCAACGATCATATAAAATGAAGTGGTTTTGCCGGCACCATTTGGCCCCAACAAGCCCACAATTTCGCCGGTATTAACATGCAGCGAAACGTCTTTGACGACTTCGCGTAATTTAAATTTTTTATGTAAATGTTCCGCTTTTAATGTTGATGGCATAAGTGACTATTCTGGGTTGTAAACAAGGACCGCACGGCCATTTTTAGTTTCCGGCACAATAATGGTCTGATCATTCATATTATAGTGAATCAATTGTCCGTGGAAGTTATTTTGACCTTGCATGACTTCCACATCACCTTGCAGCGTTGTGTTATTGGTGATTGGGTAAAACTTGATGATTTTGGCTTTAGCGTTAATCACAGCTTCGCCATTTTTGGGTGTCGTCCAGAAATGTGCAAGGTCGCTGATACCGTAAGCCACGGCTTCTTGAATGCGATGAGTCGTGTCAGACTTGGTGGTTAGTCGGTCTGCAGTGACATGTGTTGTGCCTTGATCAACGATCACATGGCCTTCGAAATAATTGACGCCAGATTTGTAATTGTAAATTGTTGTGTCGGCGGTGATGTGTAATTTGGCGTGACGATCTTCTGGCATGGCGTAGGTGTTGATGCTGAAAAGCAGTATGAAAAGAAAAAAGATCACTTGCAAAAATGTAAGGTGATTTACGTGCTGCCCTACACGCGCCTCGTCGTCCCCGCATGCTTTTAGCGGGGATCTGTTCGTGTAACTGTGCCAATTATCAAACGAGCTTTCCTTCGTTTTCTTGCGCGGTTGCACAAACAGATCCCCGCTAAAAGCATGCGGGGACGACGAAGCGCGAGTAGGGCAGTCCGCCATCGACGAAGCGCGAGTAGGGCAGTGCGCCATCGACAGAGTGCGTGTAGGGCAGTGTGCCGTCGACAGAGCGCGTGAAGGGCTAGCCTCTACCAACGGTGCGCGTAAATAGCGATTAAACATCCGGGTCATATTCTCCTTTGGCTTGCGATAGTAATTTAATATTCCCTGAATTCATGTCTGCAAACATCCCAATCGCATTAATGATGGTATTGGGTTGTGTCATGGTGATTGGATCCGTTGTTTCCGCTGTCTTGTCATTTGGGTGTACTAATAAAGAAGCGGTTTTAATCACGGTAGCAGGATTATTAAAATCCGCAGGTCTATGCACCGTGACATCTTGATGAAAAAAGACTTGGTCAATCCCGTGCTGCGCCACCGCTGTTTTGGAAGTGATAAACCATGGTGTCGGCGATTGATGGAATAACGTCAGTTGCGGTTCAATAAAATCAGTGGTGTCACCTCTCGCAAAATGCACCATTTTTGGCGTAACAATTTTCATGCTGACTTTGCCATTCTTATCCAGAATGGTGGCTTCTACCACTTCCATGTAACCATCAGGTAATTTTGATTCATCAACTTTGGGTAAAGTGGAAGTGTGATAAGCCAACGACATAACCACAGCGGTAGTGAGAGCGAGTGTCATCAGTATCGTCATGATCGTGCTGCGGTAGGTCATGATGTCACTCCGTCTGGCCGGTTAAGTTAAATCACCCCGGCGCGCAAAATATCATGAATATGAATAATGCCTGCCGGCTGTTGGTCTGGATTGGTAATCACTAACGACGTGATTTTAAAAGTTTCCATCAAGTTCAACGCTTCAGCTGCTAGTGTATCACTCTTGATGGTTTTGGGATTTTTGGTCATGACTTCTAACACTTTGGTGTCGTGAATATCGGTGTTGCGATCGAATGCACGTCTGACATCGCCATCGGTGAAAATACCAATTAATCTGCCGAGTTTGTCGGTGACGGTTGTCATGCCTAATTTTTTACGCGTCATTTCAACCAGCGCTTCTTTCAGCGAGGCATCTTCTGTCACGACAGGAATATCGTTACTGTGATGCATGATTTCTTGCACGCGCAGTAACAAGCGTCGTCCTAAGGTGCCGCCAGGGTGAGACATGGCGAAGTCGTTTTCAGTAAAGCCACGTTTATCCAATAAAGCCATGGCCAGCGCATCGCCCATGACTAAGGCGGCGGTGGTACTGGAAGTAGGCGCGAGACCCAGCGGGCAGGCTTCTTTTTCCACGCTGACGTCTAAATTAATGGTTGCGGCTTTGGCGAGCGAAGAATGCGGTTTGCCGGTCAAGGTAATCAGCGGCACGCCTAAGCGTTTGATATGAGGTAGAAGATCTATCATTTCTTCGGATTCGCCGGAGTAGGAAATGGCGATAATCGCATCGTTGCGGGTGATCATCCCAATGTCGCCATGTTTGGCTTCGCTGGGGTGAATAAAGAAGGCGGGGCTGCCGGTGCTGGCCAGGGTGGCTGCGATCTTTTTGCTGATATGACCCGACTTGCCGACCCCGATAACGACTATGCGTCCCTGGCAATCTAACAGGTATTGGCAGGCGCGCGCGAAGTCGTCATTAATCCGATCAGCGAGATTTAATATCATTTCCGCTTCGGTTTTGATGACTGCACGGCCAAGTTCACATAATTTTTCAATACTCATGATGCCAAACCTTGCTTATTACTTGAGGGTGTCTATCTTAACCGTTGTTCAGTATAAGGAAAAGCCAATCTTATAGGGCAAATATTAGTCAACCGCGGGTAAACCCAGCCTAGCTATTCTATACGCCATTTGCGAAACTATTAAATATGACACAAAACCTTGTTGAAATCAGTAAGATGTCTTTTCAACATGACAGCGGCAAAATGGTTTTTCAGGACGTGGATATTGCGATACCCCAAGGGAAGGTAACAGCGATAATGGGGCCTAGCGGAACTGGAAAAACGACACTTTTGCGCTTGATTGGGGGTCAGCTCATGCCTTCGTCAGGTGAAGTTCGCGTCGATAATCACATTATTCATCAGCTTTCCACGCGTCAGCTTTATCATTTGCGTAAACGCATGGGCATGTTATTTCAGGCTGGTGGATTATTCACACACATCAACGTGTTTGAAAACGTTGCCTTCCCATTGCGTGAACACACGCAATTATCGGAAGCAATGATTCGCACGTTAGTATTAATGAAATTACAAATGGTGGGCTTGCGCGGTGCACATGAATTAATGCCTAGCGAATTATCAGGTGGGATGGCACGTCGTGTTGCCTTGGCGCGCGCCATTATGCTGGATCCCGCACTCATTATGTATGACGAACCTTTCACTGGCCAGGACCCAATTACCATGGCTGTGCTGGTGAAATTAATTAAAACGCTAAATGATGCTTTGAAACTGACAACCGTGATTGTGTCACACGATGTGCCAGAAACTTTAAGCATCGCCGATTATGCATACGTCATCGCAGATAAAAAAATCATTGCGCATGGTACACCGCAAGCACTAACGCAACAGCCATCACCGCAATTACAGCAATTCTTGCAAGGATTACCAGATGGTCCGGTGCCATTCGATTATCCAGCGCCGCCAATCACAGAGGATTTTCTGGGAGGCAATCATGCTTAATCACTTGTCTGCTCTTGGTGGGTGGGGCGTAGAACGATTACGAGTGATTGGCCGTTCCGGCATCATGGTGTTTCAAGTGCTGACAGCCGTCCCGCAGCCACGCAAAGGGTTACCATTAATCATGCAGCAAATATTTAATGAAGGGATTTTATCGCTGCCAATTATTGTCGTGTCCAGTTTATTTATTGGTATGGTCTTAGCGCTACAAGGTTATCACACCTTATCAAAATTCGGCGCGACACAAGAATTAGGTTCTTTGGTTGCTTTAAGTGTGTTACGTGAATTAGGTCCAGTGGTGACGGCTATTTTATTTGCTGGCCGCGCAGGTTCTGCTATCACAGCTGAAATTGGCTTAATGAAAGCAACCGAACAATTAGCCAGCATGGAAATGATGGCGGTGAATCCTTTAATTCGAGTGGTTTCCCCTCGGTTTTGGGGCGGCATTATTTCCATGCCATTACTCACCATCATTTTTAATGTGATGGCTATTTACGGTGCGTTTTTAGTAGGTGTGGAATGGTTAGGGGTTGATAACGGCGTGTTCTGGTCAAACATGCGTTCATCAGTCGATTTCACCTCAGATGTAGTGAACGGGATTATAAAAAGTGTTGTATTTGGTATAGCTGTTATTTGGATTGCGGTCGCACAGGGTTATTACGCTGTGCCCACATCCGCCGGCATTGCCAATGCAACCACGAGATCAGTGGTGTATGCATCACTCGCAGTCCTTGGTCTCGACTTCATATTAACTGCGATGATGATAGGGGGTTGGTAATGTTGCATCAGCGGATGATAGAAAGTTTCGTAGGCGTTTTCTTATTGGCCTCGTTTGCTGCGCTTAGTGTGCTTGCGTTTAAAGTCAGCGGCCTAACGAGTTTTTTTCCTGAAGCAACTTACGACATCTCGGCGAAATTTGAAGAGATCGGCGGCTTGAAAGTGCGTTCACCAGTGAAAATTGGGGGCGTGCAAATCGGCGAAGTGTCAGCGATTAATCTGGATAAAGATAACTTCAAAGCCATCGTGCACATGAAGATTTATCAAAAATTTAACGATATCCCGGATGATTCTGCTGCGGGCATTTTCACCGCTGGCTTGCTAGGCGATAACTACATTGCAATCACACCTATGTATAATACGACATTCCTCAAAGACGGCAGTGTCTTGACCGACACCAATTCAGCCATGATTTTAGAGAAGCTGATAGGCCAGTTCATTTACCGCCTTGGCGGGGACAAAAAAGACGGCGCTACTAAAAACGCTGATAAAAAAGCATAACGACTGGAGATAAAAACATGCGAGTGAATCATTATATTAAAAGTGTTGCAGCGATCATGCTGGGCTGGCTGATGGTAGTCACCATTGCGCAAGCTTCAGTGCAAAGCGATCCCGTGCAATTACTGCAATACATCGCAGATAACATGGTGACGCAATTGAAAACCAACAAAGCAACGTTAAAAACCAAACCTGACCTGGTTTACAACATTGCAAACAAATATGTTGTGCCATATGCTGATTTACCAGAAATGTCTAAACGCGTTTTACCACCAAGAGTCTGGAACAGCGCCACCGCAGCACAGCGCACCCAGTTTCAACATGAATTCACTCGCTTAGTCATTCGCACTTACGCTTCTGCTTTAACTTCCTATCAAGATCAAGAAGTGAAAGTGTACCCAGTGCGCGGCGATATGGGTAACAATGTTGAAGTCAGGAGTGAAATCACCAGCTCCAGCAGTTCACCGATCAAAGTCAGCTATCGTTTAATTAAAGTTGGCGGCGATTGGAAATTGTATGACATGTCTGTTGAAGGCATTAGCCTGATCAGCAGTTTCCGTTCACAGTTCGCAGATATTTTAGCAAGCGGTAACATGCAGGATTTATTAAACAAGTTGAGCAAGCATAACGAAAGCTAATAGAGTGAGGCGGTCATGGCGAAACAGGCAAACATCAGAATAGACGGAAGTGTGCTGCACTTATCTGGTGATTTGGACTTTAATAATGTCATGCCGCTGTTTAATGAAAGTCTTAAAGTGTTTGATGCGGCAGCGCCCCTTATCAAGATTGATTTTTCAGAGGTGACTTCTGCGAATAGTGTTGCATTAGCGTTGATGATTAACTGGATGCGTTTAGCGAAAGAAAAAGCTAAACGCATTCAATTAGAAAATGTGTCTCAGGAAATATTGTCGCTGGCCAAATCAGCAGGGCTAGATAAAGTTTTAGCACCAGCTGCTTTGTACCAGTAGCAGAATAACACGGGCAGCATCATCGCCAGCATCCCGCCGCAAAACAGCATTTCATAATACCAGTTGCTACCGATATTCATGTTGCTAGGTGGAATAAAGCCAACAATGATGGTCACCATGCAGCCGATTAAACCCATCACACAAGTTAAGACGGTACCAAATGTTTTACCTGGAATTAAGAAAACTTCATCGCTGAATGTCATTTTGAAGCGTAAACGCAGTGCCACGATAAACATGAGCAAATACATGAACATGTAAATTTGTGTGCTTAAAGCCGTGAGTAACCAGTAAGAAGCATTGACGCTGTCAAAGAATAAAAACGCGAAGCCAATAATGCTCACCAGAATTGCCTGGCCAATTAATAAATTATGCGGAACACCGCGTGCATTGGTTTTAGCAAACATCGCTGGTAAATAACCGTTATGCGCTGCTTGTGCCAAGCCTTGAATGGGTGAAGAAACCCAATTAATGATGCCGCCCAAACTGCCTGAAACTAACATACAAGCCAGTACTGGTACTAACCATTGCAAGTGATAAGCGGTGAGGAAGTAAGTAAAGGTTTGCATGGTGCCATTTACAATATTGATTTGATCATAAGGCAACACATATGCAATCGAGAGTGAACCTAAAATCATGGTCAGTAAAATAATGATAGAAGCATAAGCCAGTGCGCGTGGGAAAGTGGTGGTTGGTTTCTCCACTTCTTTGATGTGCACTGTCGCCAATTCCATGCCGGCAAAACCGATCATGATGGCGGTTAAGGCAATCCAGTTATCCATGTGATGAATGTCTGGCAGCATGTTGCTGGTAGTCATGTGAATTTGTAATGGATGGCCATTCACAATCCAGATGCCCATCATGATGATGATTAACGCCATCGGCAGAATTAAACCCAGAAAAGTACAGATACTCGCGAAGCGCGCGGAAACATGAATGCCGCGTAAGTTAAGCCAGGTAATCAGCCAGAACGTCACAATGATGACGCTCACTAAATAATAATTGTTGTTAGCGATTTGTGGGTCGATAAGGTAAGCAGCAGTGCCGGCAATGAAGGATAGAATCGTTGGCAACCACACGACGACGTTTACCCATTGCAACCAGATCGCCAAAAATGCCACCTTCTCGCCAAATGCCCGGCGGCTCCAGTGGTAAATCCCGCCATCGCTGACATTCGCTGATAACTCAGCAGAAACTAAAGCGGTAGGGATTAAAAAGAATAACGCGGCGAAGATAAAAAAGAAGATGAGTGTTGTGCCAAAGAGCGCAGTCGCTGGCAGGTTACGAATACTGTCAATGGAGCCGGTGATCAGTAAGGTTAAAGCTAATGTGCCTATCTTCTGTGATTTATTCATGGTTGTATATTATATGACCTAGGTTAAGGTTGTATTAAAAGACGCCATGTGTTTGATTATTCTAATAATAAAATCCCCACATAGGGGTGGGGATTTTGTAATCATGTGTATAGTGAACGAAAGTGGGGCGGGGTTCAAGTCTAAATGATGTCAGTGGCGGGAGGGATAGGGTGAGGGAAAAGGCAGACGTAAATCAGCAGTAACAGCTGATAAAGAGAAAGGCCTTATTAGAAGCAACCGATCTATTCGTCGTTACGACTAATCACCAAGAACAAAGCGCTACCACCACGCAAGACGTTTAAGAGAATTTTCTTATCGGCTTTGGCAACCGCCGCCTTCAAATCATCAGCGCTAGTCACAGGAATCTGGTTCACTGAAGTAATGACATCCCCAGCGCGTAAATCGGACACCCAGGCATTACTGTCTTCTTGTACATCCATCACTAGTACACCTTTAACTAAACCATGCAGTGGGCTGACAGCGCTAAAATTCTGGAAGGTCAGTCCATACAGGAACGGGTCTGAGGCTTCGATTTTATTGTTGCGGTCTTTTGGGTCTATCAGGACGGCGCTGAGAGTGAGTTTGCTGTTGTTGCGTAAGACATCAACGTTCACTTTGGAGTTAACGCGCAGAAAGCCAACGGTGTTGACCACATCGCTGGCATTTTTAATCGGCGTGCCATTAACTGCTGTGACAATGTCACCAATATGGAAACCGGCCGCTAATGCAGGTGAGCCAGGCAGTACTTGAGTGACCGCCGCACCGCTATCCAGTTTGATATTAAATGCGCTGGCGAGGTCTGGTGTCAGATCCTGTGCGCCTATACCTAATATGCCGCGCTTCACATCACCGAATTGAATTAACTGGTCTATCACGCTTTTCACCATGTTAGAGGGAATTGCAAATCCAATACCAATGTTACCTTGGTTGGGGGCAAGAATAGCTGTGTTAATACCGATTAATTGACCTTGCATATTAATCAGCGCGCCGCCTGAATTGCCTGGATTGATTGACGCATCGGTTTGAATAAAATTCTCGAAATTTTCTATGCCTAATGTGCTGCGGCCTAAACCGCTGATGATGCCTGAGGTGACTGATTGATTTAATCCAAACGGACTGCCGATAGCGGCAACTGAATCACCCACGTTTAATTTGCTGGAATCGGCCAATGGTAATGCGGTTAGTCCTGATGCTTTCACTTGCAATAATGCCACGTCGGAAGGTTTGTCCATGCCGATAATTTTGGCGTTATAGTGGCGGCCGTCTGACATGGTGATATTGACAGTTTGTGCATCTTTCACAACGTGTGCGTTAGTGATGATGTAGCCTTTCTCAGCATTAATAATGACACCAGAGCCGACAGAGCTGACAGAGTTTGTGTTTGGTAAATTGTTATTCCCAAGCATGCGTTGCTTTTCCAGTTCGCGCAGCGTCATGGGGTCGGTAATTTTAATCATACCGCGCACATAGACCACGGCAGGCATGACTTTTTTCAGCATGGGCGCGAGACGGTCATCGGCAGGCACGTTGCCAGCTTTTGCAAACGAAGCAATTAAGAAGGAGAGGCTGAGGAAAATGAGTAGAGTGGTCTTCGTCAATACGCGCTGCATGGAAACTCCCTTTAGCGATAAGGCGTGATTACTATAATAATATCATATTCCTGAAGGGATTTGTGTGGGTATCTCGCAGGTTGGGGTTCGCTGGCGCTACGCCCAACTTGCACAATGTGTGGCTTATTCTATCCAGATCAGGCTGGCCATGCCGCCGTGTTTCACTTTGTCACGACGCCAGGAGAAAAACAGGTCACTTTGATCGTATGTGCAGTAATTTCCGCCATACACTTGCTGAATCCCCATGTTGGCTAAGCGGAATCGAGCTAGTTGGTATAAGCTGGCCATCCATTTGCCGGGCATGGTGGGCGTAAAGCAGGTGTTGCAATCGGGGTGACGTGAGACAAACGCCTCGTAAACATCGGCGCCGACTTCATAGTTTTTTTGCGTGATCGCGGGACCCAGCCAGACCAAGAGGTCATTGGGTGATTGGTTTAGCGCGAGTATGGTATTTTCTACTACTCCACTGGCCAGGCCGCGCCAGCCAGCATGAATCGCGGCAACGTGTGTGCCTTGACGGTTGCAAATCAATAATGGCAAGCAATCAGCTGTTAACACCAAACAAACTTTGTTTGCAGCGGAGGTATAAGAAGCATCAGCTTCATGATTCAGATTTTCTTGTTCTGCGGGTACGGCAACGGCACTGTGAATTTGTTTGAGCCATACCGGTTGCGTTGGTAAATTTAAAGCGGTGAATAACTTTTCGCGTTCAGCGGGAATTTTTGAGTCGTTAATTCCCCACACTTTTTTGGTGGTAGTGAGAGCACGAATATTTGCTGGCGCCGGCCAGTCTGGTTGAATCACGTTCATGAAGATTTTCCTTTGCTGTCTTCGCGTAATGCGGCAATTAAATTCTGCATATCGTCAGGTAATTCCGCTTCAAATGTCATCCACTCATCTGTGCTCGGATGCGCAAATCCGATCGCAAAAGCATGTAAAGCCTGACGTTTGAACTGGCGTATAGCAACGATGCTTTCTTCAGACATGCCTTTTGCCAGGCGCACGCGGCCGCCATAAGTAAGATCGCCAACCAGTGGATGATGAATGGAAGATAAGTGCACGCGAATCTGATGTGTGCGACCTGTTTCCAGTTTTACTTTCAGGCGTGTGGTGTGACGATATTTTTCCATCACGCGGTAATGTGTCACGGCAGCTTTGCCGGTTTCCACAATCGCCATGCGTTTACGTTGCACAGGATGGCGGTCGATAGGTGCATCCACCATGCCGCCGCTAATCAGTTCGCCGTAGACAACGGCTTGATATTCACGGCTCAGCGTACGATGTTTCAATTGGGCCGAGAGGTTTTTTAACGCGGCATTGTTTTTGGCGATGATCAGCAAGCCGGAGGTGTCTTTATCCAATCTATGCAAAATGCCCGCGCGAGGTAGTGCTTTCAAATCAGGTGCATGATGAAGAATGGCGTTTAATAGCGTGGAATCGCTGTTGCCGGCGCCAGGGTGTACGACTAATCCCGCGCGTTTGTTAATGACCAGCACATCGTCATCTTCAAACACGATGGTCAGTGGAATAGGCTGCGCATGCCATTCCGGTGTGGGTTTCAATATTGGCGTGATACAAAACGTTTCGCCTTCACAGGTGCGATGTTTTGCTTTCACCGGGTTACCTTGCAGTGTCACCAAGCCTTCATCTATCCAATGCTTGATTTGCGTGCGCGAGTATTCTGGTAATAGTTTAGCCAACGCGCTATCCAGTCGCTCATCAGCGAGCGACTCGGGGATAACAACGATTTGATTATTTTTATTGGAATTTGTATTCATATGTTGGCTATCGTAACTAAATTTAGTTTACAATGCACGCCACTAAACACATGTGGCTCTGCTGGGTTATCCGAGTGACGAGCTTAGGCAATGAATCAGGGGTTTTAATGATGAGAAAAGTTCTATTAGGCTTCATGTTGCTATCAGCACTGACAGGATTGCTCACTGGCTGCGGCGGCACCACCGATGCATCTACCGCATATCAAGGCGAATCTCCCAAAAGCATTTATCAATATGGCCGCTCTTCGCTGCAAGATAAAAACTACTCCGATGCCGTGAAACGATTTGAAGCGCTAGATGTGCAGTACCCGTTTGGCGAAGAAACGCAAAAAGCCCAGTTCTATCTCATCTATGCCTATTACATGAAAGAAGAGTATGCGATGGCTTCAGCGGCTGCTGACCGCTATATTCGTTTATACCCAACCAGCCCGAACATTGATTATGCTTATTACATGGAAGGCTTGTCAGATTTCTATAAAAATTTAGGCTTGCTGGAGCGCATGTTCAGCGTCAATTTAGCCACCCGTGATTTAACACAAATTCGTAAATCCTATGTCAGCTTCAGCACTTTGTATGAACGTTTTCCGCAAAGTAAATATGCTCCATCCGCACATCAATACATGGTGTTCTTGCGTAACCTGCTTGCCAGCCACGAATATGACACGGCGCAATTCTATTATGATCGTAAGGCATACCTCGCAGCGGCTAACCGAGCCAGCGATGTCGTCGCGCATTATCAAGGCGCACCCGCCGTAAAAGACGCTTTAGTGTTGATGGCCAAGTCGTACAACCGCTTAGGCATGAAACGCGATGAACAAGAAGCGCTGTTAGTATTGAACTATAACTATCCCAATACGAAAGTGCTTGTTGATTAATTCATACTAATAATTCGGTTGATACGCAGTCGTGTTTGGCTCGCAAACCAATGCTTAGGCAGCGACGTTTCACATTGAGTGCGTATCATTACCCCGTTACCCTTTGAATCCGTTTGTGACTGGATATCGCCAGTCTTTTATAAATGATGTTGTCTGAATCTGTGGGCCTAGCGCATATTGTTTCCGCTTGTATTCGTTACGCTTGATCATGGTTAACACTTTCATCACCACGTCACGCTGAAAACCTTGCGCAACAATTTCATCTATGCTCATGCTGCGATCTAGATAACATTCGAGAATGGAGTCTAATACAGGATAGGGCGGTAATGAGTCTTCATCCATTTGATTAGGTGCTAACTCGGCGGTCGGTGCGCGTTGAATGGTGCGTGATGGAATGACATCGTTTAATTGATTGCGATATTTTGCCAAGGCGTAAACTAACATTTTTGGAACGTTTTTCAGTACAGCATAACCGCCGCACATGTCACCGTATAATGTGCAATAACCAACGGCCACTTCACTGCGGTTGCCAGTGGTCAACACTAATTTCCCTGATGAATTGGATAGTGCCATCAAGATAACAGCGCGTGTGCGTGATTGCAGATTTTGATCGGTGATATCAGCGGCATGCGGCTGAATTGCTGTGGATAGAGTTTGTAAAAAAGCATTATGTATGTCTGTGATGGCAAAGCTTGAAAATTCAATACCTAATTTCTTTGCCAACTCCGCTGCATCAGTTTGACTGATATCAGAAGAGTAACGCGAAGGCATGTAAACACCGTGTACGCGATCTTTACCTAACGCATCAACAGCAATGGCTGCGGTTAGCGCTGAATCAATACCGCCAGACAAGCCAATGATGACGCCGGGGAAATGATTTTTTTCAATGTAGTCACGAGTTCCTGTGACTAACGCCTGGTAAACGCGTTCAGTTGAAGCAGGGATTGCAGTTGGTTTTTTCTCGGGGTCAATTGTGATTTTGCCATTAGCGTTCTGCACTGAAATCGGTACTAAAGTTTCCGCAAAAAATCCGGCAAAGTGACTCAAGCTGCCATCTGCATGCATGACCATACTGCCGCCATCGAACACTAATTCGTCTTGACCGCCAACGTTGTTAATATAAATCAACGGAACCGCATGACGTTTTGCTTGCTGACTTAAGAGTTTGGTGCGTTGTTCGTGTTTATCCATCTCAAATGGCGATGCGTTAGGTATCAGCACAAGCTGTGCACCCGCTGCCACTGATTTTTCCAACGGCCCGCTACTCCAGAGATCTTCGCAGATGATCAAACCTATTTTAATGCCTTTGACTGTAAACACGCAGGCATCATTCTTGGCGCTAAAATAACGTTTTTCATCAAACACGCCATAATTCGGTAAATGAAATTTATGATAAGTGTGTATGACGCGTCCATCATGCAGTACCGAACAGGCATTATATATTTTGTCGCCGTCACGAGCGGGATGGCCAACAACGACATAGACATCGCCAATTTGCTGAGCGAGAGATTGCAGCGTTGCATCACATTCGTCAATAAATGCATTTCTTAATAGCAAATCTTCAGGCGGATAACCCGTTAAACTCAGTTCAGGGAAAACTACTACATCTGCAAGATGTTCTGTGCAAGCAAGCGCGATAGAGGAAAGATGTTTTTGCAAATTACCCGCCAAGTTGCCGACATGCAGGTTTAATTGAGCATTGACTATTCGTAATGTGTGCGACATGGATTATTCACTTTTTTGTAATTCAATATGATGCCCTTGTTGTGTTTGCAATGTTTCTGACGCAACGGCTGTTTCATTGGCAACAAACAAGAGTGGATAAAGTTCGTGATAGGGTTGATCGCTGCAATCTACGATAGTCCCAGCTGTCATGCTGCCTGCAATTAGTTCTGTGCATGGCGCTAATTTCAGTTTTGAGTTACCGCGATACAAATGATTTTTTGGTTTGCCGCGATAATGCATGCGCGCAATGATTTCTTGCCCGGTATAACATCCCTTGGTAAAGCTCACGGCTTCCAATTGAGTTAAATTCAAATCGTGCGGTAAAAACAAGCCGCTAGTTTCGGGATAGATCGCAGGAATGCCTTCAAGCAAATCCAGACAATGCCAGTTGCTATAGGGGGCGAGTGCTTTGCTCGGTGCTGCAAGTAAAAGATAAATTGTTCTGCCAGAGTCGGGGTAAGTGTATGAAGCGGCTGCATCAAAATGAGTGGAGTTGTCACGTGCGCCAACCACAAATACCCCATTACTTACTGTTTCCACTTTGCATTGATAAAAAGGCGCATATTTATTTAATGCTGCCGCCGCAACACTGAGTAACGAATGCGGCATTAAAAGATAATAGTATTGCTCTACATGAAATACATGAAACAAGCTAATCACTCGACCCTGAGGATTGCAATGTGCGCCGAATAGTCCTTGTTTTTCCTGGAGCTGATTAATATCGCAAGTCAACTGCCCTTGTAATAATTTAGCCGCACCGTTCCCGCTGATTTTCAGCAGGCCCAGATGGCTTAAATCGAAAAACTGATGTGATTCAGGCTGTAGCATATTCATATGGCAATAATAAAGTTAAATTCATATAATTTCACCAAATTATACTCTTAATCGGTACGCGCCGGAAGGTAACATGAATAAGCAGTCTGCTTTGATTATCGTTGATTTACAAAATGATTTTTGCGTTGGCGGCATCATGGGTGCACCGCACGACGATGATTTTGTGCAGCGTATCAACCAGCTGCAAGCCTGTTTTCCGCATATTATTGCTTCGCAAGATTGGCATCCTGAGAACCATGTTAGTTTTGCGCTAAACCATGCCGGCTGCAAAGTGGGGGACGCTATTAATGTCCATGGTTTTCAACAAACACTCTGGCCTAGGCATTGTGTGCAGCATACTCAGGGTGCGGAGCTGCATCCGGCACTGTTAACCGAGCGCATTGCAAAGCGCGTCTATAAAGGCGTGGATGCCGAAATCGATAGTTACAGCGCGTTTTATGATAATGCTCATCAACGCTCTACAGGGCTCACAGATTATTTGCATTCCTTAGGTGTGACGCATGTCTATCTGACAGGTCTCTTAATTGATTACTGCGTGAAATATTCAGCGCTGGATGCGGTTGCTGACGGTTTTGAGGTGACGGTCATACAAGATGCCTGCTGCGCATTAAATTTGAATCCTCAAGATGAAACTAGTTCGATTGCTGAAATGAAAGCACAAGGCATCAACTTTATCATGTCAGGCGATCTTGAGCGCTAAAGCTAACGGCTATTTCACCCAATCAAGAATTTCCAACGGTGTTTTAATATAACCGTCCGCTTGCCATGATGTAGGATCATCATGGGGGCTGATATAACCATAGAGTGCCGCCAAGGCTATTGTCCCGGCAGCTTTGCTGGCCATGACATCTGTGACCGTGTCGCCAATATAAAGAGTCGAGGCCGGGTCGCAGCCTATTAAATCGCAAGCATGTAATATTGGCGCCGGATGCGGTTTGCGTTTATCTAGTGTGTCACCACTGACTACACATGCGCTGCGTTGTGTTAATTGCAATGCATCTAATAACACATTAGTAAAACGAGCAGGCTTGTTGGTGACAATGCCCCAGCGTATATTATTTCTTTCTAGATGGATTAATACCGCATCCATGCCGGGAAATAAAGTTGTCTCATTCGCCAGAGAATTCATGTAATGGCTGAAAAATGTTTCGACTAACGAAGGATATTCCGGATGCGTGTTATCCATATCAAACGCTAACTTGACCATGGCTTGTGAGCCACTGCCAACAGCAGGTTTAATCAATGACAGAGGCAGCGCTGGTAACTGACGTTCATGGCGCATGAGATTTAAAACATTGGCCAAATCTGGCGCGGTATCGAGTAACGTGCCATCAAGATCAAATAAAACGGTATGGATTTTCTTCATGCACAGGCTCACTGTTTAACAGCATGTAATAAATAATTCACCGAGATATTATCATTCAGTGAAAAGACTTTGCTAAATGGATGGTAGTGTATGCCTTGCATGTGCAACGGATTGAGTCCCGCCGCGCGTGCCCAATTGCCTAATTCTGATGGCTTAATAAATTTGCGATAATCATGGGTGTTTTTCGGTAATATATTTAAGACATATTCCGCACCAAGAATCGCAAATAAATAGGCTTTCGGATTGCGATTTATGGTGGAAAAGAAAATATGGCCGCCAGGTTTGACTAAAGCAGCGCACGCTTGAATCACGGAAGCAGGATCTGGTACATGCTCCAGCATTTCAAGGCATGTCACCACGTCGTAAGCGGCGGGGCGCAACGCCGCCATTTCTTCCGCGCTGATACGCAGGTATTCAACATTGGTTTTAGATTCGAGCTGATGTAGTTTTGCCGCATCAATAATGGATTGATGCATATCAATGCCTGTGACGGACGCGCCTATCTGCGCCATGCTCTCCGCTAAAATACCGCCGCCGCAGCCAATATCAATAACGTTTTTGCCAGCCAGATTGGCCCGGGTGTTAATGTAATTCAGCCGCAGGGGGTTAATCTGGTGCAGGGTTTTTAAGTCTCCTTCAGGGTCCCACCAGCGGGCGGCAAGTGATGCAAATTTATCCAGTTCGTCCTGGTCGACATTCATTGACATATTTTTGTCCAGTTTGCTTGCTTGTGCGTGTTTGAAACGATTATCATATATACAAGATTTTTCAATTAAATGAAAAAGGAATTTAGCATGCAGATGAAGTCGTTTCTGGCCGCCATGTTTGTCATGGGCATGGCAACCTTAGCTTTGGCAGATAATGGTAACGTGATTGATGCTAATGGCGCCTTGAAAGTCGGTCCTGCCGCGACTAGCACACCGGGGTCAATGAAGGCTGATGCGCCCAATAGCCAGGATATTACCAACCAGATCCAATCTTTACCGCCCGATTTACAACAAAAAATCTTGTCATTGCCGCCAGAACAGCAAAAAGCGGTGCTAAAAAGCTTGAATAGTGTGAAAGTGCCTGGACAAGACCAGCAAATGCAATCCGCTATGCCGCCGCCTAAGACTTATACGCCGCCACAGTCAGGGCAATCGCCAGTGTCGAATCAACTGCCACCGCCCTCTGGTGCGAATGAACTGGATTTACCCTCAAGCCCTAGTGATGCAAACGACAATTCGGATCGAAATGCTGCCCCTAACACGGCACTCTCTGCGCCCTCTGGCACTGGGAATGAAGGCGATATGATGGGTCAGCCAGCACCGTAAGTAACAATCCACTTTTATTCCCTCGCACTTAATAGAAGGAAACTGTTGTGAAATATTTAAATGACGCTGACGCCACACTCTGCACCAAGGCTGCTTGCCAACCAACCGCAGTTTACCTTTCTGATTATCGACCACCAGTTTATTTTGTCGATGAAATTCACTTAAATTTCGATTTGGAAGATGAGCACACTTTGGTGCGCTCACATATGTTTGTTCGTCGCAATCGACACACCGAAGGCACGCGCGATTTTAAGTTGAATGGTGAAGAACTGGAATTGTTGGAAATTAAAATTGATGATGTCGTGCTTGCGACGGCGCAATATGAATTTCAAAACGACAATCTGATTATTCATGATGTGCCAGACATGTTCACGGTTACCATCGTGACCCGCATCTACCCGCAAAAAAATACAGCATTAAGCGGTTTGTATCGCTCGCGTGATACTTATTGCACGCAATGTGAAGCAGAAGGTTTTAGACGCATCACTTACTACCCGGATCAACCAGACATTCTTGCCAAATTCACCACCACCATTTCTGCTGATGCCAAAAAATACCCGCATCTTTTATCGAATGGTAATCTAGTCGCATCAGGCATCACAGACAACGGCCGTCATTGGGTTAAATGGGAAGATCCCTTTAAAAAACCCAGCTATTTATTTGCCTTAGTGGCTGGTGACTTTGATTTGCTGGAAGGTGAATTTACCACCTTATCAAATCGCAAAATTAATCTGCGTATTTATGTAGAGAAAGGTTATGTCGATCAAGCGCGTCATGCCTTGTATTGTTTGCAGGAAGCCATGAAGTGGGATGAAGAAGCTTATGGCCGCGAATATGATCTTGATATTTACATGATCGTTGCAATCGGCGATTTCAATATGGGTGCGATGGAAAATAAAGGCTTAAATATTTTCAACACCAAATACGTGCTCGCAAAACCTGAAACGGCAACTGACACTGACTACATTCATATTTTATCAGTCATTGGCCATGAATATTTTCACAACTGGTCTGGCAACCGTGTGACATGCCGTGATTGGTTTCAATTAAGTTTGAAAGAAGGGTTAACCATCTTCCGTGATCAATCATTCACGGAAGATGTATTATCGCCAGCGGTCATGCGTATTCATGATGTGAATGCATTGCGCGAAACGCAATTTCCAGAAGATGCAGGTCCGTTAGCGCATCCTGTGCGCCCAGATTCCTACATTGAAATTAATAATTTTTATACGGCAACGATTTACAACAAAGGCGCAGAAGTATTGCGTATGCTGCAAACCATTCTTGGTCGCGCCATGTTCCGCAAGGGTATGGACTCATACTTCGCGCAATTCGATGGTCAAGCTGCCACGATTGATGATTTACTCAAAGGCATGGAAGATGTCTCGGGGTTGGATCTGGAGCAATTCCGTCTCTGGTATAACCAGGCCGGTACGCCAATTGTGACCGTGGAAGATGAATACGATGCCGCACATCAGACCTACACCTTGACCTTGCATCAGCACACACCGCCCACACCGGGTCAGGCTGAAAAATTCCCGCTGCACATACCGGTCAGAATGGGTTTACTGGATGAAGCCGGCAACAGTGTGCCACTGCAGTTAGAAGGTCAATTAATTGAGCCAGAAAAAGTACTGCATTTAACATCATCTTCACAGCAGTTCCAATTTCACCATGTCAATGCAAAACCTGTGCCTTCATTATTGCGCGGTTTTTCTGCGCCAGTGAAATTGCGTTACGACTACACGCGTGAGCAATTATTATTTTTATTTCAACATGACAAAGATGAATTTAATCGTTGGGAAGCAGGGCAGTTATATGCAGTGCAAACCATGCTCGCCTTGATTCAGGATTATCGTCAGCAAAAACCACTTAAGTTAGACCCTGAATGGCCTGCTGCTATAGCGGCCATGTTAGAGCGCCCCATGCACGATACATTCCTCTTGGCGGAAATGTTAATGCTGCCATCGGAAAATTATCTAGGCGAACAAATGCAGGTTGTCGATGTGGAGGCTATTCACGTTGTGTGCGAATTTGTGTTAGATGCGCTTGCAACAGCACTGGAGCCTGTTGCACAGAAAATCTATCAGCATTGTCACGGTACGTCAGGTAAGTATGAATTCACCATGAAAGAAGTTGGTCGCCGCCAATTGAAAAATCGTATGTTGGGATTATTGGCGCGCTTACCAAAAGGCGATGCGCTAGCCATGAATCAATTCGATCTTTCCTATCAAACCAATATGACAGATGCGCAAGCAGCATTATTTGCGCTAAGTCATTGCAAATCGGCGCTGCGTTCACAAGCCCTGCAAAAGTTTTATGAAGCATGGCAGAAAGACGCGCTGGTGGTGGATAAGTGGTTCAGCGTGCAGGCCTTATCAACACTGCCAGATACCTTGGCGGAAGTGAAAGCATTAGTGAAGCATCCCGCATTTGATATTAAAAACCCCAATAAAGTGTATGCATTAATTGGCGCGTTCTGTCTGCGTAATCCGGCTGAATTTCATGCCAAGCATGGCGGCGGATATCTCTTCCTGCGCGAAATGGTGCAGCAACTGGATAAATTAAATCCGCAAGTCGCCGCCCGCATGGTAAAACCTTTGACTAGCTGGAAGCGGTATGATAAAGAACGTCAGGGATTAATGCGCGAGCAATTAGCGCTGATTTTGCAAGATAAAACCATTTCCAAAGACATGTATGAGCTGGTGTCTAAAAGCTTAAAAGAATAAGAGGATTTATTGTGACAAATGCTACGCTGAAAACCCGTACTGAATCTGACAGTATGGGTTCGATTGAAGTTCCTGCAGATGCTTACTGGGGTGCGCAAACTGAAAGATCATTACATCACTTCGCCATCGGTCGTGATCGCATGCCGACTGAAGTGATCCATGCTTTCGGTGTATTGAAAAAAGCGGCCGCCATTACCAACGTTGAACTGGGCTTGCTGAAAAAAGATATCGCGGATTTAATTTGCAAAGCAGCAGACGAAATCAGCGCCGGCAAGTGGGATAACCAATTTCCATTACGCGTCTGGCAAACTGGTAGCGGTACGCAATCTAACATGAACGTGAATGAAGTCATTAGTAATCGCGCTATTGAAATCGCAGGCGGGGAGCGCGGTAGCAAAAAGCCGGTTCATCCTAATGATCACGTGAATCGCTCACAATCTTCTAACGATACGTTTCCAACCGCTATGCACATTGCTGCCGCAACTGCCGTCGTTCAGGATTTATTGCCTGCGATTGAAGAATTACGCAATGGTTTAGCTGCAAAGCAAAAGCAGTTTGATCACATTGTTAAAACTGGCCGTACACATTTACAAGATGCTGTGCCGTTAACTTTGGGTCAGGAATTTTCTGGCTATGTTGCGCAATTGGATGCGGCAATGGCTTGCATCAAAAAAACCTTACCTGGCTTGTATGAACTAGCCTTGGGTGGAACAGCTGTTGGTACGGGTTTAAATTCTCATCCAGACTTTGCGGAAAAAGCAGCCGCAAACATCGCTAAATTAACCGGTCAGCCTTTTGTTTCAGCGCCTAATAAATTTGCCGCGCTTGCCGCACATGATGCATTCGTGTTTGCAAGTGGTGCTTTAAAAACGCTAGCTTGCGCGCTGATGAAAATCGCCAACGACATTCGCTGGTTGGGTTCGGGCCCACGTTGCGGCTTAGGCGAATTGATATTGCCAGCCAACGAACCAGGCTCTTCCATTATGCCGGGTAAAGTCAATCCAACTCAAAGTGAAGCCATGACCATGGTATGCGTCCAAGTCATGGGTAATGACGCTGCGATTGGTTTTGCCGACTCACAAGGTAATTTTGAATTAAACGTTTTCAAGCCAGTCATCATTCACAACTTCATGAACTCCGTGCATCTGTTAACCGATTCTGCGCGCATGTTTAATGAATTCTGTGTGAAAGATCTGCAAGCAGATGAACGTGCGATTGAACAATCTGTTCATAGTTCATTGATGTTAGTGACATCGCTCGCGCCCAAAATTGGCTACGACAAAGCAGCTGAAATTGCTCATAAGGCCTGGCACGATGGCACTTCATTATTAGAGGCCTGTCTTGCATTAGGTTATTTAAGTGAGAAAGAGTTTAAAGAACTGGTACGTCCGGAATTAATGGTCAAACCGCAGGTTTAAATATCATGGTCTCTATCAAGCAGTGTATTGGCGCCGCTGTTGTTTGCGGCGCTTTAATTAGTGTGTGGTATGTTGTTTCACCGACGCAGCAAGAAGTGAGAAAGAAAACGCATGTCGCGTCAAAACGCGTGATTCGCTCAGATTCATTCGCAGATTATCTCAATCATAAAATTGCCAGCGTAACACGCGTGGATAATGCATCGCCGCGTAAAGTGATTTATGACAACGATGCGGCGAAAGATGATGCGCTGGCGCTCATTTTAATTGGGAATGATCCAGGGGTGGATTTGCAGGCAATTACGATTGCGGCCACCGGTGAAGCGCACGATAAAATGGGTGCGCGTAACATGGCTTCTATTGCCCAATTGATGGGTAAAACCAATGTGCCGGTTGCCTATGGTACTTCTGTGCCGCTAAGCTCTGCTGCCATACCATTTCCAGATGCAAAACGGGTGTCTACCGATAACATGTTGCAAAATGCCGGTATTCCATTAGTTGATGATACTAGCTTTAGTAATGACGCGGTGGAACTGATGAAACGCGTGGTGACTGCGAGTGATGATAAGGTCACCATTCTGGCAACAGGTCCGCTAACGAATGTCGCGGAATTTACCTTGAAATATCCGCAATTGAAGAGTCATATCGAACGCATTGTCATTATGGGCGGTGCGGTGAATGTGCCAGGTAATATTCAAGCACTGGATTATGCTTCACCAAACAAAGTATCAGAATGGAATTTTTATACGGACCCCAAGGCGGCACAAGTGGTGTTGACCTCTGGTATACCAGTGACACTGGTTGCGCTGGATGCATCAAATCAAGTGCCATTAACCCGTGATTTTTATGAAGCAACGGGAGTAGAAGATCAACCTGATTTGAAGCTGGCTCATTATTTATTAAATGGCTATCTGGCTGAGGCGGGTGAGAATGCATTTAATGGTATTCTTTATGCGTGGGACGAATTGGCTGCCATGGTGATGCTGGATCCATCGATTGCCCAAACAGAAAACATGCCTTTAAAAGTAGATTCCACCAACGGTAACGTTAAGGTGGCCAAGAACGGTGAGTTGAGTGGTAAGGTCGATGTCGTCACGAAAATCATTCACCCCGAAGCCTTTTTGCGTAACTACACTGCGATGGTGAAATCCAACCATTTATTTGTGCAAAGGAAATATCCTCAAGATGCTTCACAATATCGAGCAGATCACAACAGCAAGGAAAGCAACCATGCGTAAAGTTTATAATTTCAGCGCGGGCCCTGGCATGTTGCCAGAAGACGTTATGCTTAAGGTGCAAGCTGAATTGTTAGATTGGCATGGCACTGGCATGTCGATTATGGAATTAGGTCATCGAGGGGCTGAGTTTCAGTCGGTGGCGGAACAAGCGGAAGCGGATTTGCGCGAGTTAATGAATATTCCTCAAGATTATCACGTGTTATTTCTCACCGGTGGTGCGACGGCGCAGTTTGCGATGATTCCGTTGAATTTAATGTCGGAGAAGAAAAAAGCTGATTATATCGATACAGGAATTTGGGGTAAAAAAGCCATTGATGAGGCCAAGCGTTATGGTACCGTGAATGTTGCTGCGACTTCAAAAGTGCATGATGGCAAAGTGTTTATTCCACCGCAGAGCGAATGGTTTTTATCGGAAGATGCGGATTACGTGCATTACACACCGAATGAAACCATTGATGGTTTGGAATTCAGCTGGGTCCCAAAAACTGGCGGCATACCACTGGTGGCAGATATGTCTTCCATGATTTTATCGCGCCCGGTAGACGTGAAAGAGTTCAAATTGATTTACGCTGGCGCGCAAAAAAACATGGGGCAAGCTGGTATTACCATTGTGATTGTGCATGAATCACTGATACGTGATCCCCTGTTTTTAACGCCTTCTTTGTATAGTTATAAGTTGCAAGCGGAAAACAAATCCTTTTATAACACGCCGCCAACCTTTAGCTGGTATATTACTGGTATGGTGTTGAAGTGGGTGAAAGAGCAGGGTGGCGTGCAAGCGATGTATGAGCGTAATCAACGCAAAGCGCATAAATTGTATGGTTTTATTGATAATCATCATGAGTTTTATTATAACTCGGTGAATCACGCTGACCGGTCACTGATGAATGTGCCGTTTAGTTTGCGAGATGAAAAATTGAATCAGTTATTTATGGATGAGGCTGCCGCAGCTGGGCTGACTAACTTAAAAGGTCACCGTATTGTTGGTGGTATGCGTGCTAGTATTTATAACGCGATGCCTGAAGCTGGTGTTGATGCGCTGATTGAATTTATGAAGCAATTCGCCGCTAAAAACGGTTAATTCGTCATTTTCCCCTCACCCTATCCCTCTCCCGCAACCACTTGAGGTGACTATGCCGCGACACGGGGCGGGAGAGGGGACCTCCTAAGTTGGTTCATTGCAGATTTCACGATGAGCTCATATCAAGCTGATGATTTAAGAATATTCCACTGCAGCAGTTTAGAAGGTCCCCTCTCCCGCCCTGTGTCGCGGCGTAGTCGCCTCAGGTGGCTGCGGGAGAGGGACAGGGTGAGGGTAAATGAAGAAGTCATTAAAAACCAAAGCAATCACAAATGAATAAAATCAAACACCATCCCCATGGCTTCACCATACTAGAAATTCTGCTAGCACTAAGTCTCTTCACCTTAACCATTTACGCCGTCTATAGCACATCTTTCAACACCACCCAATCCCTACGCGCAACCCGTTATTATCAGCAGGCAGTGGTATTAACGGAAAACATGAACCAATATCTACAATCCCACCAGAACAATCCTTCAGCATACGAAGCGATTTGGCAGTCACAACTCCACTCGTCATTACCAGCAGCAACCGGCAATCTCATCATCTCACCAACAAAAACCCAAATCAAAATCACCTGGAACGGCCTATCAGCTGAGCAATGCCAGGCATCTCAATCAGGAATAACAGGATGTCTAATCACCACATACACCACCAACTAACACAAGGCTTTAGCTTATTAGAGATGTTGCTGGCATCAGCATTAGCGGTTGTGCTAATAGCAACACTAACCAATTTATATATCAACCTGAATCACACACTAAGACGCAATCAACAAGTCATAACAGACTCATTAGTTGCAGCAAGACTATTAACAATATTCAAAAGCGAAATACAATCTGCAGGTCACATTGGTTGCGCGGAGCTCACTTCAGACTTTGTGGTGCTGCCCTACCAACAACATACACTATCGAAAGCAAATAGCCTGCAAGTAACAGCTAATGAGCTAGCAGTGCAATATCAGTCTATGCCAACGGCATCGGTGTTAGCCATCAATGAGAGAAAAAACGTAATGACCACCGATATGACACTCAGCAAAAATGCTATCTTAGTCATATCAGATTGCGCTCACGCAGAAGTTAACAAAGTAAAATCAGTGAATGAAAAAAATGGTGTCACGAAAATTGGTCTCCAGCAACCAGTGCATTTTGCATATGCGAGGAATGCCGAAGCAGGCCATTTAATGCGTCATCGCTACTATCTACGTCAATCAGGTAATCATTCAGACTTGATGATGGAAGATAGCAGTGGCAATCATAACCTAATACAACCCAATGTCACTGATTTGCAGTTTGAATCTGACAGTCATGGTGTCACGTATACATTTGAATTGAATCACACAGTCTGGAGCGGCTATGCGAGAACAGCATAACGGATTTGTGCTGTTAATTGTGCTGGTTTATTTACAATTAATCGCATTGCTTAATATAGCGAACATAAAACAGCTAACAATGCTAAAAAAGCAAATCAAGCATCAACATTTGCAATCTATCCTGCAAGCAGAAGCCAGCGTTATTTTAAATAACATTGTTGATAAAGGTGCCGTCACCTGTCAGAGGCAGTTGCATCCGGTGCGATTTTTGCAAATGCAACCATTATCATGGTGGCAGTCGTATGGTTGTATGGGGGAGTCTATCTCAGGCCATTATTATTACTTCATCAACGATATGGGTGTTGATGATTGTACTGTCATAGAAAATCGTATAAATCAATCAATGTCAGCTCATTACTATCGAGTGACGATGATGCTTGATGCCATGGAAAGTATAATAGCTCAAGAGACATTGATTACGTCTGAGCAAAGATCAGGTGCATGTACTCAGCAGAATAGGGTGGTGCAGGCAGGTAAGGGTCCAATGAGATGGTTGTGATGATTAAAGTGAATTGACCATTTCAATGGACGAGTTAGCTTTTTCTTTTTTTATTATTTTTGATTAGTGCTTTAAATTGCTTTTGTGCTGATCCTAGCTCTCCAAGTGGCTTATTGAATAATGAAATACTAGTCTCATAGTATGTTTTTTTATCTTTTGCCTTACTGCTGATGTTGGCAAATAAACCAAAAAATCCTTTCATAAACTTGGCCCAGTATCTTTTGCGAGTTAATTCCTGTGCTACGAATTTTAAGTCTCCATAGGCTTGTCTGACCGCTCTCTTATTATTTGGCTGAGTAAAACACCTGAGGCAGTCTGCGAGACAATCATTAATGCTTTTCTTTTCGTCTGAAGCGAGATCAGGGTGGTTGAATGTGTCACTTTTTATCTTGGTGACTGCATGCATTAATAAATTGATGTATGGTTTGTTCTGTTCGCTACTGTATGCGACTGAGTGCATTAATGCCGCAAAAACATTATCATGATGATTGCCGAAGTGGTTTTTAATAAGTTGTCTAATATCGATATTGCTGTCGACTAAATTTGCCTTGTCTCTAATGTCGGCGATTGTGTCCATAATATGTGTTAAATAATCAATGTGATTTGTTTCGTTTTTATCGCAAGCTATCCGATATTCTTCCAATAGATGTATGAGTTTGGCTATATTAAATAAGATGCCTCCAATCTCATCTTGAGTTCTTAATCGGTCAGAATCAAGTAATGATGCAATGGCTTTAAGGTCAGATGGATCATATTTCACTTCAGGTTTATCGAGTTGTCGGTTGAGCAATGCGTGAGACTCGGGATCATTTAATCGACCCATGGTATCCTCTGCAAGCGGGACTAAATTTAATAGACCATCAACTCCTTTTCGGATTAATACATTAAGTACAGGATTGTGTCCATTATTGAAAGTTTTGCTAAGGTTAATGAATGTTGTTATGTCTGGAGACTGATTTAATAAATATTCAAAAACCTTATCGTCATAGTTAGTGGCTATATCTACTAGATTATCAAGGTTGACATTACTATTATCATGCTCTGCATATTTAAACTTGTCGTTCATTTTCGCAAAATTATTAAATGCTTTTTTATTCTTAGTGTATAGCTGTAGCAATTTATCTGCTATTTCAATAAAGCGATCCGACTTCATAAAAACAGAGCGCCCAATGTCTACCAGTAATTTTTTAACTTCTGCATTTTGTGGCTCGTTTATGTCAACTAGTGCTTTATCTAATACTTCCTGCTTTTCGGGCGAAGCGGTCATGTAGTGGCTAAATATCAGGTCATCCCCCGCGAGGACGGCATTCATTCTTTTATAAGTAAGACAAAATGCGACAAAACCATCGGATGAATTCGGATTAAATTTATAGTTAGCAATGCGCATTGCACGCATATTTGAATGCGGTATTCAAATAGCTATAAGGGCCTAGATTATTTATATCATTAATTAGTTGTTTGAGTAATTTATTATGTTCATCAGATATGAATACCTCATTGTTTACCAATGTATCTATAAGAGTGTTAGTTTCATCATCGCTTACAATTTGATGCTGACTAGATTTCTCTATAGATTTTCTCGCTTGTTCTTTTTGTTCGTGCTGAAATATTTCTTGGCTAGCTATTCGCAATCTCTCTTCTGATCTCTTTTTCTCAGTTGCTCTGGCTTCGTACCCGGGTAGTAGTTTATCAACCTGATCCTTTTGCTCGTTACTGCCATAATATGATATGTACAATAGATATTGTCTTATTTGCTTAATAGAAAGGGTTTCGGGTTGTTTGGTGGATTTCTGGTTGCTTTCGCTATCATTATTTTCTGTTTCAGAGCTAGAGCTACTAAATTCAGACTCACGACTTCTTGTGCGTTTGCTAAGAATTTTCTTTTTTTCAACTAAAGCTGCTTTGGGATCATTTTGGACCTCTGCTTCAAAGGCGTGTAAAAAGATATTCTCCCTTACGTATTCTGGTAAGTCGCCAATTCGAATAATCATTGCATTAATTAATACATCTTTAATTATTTGAATCATCTTCTCTAGTCTATGTAGGCAGCAAATATCTATCCAGTTAATATAACTTTCCTTATCAAGAATATTTACGTTGATGAAGTTATCTAGTACGTTGTTATAAACAGAGCCAACTTGTTCGATGAAATTTACTAGTAACATAATTTCTTTATTGCCAATGATGGAGCTTATATTCTTGGTTTCTATAATCTCAGTGACTATAATGGCATTATCTCTTAATTTTTCGATTGCTTTTTTGTATGAGCTATTTTGATCGATTTGCTTGAAAAATTTCATGTAAAAATGCTTCAGCAAAGCACTAATTTTGTTGGGTTGTGAATCGATTGCTTTCAGGAGATGTGTCCCTGTATAGACATGCAAAGTATTTAAAACATCTGCATTGTTATTGCTTTTAAGTAAATTTAGCTCCTTCTTACCCTGTAAATTGACAATAAAGTCAATAATTCGCTTGTATTCCACTGTCGGGCTGGTATGTCCTTTTCGTTTTTCAACGGCCAATGCGGTTAAGGTCGCGAGCATCTCTGCATGTAAACGCAAAAGTAATAAGCGCTCGCTGCGTACAGTCGGTGTGCTCAATTGCTCGCGTATATATTTTAAATGTTGCTCGGTAAAGGGATTGTCCTTGCTGAGCATCAAGTCATATAACTGTTCATGATTGATAGAAAACGGTGGTATTTTTTTCGGCGTTGGTTCTTGCATTCCAGCGATGAATGTGTTCCAGCTGCTTTTAGCCAATCCGACTATGTTAGCTGTGACGTCGTCAACCTGTTCGTTTCGCAGATCAAGTTGAGATATTAATAGCTTTATCACTTGAGCAAAGACTTCAGGTTCATCAGAGGCAAGCGCAGCAATGCTTACACGAAGCTTACCTAGTTGAGGTAATCCCGCGTTGCAGGCATCCTTGAGTTTATTGAATGCGTCCAAGCCTTTGTCGGCTATGTTGGCTGAGTGCATGATTAGTTGTTTTATTTTAAGTATAGCGCTTAATTTCGCGCATTCGCTGATTCAAAGAATCACAATAAGTGATGTTGTGAATTTTATATATTCAATAATATTAATAATATTAATAATATATAAGCTGATTGATCGCCAATCCTATTTCATCATCGCAAGTGATTGATTGTTTGTCTGCGATGAAAAAATAGTTCGTTGAATTTCAATTCTTTTGCTAAATTGTAGCCATAATCTATCAATCAGGAGCAGTGCGATGACCAGGGATCTAGCAGGAAAAGTCTTATTTATTACTGGCGCAAGCCGCGGTATTGGGCGTGAAATTGCCTTGCGCGCCGCCGCAGACGGCGCTGCCATCGTGATAGCCGCTAAAACAGCAGAGCCACATCCCACCTTATCTGGCACCATTTACACGGTAGCCGCTGAAATTGAGCGTGCAGGCGGTCAAGCGTTGCCAATTGTGGTGGATGTCAGAGACGAAGACCAGGTAAACGCAGCCGTTGAAATTGCCATGCAAAAATTAGGTCGTATCGATATACTCATTAATAATGCCAGCGCCATCAATCTTTCCGGCACACTTGAAATGCCCATGAAACGTTTTGATTTGCTGATGCAAGTCAACATGCGTGCCACTTATATGTGCGCAAAAGCCTGTTTGCCGCATTTAGTAAAATCGGATAATCCGCACATACTCACTCTGTCTCCACCGTTAAATATGTCTGCTAAGTGGTTTAAAAACCATCTTGCTTACACAATGTCTAAATATGGCATGAGCATGTGCACGCTAGGCTTGGCAGAAGAATTTCGTAAGCAAGGGGTTGCTGCTAATTCCCTCTGGCCGAAAACGGTGATTGCGACCGCGGCGATTGAAGTGAATTTTCCGAAGCAAATTTATGAAGCATCACGTAAACCTTCTATTGTGGCAGATGCTGCTTATGTGATTTTAACGAGTGACAGTCGTAACGTAACGGGTAACTTTTTCATCGATGAAGATGTGTTACGTGAACACGGTGTCACGGATTTTTCTGGTTATGATTTGGTTCCGGGTAATAAATTGATACCGGATTTCTATATTGAGTAATGACTAGGTCAACAGGCAAGCAATACTGAAAAGCGGCACTCGATGATTGACCTTATGTATCACTGCGATTTGTTATGTATGAAGATCAACATCCTGGTAGGACCTCTTTCAATCCAGCCATTCGGCATTGATGTGCTGTGGGTGCTATGTATGTCCTGTGGTATTCGTGCTTTTGTTGAATGTTTACTTGAATAGTGAGCTGTGTTAATGGTTCATATGAGCGTTGAGTTGTCTTGTTCGTGCCTGCGTTGAGCGTTCAGTTGAATGGTGAGCCGTGTTGTTTGTGCCTGCGTTGATGGTTCAGTTGAGTGCTGAGGGCGGTTGATCGTGCCTGCGTTCACCACCGAACGCCCGCTCTGGTGGATAGGCACTCCAGACGAAGCTGCTCCCTGCGATCAGCGCGCACATCCCTGTGCGCGATGGTCTTCCGTACCTATCCACCAGATCGAGCGTTCTCATTGCTATCATTGGTCTTTGTTCTTCGTATGTATGATGATTCTGAGGTAGCTAATATGACTAATTCACAAATGCAGACTGTTGTTGCATGGGCTTAACATGCCCGTCGAGCCTGTGCCACTCCAATGCGCTCGTCGTACCCTCATCGCTCAAACGCGCCCGTCGCACCCTCATCACTCCGACACGCCCGTCGCACCCTCATCGTTCCAACGCGCCTGTCGCACCCTCATCACTCCAACGCGCCCGTCGTCCCCGCATGCTTTTAGCGGGGATCT
>CAZBHW010000002.1:0-182780 GCA_964492045.1 uncultured Coxiellaceae bacterium | reverse complement strand
ACGGGCGTGGTGTGGTGATGCGGGAAGACGACGGGCGTGGTGTGGTGATGCGGGAAGACGACGGGCGTGGTGTGGTGGTGCGGGAGGCGACGGGCGTGGTGAGGTGGTGCGGGGACGACGGGCGTGGTGTGGTGATGCGGGAGAGGGACTGGGTGAGGGAATAATAATGTGTCTAAATGACACCACCCCCACCCAGCCCAGCTCTTCAAAGTCATTACATCGTCAGTGTTTTTTGCTGATGGGTTTCTAATTGAATGCTGTGCTTTTCTGCAAACGCAATCACCTTGTTAAGTAAGCTTTCCTTTACGGCGACCGAAGCAAAACTAGCTCGAATGCCTTCGATAGTAATTTTCAGCAAACCAGACGCAGGCAACTTCAGTGTTTTTTGCGCTTTATGATATTCCTTGACCATCGTCGCATCGAAATACGGCGGATCATCGGTACTCAAGGAATAAGACAACCCCTGCTCATGCAAAATTTGAATTGGCTGCTTGCCCCCCGCCTGCCCAGCAGGATAAAGCGCTGCAGTTTTCAATTCATCATTACTATGCAAACACAATTCAAAATGCACGCCTTTTGCTTTGCAGTAATCCAAGGTTTCTTGATCAAATACCGCGTGCAACCCATGACCCACTCTAGGCACACCAAGCTGGTCAACCACGAATCTTACGTTAGCAGCATCTGTCCACTCACCTGCATGCGCAGTCACTTGCAAGCCAGCTGCTCGTGCACACTTAAAGTGCTCGACAAATAATTCAGGATGAAACTGCGCTTCCGCACCAGCTAGCCCAATCCCAACCACATGCGCGAATTTGTGTTGCAGCACCGTCTCGATTAATTTCGTTGCTTGTTCTTGCGAGCGAATTCTTGAAGCTGGCAGGTCAGTAAAATCTGGCTTATCGCCATGACGCAAAATAACGATAATAATATTCGCCTCAATGCCAAATGCCTGATTGGCACGTTTGATACCTTCTTCCACCGCACTAATCGCATCCGCATAATTCACATTAAAGCGAGCCAGATGATCCGGTGAGACTGTAAACTCAACATAAATGCAGCCTTGCTGATGTGCATTCAACAAATAATCATAAGCGATTTCTGCAATGGCTTTTTTGCAACAGGCCACTTTACTTAATTCATCATATTTATTGAGAAAGTCCATAAAGTCGCTCCACTGCACGCGTGACCCGTCCGCAGAAAAACTTAACTCTAACTCAATTTGATACTCTGCCGCCAAACGACGAATCAAGGCTGTCGACATGGACCCTTCAAAATGTAAGTGCAATTCAACTTTGGGCAAAGCCTGCAAGACTTTGGGTGAGACCACTGGATCCGTCCATAATGTGTTACGTTTTGCCACTAGCGCTCGATGCTGCATCTCACTCTCTCCTAAAAAAATTTCGGCGATACTAGCAACATCGCACCCGCCAGACAATGCAAGCTTTTTGGTTTATTTTTGACCACAAATCGATCAACCCAATTTTCACACACACGCTTTACTTGTGTATTGATTAGGCACACAATACGCGCTCGTTTACCTTCTCACAGGAATCTATAAATGAAAAAAATACTGTTAAAATCCATCGCCGCTATCCTTGGCTTAACCATGGCAGCCAGTTGCTTTGCCGCATCCGCTGGTGGATTCACCAAGCAATCTATTCAAGAAGCTTTACAGGCTCGTAACACCGCCATTCATCAATCGATCGCTAACAGAGCCGCGACCGTTGGCACCGACACCTACATCGTCATCATCAACTACACCGATGACACCATTGTAGCCAACGTCCCAACCGCGCAAATCCAGTTATCACGCCTGACCGCCGGCAGATATCAACAAGAAAACTACATGGGCCAGACCCGCATTCAATTAGCTAACGCTAATGGCGCGATTTTCTGGGATCAATATGTTGATTACCAAGACCTGATTTCCGTCTACGTTAGCAACGGTCAATACGTTGTTTACGACACTCACTAAAAATAAAAATAAACGAGGAAGAACTTCATGAAGTTGCAAACTAAACTGTTATTCACTGCGCTGGCTGTGCTGCCATTGGCAGGCTGCGTTGTTGACGAATACCCAGTCAGCAACAGCGGTACGACCGACGTGTATTACTCCAACGTCACCCCAAGCACCGGCAGCGGCTATACTTACCGCACCGAAAACACACAAGTGACCGCCACCCCAGCCGCACCTGCTGGCGCTAGCCGCCGCACAGTGTCATACAACCAGCCACAACCAGCTGCCGTGACCCGCGCCATGCAAACACCAGCCGCTCCAGCGCCTGTTGCCCGCAAAGCCGTTGCGGTAACCGCCACTGCTCCAGCTCCAGCTGCAGCACCAGCACCAACCCCAGTTGTCGCCACCGTTGTCAGCACGCCTGCCGCACCCAAGCCAGCAACCACCGCGACCACCGTCACCCCCCAAGCTCCAACCACCTAAAAACAGGTAGCCCGGATGAACTCGCCAACGGCGAGTTCATCCGGGATCTTTTTTGACAAATCACCCATTGACCCCACCATCATCCCTTCTCATAATAAGATTTTAACCGCTTCTTAAGGATGAGAACCCATGACCCGTCGCTCGCTAGCATTACTCTTTATTATTATGGCCGGCATCACTGGCTGTACCCCAGCAAAAGTCACCCCATCATTACCACCGATTTCAAGCCAACCTGAATCTCGCGCCGCCGCTGCTATTGGTAACACCGAAGCCTTAGACCAGTCACTGCAATCTGGTTACACCGGCCCACGATAAGGATGCATGCAATGACCACCAAGTCACAAAACCTATCGATCATGATGACAGACATTCAGGGCTACTCTAGCGCGAGCGCTTCCAGTTCACGCGATGAGATCCTGAATCTCATCCATCGTCATAATCAACTCATGCAGCCAGTGATCCATTTTTATGGCGGCAAAGTAGTGAAATCGATAGGTGATGCGTTTCTGGTGGTCTTTTCAAGCGCGACGGATGCCGTGGTATGCGCCATCATCATTCAATTAATTTTGCGCGAATATAACGCCAAGATGAAAGATAAATCACTCGCATTGAATTTACGGGTGGTCATTAACACTGGTGATGTGTCGCTGGATAACAATGACATTTATGGTGACGCTGTTAACATTACCGCCCGCATGGAAGCACTGGAGTGCTTTCCCGGCAACACCATAGGCATTAGTGAAGCCACTTATTTACTGATGAATCGCAATGAAATCGTCGCTGAAGAAATCGGCCCCAAGGAAATGAAAGGCATTCCCTATCCTGTCGTCGTCTTCCTCGTGCCGTTGGAGCGACAAAAATTAACCGCCATTCCCACCAAATTATTGGAATTGGTAGAGCGCAGCGTGAATTCAAATGAGGATCTCAACTCACGCTCCAGCACAGATCTCTCAGAATGGTCAAAAGCCATTACCTCCTTCCTGAAAGAAAAAAATTTCGGTCAGCATCTTGGTGAAAACATTCAACTGCTGCAAAAAAACATTCGCAAGAATGCGGATGATGTCCATCGCTCATTGCGCCAAACGTTCGGCCAGTCTTCCGTGTTAGGCACAAAGCAAGCCGCAGAATTAAAAGACGCGGAACCTGCCACGCGCATCAAAGCTTTTTGCATCGATTTCGCCGTGGTCTTCGTCATGATGTTAGGCTTGCGCCTTTGCTGGGCCTGGTTTTTGCGCCCCCTCTTCTTTGATGCCAACAGCCTTGGCATTGTCGGCTCGTTGATCCAATTTAATTTGTATTATCCGTTTATTCCCTGCCTCGCGTATCTCCTGATTTGTTGGTACACCATGAATGCATCACCGGGACAAATCGCCACACGCACCGCGGTGATCATGAATGATGGCAGCCGCATGACGTTTGAAACCGCTGCGATGCGCGCCACTCTGTTTGTGATCTCAACCATGATTTTATTTGGCTTGCCTGCCTTGAGCTTATTTACTAAATTAAAGCAAACCATGGTCGATTACCTTTGCAAGACACGCGTGGTTGAATAATATCTTACAATAAATGATTGCAAGGAAAATGATTATGAAATTACATCATCTATTAGCCTGCTCATTACTCCTGTTTTCACCGTTAGCTGCTGCGAGCGTCGATCTCGGCAAAGATCTTGACTCTAAACTCAATCAAATTTCGTCTTACCTGAATAAAGATAAAAATCTGGATCTGGCGTGGCAAAAGACGGTGGAAGTTTCCAATTTTATCGCCAAACACCCAGACTATGATGATGGTGAATACGCTGAGTCCATGAGTGATATTATCGTTACCTTGCTATCCAAACCTTGGAAATATGCGAGCCCTTATTTAATTGGTGACAAAGCCACCCCCGTGTTTCAGAACTTTGTGCTAGTGCATGTGAATGAATTGTCTGTGGCCAAAGACTTGCTGCAAGATAGAAATAACGTAGAACAGAATTGTGATTTAAAAAAATATCCCTACTGTGTGAAGCTGGTGCATAAGATTAACAGCAGTATTTTATCGAATTAAATTCTGTGGCGGCCGGCTGGATTCGTCTAACAACGCTGAATCTATGCAAGATGCTGGCGCGAATGTAATGATATCATTAATTAAATCACTGGTGTTGTGACGCTTAAAACTGCGCATGACACGGCGGTTTTTTTGTAAGCGGCAAGCAGCACTAATCAGCCCATCAAAGTTTGCTTGGTTCTGTAACTCTCTTAAAGCATTGATCTTGGCCTCTTTGGTATTCATTTCATAATGATAAAAAAACCATGGCCTTTTACTACTGCGCAACTCATCTTGATCAGTTGTTAACACGAAAATTAATGCCTCAATTCTTTCTTGAAACTCGGCATACACATCGTCGAATGTTGGCGTTGACATTGGGCGCGGCTTATCTCGCAAGTCACATGCGCTGACCGCATGCTTTGTATATTTCCAGATAAGATCGTCGACTTGATTTCTTATCTGGCTTCCGGGACCCAAGAAATGCCGTCCATTATTCCGATGATTAGAGAGATAAGAGTTTGCTTCTCTTAACGTTGCACGCCATTCATATTTATCTGCCAGCTCTAACTGGTGCAGAATAGTCTTGAGCTGTTTACGTATCTGTTTGGTAACGGCAGGATTCATCTCATTTTTGAAACTTAATAGCAGCCGGCGGAATTCGTTTGTTGCTTCAATTTGTGTTTTGCATTGATGCTTGATGATTTCACGCGCCACGCGAGCCCGTTTGCTAAACTTATTTTCGCCGCGCAGAAACGTATGCTGCGGTTTATTTAATACGTATTTTGGGTCTGACTCTAGAGCAAATCGTAATTGCGGTTGATGCTCGCTCGTTTCGCTAATCAGCTGAATATGGGAGTTCACTTTTCCTGTTTCGCTCAGCGTTGTTTCAAAGTGATCTCGTTTGCATTTCGCCGGCTTTTCTATTCTATGCACAATCACATTTTTAAACCCTGCTGCATGCAGTTTATTCACCACAGCCTGAGCAAATGACACACGTCTGACTGCTGGCACGGAAGAGTGTCTATCCAGAAAATAGATGTGCCTGACTTCACGCTTTGCTGCCGATGCGCGGCCTCGGGCATGTTCAAACTGACGTTTAAATTTTTTCACGAATGCGCGTGCATCAAGCTTTGCAAAAGTGGAGGCGGCACCTGTTCCCACAAACACGATTTCACTGAAATCAACGGTCTGAGGCACATCTTCGCCTTGAGCTGACATCTCTTGCGGCACAATAAAACAAAAGTTCTGATTAAAGTTTACCAAAGTGGAAGCAATGGATTTATCATTCCACCAACAACGGGTAGCACTCACCGCACTGGTATCACTCTCTCCGATTAAGCTAGCAATCAAACGACATTTCATGATGATCTCGATTTTATGATTCGGCTTCTAGTGGCCTGATATAATTTTTGCAGGATACCGCAGCATATGATCATTTTCAACTCATATATACCAGTGTGCTCATCAATTAATCTATTTGCGATTTGTCGTGACACGGCGCCTTACGGTAAACTATTGAGAATTGGCTATCAGGGATGGCGCCGCATGCTTCGCAAACTCTTACCACTCGTGCTATTACTGCAGCCTGTCATGGCATACGCTATTAGCTGCCCCAATAGTGACAAAATACTTGAAACCGGCGACTCTCTAGAACATGTACTAGCAGTATGCGGCAAGCCAACTTCAATAGAAAAAACAGACAATGATGTCTTGCTTGACGGCACCCTCACTTATAACAAACCGAACGGACCTAATGTGGTTTTCACCATCACCGACCAATACGTCACTAAAATTGAGACAACGCTGCCTTGCGATGAAGCACCTTGCCCAAAAGACAACACCCAAGTCATTAACTTCTACACTGGTTGCGATCTATATATTTACATAGGCAACAATGTGCCATTTGTTACCAAAAATTGCGGCATTCCTGACAAAATTAAAGCTGACAAGATCATTCCAGATACCACGCAGCGGCTTCTCTATCCATCTAGCGCTGGCCCCAATGTGTTAATTATTTATAACGGTGAATTAACCGATTGGGATACGCAGTAAGTCATGATTGATTTTCACGTGGTAAGCGCCAGGCTATATTGTGGGCGTCGTGTATCCCAGTGTTCATGCGGATATCGCCGACGATGCTGCCGGTGATGCAGGTCATCCACAAAATACCGCGCTGTTTTTCCCTCACCAAGCAAACCGCTTACTGCCGACACCAGCAAACTGCATACGCACATATTGCTGTTCACCCGATGCGATCATAGTGTCTCGCAATGTTTTCGCAGCATCCCGAATAAGCAAATGGTTTGCCGCCAACTGAATCATCTTTTCCAACCCATCAAGCGCAGACACTTGACCCGTCTTAATCGCTTGCAACAAGGCTGACATTTCACGAGCAGGCCTGGATTTTTGACCAGCATACACACCAAACTTAACTTGATTAGAACAAACAGCAAACCGTTCAACCTCCTCCTGCAATATTTGCATAGATCTAGCGATTTTCCTCAGTGTTTTAGCTCGGGTTGGCGCGTAAAAGTCTTTAGGCTTACACCACTTGGTTTGCGCAAGATGCTCTCGCATCTCAGCAGGCATCAATTGCTCACGCGCGAACGGCAACTCATCCAGTTTTCCGCTAAGCAAGGACTGACAGCCATGCACAGTCTTAGTCAGGTATTTAAACATATGGTAAGGATGCTCATCGAGCTCCCCTCTGCCTCGCACAGTCGCTTCAAAATCCATGTAATTACCATTGTATCCAATGACAGTGAGACACAAATCGGCAGGCAGTAACCCATGTTTATCATCTGCGCCAAAATCCGCGATAATGGCATCGAATACTCGTTTACTGTCATCAAAAAAATCTATCGCTTTAACGCGGTATTTGCGTTTGGCGTGATGCAAATCTTTGTAGGTAATCAGTCTTTTTTCATTATCACAAGCAGATTCAACAGCTTTATGCGCATCAGTGTGTGCTAAGGCAACATGAAAACCCGGCGTACATTCATGGGTATAATCGACGATGGTGACATCATCAAAAACAAACAGCGGGTCACCAGCTGCCGCTTTGCCATTCAACAACGCAACTAATCTTTTGAGGTCAGGATGAAAACGACCGGTTCCATTCCAGACTGCGTTCTTTAAATCGTCGCGGTATGATTGACGCATAGAAGAGATCAAGAAAGCAATTTTCTGCGCATTTCTATCTTTTGCATCACAAGTCATGTGATGCAGCAATGTTTCATTCGCGCGAGCGATGATGTTAATCATGACACCCGGTGAGATCGTATTGATGATACGAACTAGCTGGCAGAAGACGGGGCCTTCAATATTGTTAAGAAACATGGCTGGATCATCCGCTAACATATCATCACGCATATTGATGATGTCTTTATCCAACTCCAGATCAGCATACTTGTTGAATAATGGGATGCGCAGCTTTCTCATGTTTGTATAGTTAACACTTCTCGCAAACAAGTCTTTGCGTGGATAAGAGCGCACAAACTTCAGCATCTCTTTGCCAAGTGCAACCATCTCATCGCTCTTCATATCCTTGCCTTTACTTGCAATGATCCGATCACCAAATTTTTCAACTAATTTAGTTAGCAGCATGAAATAGTAAATATTGTAAATGCAATTATCTGCATCCAGCATGGCCACATAATAGGAATCTTCGCGATCTACCAAGACGGATAACGCTTCATCTGTGAGCGCCTGATGCATTTTTTCAGCGTTATGCCGATAGTTTTTATCTGGTTCATGCGCGCTGCCAACGTGAGCTTGTCTGTCTAACCGCTCGTCGCGGTATTTTGTGATAACGATATTTACATTCATCGGAAAGCGATCGTGATATTTCAGCAACTGCGCTTTTAGCTTGATATAGGCTTCATCCGTGCTGACATAGCAATGCATATCGATAGGGACATCACCATGTTGGTTTGCATGAAATTGAGCATGCAAATATGTCGAAACGAATTCGATATTGTCGCATACGGAATAATAAGAAAACTGTGCGATATTACCAATCACGTTTTTATAGTGATCGCCCGCTGGTGCATCTAAAATCACATCATGCAGAGTGAGCGCATCAAGGTGGATTAATTCAGGAAATTTCGCTTGCGCGCGCAAATGACCAACTAATCCTTGCAGATCAGCAAACATACAGCTGGTGTCTTGCGACAAATAATCAAAGGCATTAAGTGAGTAAAACTGACGTCGAGTGCCGTTTGCTACAAAAACAGCGGTACCGCGCGCAATATCACGCTGAATGTTCTTAACTAGCGTTTGATTGGCTTGTAGAAACAGTTCTTGCTGTAGAGAGGCTGGCAGTCTGGTGACAAAATTCGCGAGACCTTGATCCATATCTTGCGGATACTGTTTTAGTATCTCCAACACTTTGGTGTTTGACGCCATATTCTTGCATTCGACTGCAGCGATTTCTTGCTTGCGCTTTTGCAAACGCAGCAGAGTGTCTGGATCCACCTCTGATACTGGTAGGCCTTGCTGCAATTCTCGCACAACATCTGCCACAAAAGCTGCTGGTTGGTACGATTCGCCCGCTGCAGTGCATGATAGTTTTCGATCAAATTCCTCTACCAATCTGGGACCATGCGCCATGGCGAGTTGAAGCTTGAGATCATGATATGTTGAGTTATAAACCGATTTTGCATCCAATACTAAATGAACGCTGACTGAGCCGCTTCTCATGAGTGTTATCTCTCTGAATTATTTTTTATTTTATGAGTGTGTGTGTTTGGCCTGAAGTATACAGAGCAGCCGCAAGAATTACCAGAATCAGCAGAGGTTACGGTTACCATCCCAATCGACAAAGTTTTGTTGCGTAGGCCAAAAATGCGGTGACGAAAATCTTTCAGCCACTAGTAACGACGCTCTTCAAGCACACACTTAGGCTGATCTGGCTCGTAGGGCTTTATGGTGTAGGCATCATCAACCCTGCAGGCATAAGCACAGTAATTGCATTCATGATGGGTCTTGAAGCAATCATCCAGACAGTGACTATCATAGCTCGCATAAGCCAAATTCGCGGTTAGCATGAGGACTACTGCAGTTAATATGTGATATGACCGTTTCATTGCCCAACTTCCTGTTTCAGTATTACGCTAGTTTATCACAGATTAACTGCAAGTTTGAACTTAGGGCATGGAACAAATACGCCTGTATGGTGTCAACTTACCAGAGACAGCAGCCTTATGCCATTTTACTTTGTTTTTTTCCTGATAGTCACGCGGCGCTTTTTAACTTCGGATGCTTGTAGCGGCTGTTCTAATTGGTCGACCGAATTCGCTGATGATTGAGCCGCAAAAAGATTAAGCTTTTCTCTCATGAAAGATCTGGCAGAACTGGCATTCTTTACTGCCGCTGCTTGCTCCAACATCTCTGCAATTGCCAATTGATTGGCATTTCTTGCAAGCATCGCTATGGTCACAGGCGGGGTTAACCCAGTGATATCTTGGTACTGAATTCTTGCATCACAGCCATTCTTTAGTAACAACTCGACTACTGCCGTATGACCAGCAATGGCAGCATGCATTAACGCGTTCCTGTTATTAGCGTCTAACTTATCTAAATCAACGATACCGCGGTCATAGCGTCTTGCTAACCATAATAAATAGTGGATGACACGATCATGGCCCCGACTGGCAGCCACCATGAATGGCGTGGAACGCATTGCTGCCTCATTGCCGGCTTCAACTAGCCTGTCAGGAATCATGGTGAGCTCGACTATGTCTCTAACTAAAACGTCTTCTGGCTCAGTCAAAGTCGATAATTGTTCGATATCTCCAGACTCCACTGCTGCAATGATTTTATCATTCAATGATAAATTAGTATTATGCTGCATAATGATAAGCTCAAATGGATTTGCTATGATTATAACCACAAAAGATCTGTTGTGCACTTGCGAGCGACCACCGAACCACAACATATCTAGCTGATTGAAATATCTATAGAAATAATTATTACACCATATATTATAATTAATGAGACAGCATCAATAACGATAACAATAAATTGCAGGTGCTTGATATGAAAACCAACCAGCTCATGCCAGCTGAAAAACTAGAATATGTGAAACGCAGTTTTCCGCATCTGTACCGATTCATGTCGAGCTTAGAACACCATGAGTGGGTACGGGCTGTGGCGTTTATTAACGACATCGATCTTATTTCAGATTTTTATAAACTAGATAAACTCAATAGACTACTAGGCAGCAAATTTCGTAAGGCATTTTTAGTGATGATGCAATCTGAATTGATTGGCATGTCATTAGAAGAACTAGTTACTCTTGCTTCAAGACAAGATTTCCTGAGGTTATTTTCAAGGTATCATGTTAAGTATCCGCGCGTGATTAAGCTGTGGCTCGATATTTATCGTCATGACCCGTTGGGAGCACAAACATTTGAGAAGCGACGCGCATTCTTCTATCAAATGATAGATGATGTGGATCGTGATCTGGCCTGCAAGTTCTTAAACTTTGTGTTGAGAGACCCCACTATTGCTAAAATTTTTAGTGATCGCGACTACAAAGTTCTAGACTCTATTTATATTATTTACTGTAAAGACCGCGCACTCTATCGAAAATTACTCCAGCTTCCATTATGCAAAAGCGAAGATGAAAAAATTCAACTATTCAGCAACATTGAAATGTTCGAGGGAAAAGAACCTACCATTAACACCGAGCAATTTACGGCATTTACTACATCGATAGTTGCATTACCTTTAAAACACGCCAAAACTAATTTAGCAATAGGCGAGAATTCAACACTGACAAGAAGAGACGCTTTAATTACCGAATTGGAAGACTATATTCATTTAATGAACTTCATCCCAATGAGCAAGAGGCTATCGGATAGATTCATTCCTAAAGAAATCATGCTAGACAAAAAAGCTAACAAACATAATGTTAAAGTCACTGCCGCACAAAAACTCTTGCGACAGGCTAAAGGTGAAAACGTGGGATACACAGCAGCAGAACGAGCAGCCATGATGACAGGTGAATTAATGCAAATTCAGTCCAGGCATTTAACGGAGATTGAGTTGTTACAGAAGTACATCGTTGTTCGCGAGCATCAACCGGAAAAGTTTTTTAGCGGTATTTACGATCAAGCCACTAAAATTGAAGCCGCAAGAAAACGTGTTCAAGAACTGAAAGGCCTTGTAGTGAAGTACACTTTATTTGAAAAACTGGCGCTGAAACAAGGACGATTAGGTGAGATAGAAAAAATTTACCGCCCTAAACCTAAGATAAAATAAACTGCACGGTCATAGGGGGAGGGTCCAGCGTATTTGCCTGATTCCAGGTATGGTATAATGATTTGATACCATCCCCAAAAATAGCGACAAGGAATTTTGCTATGAAAAGCATACTATGGATGCTCCTCCCTGCCTGTTTGACCCTGTTAAGCCTCAATGCCTCTGCTGACGTTCAATGCTTTGTGAAGGATAAGCGTGGTCATATGTGGGCTAGCGAAGGGTCAACGGAAGATCGTGCAACCGCCGTCGCCAAAAGCTTTTGTACGGCCTATTCACCTGATAAAGACACCTGTGAATTTAGCCGCTGCATAGGCTACAAAGGCTAATCGATCATTGAGCGCAGTCAACCATGCATTATTTACTGGTTGGCTGAATGCTACCCCTCAGCTTAAGATTGACGCAACTGTTGTCTTTAGCGTTGGCCAAACGCTCTATGAAACCAAACTTCTTGACTGCTGCACTCACGGTACCTTTAGTGACTTCAGGTATCACCTTCTCTCTAGTCTCATTTTTCTCTTTCTGAGTAGCAAGATGATTAACCACCTGGGCCACCGCATCTCGTGGTTGGTATGTTCGCTTACGGCGTGTACATTGATAAAACTTTGCGATATTTGCCTCACGCAATTGTGCGTAACTTAAATTTCTATCGTGCGTATGCATGAAATACTGATGGTATTTTTCGATAATCTTCAACGCATATTCCCCGTTAGGGATGCCCGCCTCAGCTTTAGCTAACGCCTGCTCTTTGATATTTAAAATAAGATTGCAAATAACATACTGATCAGGATATTCCGCCAATATTGCTGTATTTGAAACCCTAAGTGCGCTTCTGCGATCCAAGCCTTCGACACACATCTTGTAAAAGTCTATGCCAAGATAATCAGCAATCAGCTCTAGCATCGTCTTTTGCAGTGAAACATAATCTGTGACGACATCAATGATATGATTTTCGCGTTTTAGCGCATCGTAATTATGCATGAGTGAAACCGAGGAAAATCTACGATTAGTACGCGAGCGATGACTGACTTTAAACATCATCGCCCCCATGCCCAAATCCACTAACAGTGCCGCACCATCTCTTGTGCCGACAAAATTCCTGCCAGCAAGGTCACAATGCAAGACACCATCATCATTCAACTCAATCACGGCATCCAGCATCGAGCAATAGAAGACATCCATAATGTCTTGCGGGTCAACGCCGCTTTGACCTAATAACTTCATGTAGGAACTTAAATTAAAGAAATGACTCCTGACAAATTCTTCGAATTCATATCTTAAGTCCAGCCTTGACTCACCTGCTTCCAGCAAAAGCTTGTGCTCGCTCAACATCGCATCGCGCATCTGGCAAAATGATGGCTCGTCGAAAAAGATAGGCGCATTTAAAATAAAACGGATACCACCCATACGCAACACCAGTAATAACGGGCGTGTTTTGCGTTTGATATGCGCGATTTCTTCGACAATTTCAATTTCATTTTCATAGGTTTCTTGTGCGTGAAGATTAGTAGAACCAGCAAACGGTGGCAGCTTCACCATGACATAACCGCATCTTTCTAATTCCTTGATGCGAGGGTGATGACCTTGATATTCGAATAGTGCAACCGTCGCAGTAATCCCATGCTGCAAATCGATTCTGTTAAGGAATTGATGCTCTACCAGAATTGAGTTGATTATTCGCTGATGTGCTAATACTTTCGCTTCTTGTACTTTAGCCTCTTCAATTTCTGCTGTTCTGACACTCTCAGTCAGCGCATCTAATGACAGCTCATAGCCTACGATTGCAGGCTCCACTTTTGGATTTGCATTGTCGATATCTGCATAATCGAGATATCCGTTATTCCTGTCTTGATCAGACAGCAACTTGTAGCTTCTCATTGCGTCACTCCTCAACATGAGTTGCTTTTATTATTTTTATATAGGATTGAAGCTAATAGCCGTAAAATAAATCACGGCTATGTTGATCTTGTCTTCATTCAAACTTATTTGTTAACACTGTCTACGCGGCGTTTGCAAACTTCAGTACCTAACTTGTCATCTTTCAGATAAACCCAAAAACCTTGTATAGCAGTCTTGTCGTCTGACAGCGTATATTGCTCAAGCCCAACCCGATGCGGATTTTTGATATCCTGAAAGGCAACAAACATGAGTGTTGGATTGTATTGACCACCAGTACCGACATAATGCTCGCCTGTACTATATTGCATATCTAAAATATAAACGGCGTTTTGTTGCTTCACCGTCACCGTACCTGTGTAATCTTTTTTTAAGTAAGGATCGGTTCCTTTGCAATCGTACACACCTGAAAAAGCCGTTTCAGACACGTTATCTTGAAATCCATCTGCCGCGAAGGCAGTAATGGGCGCAAGCAAAAGCATGAGTGGTAACAGTCGCATGAATTAACTCCGTTTAATGAAAGCTGCCAACTTACTTGATCACTTTTTGCATAAGCTAGTTAAATGGATTAAACTAGCCGCAAATAATCATTACATCAATATAACCCATTGTAAATACGAGGATATCATGCTGCGTTCTGTAACTGATCAATCAGGTACATTCATCTTCTCCCAGCAAGCGGCGGCGACTGTTAGCGGCAAGCCCGATAGTTGGCTTATTTGTGAAGGCAGCAAATTCGGGACACTCTCAGTCATCAGATTCAATCGAGACGGCTCACCTGACAAACCAGTCAATTTTGCTTTGACTGATGCTGGCTGGGAACTCATGCAAGCCCAACAACAAGCACCCTGGATGAACCCCCATCGCACTCATCGCATGACAATGTATGCAGCCCATTTAATCAGTCTCATTCAAAAGCAATTTCCGGCCTTAACACTAGCTACTTTGATTCAACCCAAACCAGACAAACAATCAAGAGCATTAGCTTATAGCAATTATCGTTTAGACTATGTTACCCAAAAAGTGATACCAGTGACTGACAGACAATGCTTTTACTCGGAACATACTATTGCGATAAAAGAAATTCCAACGCCAAGAAAATTATTCACCCCCGCCATTCCCGCCACCATTTGGTTTAGCAAAAGTCTTGATAAAGCACCAGCACCAGTCCCCACTGCAACCGTTGAAAAAGAACTTGGTTTTATCTGGACGGAAACGAATGTGACTAGACCTTATCATATCAATGAACTGCGCTACCAGTTAGAAAGTTTGCGCGCGACCGCATTAACTGAAGTAGAGTACATGCTCCTCAACGAAGCCATAGAAGAAAACCGCAGCAAAATAGGCTTGGTTTATGCAGGCGAAGAATTGGGTTATGCCGTGGTTGCGATGGAAGACATACCTGCTAACACTTTAGTGACAACTTACACTGGCAACTTGCGCCCGCACTCAGACATTTTTGTCGACCAGTGTTTGAATACGCGCTATGCCTTAACGTTTGAATGCCAGCAAGCAGATATATTATTTGCATTAGATGCTGTCGATTATCGAAATTTTGGCGCCATGATATCCCACTTACCCAGCGCGGCAACCATCGCAAAATATTCGTTTCAAGTTGCTGAGCTGGCATTACAACCAGAAGATGGTAAACCAGATTTAGGTGTAGCCAATATTCGCATTCTTAAATACACCTACCGACATTTCCCATTTGCCGTCATGGAAACATCAGAGCCGATCAAAAAAGGCCACCTGTTAGGATATGATTATGAGATGAATTACTGGCGTGCACTGGGCTTAACACCTTCATTATTTACTCGCGCAGGCAGACCACTCAAGACCACCAGTTATCGTGCTAATAAGATAGCGGTAGAAGTTTTAAATCATGCAGCACAAAGAAAGTTTATCGTCGAAGCAACCCTAGATACATTCATTACTAATTTTAAATCTAACTATGGCTATTATGTCTTGACTCTGGATGGCACCCAATTAGCCATTTGCGGCAATGAATTTTTACTCAAACACAAAAATAATCCACGCTGCCTGTTCCTGGAAGTGGCAGATAAGATAGATGAATACAATAAGGCCATGCAATTTCATCGCCGTTATTTTAAGTAAATTTCGGCTGAAATAGTCTTGATTTCAGCCCCCTCAGCCTGTATTTTATACAGCTTAATTTTAAGGGGCATCCAAATGAAACCAGGTACAAAAGTTAGACGCGCAAGAATGAGACGTAGAAAAGTTAAACTCAAAAAGAAGAAATAAAATCCGTAGGTTGGGTTGAGTGCAAAGCGCGAAGCCCAACAACCATTTCAGCTGTAAGTAAACCTAGTCACACAACCAGCAACTGCTTCAAATTTATACGCTTAACATTTTATAGGGATATGATGTTATGAAACGATTTCAATTCACCCAATTAACCTCCGCTTTAGCATTACTTGTTTTTTCGCCATTAAGCCACGCTGCAGCATTTCAATTTTATGAATTAGGCGCACCTATCAACGGTACCGCTGGAGTTGGTCAAGCTGCCTTGGCAAATGATGCCTCCACTGCTTACTACAACCCTGCCGGCATGACATTCTTGTCTTCCACGCAAGTCATGCTAGGCACGCAATTTATCTTGCCATATACCAATTTCTCGCCCAATTCGGCAAACACCATCGCTGGTAATAATGGTGCGAACGCTGGTCTTTTGGCGCCTGGTTTGGGTGGTTATTTTGTTTATCAACTTTCACCGCGTTTAAGTGCTGGTATTAACGTCAATTCACCATACGGCGGTGCACTGAGTTATAACAGTCGCTGGGTGGGAAGATACATCGCACAGCAAGTGATGTTTTATACGGTAGATGCAAATCCTGCCTTAGCGTATCAAGTTAACAAATGGTTGTCTTTGGGTGTTGGGTATGTGATGGAGTACGCCAATTTGAATCAATCCATTGCTCTGCCAATTCAAGCCGGATTAGATGGACAAGCTAATCTGAAGCTTGATAATTTTGCTTCTGGGTTTAATTTAGGTGTCATAATTGCGCCTGATGCGGCAACCAAATTGGGTATCACCTATCGCTCACAAGTGGTGCATCATTTGAATGGTAATACTAGCTTCTTAAATATTACCGCCACACCGACGACACACTCGAAAATGGTTATGCCAACCAACATTACCGCCAGTATCTCGCGTGCATTAACCAGCAAGTTTACTTTACTCGGTGAAGTTGGCTGGGCGGATTGGTCGACCATGCGTAATACCATTGTCACAATTGATCGCTTCTCTGCAGTCACACCAAATAATTGGCATAACACCATGCGCGTAGGTTTAGGCGGCAGATACCAATTACGTGATGCATTGTTAGTGCAGACCGGTGTTTCTTACGATTCATCACCAACGACCACTTCTCAACGCTTGCCCGATTTACCAGTTGACGCACAAGTGCGTGCAGGTGTGGGTTTAGAGTATGCGTTTATCAAACAGGCAACGCTGGGTGCCTCTTATGAGTACCTGCATCTTGGCAGCGCAGCAATTAGCAACACTTCTGCGATGGGTGTGTTATCTGGTTCTTATCCAAGAAACTATGCCAACGTGGTGCAAGTTAGCTTGAATGTGATTTGTTAATTTGTCACATTACAACATGAATTATCCCAGCCAGCTTTTATCGCTGGCGGGATAAATTAAGATTGCCGCATTGCTTCGATAGTCAAACCCATTCCCACACTACCAAATGCATCACCTTGCACGACTTCAGCATGCGCAAACATGTCGTTAATTTTCTGCCTGATCATAGGCAATTTTGATGTGCCGCCAGTGTAAAAGATTGCAGTGATATCGTTTGCTTGCACTTGGGCTGCCGCCACGGTTTCTCTGATCTTTACTAATATTTTTTGTACTTGCTGCTGTATACATTCATTTAACTCAGACTGCTGCACGATCACCTGTAATTCATCTTCGATAAACTGCAAATCCAGCTGCGTTTGCTGTGTATCGCTTAATTGCTGTTTGGTGGTTTCCACGACTTGTAAGAGTTGATGCCCGGCGCGCCTGTTTAATACATTCAGCAAACGCGTCATTAAATGTTTATCGTAGGCAACGGTTTGCAGCTTCTTGACCTGCGCGATATTCAATGGCGTGTAAAGCTGATGCAGCATATGCCATTGGGTTAAATCATGATAAATACTAGCAGGCATTTTCAAATCACCGCTTAAGCTGCGTATCATGCTATCCATGCCAAGCAACGGCATCACTTTACACAGACTTAAGGATTGGTCGAAGTCAGTACCTGCAATATGAATACCATAATTAGCCAAGACATCTTCTTTTCTATTATGATGCTTGTTATTCGGTTGCAAACGAATGACGCTAAAATCTGAAGTACCACCACCCATATCAATAATTAATGCCAATTGTTCACGCTGAATGGTTGACTCGTAGGTGAGTGCAGCGGCGATGGGTTCATATTGAAAAGAGATATCGGTGAAACCTGCGCTGCGCGCTAAAGCTTCGAGTGTGTCTTGCGCACGTTGATCTTGTGCTTGGTCAGTATCATGAAAATGCACTGGGCGCCCCATGACAACTCGTGTTAACTCATGTCCCGCCGCAAGCTCAGCTTTGCTTTTCAAATGCTTGATAAAATGGCCAACGATTTGTGCATATGACACAAATTCATTGAAGATCAGTGTTTCATCGTCCATTAATGGTGAGCCCAAGACGGATTTTAACGCCATCATCAAACGGCCGGGGCCGCCTTCCAGATAACGCTCTATACCTTCTTGGCCAAACATCCAGCGCTTATCTTCCGCATCGCAAAAAATCGCCGAGCGCATGATAGCGCGGTTATTTTCCAGCGGCACTAACTCATAAGACTGTTGCTTAATGATACCAATCGTTGAATTACTGGTACCAAAATCAAGACCACAACCATGGCTAGACATGTGTATTCCTCAAAATGGGGGCGACGATGCTAACTGCAAGCACACCAAATTACAAGATCGCAAGCAATCTTCGTCATAACAAGGTGGAGGCTGGATGGGGTGCAAGCAAAATACCTTATTTCACCCTCACCCCATCCCGCTCCCAGAACGAAGCTGGTACGCTTGATACTAGATCGTGGCAGGGAGAGGGGGCCTGCTAAAGTGGTGTATTGCAAATCTCATTCATTATTGCCATGCGTAAAATGACTGTAGTTCAACTTTGTTGCTATCATTTCAACATAGGGTGATGAGATGCCTACTACTCTTGAGCCTTGCCAGTTAGTGTCGTCTTTATAGGATGTGAACTGCACGCAATAGATCATTGCAATCACAACCACGACGCCACTCAGCAAACCCAGTATCGCCCCTAAAAACTGACTGCCAAATCCCATGACTGCGGCAGGGCCTGACATTTTTCGCGCGATAAACAAGGCAAATAATGTGCCGCAAGCGAATAAGCCGCCAAACATAAACGCCATGATAGGTTGATAGTTACCTACTACCTCAGATCCGCCAGCTCCTGCCGCTGTCGCTCCCATGTGACCAGCCACGGCATTTGTCGCCACCATGGAAAGCGCACCGACTAGAGCTAAAGCAATGAAGCTAATCAATTCCAAGGTAAAACCGCGTAAAAAACCATGAATAAATGAAGCGAAGAGAATAACTAAAATAATAATATCGACTGAATTAACGGCTGGCATGGTCTCATCCTTAAGATACATGAATATGTACATAGCATAACATATAATTCCGATCACGTAGAAATCTAGATAGTTCTGCAAAATTGACCGACTTTCCTGCATCACTCAAAGCGACCATCTCCCAACACACTTTTAGCGCGTTAGATGCTTGCAGAAAGCTGAATCACCCTATTCGCACCAATGTTCTCTAAAAACCGTTGATCATGCGATATCACCAACATGGCACCTTGATACTGCTTCAAGGCTGACTCTATGCTCTTTAGACCATGAATATCCAAATGATTAGTCGGCTCATCCAATATTAATAATTGCGGCGGTACTATCGACATCAACACACATGCCAGCAGCGCCCTGAGTTTCTCTCCACCACTCAACTCACTGACCAGCTTTCTGGCCGCTTCATTTCTAAATAAAAACTCAGCCAGCGAGCGATAAGCATCGTTTTCATTTGCATTGGGATTTAACTGCAAAAAGTTCTCTAATATCGACAAATTCGGCTTCAGTAAACTGGCATGTTGATCCAGATAACTCACCTGAGTTGTTCCAAGATTGATGACACCAGAGCAAGGCATCAATGCTTTCAATATCAATTTCACCAGCGTGGTCTTACCACTGCCATTATTGCCAGTTAAAGCCACGCGCTCAGGTCCAACCACTTTTAAATGAAAGTTATCAATGATCTTGCTGCCAGTTGAGGGATAAGCAAAATGCAAATTGTCAATTTCCATGATGACTTTGCCATTTGGCACGCGTGTCGCAGGCAACTCAACTGAAATTAACTCTTCGTTTTCTATTCTTTCTCTGGCTGTTTGCAATTGCATTTCTGCCTGACTCAACAAACGTTCTTCTTTAATCAGCATTTTACTTTGCGTACGCTCACTGCGTCCTTTTTTCGAATTAGCTGACAATTTATCGATACTGCCGCTGCGTTTTAATTCACGTCCATAGGACTGCTTGCGCTCATGCTTTTCTCGTGTTTGCTGAATCGCAGCTTGCGTTTTTTGACTTTGCTTTTTTGCCGCTATCAACTGCTGTTCACGAGCAGATTTTTCTATGGCTTTTTGCTTAGCATAATCATCGTAGTTTCCACCATAACTTGCTGCGCCTAATGATGAAAGCTCGACCATCTCTTCCATGGCGTTTAACAACGCACGATCATGACTAATCACAATCAATCCACGCTTCCATTGTTGAATGGCCTGAGTTAGCTGCGCTCTGGCTGATAGATCCAGATGATTAGTAGGCTCATCTAACAATAAAAAATCCGCGTCAGATAAAAAAGCCTTCGCTAATAACAAACGCGTCTTCTCACCACCACTTAAGTTATTTACCGATTGTTGCAGCGGCAAATAATCCAAGCCAAACGCTGATAACATCTGTTGCATGCGATCTTCTATAGCCCAGTCATCATTCAAGAGAGCATAGTCACGCTCTTCTGTACTACCTTCAATGATGTTATGCAACGCCCGTATTTTATCTTCATAGCCCAGCAGGCCTGCGACAGATTGATGCTGCGGGTCGCTATCATTTTGTGGGACATAGGCTATCGTCCCATCAACTTGTATCGACCCTGCATGCGGCTTTAATTCACCTACAATCAGTTTTATCAGCGTGGATTTACCCACACCATTACGTCCCACCAAACCAATTTTATGCCCGGTGAAAGCAATAGAGAGCTGATTAAAAAGCGCGGTACCATTATTTAATTGAAAACTCATCTGATGGATGAGTATTTGCGACTGCGTCATGGTTGTATTTCCAAAAGTTGTCCTGATAGATCAACAGGATTATGTAAACAAAAGCTTATTCCGGATGGGAAAAAAGCCACTTTTTTGGAATTACTGACGCATTGGCGGAACACCTCAAGAAATGATAAATCAGGCACAGAATATAGGATTACGTGGATTAACTCAAGCGCTTGAACTCTTTCATCTGGCGACTTGTAATCATTAACACAATCATCATTGCTAGCAAGGTTGCAATAACATCCAACACGATACTTGCATTAAATAAGTGAGTATATAAATCCATATTAGCGAGCAACGCGGCCAGCAATATTATTTGTAAACATTTTGCCGCCAAAAATGACAACCACCAAATTGGCAGAAAGAATGGTGTAGGTGATGCTTTCCAATCTCCTTTCGCCACCGAACTGGCTTTCCAAATCTCTACCATGGCTTGGTAAGGCCAATATAAACCTAACACCGGCACGAAGAACGACCACATACACCAACTCGGCGTAAACTCAAGACCAGTTATTTTTTCTTGTCGTAAATTATCGTTTGCTTGTGAAATCCAGGTTAAAAATGCCACCACACAGATCACTGCCACCGCCGCATAAGCATAGGTCACATAGCCGTCATGATTCACATTCCATAATCTCAAAATCAGATATATGACTGACGCCATCACAAACGCTAATGCAGGCGCACCATCTGGTTTTAATATGATATTTTGCCAAGATGAGATGACTTGCAATTCAGGTGCCGCCAATTCAGGATTGCTAGACATTAACCTATCTAATTCGGCTTTTTTATCTTGAAAAAATTGCACGTTTGGCTTCTTCAAGCTATGCCATTCGGCATCATCAATGATATTTTCACGCTTGATGCCGACAGAGGATTCGAGGGTATCTAAATAATGATGGACGTCTTTAAAACTATCGTTAATGAAATCGATGACATCACCAACACAATTGACTCGCACCGTTAACGATTCTGAATCATCCAGTATCATGCGGCGCATGGATTCCAACTCATCGCAAAAGCCGAATAACTCTTCATCAAATGGTTCGATCTTTTCTCTGCAGCCCTGCTGCAAATCACGATACTGATTAATTAATTTCTTGATTTCATCAGCAACCGCGCTCAACACCGCTTCCATTTGACCTTCAACTTGATCCGTCTGTGCCATGCCTGCTCCGTCATTCAGCGATCCATTGAGTTCAATCTCTATTATATCAATTTTCTCGCAGGCTTTATTTATCTCATTGCATTGAGTAAAATATCTCAATGCAATGAGTAAATTATCTCAATCAAGTGAGCAAAATGACAAGCACCTTTAAACGCGATATTTATTACATATTATACAATAGGTTAAAAGAGGCGCGCCAATTCATCCAGGTGGTAGCCGGCCCGCGTCAGGTCGGTAAAACAACCATGGTGCAACAAGTAGCAGCCGATCTGAACGTCGAAGTGCTGTATGCCAGCGCAGATTCCCCCGGCCTGCTGGCACCAGACTGGATTAGTCAGCAGTGGACCTTAGCAAGGCAAAAGGCCGCTAGCGGCAACGAGGTGGTGTTAATTCTGGATGAAATCCAGAAACTACACCAATGGTCCAGCAGTGTTAAGCAATTATGGGACGAAGACACGCACCACAACACACCAATAAAAGTCGTACTGCTAGGCTCTACGCCGCTATTAATTCAAAATGACCTAACCGAAAGCTTGGCAGGCCGGTTTGAGAAAATCATCGCAACGCATTGGTCGCTGCGTGAAATGCAAGAAGCTTTTCAATGGACGCTGCAACAATATATCTATTTTGGCGGCTATCCAGGTTCAGCCCACTTAATAGCAGAAGAAACGCGCTGGCGGTCTTACATCAACGACTCATTAATTGAAACCACTATTGCACGCGACATCTTGCTGCAAAATACCGTTAATAAACCTGCATTATTAAGAAGAATGTTTGAGCTCGCTTGTCATTATTCGGGGCAAATTCTGTCTTATCAAAAGATGACAGGGCAATTACAAGATGCCGGGAACACCACCACGCTGGCGCATTATCTAGAATTATTAACCAGTGCTGGCATGGTGACTGGACTGCCTAAATATGCCAGTCAGATGATAAGACAACGAAGCTCGAGCCCAAAACTGCAAGTCTTAAACACCGCACTACAGACCGCACAATCCACCACAACTTTTACTGAAGCACAAAACAACCCTGCGAATTGGGGTCGATTAGTAGAGTCTTGTGTCGGCGCTTATTTAGTCAATAGTGCGATGATTTACCAGATGAAAATTTACTATTGGCGGGAAAAAAATAAGGAAGTGGATTTTGTCGTGCAGTATGGCGACAAGATCATCGCAATAGAAGTGAAAAGCGGCACGCCAAAAGAATCCCAACCAGGGCTTTCTGCATTCACTGCCGGATTTAAAACACATGCAACGCTACTGATTGGCGGTCAAAATCTTTCATTAGAAAAATTTCTCTCGACTTCACTAATAGACTGGTTTAAGTAATCGCCCTGGCAGCCCGGTTGCGTGCATACCGGGCCGCTTCTTACTTACCACGACGCAAAATTTCTTCCTGCATTTTTAAATAGTATTCCTGCACACACTGGATAAATGCACTGACTTTTAGTTGGCGATAGACACTTTGTTGATAGAAAGCATGAATATCGGCATGAAACTGCGTGTATTCATCTAATATTTTAACTGCCGTTTTATCTTTTAAAGCTTGCTGAAACACAAATGGATAGGAATAAGCGATACCTAATCCTTGCAGCGTTGCGGCGTGAATAATCTCCACGCTTTTGGTTTGCAGATTACCGGACACCTCAACATACTTCACCGCTTTATTTTTCATTTTAAACGGCCATTTAAATTCGATTTGCGCAAAGCAATTATGCTCGCGTAAATCTTCCGGTACTTTTGGCGTACCGTGTTTTTTCAAGTATTTTGGCGAAGCATAAACACCTACCGGCATGGAAAATAATTTTTTGGAAATTAAATTATAATTGGGAAAAATATCGTAATTTAGTTTCCACATAATCAACACATCGAAATTGCTATTAATAAATTCTTCGGGCTTTTGCTCAAACTCTAATTGCAATTTTACTTTGGGATATTGTTTTAAGAAGTTTGGCACCACATCCGCCTTCAAAGAAGACTCAAAATTCGCTGGTGCAATTACCTTTAACAAGCCTTTTGGTTCGGATTGATAATCATGAATAATGTCCTGCGCTTCCGCCAATTGCGTGGGAATGTTTTTTAAGCTTTGATAAAAATGCTGGCCTAACTCCGTAATCTCCAGTTTCCGCGTTGATCGATTCAATAACTGACATGACAATGCATCCTCTAAGGCACAAACGTGTTTACTGACCACCGATTTTGAAATCTTCAGCAACTCTGCTGCCTTGGTAAAGCTCCCCTGCTCCACCACGTGGAGGAACGTCAAAATATGCGACATATCCGGCTTCATGATTATCTCTCTTTTGGAAATAGTGTGTTCTGATTGTTTCTATTTTGATGTTAAGCAATCCACTTTATGATTGCAATCATTATTCAAACAACCATCTTGCTGGAGATTACCCATGAAAAAACCACCCCATCTGATTGCTGCTAGCGCATTATCCGCCTCACTTGCCGCCGTTGCGGACACCGCGCCAAACCAACATACCGCTGCCTATATTGAAGGCATGGGTGGAACGAATTTGTATGCACCTGGACTGGCATCATGTGAAAACCACGTTACCACTGGCGGTCTGACCTATCATTTTTAGCACAGGGATTCATTGGACTATTATTTGGCCATCGATTAAGATGGCCTGATAATAATCATGAATAAATGACATGTTTTAAATATAATCAATCTGGAGTGGTTATCTCGTGAATATCAAGTCATTCATTATCAGCTGCACCGTGGCATGCTCACTTATAGTTCTACCAAGCATTAGCCAGGCAGACACAACCGATCAAATCACCAGCGGCGTGAATACCGCACTAGACACCATCACGCCATCCAAAAACTCTGCCTTAGACATCAAGTGGAAAGAATCGCGTGCCGCGAATAGCACGCTGACTATTAACTTATACCGCCCAACGTATGTGTTGCCTTATTACAATACGACAAACCCTTATTTTTCCATTTACGAAAACAACACACCGAATCAACAGCTCATTATGCATAACGAATTTAAATCTCAGTTAAGCTTTTATGTGCCGGTGTTTACTAATTTATTTAATAACCCGAATAAATCGCTCAACATTGCTTACACACAATTAAATTACTGGCAGGTATACGCAGCCTCTCAATACTTCCGAGAAACGAATTATGAGCCGGAAATTTTCTTTGAAGATCACTTTCACCCTAACTGGTTATTCCGTATGGGCGTCGACCACCAATCTAACGGCCGTGGCGGATTACTGGAACGCAGCTGGAATCGCGCCATCGAAACTGTGCAATTTTCCGGAGAAAACTGGTTAGTCAGCTTGAGCGTGTGGCAGTTAATTTTCAAAAGCCAATCGGCTGACTTGCATAATCCTGATATCGCTTATTACCTTGGGCACGACAGCTTGTTGTTCTCTTATAAAATTAAGGATGTACGCGCATCAGTGCAATTACAAAATCTTGAAAGTGGTATGCATAGAGGTTCAGTCACTGGCACGTTGTCGTATCCCATCAGCAAACATTTTTCGATTTATGGCCAGTATTTTAATGGTTATGGTCAGAGCTTAATTGAATACAATCATGCGACTCAAGGTGTGGGTATTGGTATTGCGTTTAATGACTGGATTTAATCATTCGCACGTATGACGATTGTCGAAACACAGGCAATCGTCATACGAAAAAAACCATTGGCGACCCACCCAACAATCAGTATCATTCTGCGCAATGACTTAAACTCCGGACACAATCATGACGACCCCATTAGATGAAGCCTTTGAAACTGCGAAAACCAATGAAAGCAAACGCAACGATTTCTATGCTCTAGTCTTAAGTTCAACCCTTTACGTTCCCACCCATGACATCCCAACTGAAGAAAGCGCTGGCCGTGCTAGCGATCAATCCACGTTCAGTCCGATTATAGTGGAAGCAGAAGGTGTTGCGTATCTCATGTTGTTCGACACCATCGAAAAATTAACCGCCTGGGCACAACGACCCATTGGATATGTTGGACTGCCAGGTCATGTGATTGCTGGCATCAGCGAAAGTCATTTGCATTGGGCGTTAAATGCCGGCACAAACCACTTAAAAATATTCATGCCAGATGAAGTGCGCTGGATGAAAGAAGCGTTTCTAGGGAATAAGAATGAATTCGTTAACATCAGCGCCGGGACGGAATTTTTAATTGGTGATCCAGCCCGCATTCCTTCAGGTTTAGTTCAACAGTTAAAGCAAACCATCTCTTCCAGAAATCCTGAAATCAGCGCGGCGTATTTAGCACAAGTGCTGTATCAACGAAAAAATGAAGAACCGCATTTAGTATTAGTGCTGCGCGTAGACTCATCAGACAAGCAGGTAATGAATGCCATACAAAAAGATGTAGGCATGGCAGCACGCGGGTGCCTGGATGAAGGTTCTTACATTGATATTTGTATTGATGATGGCTCGCCGATTGCGAAAAGCATCACTGGTATGATTGAACCGTTTTATACACGATAAATTGGAACCTTGGGGAATCCATTCGGCGAACTCATAGGCAGCACTGTGAGGGCTTGCACTGGGCGCAGGGCTAAAAAACGCGCCCATGATGACAACGACATCCAAAATATTGATATTATTGATAATTTTACTTCGACCCATAGCGCTTCAGCCAAACAACCCCCGCAAAACGCTAACCGATGTTCCCATCATGGAGAATAAAGGCGCAAAACGCGGCAAATCGAAATAACCCAACCCAACACTTTCTGTCATTCAAACAGTTATTTACCGCCCATTTATGATGGTATAATAGACCTATACTAGGCGAGTAAATAACTGCTTTGCATCCAGCAAAAGGATACTGACAGATATGAAAGGACTCATAGGCCGCTCAATTCGTTTGTTTAGTCTTTTGTGCTTATGTGTCAGCACAACGTATGCCGCACCCGCATCCACTACTCTAAGTTACACGACCACCATCAACGATTTACTCCGACAAGACGGTTTCACACTGCAAGGCATGGGCGCAGGACGCGAACTTTATCTTCCCATCATGCCTAATTGGAATGTCAGCAAAATTCATTTGCACTTGATCGTCACACGCGACCAAACACCGAATGCCAATTCAAATGTCACCGCGTTAGTGCGCGACTTTCCATTCAGCTCCATTAATTTATCTACCGCGACAAAAGGCGCAGTTGCCTGGGACATGGACATTCCCACCAAAGCATTAGACGGCAAATTAGTGACCTTAGCTTTGAGACGAAATTGGAATGAACAAGGCACTACCTGTAACAACTTCATGGATCCCGGTAGCTGGATTGCTTTCTCTGGCGACTCCACCATCAAATACGATTACACAACAAAAACATACGTACCAGACTTATCCAAATTCCCTTCTCCTTTTGTCATCGATCCCTCCGTCAAAAAAGATAGCGCACTCATCATCATGCCGGATGATTTTAAAACGGAAGAATTAGAATCCGTCTATTATGTCGCGAGCTCTCTCATCCAACGCCAAACATGGCGCGGTTTGGCCATCTCTGGTGACACCATTAGTCATGTCACAGACGAGGCTAAATCTACGAATAACGTAATCGTGACCGGCACCGCCAGCAGAATCAGCAAGATAATTGGCAACGTTGACTTACCTTTGAAACGCAACAGCGAAGGTAAATGGACTGATCAAGATGGCGTCTTGATCCCAGATAATACCGGCATCATTTTTCTAGCCACCTCTCCCTGGAATCAAGAGCATGCGTTGTTAATTGTAACGGGTAATGGTCCTGAAGGCGTCATTAAGGCGGGTAGAGCATTACGCGAAAAAGACTTCAACAAAACTGTCTTGTTCAGCAAATATGTTTTAGTCACAAATGCAGTACGGACCACGATAAAAAGAATTGACTGGAAGGACACGACACTGGAAGAGCTAGGTTACAAAGATTCCGTCATTTACGGCGGCGGTCAAAATACCATTAAATATGACATCGATTTACCTGTTAACCAGACACCGTTAGGCATGGACATAGAGCTGGATTATTCCGCTTCCCCACTGTTATCTGCACGAAACAGCTCTTTTATTTCCTTGAAGATGAATGGTTTTCCTGTGACTGGAGTCAGAATCAGTGCAGGTGAAAATCAACGGGAATCATGGAAGTTTCACATTGATCAAGCGAATTTATTGCCCGGTAAAAACCACATGGATTTCGTGTTTAATTTAAAATTCTATAACACGGATTGCTCACCAGATGACTTATCTCTCGCCTGGGGTGTTATTTATGACACCAGCAAAATTAGCGTTGATTTATCCGAGAGAGTCAATAACATGACATTTAGTGATTTTAGCGCGATGAAACAAAACATTTCAGTGTTCTTACCACAAAATAACAACACCTTCTCACAGCAGGAATTGTTAGCACTGACCATCAACATGGCCAGAAATATTTTCAATATTAACGAGTTCAACGTGTATTATGATGACGCTAATATCGCCGATGTTTCCAAAGACAGTAATATTATTTATATCGGCAGCGTCACAGACAACGCCAAGTTAAATAGCTATCGCAATCAATTACCATTCTGTTACTTAAACAACCGATTAGTGGTTAAGCAATCCATCATGCCTTTCTTGCATGTTAGCCACGAAATTCCCGCGGCATTAATTGAATTGTTTGATTCACCGTTTAACAAAGATCAGCAATTCCTCTTGATCACCGGCAATAGCGCAGATAGCTATAACATTGCGGTTGATACTTTCTTTAATCCGCAAAAAAATCAATATTTACGCGGTAATGCAGCATTAGCTTATAGTGACGGCACTTTCACTTCTATTGACACTAACCGCTTAGAGCAAAAAGCTGAGAACACCAAGCTGATTAAAATCACCAGACGTGCCGTGATGATTGGCTTCATTTCCTTCGTATCTGTGTTCTTCGGTGGCATCTTATTATTAATTATGTATCGACGTGCAAAACGCTATTTCAGCAAGTCACCTAATTAACGGGATGATGTATGCGAAAAAACAAAGCAAGAGTTGCCTGCGTCATAGGAACCAGACCCGAAGTCATTAAAATGGCTCCGGTGATTGCTGCCATTCGCGCCAGCGACATCATGGAGCCCTACATCATTTGCACCGCGCAACACCGTCAATTGCTGGATGATATGCTGACAATTTTCAATATCACACCCGACATTGACATGAACATCATGCAACATAATCAAACCTTGGCCGCCTTAACTGGAAACCTGTTCACGAGCATGGAAAAAATATTCGTGAAAGAAAAATTTGATGCGGTTATCGCACAAGGCGATACCACCACAACCATGGTTGCCTCACAAATTGCCTTCTATCACCGCATACCTTATGGCCATGTGGAAGCCGGCCTGCGCAGTTTTGATATGTATCACCCGTTTCCTGAAGAAATGAATCGTGTCTTTGTTTCACAAGTCGCGACCTGGCACTTCGTGCCAACTGATAGTGAAAAGCAAAATCTACTGAAAGAGCGCGTACCAGAAGCCAATATTTTCATTACCGGCAACACAGTGATTGACTCACTTTACCTCATTGCAGCGCGTAACAAACCATTACCGGCAAATATCCCTGCCGACAAACGCATGATCTTGATGACACTGCATAGACGTGAAAGCTTCGGTCAGCCCATACAAGATATTTTTGCTGCGATCAAAGCCTTAGTAGAGAAATTTTCTGATATTCAATTTGTTTATCCAGTACACCCTAATCCTAATGTACATGACACAGCTTTGACGATGTTAGGCAACGTCTCGGGTGTTACCTTAATTGAACCGCAGCCTTATGATGTATTCGTCAGCTTAATGAATCATGCTTATTTCATGATGTCTGACTCCGGCGGCATTCAAGAAGAAGCGCCTGCACTCAATAAACCCGTTCTGGTCTTGCGCGATGTGACTGAAAGGCCGCTGGTCATTGAATTAGGTTTAGGTAAGCTGGTAGGAACGGATAAAGATAGAATCGTCAACGTGACCTCAGATTTATTGTCTAATCTGAACAGTTACAATAGCATGCGTAAAGGCATTTCGCCCTATGGCGACGGGCATGCTGCAGAACGTATAGCAGATGTATTGACCGCTTATTTCAACAAGGATGCGAAGTGACCGGACGAAAGAAATTCATAGCTTCCATTCTGCTGATTATTGCTGGTTTCCTGATATTCATCGCCATTCAGGCATATAATCTCTACTCGGACACTGCAAAACGCACACCTGAAAATTTACTGAATCAGTATTTTCGTTTAATGACTTCTAACCCCGAAGGCGCTAAACGCGCGCTGGAATTAATATTGGCACAAGACCCGAGAAATCACGAAGCCATGCGTGAAACAGGTTTCTGGTATCTGCGTCAAGGTGACGTCAACATGGCGATCAAGCAATTCAAACTCACTCAGCAGTTGTATCCTGACGATAAGAAAATTGCGTTCCAATTAAAATCCCTCAATGAAATGCTTGGGATTAAGTCTACCGCCTCTCATCTAATTAAAAGCGCGCCTGCAACTGAACTGCATCTGACAGTCATTAACCTGAATCGCAAACCGGTTATTGACCTCACTAGTAACTTACAGCTGGCTGCCGACATGGCGCTACCATCTGAAACTACTGTTAAAAACCCTGGCGCACAAACATCTAACAAACTCGCAAGCACAACAACAGCGACCACGACAACACTTAGAAACCAGCTCTTAAATGCGTTTTACCAGAATAGGGTTAACAACATTCCAGCGGCGTGGTCTGCATTAAATAAACTATTATTGTTATATCCAAATGATTTGGTCGGCCTAAAAGAAGCAGGTTATTACGCACTAGGACAAGACAAAAAAGAACAAGCTGCCGAATATTTCAAGCAAGCGTACGAGGTAAGCCATGACCCCTATCTTGCTATGCAGGAAGCTTATATCTTAACTTCAATTAATCAAAATAGATTGGCCTATCACTACTTTGACCTTGCCACGAATAACCCAAATCTTGATGAGAGATTAAAAGCGGAATTGGCAAAAACCAACTTACGCGGCATGCAAACCAGATTCTTACCAGAAAATATGTTCGCTGATTTGTTATTTTACCCCTTCTATCGCAGCCGCTTTAAATTATTAATTTATCCATTAATCGCTCGTGCAGGTGTCGTACTAAATAAAGAGTATCAAATTAAAGCTTATGTCATTTATCGCCGAACGTCTGACAACAAAAGTTCTGGCTCTGGCATCTTGCCGCAAATCTTCGAAGATAACGTGGCAATTACCTCCTTAGGTTTATCTGCCATGCCAATCAAGAATTTCCCCATGAACTTTTTTGTTGAAGCCGGAAAAGCGGTAGACCTGATTTATCGCGACCGCGCCAGATGGCGCAACGATTTTCGCGCTGGCTTGGTGTATTACAATGAATGGGGCAAAGAAGCCAGATACACTTTCAAGCCCACTTTCACCTTGAAGCCCAACGCTGATCTTTACATTGATGCGATTTACTTCTCCCGCTTCCTGAATAACATCGGCACCATGCGCCTACGCCCAGGTATTGAAGTGCTACGCTACGGCAGCACAGCAGTGAACTTCTATTGGAAAGTATTTTTAAGTCAGGATAGCAGTCGTATCTTCTACAATAATTTCGTAGAAGAAGGCCCGTCATTAGTCTTTACTCCATCAGACAGATACAACATTGCTATTCGTTATGAATGCCTGACTGGTTATTACTTAAAATCCGGCGGACCCTTCGCGAATCCTTATGCAACCAAATATCATAACAACATGATATTTTTAGATACGTATATAGGTATTTAAGATGGTTAATGAATATATAATCTTGGCATATTATATCATGTGGGGTGTTCTAGTCTTCACATCGGTCTGCTTTTTAATTTCTGGTTTAGATGATTTATTTTTTGATATCGCTTATTGGTCATACATGTTGTGGCGCAAATGGAAACTACGCAAATCCAAAGAATTAGTTTATGACCGAATTTCCGAATTACCACAAAAACGCATCGCCGTGATGATTGCCTGCTGGCATGAAGCAGGCGTCATTGAAGTCATGCTGCAATATAATGTTTATGGTATCGATTACAATGATTATGATCTTTTCGTCGGGGTTTATCCAAATGACCCGCATACAGTTGCCGCCGTTCAAGGCGTAGAAAAATCGTTACCTCACGTCAAATGCGTCATTGGACCAACACCAGGACCAACCAATAAAGCCAGTAATTTAAACTCCATTTATGCTTATATCCGCGAGTACGAGAAGAAACATAATATCACCTACCAGATCTTCGTTATGCACGATTCCGAAGACATTATTCACCCCCTATCTTTCAAATTATATAATTTTCTTATCCCTAAAAATGCCATGGTGCAAGTCCCCATCTTTCCCTTGGAATTAAATATTACTGAATTTATTCACTGGATTTATGCCGCTGAATTCGCAGAGGCACACACAAAAGACATGGTAGTTCGTGAAAAAATAGGCGGATTGGTCCCCTCCGCTGGTGTCGGCACCGGATTTTCCCGCGAAGCACTGGAATACTTAGCAGAAATTCGTGGCGGTTCCCCGTTTGCTACGAACACACTCACCGAAGACTACAGTACAGCGCTGCAGATTCGCCTACATGGCATGAGTGAAATATTCGTTACTCAGTTCGTCTATCGAACTATCTGGAGAAAAAAATATTATTTGTTCGGACCTATTAGACCCTATGTAGTAAAAGATTACATAGCGACGCGCGCGATGTTCCCACGTGAATACATTAAATCTGTCAGACAAAAATCCCGCTGGGTCTTGGGCATTGCTTTTGAGGAATGGATAAACACTGGCTGGCAGGGCAATTTATCAACCTTATATACTTTAATCCATGATCGTAAATCGTTATTTACACATTTGATCACAGGTTTATTTTTTATTTTGATTCCATTCTGGTTGCTGTATGCGTACTACACATCAGGCAAACCCGATTATCCAACACTGCAAGATCAATTTGAACAATATCCATGGGTGTGGAATATTATTGTTTATTCTAGTTATCTGATGTTAGTTCGAATCTTAGAACGCGCCATCTCAGTCTTTAGAATTTATGGCATCTTACCCGCTCTCACCAGCGTGCCTTTAATTTTATACGGCAATATTATTAACTTGCATGCACTGATACGTGCATATCGTCAATTTCTATTTACACCAAAAACCGCAACCGGCAGTAGCAAGTGGGATAAAACCGATCACGAATTTCCAGTTAAACGATTATTGATTCCATATAAATTAAAAATTGGCGATCTATTAGTAAAGAGAAACCTGTTGACGAAAGATCAGTTACACGCGGCATTGAAAGAACAAAACAGCTCGGGTGAACAAATCGGCACTGTTTTAGTGAAACTAGGCTATATCACTAATGATGAATTACAGGAAGTCATTGCGAGCCAATATGAATTAGCCATGATTCCAGCGACACAAGCCGTGGCCTTACCTTTTGATAAAATCCCAGGCATTTCACGCTTCACATACGACAGATTATTAAACTCCAACAGCATTCCGATCAAGGTTGACGGTAATCACCTGGAAATCGCGATTAATGACCCATCAAATGAAGTATTACTGGCATCCATCATGAGCTGGATTAAACCCTACATTCCCCAATTTGTTATCGTAGAAAAAAGCACGTGATGATTACAGAAGACTGCGTAATCTGTCTGGATCTTGAATCTTTACCGACTTGCCATCAATCAATAAAATGCCGTCATCTTGCAAACGCATTAAGATTCGACTGACAGTTTCTGCCGTGAGCCCCAGATAATTTCCAATATCCATACGACTCATAGGAAGTTTCACTGACAAAGATGCACCGCCTATGCGTGCTGTGACATCGATAATGAATGCAGCGACGCGTTGTTCAGCAGAGCTCGCATCAACATAAGAACCCGCAGCCAGTTGTTTGCTAATTAAGGCTAAAATTGGCTGATTTAATTCCGGTTTGACTTTCAATAATTCTAATAGACTGTCGTAAGGCACTTCGCACACAACCGTATCTGTTAATGCAGCCACCGAGGAAAGATAAAATCCGGTGTGAATCGCGCGATAACCCAAGACTTCACCAGCAAAATAAAATGCTTTGATGTGCTCTTTGCCGTTACTATCCACTTGATACGCTTTCACCGCACCGCTTTTAATGGCAAATAAACTTTGAAATTTATTGTTGCGCGTACATAGCATTTCATTACGCGCCAGGGTACGAGTGTGAGTGACTAATGCATTAAGGCTGCAGTGGGATTCATGATTGACCTGATTTTCACCCTCACAGAAGGGTGAGAAGTTACAATGTGAGCAATTCGGGCTGCCTAAAATATAATCACGCATAGTTGCTTTTCTGGCTATGTTCTAATTTAGGTCTATTGTACTGCTTCCATTCCCATTATCAAATTTTTTATCCATTTTCCATGATCTAGATCAATGCATTCCCTATTTATTGGCTATAAATTAACCGCACACATAAAAAATTAATGAGGAAGATACAGTATGCTCTTACTGGATCCAAAAGGCCCAATTGCTGCTGATGAAAAATCAATCTTAATCACGGCAACGTACTTCATGTTAGCAGTCGTTATCCCGGTGATCATTCTAACGCTCTATTTTGCCTGGCACTACCGCGCCAGCAACACCAAGGCTACTTATATGCCAGAATGGGCCCATAGCACGATGATTGAAGTCGTGTGCTGGTCTATCCCCCTTTTCATTATCGCCGTCCTGGCAGACATTACCTGGACTAGCTCGCACAAGTTAGACCCCTACCGCCCCATTACCGTAGACCAGACCGAAGCGGAAGTGGTGCAAGTGATCTCCCTGGACTGGAAATGGCTCTTTATCTATCCCAAAGAAAAAATCGCGACCATCAATTATTTGCAGCTGCCCGTGAATACGCCGGTGAAGTTTGTCATTACCTCTGAAGCCGCCATGAACTCGTTCATCATTCCGCAGCTGGCAGGCCAGATCTATGCCATGGCCGGCATGCAGGCAACTCTCTACGCCGTTGCCAATACCACTGGCGACTACCCCGGCTTCTCAGCCAATTACAGCGGCAATGGTTTTTCTGATATGCACTTCGTTGCTCACGTCAGCTCAAAACCGGAATTTGCCAAATGGGTCGCTAGCGTCAAACAACAGGCCACCCCAGCTTTGAACATGGACAAATACGAGCAGTTAACCAAGCCGACCATTGGGAACCCCCCAACGACTTTCTCAGCTGCTGACCCAGAAATCTTTGCAACAGTCGTCATGCAAAACATGATGCCTATGCATGATCAATCAACATCTACCACCAAATCATAAGGTAACAGGCTATGCTACAAACTACTCTTTTTGGCAAGTTAAGCTTAGCGGCGATTCCGTTTGGCAACACCATTGTTATGTCCACCGCTGTGTGCATGTTAGTGGTGAGCGCCATCATTCTCGGCGCGATTACATATTTCAAGAAATGGACGTACTTGTGGACAGAATGGTTAACCACCGTCGATCACAAGAAAATCGGTATCATGTACATCATCTTATCGCTGGTTATGTTACTGCGCGGCTTGATAGACGCATTGATGATGCGCGCACAGCAAGCCATAGCAGTTGGCAGCAACGCGGGTTATTTGCCGCCTGAACATTACAATCAAATCTTCAGCGCTCACGGCACCATCATGATTTTCTTCATGGCCATGCCGTTCATGTTTGGTTTGATCAACATCGTGCTGCCATTACAAATTGGCGCGCGCGATGTGGCGTTTCCATTTTTAAATTCCTTTAGCTTATGGTTAGCCGTTGCTGGTGCCTCATTGATGAATATCTCACTGGTCGTCGGTGAATTCTCCACTGCTGGCTGGCTGGCCTACCCTCCGTTCTCAGAAATTGCCTTAAGCCCTGGTGTCGGTGTGGATTATTATATTTGGGCGCTGCAAATTTCAGGTATCGGCAGTTTGCTCTCTGGTATCAACTTTGTGGTAACGATATTGAAAATGCGCTGCCCTGGCATGACCATGATGCGCATGCCGATTTTTGCATGGACTGTTCTGTGCTCCATGATGTTAGTGATTCTGGTATTCCCCGTGTTAACAGTCACACTTGGATTGTTGTTCTTAGATCGCTATTTTGGCATGCACTTCTTTACTGCAGACATGGCTGGCAACGCGGCGCTCTATGTCAACCTGATCTGGATCTGGGGACATCCTGAAGTTTATATTTTAATGCTGCCTGCATTTGGTATTTACTCTGAAATTGTTGCAACGTTCTCCAAGAAATATTTATTTGGTTACACCATGATGGTTGGCGCAACCGCTTGTATCACCGTGTTGTCCTTCCTGGTTTGGCTGCATCACTTCTTTACCATGGGTGCAGGTGCGAATGTGAACGCGGTGTTTGGTATTGCGACCATGATTATTGCCATTCCAACCGGTGTAAAAGTATTTAACTGGTTATTCACCATGTATCGCGGACGCATCACGATCTCCGTACCAATGCTGTGGACCATTGGCTTTATGACAACCTTTGTCATAGGCGGCATGACCGGTGTGTTACTGGCAATCCCTGCTGTGGATTTTCAAGTACACAACAGCGAATTCCTCGTTGCACATTTTCATAATACGATTATTGGCGGCGTGGTATTTGGTTATATCGCTGGCTTCACTTTCTGGTTCCCGAAAGCAACTGGTTTCAAACTGCATGAAAAACTTGGCAGATGGGCTTTCTGGTGCTGGTTTATTGGATTCTATATTGCTTTCATGCCGCTCTATGTGCTTGGCTTCATGGGCATGACAAGACGTATCAGTCACTATGACGCAGCGACTGGCTGGCAGCCATACCTGATTCTTGCCGCCGTTGGCGCATGCATCATAGCAACCGGCTTTCTCTTGATAGGCATCCAGCTAATTGTCAGCATCATTCAACGTGAAAAATTACGTGATCTGACTGGCGATCCCTGGGATGGCAGAACACTGGAATGGTCTATTCCATCTCCCGCTCCTGCTTACAATTTTGCTGTCACGCCGCATGTTAACGCACGCGATGTGTTCTGGGTCATGAAGAAAAACAATCAAGTGCCAGATGCAAGAACGATTAACTACAGTGACATTCATATGCCAAAGAATACAGCAGCAGGATTAATTCTGGCTGCCCTTTGCGGCATCATGGGCTTTGGTTTTATCTGGCACATTACCTGGTTGATCTTTGCGTCCTTGTTTGGCGCGATCGTCACCTTATTTATCAAAACCTGCAATATGGAAACCGACTACTATCTGAAAGCAGATGAAGTAGCCGCCACTGAACTTGCAAGTTATCAAGCAAAAGGTATCTAACGATGGAAAATCATTTAATTGCACATGAACACCATGACAATACATCCATGGATATATATGGCTTCTGGATTTATATTCTGAGCGATTGCATTTTGTTTGCGACGATTTTTGCAACGTTTGCTGTGTTGCGTCACAATTTTTATAGCAACCCGGATGTGTTGCATGACACAAATTTATTTTATGTGTTTAAAGAAACGATCGCATTGCTCGCCAGTAGTTTCACCTTTGGCCTAGGCATGATTGCGTTATATCGCAATGATGTAAAAGCAGTGATACGTTGGCTCCTGCTAACCTTCGCACTCGGTGCCGCCTTCATTGGTATGGAAGCAAATGAGTTTATCAATCTCTACCATGACGGTGCTGGTTGGCAAACCAGTGCAGCCATGTCAGCGTTTTACACCTTGGTTGGTACACATGGTTTGCACGTATCAGTAGGCTTAATCTGGATTGCCGCGATGATGCTGCAGTTAACCTTATTCGGCATCAACCAAACCACCGTGCGGCGCATGACTTATTTAGGCTTATTCTGGGCCTTCTTGGATATCGTCTGGATTTTCGTTTTCACCATCGTGTATTTAATGGGAGCGCTATAACATGTCAGAGCAATTTCAATTAAGCGCAGATAACACTGGCTGGGCGCAGAAGAACGTTAAGAACTATCTGCTAGGTTTATCCCTTTGCATCATCTTAACTGTGTTGTCATTTGGTATGGTAAGCACACATGCATTCAGTAATGAAATGATTTATGTGTTACTGACCGTCTTTGCACTTGGCCAACTGCTAGTGCAATCCATTTGCTTCCTGGGTTTGAAGTCTGACAACAATGGTCGCTGGAACTTGATGCCATTCCTCTTCACCATGTTAATTATTTTCTTCCTGGTGGGTGGTTCGTTGTGGATTATGTATAACCTGAATGTACTCATGATGACCGGCAAGATGGGCGTCTAGTTCTGATTCCAGCATTAGCCGAATCTGCACCTCGCCTCAAAGTAAGCCGTCGTTCCCGCTACAACATGCGGGAACGACCTGCTGTTCTGATAAACTGAATTTGGCTTGACCACGCCTTACCCATCGCTCACAATCTTCTCTTAATTTACTCAATGGACATATCATGATAATCAATCGATTCATCTCGCTCTGCGCGCTCTTGACCATCACTGGCACTGTAGCAGCTGGTGTTGTCAAAGTAGATTTAAACACTGGCACGATCAATCCAGGCAACGCTATTGTGATCAGCCTGAATGATCTGCAACCCAATCACACTTACACCTTGTCATGTGTATTGACCAGCAATCATGCTGCCAATAAACCATTAGACTTGGTACAAGTCACCACACCAACCAATTCGACGGCACTGGTTGTTAATGCAGAACAAACTGCACCTAACAGCCATCAATATCAAATACCTTCGGACAAGAACACTTATATTACCGGCGACATTACTAAAGATATCGGTGATATCACGATTGTGAATTTGGAGAGTACTGACAGCTTGTTACTTTCCAGCTGTCATGCAGTCGGACATTTTTGATCGCGAATAAAAGGGAATTTATTATAATGACATCATCGGTTTTTAAACTCAGCTTCATCAGTCTTGCTGCATGCCTGGTTTCTATCCCCGCACTGGCTGCGACTCCTTATGTCGGTGCAACCTTAGGAGCAAGTTATGCAACACAAAATCAATCATTACAGCAAATCACTTACGTTAGCGGCGTTGGCATCACCGATGCCTACCCTGTCAATGATAACCAAGTCTCCGCTCTCAATTTCAGCTTGAACGGCGGCTATGAATTTAGTGGCGATAACCATCTCAAACCAGCCATTGCTATCGGACTGGGATTTTATAACACGCCAGTAGGATATGATTTCACAGGCACGGTCATTGAAACCGTTGCAGGTTCACCACCGTCAACGTTATTCAACTACACCTACAACTTATACAACATCAGGTTGATGGCCGAGGCACAATTCACCTGGCAATTAGGTCTAGTAGCACCATTTATCAATATTGGTGTCGGGCCTGGCTGGAACCGCGCTAATGGCTACACTGAAACACCGCTGACACCGGTTGGTTTTGCTGGTCAGCCACCTTTTCAGTCAAACACTAATGTCGTCTTTGCCTATCAGGCAGGGTTGGGAATCAGCACCACGATACATCAAGAAAGAATCGCTATTGGGTATCGCTACGTCAATCTTGGTCAAACCACGCTAGGCACCAGAGGCCCCACATACCCTTACTCATTGAAAACCGGCTCGTTATATACCAACGATGTTTACCTTAGCTATACCCATCTATTTCAAGGATAAGAGCAGATGAAATCTTTAAGCCGATTAGTCAGCGCAATGATGCTGCTGATGCCGTTAACCACCTACGCTCATGTGTTGTCGATTACCACCACCAACCCGTTTCCACCCGAAGTGGCAGAGACTTCAACCACGACAGCAACGTTTATCATTACCAACACATCCAAAGCGCTGATTACCGCCGTTGATAAAAGCCAATACCCCACCGGCAGTGGTTTATCGACCACCGCTAATACTTGTGGCAAGCCATTACACCCCAATCAGTCTTGCACGATATCAGTAACGTTAGTCGCACCGGCCGCTCCCAAGAATATTGCCAGCGCAGTACAAGTCTGGGCAAAGCCAACCGTTGATGGTGTGCAATCACCTTTTAATATTCGCGTCACTTCAGGCTTACCGGGCATTTATCTGGAACCCGTTGCCGTTAACAGTCAATTACCGGCCTTAAGAGACCCAGTTGTTGCAGAGTCGAATGGCGAATGGTTAATTGCCAGCGGCACGACAGGTAATTTTCATCAATTTGAAAATACCTACTTTATTCCAAATATGTATGTTTATAACCCGGCGACAACTCAAATTTATTCGATGAATGTTGCCAGCACGAATTTACCCGCTGCTGTCAAAGCACAATTGAAAAGTTCCAGCGTGGAGTTTTATGAAGATGGCAACACCTTATATATCATCGGTGGATTTTACACGGCAGATAACGTTAACTTCAGCACGTTAACGACGATCACCGCGCTCAACATTTCAGGTGTGATCAATGCTATAAAATCGAATAACACTAATCTTGCACCGTTTGTCAGTACACTGACTGGACCATCACCATTTCAAGTCACTGGCGGTCAATTAGGTAAAATCGGCAATTATTTTTATCTCACGTTTGGCCAAAATTGTTTTGGTGATAACTATTGCGGCGGCGGTTCAGGCGGGCAAGTGTATTCCAACTCGATTATTCAATTCAGCATGAATCCAACCTTATCGAATGTTGGCATTCAAAACATTGCTGCGCATCCAGACGGTGATAACAGCGGCTGGCGCAGACGTGATTACACCTTGATGCCATTCATGACAGGTAACACACAAACCTTATTTGCATTAGGCGGACCATTCACCCAGGATAGCAACCCAAATCCTGCTGTGGTGTGGACCAATGGCATTACCTTTAATGGCAATTTAGTGGCGAATGGCAACTTCCTAAATCAGCAAGCAAACCAGTATGCCGCCCCGTCACTTTCCATGTATAGCGCCGCCAATAACGTCAGTTATGCGGCGACTTTTTCAGGTCTCAGCAACTTGTATTGGTCGACGACTGGCTTAGTGCAAGATGGCACAACGCCATATGGAAACATTCTCGATTTAATCAGCTACAACGCAGCTAATGGTTTAGTACAAGAGTATGCCAACACGCAACCATTATGCAGCGGACAACCGCTGGCATCTTGTCTTTATATGGGATTAACAGCGATCTTCATGCCGGCTGCCACAGGAAATTATTTTGATAGCCGTCACATTCTGCAATTAGATCAACTACCACGAAACACCAGAACGCTGGTTGGGTATATTTATGGTGGATTACTTTCGCCATCGCAATCCGTGTTTTCCAGCACACCACCACCTAATGGTCCTAGCTATACGACTAACAAGGTCTATGCAGTCTATGTTGTACCATCGGGTTCTGGTGCGGTTAGCTGGCGTAACATTACCAACTTGTATCCTGGCATACCTAATAATTAATATTGGTGCCCGCCTTAGCGAATGCGCGACGGCGGGTAAACTACGGTGCTTATAGTATATTCCAAGGCAAGGCTGACACTTTGTCTGATATGGGAAGAAACTCGTTCCCAGCATAGATAATCAAACCGTGCTTAATATCCAATTCAGGAAATGTTTCATAAAACGCATGAATACCGCGTGCATCATGTTTATTGATAGTGGTTTTACATTTTATTTCGATAGGATAAAAACTACCATCACGCTCCATAATAATATCCACCTCAGCACCGCCGTTTGTGCGCCAATGATAAAATTGCGGGACCGCAAACAGACTCTCTGCTGTTCGTAATAAATTATTCACAATATAGGTTTCAAACATTGCGCCAAGATTAGGTGATCTTGCTAATGCTTCAGGGGACGTAATTCGCTGTAAATAACAGGCAAGACCAGTATCCAGCATATAACCTTTACGCTTTTTACTTAAACGTTTAATGGTGTTGCCGCTATATGGAGAAATTTCATGCCATTGATATGAGTATGTTAATAATTCCAGCCAATGCTTGGCAACCTGTGGCGCTAAACCAATTTCCCGACCTAAATGCGAATAATTGATTTCCTGACTAGTGAGCGCGCTCAGCATGCCAATAAATCTATCGAACTGGTGTAGATCTCTAATGTTATCTATTAAACGAATATCACGTTCCAAATAAGTTAAAACATAAGATGAAAAGTAATTTTGTAAAAGCTCATTCGGCATTTCTAAAATACCAGGTGAACCGCCGCGCCAAATCATTTCATATAAGCCGCTTGAAATCGGCAGTAATTTTTTTTCACTTTGCAGCCATAACTCAGTATCTTGTAAATACAAATCAAGCCATGGACGTTCTGCATGATTTACCACTTCTGCAGTTGTCATGCTGCCTAATTGCAATATGGCAACCCTGCCTGCCAGACTTTCCGAAACTTGTTTCATCATCGACAAGTTTTGCGAGCCAGTTAAATAATATTGGCCTTTACGATCTGAGTCATCTACATGACGCTTCAGCGCAGGCAACAGCTCTGTGACAAATTGAATTTCATCTAAAATCAGCGGTGATTTGAAATTATTTAGAAACAAGTCAGGGTCGGTTTTCACGTTATAGAAGTCTTGTACCGGATCGAACAAGAAACGCTTAATGTCAGGAAATAGATGCTGAAGCACTGTACTCTTGCCAACCTGCCTTGCCCCAACCAGCAACAAGACCTTGGAATGCTTGGACATTTTGATTATTTTTTGCTCTATTAGCCGCGATTGATACATGAATTTCCTCACAATTTAATTTATATTATACCAAATTGTGAGGGAATTTGTTATTTAAGCCTATTTTTTTGTTCATCTAGCAGTCGCCAGATGCCTGCTAGCAAGGTAACATCCGCGGCAGTCAGCAAACCAACTCATAAGGCACAGGATATGCAAAACAGAATAGAAACCTTATTTTCCGAAGGTAAATCCATTTTATTTCAGATTCAACAAGCCGAACGTCGAATAGCCTGCAAACGACTGGCTGAGCAACAGGGAATGGAAGCGCGGTTTTATCCAGATCCATACTCAGCCTATTCTGTGTTGTTAACTGAACCGCTTAGCTTTTATGAAGAAGCACTGGCCCAGTTGCAGCAAGAGAAAAATAAAACGGCGGCAGCGCTGAAGGATACGTTGAATGCTGTTGATCCACGTCCGCATGATCTACGCAAATCCATGTGATGTTAGCAAAGCCACATCACTCGATCGCAATCGGACCTTTGCCGGAAGAGAATGGCGGTTTGGCGAACCAGATGAGGATTAGCAGCGTGAAGAAAATCCAGCCGGATAACCAGAAAATATCGATCGTGGCTAACATAAAAGCCTGATTGATGATTGATGCGGCCAGCACACCGAAGCTTTTTAATCCGGTGAAACCTAATTGGTTTAAATGCACAATCGCTTCTCTGGTAATGGGATTAAATTGATTAACGCCTTCCACGATTCGACTTTGATGAAATGCTTCGCGTCTGTCCCACAAGGTGACACTCAGCGATGTGCCAAAACTACCGCCTAAAATCCGGCAAAAATTGGCAAGACCTAACGCGGCAGCAATGCGTGATGCAGGTAAATTGGATAACACAATCGTAATTAACGGCGTGAAGAAAAAGGCGATGCCAAACCCTTGAATTAATCGCGGCAAGATCAACGCTTCAAATCCTACTTGCGTATAAAATTCAGATTGCCATAATGACGTGACAGCAAATACTAAAAATCCGCAGCTAATAATCGAGCGTAAATCAAATTTATTCATGTGCAAGCCAACTAATGGCGATAGTAAAAAGGGGATAATACCCACAGGCGCTGCAGCCAAACCCGCCCACGTGGGTGTATAACCCATTTGAGTCTGCAGCCATAAAGGAAAGATCACGACGTTGGAAAAATAAACTAGATACCCCATGGTTAAAGCGATCGTGCCGATGCAGAAATTTCGTATGCCAAATAAGCGTAAATCAATGATAGGATGTTTTTCTGTTAATTCCCAAATAATTAAATAGCAGAGCGATACCAGTGAAGTAATGCCCAAAGTAACAATGAAATTTGAGTGGAACCAATCAAGATCATTACCCTTGTCTAACAAAATTTGTAAACTGCCAATACCAATCGTTAATAAAATCAAACCGACATAATCAATGGGCTTATTTTCTGTTGCGGTTTCTTTACCTGAAAGAATGTAAGCGGTGATGGCAACAGATAAAATACCTGCTGGTACATTAATGTAAAAAATCCACGGCCAGGAATAGTTATCGGTGATCCACCCGCCCATGATAGGCCCGAAGATAGGACCGACCACCGCCGTCATCGCCCAGATACTGGTCGCGAAACCTCGCCGTTCAGGGTGATAATTAGCGAGTAAAATACTTTGTGACAACGGAATCATGGGGCCAGACACAGCGCCTTGTAATACACGAAAGAATATCAGCATTTCTAAATTGGTAGATAAGCCGCATAACACAGACGTAAAAGTGAAAAGTGCGGTAGAGAGCAAAAACAACCTGACTTCACCAAAACGCCGCGCTAACCATCCAGTAATCGGCAGCATGATGGCTTGACTCACCGCGAATGAAGTAATAACCCAAGTGCCATTGTCAGGACTGACAGCTAAATCGCCTGCTAAAGAGGGGATAGCGACATTGGCAATCGACACATCCAACACATTCATGAAAATACCAAGCGAGAGCGAAAACGTGAGTAACGCTAACTGCCTGCCCTGCAGCGGAACCAGCTCAGCCATTGCTGATGACTCTTGGCATAAACATATCGGGGGAATTCTCAGTTAATATCGAGTTAATTTTAGTATCTGCATCAGCTAACTGTTTGGCATAGACATCCGTACTATAAACAGGTTTGTCAGAAGCGGTTTGCGCTAACATGTGGCCGCTGACATCGTGCACATTTGTCGTGACGCGTGTAGACAAGCCTAGTTGTAATGGATGTTGTTTAATTTCATTTTCATCTAACCCAACCCGCACGGGTAAACGCTGCACGATCTTGATCCAATTACCTGTTGCGTTTTGCGGTGGCAATAAAGCAAACGCAGAACCAGTACCAGCGCTGAGACCAACAATTTTACCGTGGTAGGTCACATCAGGATAAGCATCTGCTAACACTTCCACTGGCTGGCCGATGCGAATGTTTTGTAATTGTGATTCTTTATAATTCGCATCAACCCAAATTTCTTTTAATGGGATAATCGCAAGCATGGGTGTATTCAACATGATTTGCTGACCAACTTGCACATTTCGCTTAGCGACATATCCCGTCACTGGTGCAGTAATCGTTGTGCGCTGTGCATTTAAATACGCCGTGCGATAATTTGCTTTTGCACGCTCTACTAATGGGTGGGAATATAAATGCGCGTTTTCTACGATGGATTGCGCAGAGCGTAAATTATGTAACGCGAAGTCATAATTCGCTTGAGCGTTTTTCAACGCCGTTTGGTAATGTTGAAACTCTTCGCGCGAAACGGCACTGATGCCAACTAATTTTGTGCGGCGCTTCATATCCAATTGTGCTTTCATTAAATCAGAGTTGGCTAATATCACAGACGCTTGTGCACGCTCTGCATCTTCAAAGGCTTTACGTACTTGCCTGACTGTGTCAGCCAAATTAGCAGCCGCTTGCTGCAAAGCAATATCCATGTCAGATGGATCTAGCTTAATGAGCACTTGACCTTGCGTGACTAATTGCGTTTCATCGGTGTTAATCGTAATCACAGTGCCCGGCACTTGCGCCATGAGTTGCACCATATTGCCATTCACATAGGCATCATCTGTGTACACATAAAAACGTCCCCAGATAATGTAGTAAAGTAACCAGAGTAAGCCGATAACCAGAAATAATATTGTCAGTGCGCTCATCGCACGTTTGCGCGTGTTGCTGGAAACTGTTGGCTGTGCTGCAGAGTCTGACATCAGCTATCCCTTGCTAATATGATCTGTCCCGCCTAATGCCTTAAACATCGCCGCTGTCGCTTGCTGGTGTTGCGCTTGTACATTCAATAATGACGCTTGTTGTTGTAACAGCAATTGCTTGCTTTCAATCAAGGTCATGTAATCGGCAATGCCTTGATTATAACGTGAATGAATCAATTTGTATTGCTGCTTCATGGTTTTAAAGGCCAGCGTCGCTGCCTGGACTTCCTGGCGTAAAGCATGCAAGGTGGATAGCTGATCCGCGACTTGCTGCAAGGCGGTTAAAATAGACTGGTTATAGGCATTCACCGCCTCATCATATTCGGCATAGCGCGCACCGAGGTTGGCACGACGTAAGCCCGCATCAAACAGGGGCAAATCAAAGGCCGCCGTCACCGCATTATTCTGACTCTGCGGCATAAAAAATTGATTCAAGCCTATGCCTGCCGCTTGATAACTGAAAAGGCCGTTGAGGTTAATATTCGGATAGAACCTGGTTTTGGCCACATTAATTTGATGCGCCAAGGCTTCGGCTCTCAGCTTGGCAGCGTTAATGTCTGGCCTGTTTGCTAATAAGCTTGCCGGTAAGTTTGCTGGCATCGTCACCGTGACGGGACGATAGCTGGCTAGCTTCATCGTCAATGCCTTTGCCATCGGGTTATCGCCCAATAACACGCTTAATTGGTGACGCGCCATTTCACGTTGCTGCTTGAATTGTTCATACGCTTGCTTGGCGGTTTGCGCGTTGATTTGCAGTGTTTGCATGGGTAGATTGGATTCAATGCCTTGTCGGGCCCGAGTGCGTGCAATCTGCAATAACTGTTCGCTCAGGTGAACGTTTTCTTGCGCCAGCCGTGTTTGTGCACTTAAGTTTTGTAAACCGAAATAAGTTGAAGCGACCGCGGTTGATAACATCAATTGTGCTTGTGCCACATCAGCTGCTGCAGCTTGTTGCTGGCTTAATGCTGCTAACCATTGCTGACGATTCTTGCCCCACAAATCGACATCATAATTGAAATTAAACGCGGCATCGGCAATGTTAAACGTACGGCCATTAAATGGCGGTGGCACCAAGCCAAATTCTGCAAATTTTTGTCGTTGTACGTAACCACTAAAATCCAGTGTCGGCCAACGTAACGAAGCAGCGGCTTCTGTGTCTTGGGTGGCTTTGCGCAAACGTGCTGTCGTGATTTGTAAATTCGGTGAGTTGGCAAGCGCTACCGCTATCAAGTGATTCAATGTTTGATTATGAAACTGGTGCCACCAGCCTGCCGATGGTTGCGCTGAAGCGGCAACATGAGCTTGCTGTAATTGCGCTACGGTATAAGGCTTAGCTTGGCCATGGATATCGCCATAGTAAACACAAGCTGTCAGAGACAAACTGCAGATGCAGCATAACAAGAGTTTATGCAATGGTTAGCCTCATCCTTGGCATCGATTCCATTCATTAACAATAGCAAAAAATCAGGCTTTTCAACAGACTTAAGTTAAATGCTGATTGATGAAATCAGCTGCCTTCTTAATCGCGATGCTGCTTTCAGGCATAGGGTTTTGCTCGAACACATGCCACAGGCCTTCGTACATATCCAGCTTCACCGGTTGATGCGCAGTATCTAAAGCTTGATAGAAACGCACACTGGAACTTAACAAAATGCATTTCGTACCTTCGATAATCATGGTTGGGGCAAAGCCTTTGCTGAAATCGGCATAAAGCGGTGAGACATGAGGGTCGGTTAAGGGCGTGTTGTTTGCGTAAGCGAGCGCACTGCTTTTCATGGTATTGTCATAATTTAAGGTGGGGTCAGATGCTTCCAGAGTATGCACGGTGTCGCCGCTGTCTGTTAAATCTACCCAGGGCGACAACACTACCACCGCTGCTGGCATACCTAAGCCGCTGTCACGTAAATTGAGTGTCGTGGCAACCACCAGTCCACCGCCGGCAGAATCGCCATATAGCGCGATATCTTTCATGCGATAACCTTCAGCGAGCAATGCTTTTATTACCGACAGTGCTTGCGCTTGTATTTGACGCCAATCGGCGTCTGGAGCCAGTGTGTAATCTACTGAGATGACACGCAGCCCTGTTGCATGACAGATAGGTGCTGACAAGACTAATGTACTGCGTGGGCTATAAACGACATAGCCGCCACCATGTAAATAGACAATGACCTTATGTCTTCTATTCCAATATTGCGGACGAATATCTAATACAGGTACATCACCGAGTAGACTGCTGGTTACTTCAACTTGATTGTCGCGCACTGCTTTTTCATTGCTGGATTTCTTCAGTGCTTCTGCAGATTCACGCACAATACGCCATGCTGCTTTATCAGTAGCAGAAGGCGCATGCCAATCATAGCTTTTACGCTCATAAAGTGACGCCAAACGCTGCTGCGCTTCGGTTGAAATAGTCGTTGGTATGTAGTTATCTCTACCAATGGCATTGTCCTGCGCATAAGCAGAGGGAGTCAGCACACATGCCGCCGTAACGTATAAAACGGACAGGCACAGGAGATTCAGGTTTTGCCTTATTTTCATTATTTTGCCCTGCATTAGACGCCGACATATTACTGATTCCCAAAATCACAAGCAAATAGTTAAGTAAGTGATTATTTATAAGAGATAAACAGGATCTCATTGCAACTGCGAATCCAACACATCAGATGTTGATAGCCTGAGCCAAAGAAATATGGATCAGTATTTCAATTACGCGAGCGCATACAACATCAACATCTGATTACAGTTTGAAACTTTTCACTAAAGACTCAATTTCTTTTTTGGATTCTGATTCTGAAAAACCGATTCTTCGTGCACCTATCACGTCATTGATAGATTCCGCAGCATCTTTTTTATAGTTAAGGAATGCCTCCACTGAGGTAACCTTTGCAAGATCAGCGCGTGCATTTTGCAACGCTGCTTCCAAGCGTCGTGCTTTATCAGCGTTATTGACGGCAAATAAGCACATCGCATTTGCTTTGTAACGGGCAATATTCGCTTCAAGTACTTTGATGAGTAACGCGATTTTAGCTTGAGTCATTTGTGGTTTCAATTTTGAGCTTTGTCCACGCAGGATCATTAATTGCTTTAGGGCTGATGCTTTTGTTTCTTCTGATGTTAACGATGCAAAAAATTGTTGAATTTCTTCTGAACTTTCTTTGATTGCCGCTTTCGCTTTTAAATCTGCGCCTACATTGGCACAAAATGATATTAAGACTTTGATTGAACCTAAACTCTTTGCCTCTATTGCCTCTAATAACGGCGTGCGCCCGGTATGAGTGGCCAAGTTTGGCTTAGCGCCTAACAGCAGCAGCTCTAGTACCAGCTCGCAGTTATTGGCCGCGCACGCAGCGTGCAAGAGCGTGACACCAGAATCTTTGCACTGCTCATTAATATCAAATTCAAAATTGGTTTCATTTTGTGTGAGATATTTGTAAATTTCGTCCAGAGTCAGCTGATCTGCTCGTATCAAGCTCACAGCCTGATGCACGGGTCTTGCGATTGACATATTGAGTCCCTTAATAGTTACGCCTTGATGCTGCAGAAGTTTAAATGACGCGCCCCATGACTGGCAATGGTCGAGCAGTGAATTAAATGCGAGGACGGTTCTGCATGAGGTCATTCATGCAGTCTTGAGTGCGCTCTAATACCGGCTTCAATTTTGCATCCACAGTGGGTGCAGATAAATACTTAACTAATTCAGCGTATAGATTCACTTTGCGCTGGTCAGATAAATTGGCTGCCTTGATATTTTCCAGCAAAGCTTCGTATGGTTGCACTCTGGTTTCGACGTTACCTACCAACAACAGTATTTGCTTCCGTAAATCTTGATAATCATAATCCACTCTGCCACCGAAGAAACCCGCAGATTTGAGCTGCATTGTTTTTTCGTAAGCATTTTGCAAGCGCTGACGATCGGACTTATCCACTTTCACACTAGCAACCTCACCCGAATGGAACAGATTCGGCTTCATGGATTCAGGACGTGTGTTGAGATTCAATTCTCTCGAACCTGATAACGATAATGACCCGCTAGAAGAAAATACATCTTTCGAGGTCGCCAGGTTAGTATAGGGTGTTCCTTCACCGCTGATATAAAGTGACATATCAATTTTAGGCTCAGGTAGCAGCAACTCGACTTGTTTATTGGTAATAGCAATCGTTAATGGTTTCATGAAGCTGATATCGTTTGGCACTTCCGACACCAGAAACGGCGAGATTCCCTCTCTTTGTGCCGGCACAATATAATCCCGTCTATCCGACACTAACCATATTCGATCACGCGCCAGATTATCGTTGCCAGATTTTTCCTGCACATGACTAATTAATTCATTCATATTAGCCGGACGTTTATCGCAGGCTTCAATGATCACTTTATCTAATATATCTTTTGGTACACCAACAATTTCTTGTAAATATCGTTTAACAACGGCGGGTGAGATAGCATAGTCGACGATCGCCATGCGGTGCTGGTTATCATTCAATTTTTGAAATAAATCACGCCATGCTTCAGCACTGCCGCGAGGAGCAATATGACGAAGCTTCTCCCACGCTTCATCATCGTTTTTTGCATTCATATGATGGACGTTTTCACCTGCGATAACCGAGCTAAATTGAAAGTTCACGAGCATACTGATTGGCTCAGAAGCATTAATTCGTAACGCTGACTTGAGTAAAGTTGCTGGGTCAACAACGTGATCGTATATTTGCTCCGTGACCACATCATTAGCGTGACCGTAACCTAGCACAGTCAAGCAATTGATGATTTGCGTGATCTTGTCACACGCACCCGCCGTACCACCGACGCAACTTTCAGGTTTTAAAGTTAAGATGTTATCCTGCGCGTTTAGCTAGCAAATGAATTTGCAAGACTGTTTGCGCGCTGATTTTTTCTAGGGGCTCTGTGCATAACTCGAGATAATTGCCAACAAATTCATTGATGCCACTATGACGCTTTCTTAATTCACGAATATCTTCCATTGAGAAGGGAGCATTGGGAACGACTTGGAAGTTCAATAAGTTATTATGTACAGTCATGTATTCATATAGCTCTTCCATATCAAGCGCATATCGTTTTCCAGCTGCATTAGCCTCACAGACAAAAAGGTTTTCTTCGCTGATGTCGACGACATCCGAATAAGGCGTACGCTCATTTTCTACTTGAATTGTTTCACCTTTATACTGGATTTCAATCATGTATCAAGTATAGGTGATGATTGCGTATTTATTTATTTTTATATAAATCAGAAAGATAGCCTTACAGCTCCGTGACTATCTCTCTGACTATTCAGACTCAGTGGCTCGCTACCCTTATTTCGGCTGCTTAATTGTCTGAGCTTGTTCTTTACCAAAATATAAAAGATCAAATTTGTCGGAAACAGTAACTTCTTTGTCATCACTACTAATATCACAACCTGTGCCAACCAGCTTACCAACCGTTTCTTTGTTGTTGTAGCTGGCACGGCAAATAATGACAGCACCTGAATTATCATACCCACCAGCGACAGCGCTGGCGCCATTGACTTGATAACTCGTCACTGAAGTTTGTTGCGGGAGAGCAAACATGACTGGAACAGAACAAAGCCCCTTGCTGCAGTTAGGTCCCATTTTACCTTGATTAGATTGTTTCGGTTGTTGCGCCTTCACTGTGTCATAGGAAATCCATTTTAAATTTGGATTATTGCCAGATAAGACATCGTATTTCGCGACAGTAAATGCATAACCCGCATAACTAATCATGCAACCATTAGCTGTTAACAGGCCTGGATACATTGCCTTGCCATATCCACGATCTCCTAAAAAGGGCGCGCGGCAGATGTTGATGGTATTACCTGATGTTCCTGCATTAAATAACGGTAATGATGATGCATTGGCAGAGGAAACCCATGTCATGCCTGCAATCGTCGACTTGATCTGACTGCTATTTGCCGCATCTAGTAACTGAATCAGTTGTTTTGATCCTTGCTCCAGCACCGCATTCGGCATAGCTTGTTGATCCTGCTCGCTGCCCAGCAACACCGCGGCGCTATTTTTTTTGGCGATTGCAGCTGGCACTTCATTTAATAATTGTTTGAGCTGTTCGATTTTAGTATTTAGCGCAGCATCATCTTGCGCCATTGCATTTGAGCTTAATAGAACGAATAAGAAGGATAAAAGCGTTGCACGATAGGACATGATAGATACCTCTGCTGCTGGTTAGTGTTCTAAAGAAGAAATTATACGATAGTCGATTCATTAGTACCTTAACAAACAATTACGTCATAAGTCGTTGAAACATTGATAATACATCAACCGATGTTGGTGTTCATGTTAAAATATAGATTTACCGGACATGCTGTCAGCCATGAATCATAAAATACTGTTTTACAGCTTGACCACACTCGATGTCATCTTAATGCTGATCAGTATTCCATGCGTCATGATGTCACCCATGATCTTTGATGCACCCGGCTCAGAAAACAGCGCCCTTGTTATCAGCATATTTATCTTCATGCTTTGCATTCCGCTCACCACATTTGTTGCGCTGGTTGTTTCAAGTATCTATCTGTTGAAAACAAAGAATTTTAAAAAAGCCTGCTTGGGGTATTTGCTGCCGGCGTTAAATATTACTTTATTGGTGATCGCTTGCTGGTTGCTGCAAGTCATGTGTAATGGGCAATTTGTTTGCTTTTGACTTGAGCTGCTACAGCGATCGACATCGCTGATAGATTTTTTACTTTTTGTACAGTATTTATTTTTTAAAACGAGTTTTTAAAGCTTCTTGATGCATTCTCGTCATGTCGTCTTCAGACAGCTTCTGTAGATATTTCACATTAGCGTGAGAATGCTGTCTGAATGTTTCATCGTGTTCTAAAATATACGGATGCACTCGTAGCGCCATGTCATTCAAATTCATTAGCTTCAAACCGCTGAGTTTACGTACCCGGGATAGTGCAACGTAACCCATGCCAGGCTCGAATGCATCGCCTAAATCTATTTCTACTGCATCCAAGGTCATACCCTGACTTTTATGAATCGTGATAGCCCAAGCCAAACGCAGCGGAATTTGTGAGATCACTGCTTGGACTTTACCGCCGTCTTCAAATTTCCACTCTTCCGGATAAGCAACAATGCTTTTGCCATCAAATGTTTTCACAATAGGCCACGTCGTGGATTTATCAAAACCCGTGACCACACCACGCGTACCATTCACAAATTCTCCGTATTGATCATTCTTGATGAACATCACCTCAGCACCAACTTTCATGAATAAAGTTTCAGGCGCTAAACAACTTTTCTTTAACCCTTCCACTAATCCAGCCGGTCCTTTGCTGACCATGGGAAATGATTTCTCTTCGCTGACGATGCTTAACAACTCCGTTTCGTTAATGGTATCAACATTAATATTACGCGAGTATAACTTGGTTGCCTTTACAGAACTTTGCGGTTCCTTTTTAAAACGTGTTCGCAATAGTGTTTTTGTCTGCTCACCTGCTTTACCGTTGCGAATGTCATTCAAAATATCCAGCAAAGGATCACCGTCTTGACGATGCTGTTCGTGCAAATAACAAATATGAAAATCGCCGTTTTTCCAGGCCTCTGACTCAAATGCAAAACTCTTTTCGCCCGTGACAGACGAAGACGATACCGGCGGCAACTGAAAAAAATCGCCGCAGAGCACCACTTGTATCCCACCAAATGGCAAATCACTTTTTAAGATATGCTTAGCTGCCTTATCCACCATGTCCAATTGGTGGGGATGCAGCATCGATACTTCATCAATGATTAATACTTTTGTTTTTTCGTAATGCTCACGAATACGCTCTGTCTTGGCTAATTTTTCCAAATCCTTTTGATCCAGAAAATTTTTAATCCCAATACCTGACCACGAATGAATCGTCATGCCATGTAAATGAGTGGCGGCAATGCCCGTCGATGCCGTGACCGCAGTTGGCACATAATGCCGTTTTAAATATTCAATATATTTACTCAATACATAAGTTTTGCCAGAGCCTGCCGCTCCGGTTAAAAAAATATTTTTGCCGGACTTCAGTAAATCCAGGGCTTCTTTTTGCAGCATGTTTGCACTTCATTAACCAAGTAAATTGATAGAGATAGTGTGAAAGTATAGCGGTTTTACCTAGCGGCGCCCACGAAATTATTGACCGTTGTTGTATGGCTATTTTATACTCATCGCCGCATAACAAAATAATAATTAATCCTATTTAAATCTTCACCATAAAAGCACACAACTATGCAGAATAGAGAAACGCCCGATAATCGCGAGACCTCATCAACCAATCTTTCGGTTGATGAATTATTACGTTCAGTTTTAGCCGAAATCATATCGAATAATGATGATCTGACACTGGAAGAGAAATTGGCATTTTTTGCCGAAGCCATCAGAATACTTAATCGAGCGCAGAACGAACAAGCCCAAAATGAAGAACAACGCGTGCAAGTGATGGAGGATGACGAGGAAGAGTCTGATAATACCCAAGCATTGCCATTAGCACCGACCAACCAGGAGCGCAGACTTGCTAACTCGCTGAATCATAGCATCAATCCCAGGTTACAAATCAATATAGATTCGTCACTGTTTTATTTTGCTTTAGCTAACCAGTTTTCCAACATCCTCCTTACCGATCAACCGCAAGATATATCTAGCGCAATTGGCAGAATATCTTTTAGTGTCGCCATGAGACTGCATTTTCATGCATCAGCGGTTGATATTTCAAATCAACAAACTTCTATCGTGCATCATCATCCCGACCCACTGCCTGCTCGCGTCAATCAGCATGAATTACAAGGCTCTTATAGTGGCATGATAAGATGGCCGGATGAAGCAAGTTCTGTTGAACGATTCCTACATGCAGTCGTAGAAAACAATCGCCTCATCATTGACCGATACTTGCATGAACATGCCAACGAATCTTATTTTTACGAAAGCCTGTCGCGCGCCATGCATGCTGCGCAGGATGCCGGCCATGAAGAGCTAGCTGCACAACTTTCTCAACTGATTACCGATATGGATGCCGCTAAATCCACCGACAATAAACCAACACTAGAATTATTAAATAAAAGTGAACGCCGCTTAAAATGCAGTGGTTTCGAAGGCGAAGTACCAGCACCGCTTTGCTGTCCAGTTGCCTCTGTCATTTTCGCAGTGCCCGTCACGATTGCATCAGGTATCACTCTGGAATTAACGACACTTGAAAAACTATTTATGCACGATGATGACATCGCGTGCCCCTTCACTAAAAAACGCATTTCAACTACTTCGCTGGTCAACACACCGAATATTTGCCTTAGTGCCTATGTTGAAGCTTTCATTAATGCAGCTGGTGAACTGCCATTATCCACGGTAGAAGCCCTGCTAACTTGTCCACTCACAAACGCATTATTCGTTGATCCTGTCAGTTTTACTTGCGGGCTCACGCTGGAACGGGCAGCCATTCTCAAACGTTTTGCTGAAGATCCCTCTGCACCATTCACCACGATTATCGTGAATGACAAACAATACACTATTCATCGTGAAGAGCTCTCAAACTTCACGACCATCGCCATCCAGGATTTGGTTGAAAGCTATAAAATCGCTTTAACTAGTCAAGGAACAAAATCGCTTACTGATAATGAAACCCAGCTAGAGTCAGTCAGCGCAACTAACTTGGGCTTATTCAACCCGTCTTCAAATAAAAACAGTAATCACCCATTTGATCCACCAAAACCAAAATAATCATTACAGAGGCTATACCATGCTATCAGGCTCTCAATTACTGGAATTTGCCAAACAGAATGCTGACACACTGTCAAACATCGCCCATCAAGAAACCACTGGAGAAATGATCTTATATCTTAAAGACAGACGTGTCTCATTCAATAAAGTCAGCGTCGAACAAGCTGAGGAACTCAAGTTATTCCTTCTTCGAAAGGGAGGTGTCAACATTTCTGCAGCGGAATATGGCGGCGATAATATAGCCTCGCACTGGGATGGCTATAACGTTGCGCGAGCCCAAGCAGAAATTGCCGCCGGTAAACACATGCAGCCTGAAAAACCGAGATTATTTCCCGGCGTTTCTACAAAGTTATTGCAGTCACCGAATCACCGTATGATTGATATAGGCTGCAGCACCGGCAAACAACATGTCACCAGTGTTAAAGCCGGCATTGATGTCATTGGTTATGATAATAATCAATTAGCGCTGATTTCCATGCAAGAATATGGTGTCAAAGGTCGAGATGTGAATTTAAATGAGTGCGATAAAGACAAACTACACTATGAAAAACAACTCATAAACGACCTAAATGTACCATGTGATATTTTCCTGGTTGAAATTGCAGAGTTCATGAATACCGATGCACTAATACTGCTGATGTATACCTTGATCGACAACGCCAAACCAGGTTCTATTTTTTATTATAAGGGCAAGACATTCCACCCCGACTCACCTGTTCGTCCAGTTGGCGGATTTCAAAAGCGCCGAGATGGTTATATCCCCTCATTTTTCGGCGCAAGAACAGACTTCGAAACCGTCTATCACGCAGTAGGCATCACAACTATTCAAGGAAGAGATATCACCATGGAGAGGCTAATCACAAGAAAAACAAAATAACAACGATGGTGTGAATTGCATGGTAAGCATCCTTTATATTCGCAACTTAATAAGACGAAAATTGGTATAGCATGAAAAAATGAAATAGCCATATGATGAAAAATGATTATATACAGACACTTAATTGTCATTTATCACCTCACCAACACGCGCAGTACAAAAATTGCCACACCAATGCTACTATGTGCGCAAACTAGCTATATCTAACAGCAAACGAGAAGTCACCATGAAAAGCCGTCAAGCAGCCAAAACAAATGACAACCAAGTCAAAGCCGCAACAGTGCACAACGAAAAACTCAAACAAAAATTAAGTCTGGATTTTGCTGTCGCACTGAAAGACGTCAGCATTGAAACCATCGCTGGTGATAAGTATTGCGTGATCGTGCGTCGCGGCGTGAACAAAGCTTGCGAAGGTGCCATTCAGTACCTCGAAGGTAACTTCAGTTTATCCGATGGACAGCACATCAAGATCAAACGTGAACAACTATCAGCACAAGTAGTCCGTTATCTGATTCCCTATTCTGATGCCACCAAATATCCAATCTATGCCGACACAGATGAATCCATCAGCGTTCGTAATCATTATATCTTCTTAAACGATTGCTTTTCCCAGTTATTAAGCCAGCACTTGCCGACGCAAGATTACGAATTCAAAGGCACCAAGCTCACTATCAAAAAGCAAAAAAATGCATTGCCGTTTCTGCAACCTTTATTCAACAGTCAGTTATTTAAAGACTGTGTTGAGGAAAATGGTGGCAACACCATCATCCATTTCGATGAAGGCAAACGTAAAAAAAGCATGGTCTGTTTCAGCTACTCGGATTTGGGCAAGTTATTTAAAAGCCTCTCCTCTAACGACAAGCCAATTGAATGGAAACATTTCCCAATTTCTTATTTAACCGAACGCTTTAATCATTTACTCCCAGTGAATAACGGCACGGCGGCATTCATGCTGGGCGAAGATACCGGCATCGAAAACCTTTACGGTCCTGTGATTAGAATTCCGCTGAACTCCACCACAGCGCAAGTGCTGCGCACTCATCTTTATTTGTTAGAAAAGTTCGAATTCGTCGATGATAAAACGGCTATTTATATGCGGCCGGAGGTGGCGAGAAAAATGTTCTACACCGTCAACACCGATCCATACGAATTCTTATTTCTGACATTTCTTGCTGAACAAAAAAAGGTTGCCAAACGGATTTGCGACACCGGCATCTTGACGCTCAGCTACCTCAAAAAGCACATCGTCATCTTTTACAAAAACAAAGACGACGTGGATTTCTTAGGCGCGTTCTTTGCCAATACACTCACCCCCACCAGCATTGATCTCTCAGTCATGATGTTGACGCGCTATGTCAAATTGAAATATATGTTCGATGCCTATGAAAATCTTTTCTCGACAGAACTGCAAACTGACAAGTTGGTGATTCGTTCAACCTGCGGCGCAAAACTTTCAGCATTACCAAAAATAGGGGCGATTGATGCAAGCAAACCTAACGGCGGTATTGTGTATAACATCCAGATGTACGCGTTGCTCAAGGTTAAAGAAGAAGAATTGACGGCAGTACAAGAGGAGTTAAACCTCATTGCACAACGCATGAATCTGAAAAATCAATTAAGTGCGGAACTAGTCGATAGCTTAAAAATCAAGAAAATAAATATCACGGTAAATGACACTCAGGTTGTCATACAAATGCCTTGCGCAGAGTACGTTGTTATCGCTCAGCCTTTATTTAAAGCTTTGGCAATTGCTCCCAATACAAACGCTTGTGAATGGAACACGAACATCGATGACATTCGCGCCTTCATGAATCGTGATTCACGAGCCATATTTGATGAAATCAAAAAGAGACAATATCTGGTTAGCTATTTCAATATTGTCAAAAATGTGCTTGGTGAACCCTTCGTTAAAGCCATACAGCTTGCATTAAAAACTGAAAAAGACATCACGATAGATGAAGATTTTTTCGCGCTAGGCTTAGCGGCATTACAAAACATTCGCCAGTCTGTGGAAGCAGCACTCGATCAGCAACAGAAAGCACATGATGCGAAAAAAGAGGCTGAATTACTAGCAAAAGCTCAAGCCATCAAACCTAGCTTGGAAGACAAACCAGTGCGTCCGGTCATGCAACATAAAGGGGCGAAAAACGCTGCACAAGTTCACCAGGTATTAGCCAAGAAATCCGAAAAACCCAAGACAAAACCACAGCCAAAAACTAAGGCGGCACCAAATGTTACTAGCCAATCAAGTCTGGTTAGCAAACAAAGTCCTCACGCTAGTCAACCATCGGTTTTACCTCAGCCCGCTCAACGGTATGCGGAAGTACGTGATACAGCTAGTTTCTATGATTACGATCGCACCAAACCTATCCCACCTGCAAATGCAGAAACGCCGCAACAGCAAACCAATCTTTTTGGCTTATTTTCAAAAGATGAGGTGACTTGCGCGTATAACACCATCAAAAAAGCCATCGCTTCGATTGCGTTTCGTACTGAACAATTCAACGAGGAATATGAAGAGATATGCCGCCTCATCAATGTAGAACAAACAGATTGGCAAGCATTAATGAACTGCGGCAAACCTTATTTGTGCCTGTCCTTGTTTATGGTTCAAGACAGCATAGAAGTATTAGCCCATCTGCATCAAGAGATACAAGCAAAACACATGCAGCGAGAGTTTAATGAGGCTACGTTAGCGTTTTTGCAAGCCTGTGAAGCAAGAATGGGTAATGAAACACTGTTGAATTTACATGAGCTCGCGATCTGGAGTCTAAAACTCACCCCAGAGGTGATTCGCTTAAAAGGCTAAAGCTGTTGCAATACTGACAATTGTTCATTTATAATACAGACCATAATTATTATAAATGGCCAGCACGGCCAACTTTACCCATATGCTAAGTCATAACAAAAAAGCCAAACCAGATGCCGCTGCTAATGCTTGGCTAAAAGCTCAAGCATTACTTGCGCCATACATGCCAGACATGATCACCGTCAATCACGGCATACCGTTTACCTCTATCACCTCCACCATGAATTCAGTTGAACTATGTTTTAATCGGCAAGGTGAGGCGATTGAACTCGCGATTGAGGTCGCGAACTTACTGTCTAAACCAGTCTATGAAATTCAGCAAAAATTATTATACGACGGTGGCAGTTGCGAGTATTTTCAATTAAATCTAAATGATGCCATTCAATTCTTTGGCGAGTCTTTCTGTTCTATTTTACTCAGAATCACCCTTTGTATTAATAACACCAGCAACATCACCCTCAATGATGTCATGAAAGAATCGCTCATTAAAGACATTACTTCTTTAGATAACACCGCCAGTAATTTACTGGCAAGCATGGAACATACCACAAGAGGATCGCATCCACTGGTATTTTTAGCGCAAGAAAATAGCGATGCTGCTTTCTATTTTCTGGATAAACTCGAAGAGGATACTTGCGAAAACATCGCCTTGCAGGAAACAGCGCAAGGATTTTATTTTAATCTGTTGCACGTGCAAATACCTGACGACGAATCTCGTTTTTGCTTCTTTGATAAAATCAGGCAAGAGATCTTTCAGCTTATCGCTCATGACAGCAGAACCATAGCTTTGTTTACTTCATTCAATATGCGGCGATTGAATGCTACATTGCAATCGCTGGACGAAGATTTGATAGAAGTTTTTATGTTCAGCCAATTACGAGCTGGTTTGTTTTTTGCTTATGAAGACAGGAATGGATTTGCAGAACATAGCACCCTGGCTGAAGCCTTGTTTTTCCAGAGCGACTGCCGCAGCGTCTCAATGCATAATCTAAGATATCTTAATGAGTGTTTACGCGGACGATTATCAAAAAAATTTTTAGCCACGCTAGGTTTGAAAGAAATTGAATTCGCACGCATGGGGAATGCTATTGATAATTGGTGGCGTCTTACTTCGGCGGTGGTCGCATTGGCGCCGATACCAAAAAAACGCGCCTCGATTGTCGATGAGCTGACTGCGGGATTAAGTTTAGATGATATCATGAAGCCATCTACTATTCCGACCCTAACAGAAAATGCAAAACTGGAAACGGTGTTAGGTAGAACTTTGTTATTCCGTCAAACTTCGCAAGCGATACGCGCAATTAAAGTGAAAAAGCGTGAAGAAAGCGCTATCAGTTTAACGCGAGAATCTTGCGTCACCAAAAGCATGCTAACGCTGAAAACCAAGTACCAATTATTAAGTCGCTTTCCCACTCCGCAAGGCGTGATGTTATTGCATGACTTAATTCCATGGACTGAACAGTCGGCTGCCGCGCAAACTCCGTTTCTTTCGCGTATTGATGCTGCCTCTACACATCCTGCCTATGTGTACGATGTCAAAAAAGCTGATGTGGGTTATTTTACTTATTTACATGATCCTAAATTAACTAATCAGGAATTTAAGCAGGCCAATCGTGTTATCGTGCATGACTTATTTAAACTGTTACAACAAGGCCAGGTATTCAATCAATTAGCCGATCTTTTTCATGACTCAGAAAGAAAAAGTAAACGTCCTGACAGTGGGCGTTACATTGTCCTCGCGCAAATGCTTAAACACACCAGAGGCAACTTTGGTACGGGGATGTTAGAAAGCTGGCTGGAAGCAATTGAATTTCCTAATGTTCGCGCGACTGGGTTAGCGGATTTAGGCGACTGCATTTCGATTAACGATTATATCGAGCTAGCGCCTCACATCGTGAAATGCTACGCGAGAACAGTGGATCATTTTGACAAAAAATCCGGGAATTATCTTATTGCTAACATCATGGCAGAATATCAGTATGTCTTGTTTCTGATTGCCGGGCGTCGCGCTGTAGGGTTAGAAAAAGCAGCGGTTCAGCGTGGGGAGTCAGAAGAAAATACTTATCTCATTTGGTACAACGCGGCCAAACAAGTCATTTTTAATTGTGCGCAAGCCATTTCCATCAATAGCTTTCTTAGTGAGCGTGAGGCAAGACGTCAATTAACCAAGGTGGTTGATGTCAACCGCCTCGCAGCGCAAATGCAATTCTGGATGACGAATCGCTATATAGACTATTTAAGCCAAGGTGTCATTCCACCAGATATTTATGGTGAAGACGTTGAGGTGAGATTAGATGTGACGAAATTTAAATCTGGCAATTTTGATCAAGTACTAGGTTTTACTTCGAATGGTAAGACCACTGATCTTGGCGATTATAACGGGCAAGAACCCATTAAAGAAGGCAATAAACTTTTTTACTGGATGGTGAATATCATGTTTGTTGAGTATGCGAATGTGAATGGTTTGCTGAAAGATGTTAACACTGTCACTCGCGCTGTGCGGCAACAAAATACTGGCAATGCCAAAGTGACTCTGTCGCAACATCTTGGTGGGTCTGATAAATATGCGTTGTTATTTTCGCTCTGGAAGTTACATAAAAATGCGCAACGGGTGGCATTACAGGAAAAACTTGAAAGAGATGATCCACAGGCAAAACTGACACAAACGGCGATTACCTTACAACGCATCTGGCGTGGTCGGAACAAGCGGGCAAAGGTCGGCTTACTTCATCCTAATACGCCAAATTGCACGCTCTAACGCGCTTGCCTCTTGCCCTCACCCTACCCCTCTCCCGCCCACCAATCTCAACCAGTCGCAAGTCAGCGGCTGCGGGAGAGGGACAGGGTGAGGGAACAAGATGACTGTTTCTTAGCAATCAACTCCATGCTAGCATCACCCCATGAGTTATTTTGCAGACCTATCCATTTTTCGTCGAAATCCAAATTACGCTTACCTGTTTGCGGGACAATTTATCTCGTTTACCGGAACAATGATTACCAGCGTCGCCCTGCCCTATCAAATCTATAGCTTGACGCAGTCGATTGTCATGGTTGGTTTACTAAGCCTGCTGCAATTGATCCCCATCCTGTTCACCGCCTTGCTCGGCGGCGTACTGGCCGACCGCTTCCATCGACGCATGTTATTACTGGTTTCTGAATTCGCCATGGGCCTGGGCAGTTTACTGTTGGCATGGAACTCAACTCTACCCAACCCCAGCGTCTGGCTAATATTGACCGTGGCCGGCTTAATGTCAGCGTTTAATGGCTTACACAGACCAGCCTTGGAAAGCATTGTGCAGCAAATCGTAGCACGCAAAGATTTCGCCGCCGTCAGCTCACTAACAGCATTCAAATACAGTGTCGCCATGATTGGCGGCCCCGCAATCGGCGGTATTCTCGTTGCTCGTACAGGCCTGATGATCACCTATCTGGTAGACCTGGCAACCTTCGCCGTCTCACTAATCGCCTTGTTGATGATGAACAACATCCCAAAACCCGAAGCAGAAAGTGATGAGCCCGTCTTGCGCTCACTCAAAGCAGGTTTACTGTACGCAGTGTCACGACAAGATTTAATGGGAACCTACATCGTCGATTTTGTAGCCATGATTTTTGGTATGCCAAACGCCTTATTCCCGGCCATTGCCACGTCATTTGGCGGCGCCAAAGCGCTGGGCATGCTGTACTCTGCGCCAGCGGTCGGCGCATTGTTAATTTCACTGGTAAGCGGCTGGTCGACAAAAATAAAACGGCACGGCGCCGCGATTGCGATTTCAGCGGCGCTGTGGGGCGTTGCCATCATTGGTTTTGGCTTGGCTACGCATTTCTGGCTAGCGCTATGCTTTCTAGCCATGGCAGGTGCCGCAGATGGCGTCAGCGCCATCTTCCGCGGCATTATGTGGAATGAAACCGTCCCCAACAAACTGCGTGGGCGCATGGCTGGCATCGAAATGATTAGCTACTTGAGCGGCCCAAAACTCGGCGACACTGAAGCTTCGCTAGTCGCCGCGGCATTTGGTGTGACCTGCTCAATCGTTTCAGGCGGCGTATTATGCATAGCCGGTGTCGCGATTTGCTGTGTTTGTTTGCCTAAATTCTGGCAATATCGCTCCGAATAACGATCGATACCAACCCTGAACTTAAATTTATTCCCAACTTTTCATCTAGTTACAGCAAGCCATACTCCCCTGCTCGCTCTTAATACAGAGTTAATTTTACTCTGTATATAATTCACAAAAACCATTAATAAAACCACAAAACGAGAAGCAGAAAGATGAAATCCAGAGAACCTGTAGCAATAAAAATATCATTAACACAATTAGCCAGACTACTTAGTTCCCAAACTGGGCAGAATATAAAGCCACCTGCTCAAGGCAATCAGCATGAATGTGAATGTGAAAACTGCAACACTTACACACCCGAAAAGCACTGGGGATACTACAATCAAAAACGTCGCGCAGGCATATCCAGCACGTTTACCGATATTCTGCTGGATAGTGTTCCAGCTGTGATCTCAGACGCATTTAATCAATCTACCATGCCAGTCATTGATTTAGGCGTCAGCACTGGCGAGCAGCATGCTGCCCTTGTAAAAGCTGGTAGAACCGTGATTGGATATGAAAATTCACCGACCGTCATCTCACAATTAGAACAAATCGGCATCATTGCGAGAAATGTAGATTTAAACAAACAGGCTAATAAAAAATTAGCTTACCGTGATACTTTGAAAAAAGATTTGGCTACCCCATCTCATGTGATGCTAGTGCATATTTTAGAATACTTATCGCCAGAAGCCGCTACTTATTTGATTTATACATTGATGAAAGCAGCCAAACCAGGTTCCACTTTCTATATTCAAGCGTATACCGAGTGTGTTGACAATGGCAATAACGTTAGCTTCGTCACATTAAATCGATATGGATATTATGCTTCCTTCTTTGGCGCGCGTACTGATATGCAAGTTCTGTATCATCAACCTGCTTTAATGGATCAACGTAAGGATGTACCACTAGAGCATGTTGTTGTTAAGAAGCTTGCCTAGTCTATTGTTGGTGGTAAGTCCAGGCAGCTTGAAATGAGACAGTTAAGGAATTAACCTTAACGCAGTCACCATTACTCATTCCAATTAAGGCATACCACCATGGCAACCGAACCCTCCAAAGAAGCAGTCCGCGACGCTTTAGCCAACGCTGAAGCTGGTGATGTTGATGCGCAAAAGCAACTCGCCGAGTGGTATGAGCAAGGTAATGGTGTCGAAAAAGACCTAAAACAATCCGTTTATTGGTATCAGCAAGCAGCTGAGCAAGACGATGCCTTTGCCATGTTTATGCTCGCGATGAAATACTCTGCTGGTGAAGGCACGGGGCAAGATCATCATCAAGCATTTTATTGGTTTCATAAAGCCACCGAAATAGATAGTGATGACCAATACGCTTTATATCAGGTTGGCTTGGCTTATTTTGAAGGTGTTGGTGTCGATCAAGATTATCAAAAAGCTGCGGATTATTTTAAACGTGCCGCAGATAACAAACAGCACCCTATGTCGACCTATTACATCGGTCAGTGTTATGCAAAAGGGCTGGGTGTTGCCAAAGACAAGGCACTCGCTATGCATTACTTAAAACTGGCCGCGGCAGAAGATGTCGATAATGCACAGTCATTAATGGATGAACTACAAAAAGAACCAAGACCCTTCGCAGAAGCCATGCATGAACTCGAAAGCCTGATTGGATTAGCCGATGTCAAAAACCAGGTTAAGCGCTTAAGCGATCGATTAGCATTACTAAAGCAGCGAAAAGAACACGGCCTCGCCGCTAAAAAACCAGATTTACACATCATCTTTTCCGGTAATCCCGGTACTGGTAAAACCACCGTGGCACGCATTATTGGCGATATCTTTTTTCACATTGGCTTACTGAGCAAAGGACATGTAGTGGAAGTAAGCCCCACTGAATTAATTTCCTCTTATGTCGGACAAAGTGCAAAAAACGTTAAAGAATATTTTGAAAAAGCCAAAGGCGGGATTTTATTTATTGATGAAGCGTATGGACTTTGCCAGGACTCCACTTCCAGCACCGACGCCATCAATGCCTTGCTTAAATTAATGGAAGATTTACGAGATGAAGTGGTCGTCATTGCCGCGGGTTACAAAGCATCCATGGATCAATTTTTAAAAGCCAACCCAGGACTGACTTCGCGCTTCACCACACGCATAGAATTTCAGGATTTTAATGCAGAAGAATTAAAACAAGTGTTTCTGCATTTCTGCCAAACGGAACAATATGAATTATCAGCACCCGCCGAGGCAAAACTGACATCGCTGATTAAAGAAGTGCTGTCGACCAAAATCGATCATTTTGGTAATGCACGTTTTATGCGAAATGTCTTTAACGAAAGCATGATGAAGCACGCGGAACGTATTGTGAAAATCCAAGAGAAAACGAAAGATGATTTAATTGTGATTGCCGCTGAAGACATTCCTGAAAAGAAAGAAGTCGTGCAGCAAGACACGGGAAAAAACAAACGGCTTTCTTATGAAGAAGCGATGAATGAATTAACCAACATGATTGGACTGCGCAACGTCAAAAACGTGATTAAACTTTTCATTGATCAGGTTGAATTACAAAAAGCACGCAGTCAACGCGGCATTAAATCTGAAAAAATCAATGCGCACATGATCTTCACTGGTAACCCTGGCACCGGCAAAACCACCGTAGCGCGTTTACTGGGTGATATTCTGCGTGAACTCGGCATTCTCAAAACAGGCCATGTGGTTGAAACAGATCAATCTGATTTAATAGCTGGTTTTGTCGGTCAAACCGCCATCAAAACCAAAGAAGTCTTTACCAAAGCATTAGGTGGCATTCTCTTCATTGATGAAGCCTACAGCTTGATTCAAGGCGGCGGCGAATTCGGTACCGAAGCAATCAATACACTGCTTAAATTAATGGAAGATCATCGCGACGAAATCGTGGTCATTGCTGCCGGTTACAAAAAAGAAATGCATTACTTTATCTCAAACAATCCTGGTCTCGAATCACGCTTCACCACTTTTGTAGAATTTGAAGATTATGATCAAGAAGAACTGGAACAAATATTCCAGTATTTCTGTGCAAAGAATCATTATCAGCTTAGCGAAGAGGCGCAGTACAAATTAAGCGAATTACTCACGCATGTGTTAAGCCTACACCCAGAAAATTTCTCTAATGGTAGATTTATTCGTAATGCCTTTCAGACTACGACCATGAACCTCGCGCATCGAGTGGCCTCCATGAAAGACCCGGCAGATGCTGACTTTATCAATATCACTGCACAAGACATTCCAGCGCCAGATGATGTCAAACTCATGGGCGATGGCAAACGAAAGATTGGGTTTACCTAGAAAAGATGATGGCATCGGATACCGGGCGAACCACGCTTAAGCCATTCGATTCGTCTTTATCGCCTATCGTTAAGTTCATCAACTTACCATTGAGATATAAAGTTGAAGAACCACCGCCATCCAAATTAATCGCGTACTGGCAGTGCAAGGATTTCATGAGACTAGCCAAATCAGACATGGTCAGTCCATTTGTCTTATCTACACCTTGTTCAGCAACCACTATCACCACATGACCATCTGAACGTACACCAATAGCCGTTCGCGCATGACGCATGACGTAAAACTGGCTAGTTTTCTCTGCTAAATCTTTCGCAACTTGTCCATGATCAATTAAAAGTGGAATACCCGATACGATAGAGTTATTAGATGTCATGATTCGCTTTGGATTAGCTTGTGTAATGGCTAGCTTACCTTTTGTGATAACCACTAACGCCTGTTTGCCATTTTTAACTTGGTAAACTTTACCATCAATGACTAAGGTACCACTGGGTTTACCATCTTTGTTTTTATCGGGATCAATTTTAAAGTAGCCAGCATTGATTGCGATGTCTGCATTGGTTTGCTTGGCAATGGCTGGCACTGTTGCTCGACCAATACCATGATTCGCTTTCACCAGTGCCGCGTGATAGACCGCCGGGTCAATCGTCACGATATGGATCACTTGATTGCCGAGTTGCCGCTTTTCGTAGGTGTAATTCGCAGCTGAGGCCAGCGTGCAGACTAGCATGCAGACGCAAATGGTCATGATTTGTTGGGCGAGTGTTTTCATGATTCGATTATCTTAATGATTTAAATCACCAGCTTAGCATAGCTAATCGTCGCGCGCACAACGCTGCTTGACGTTAGACCGTCAGCAAATTAGCATGCGAAAAAATCTAATACGAGGCAGCCATGAGAAACGGTAAGACCATTGTTAAGTTCTTGCGAGAAAATGCTAATAAAATTACTGGTATTAAAATTGATGGTAATCCAGAGACAGGATTTATCGAATTCACTCTGCTAGATGAAACCACCCAGAAATTCGACTGGGATGAAGAAGATCAAGCCATGTTTCAATGCGCCATGAATGGCACGGAATGGCAGCCAGGCATGAAAGGCCTTACCGAGTTGACCATCACTTCATCGACAACCGAGTTTTCACTTACAACGGATCGACCTGTTCCGGTAATTATTAATGGACAGCCGCTTGAGGAATGGGGACGACGCGCGGGTTCAACCTATGGACTTTGGCGAAAAGCTGGTAATGCCGCGCAACAACCTGAACGCACGAATAACCAATCGACTAACAACAATAATAATGCTGGCAATCACCATTTTGCTGGGCTTAGTAAAGGCTGGTTTAAGAAGATGTAATGATCTTGTGTGTGTGCGCTGCATTGAAGTCGATGTTAGCGCACCACCATTCCCTCACCCTATCCCTCTCCCGCAATAACCACCTACCACCACGCCGCGACACAGGGCGGGAGAGGGAACCTTCTAATAAAGTACGTTGCAAAATATCCTACGTCATCCTGAGTAGGTTTCGTGAAATAACTGGATGAGGAAACCAACTAAGCCAGTAAATAACAAAATCATCCCATAACAAACCCGCACCCCGATACAACCCATCCCTACATTAGCAGGTCCCCTCTCCCGCCCACAAAACTTGAAAAGTGGTACATCAATGATTGCGGGAGAGGGACAGGGTGAGGGCGGACGCTGTAAACACCTAACATCCACCTACTTACTTTCATCATCTCATTTTGCTATTTTGTATTTTTATTTATAAGGACATACACAATGAAAAACACCCTGTTAGCCGTCACCATCGCTACACTAACCGCAAACGTCTGTTACGCCGACAAGATCAATAGCTACCAAGACGCCGTCAAAGCATTAACACGCGGCGACAAACTCACCTTAGTGGTTAACTTTGATAAATGCACCATCGACAACAATCATAATGGCAAACTAACTGGCATTTCCGTATTACGCCTACCCGAAGTAACGATCATTCGCAACGATCAAATTTCCGCTCGCGTCGTCATACCAACTGGTGATGTGCCAGAACTACCTGAATTTGGTGATGTGTATCAAACCAGCTCTTGGACATTCGACAAGAAAAATCACTTCTCTGCCGTATTGCGAGTTCAAGACCCCGTCAGTTATGCCGATAAAATCCCACCGACCAATATTGCATGCGACTTAGGAACTGGTGTCTCCGTGTATAGCTAATCATGCAATGCTTCAGGGGGTCAGACTCACGCCCCCTTAAGTGATCGCTAAATGGAGTAATCCAACATTCATACTGGTAAGACTTGGTGTGATAACACCACGTGATTATCATCAATTGCGTCAAAAGATGCCGTGATCAGCGCATCGCCTGCGCCAACACCTTGTTAACGAACGCTCCTTTTGCCTCGGTATACTGTTCCCGATCAAACGTATGCTGCTGCGCTAATTGAATTTTTAACTGCTCATATTCTTTTGCTATCTCAGGATGCGCAATCAAGTAATCTCTAAAAAAAATTTTAGCACTCCAATGTCTGGAAGTTGGCTCAACCAGATGTACATGGTGCGTACGCTTTTCGCCGTATGGCGGCATGCCTTTCACGAAAAACATTCGCTCAGGATCCGGGTTTTCCGCCCAATATTGATAACCCATCTTCTGCAAGACAGGAACAGCTAGCCTTTTCATCTCATCCAATGATTTCACCGCAACTAGAATATCGATGATTGGTTTCGCACTCAGACCTGGAATCGCTGTGCTGCCAATATGTTGAATATCAATCACACTATTTGGCGGAAGCACAGCGCGCAGGCTTTCGATTTCATCTCGAGCTTGCTGTGGCCACTCTGGATGGTAGGCAACAATCTCTACACGATCTTTTTCGAGAATTTCTTTTTCATTCATGGGCAACCCATCTATATTACTCATCATCAATCGCGATCACGCTAAGCCAAGTATGTCACCGCCACAAAGACCGATTGCGCATCGACGTTACCGAAATCTAATTTTCTATTTGACCAAGTACCCCTACCCCACTTGGTAGTAAAACTGCCTAGCGGTTGATAACTATAATTCACTGACGCCATGAATTTTTGATTGATGCTCCAACCAACTCCAGCACCCGCTTGATAAGTAAATTGATAATTAGTATTTTCCTGAAACGCCGGGCTAATTCTGGCGGTAATGTTGGAATAAGCATATTCGCTGTAGTTTGTTGCCATTAGCTGCACACCACCAGCACCAATGCTGATAAATGGCGTTAACGATTTCCATGTAAACAAGTCTAGCTTGGCATTTAGCATGAGAAGATTTGCTGCTAGCGCCAACCTGTAACGATAATTCAAATATTGCGGCGAAGAATACTGCATCACTTGTCTGCCAATATCATTGGACAGATAATACTGATACTGCAACCCTAAGGATACCGCCTTCAAACCACTTGCTGAAATAGCCCAGCGTTTGCCTGCTTCTACTAATATTGCAGCATTAACGTTATGCTGACTGCTGTAACTATCTTCATTAAAAGGCGGGGCAGCTAATGAATTGTTATTCACCGTTACACTAGAATGAAGACTCGGCACTTCCGCGCCTGCACCAAAAGTAAAATACCATTGCGGCGCTGAGTAGGCTGCAGGAGCCAATAAACATAACGCTAGTGCATTAAACATTTTACGAAAATGTACTATCAATTTTTCACCCCTTCCATAGACTCGTATTAGGTACGATAACCATTATCCACGCCCTTCTGTTGCTCCAGTTGGCTTGCCTGTGTGTCCACCTGGACAGAAAGTCACTGTATAGCCAACTGCGTTTGAACCAGAGGCAACATTACTGCAACGGAACGTGCTGCTTTCGTCATCATATGGATAGGTGTAGTAGTTGGGACAAGTAGCTTTCATCCACTGTATTTTCGTTTGTACCTGACTAGTCCAAATGGAATTGGAAGTATTCTTACATTGCTTTGTATCAGCTGGAACGGTGATGCCAAACAGATTCCAGTTCGCACATCCGCAACAATCAGATGAATTGAAGATATAGCATGAGTTCAATGTGGATTGGTTCGCATCTGGTGTCGTACACCCATATAGATTAGTCATCTGATAAGTATTAGGTGAATAGGGCGTGCCTAAATAATTTGTGCAGCCAAAATATTGCTGCGCCTTAGCTGGGTTGACGCCACACGCGTTATCAGCGCTCCAGAAACCAAGGAAATCACCACACACTTTATTAAGATCACTATCAAGACCACACAATTGTCCTGATACGGCACAAGTATTATCCGGCTTACATGCTGCGAGATTTGACACCCAATAATAGGCGTAACTCGGTGTTGGTACTACTGCATTGTTCCAATTACAACTGCCAAAGCCACCACTTGCTGTCGGATTACCAGGCGTACCACAGTTATAATCATTACCCGGAATCACATAAGGCGAATTTGGCGTGACTTGGATTGGAATATGAAAGCCATTAATGACTTCCACATCATAGTAGTCTCTATCATTCTTAATCATGGTAATTTCAAATTGTGTCGCGGGCTGAGAAAACCCTTGGCCAACAGCACACGAAGCGGTACCGCCTTTATTATTACAATCAGCCAGACCACATTTGGTAGAACCGTTACATAACGCACTCGCCGAGATATTACCACTCCATTGCGTATTAACATCCACAGCGTTAGACGCCACCGGTACAATAACTGAGTTGGTATTCACACCACCCAAAGCTTCTAGCTCATAGGGATTCACCGGGAAATTAGATGGGTGCGCAGGGGGCGTTGGATTAATCCAAAAACATAATCCTTTACCACCGTTTGCAGCGGGGTCACAGGATGTGCCATTTGGACATTGCGCATCCGTGGTGCAATCAGGACTATTTCCTATCGCGCCGCCATTCATGGAGAACCAAACTTTGAAGTTACATTCATTAACAAAGTTTATTGTCCGCGCTCCACCAGCAGGTACCGTATTCGTTGAGGTGTTCAGTGTACTTGAGGTTGGACCTGGTGATGCTGCCGCAGCGGCAAGCGTTGAGGAAAATGAACTGCTACCGGTTGAGGTAGGTGTAAATAAGCCTGTCATATAACATGAGCTACCAGCAGGCAAAACGCCTGTCACCACCGGACAAGTATTAGCTTGCGCCAGATACACACAACCAGCGCCAGGGCACGTTCCAACACTGGCCTGAGGAGCATTTGTGGTAATGGACATACCAGAGGAATTATTATTCGTAAAAGTATAGGTGACCTGATAAGAAGCACCAACAATCGTAATTGCTGGCAAACCTGATATGACACCGGTTAATCCAGTGGCAGGATTAACAGTCGTGTGCGTGGAGGCAACGACAGGGCTACCCTGCGCATAGGAAAAAGTACCTGTCACTGTTTGAGTGGCAGGTATGGTAGAAGTAGGGGTGAATGATCCACTGATTTGACATGAAGCTCCTGCGGCTAACGTGGCGCCACAGGTACTCGATATACTGCTTGCACTGGATGAGGTCGTGACACCTGTTGCCGCAGCAGTACCTGTATTCGTGAACTGAAACACGAAAGTATTGGATGTATTGACTATCATGCTTGCTGGCAGCGCTGTCGTAGTCGATGCACTAATAGTCACACGCGCACTCCCACCAGTTGCTGTGGTGGTTAAAGGCGGTAACGGAATACGATTATTGTCAAACCCAGTGATGGTTAGCTGAACCGTTTTAACTCCATTGCTGGTAGGATCCAAATTGATCGTCACAGCACAATGCTGTCCTGGTGCGAGCTTTAAGCCTGTGCAGCCATCATCGTAGGTAAATTCTGAGTTAGAATTAGAATACTTCTCAATCGCAATGGGCTTTACCATCGTGAAAGGGAGCTGACTAGTTATCGTGTAGGTTGCTGAGTAGTTAGACCCGGCAACGAAAACCTGATCTGGGAATCGTTGATTTAGCGAATATCCCATAGGATTTTTGGCTAGCACCGACTGCGACAATATCAATAACACTAAACCAGCTCTCAAGCGACCTGACATGTAACCTTCCCTGTTAGTATTCAAATTTTACCAAATATAAACCATTAAGATAACCGAAAAAGAGATAGAAAAACATATGGTTGCCTAAAATAGGTGGGGGAAAATGACTGCCCTGACACTGGCCTCATTTGATGGTATTATTCACACCAATATATAAATAAAACAAAACGAGACCGCCCCATGCAAAGACCAGCGTCATCCTTTTTTGCGCATAAAAAATCGAGAAAAAGCCACCCAGAGTTAGCACGCTCAGAAATCACCTTATGCGACCAGGAAGATCAACAGGTTATTCATTTCTCTGCCGAACGCACTAACAAGCAACACTCATCGGGCCAATATGCCAGCTATGTTAAAAATGCATATGCCGATGCAAAAGACACAGCAACACATGTGATCAAGAAATATGAAAAAAGCATTTTTAAACAAGATGCTGACGCTAAGTCTTATCGCCATGCAGAACGCAACGCCATCATACTCGAGAAACTCTTTCATCGCACTGGCATGGCATATCAACATCGCCACAAACAGTATTTGCTAATGGAAAAATGCGCAGGACACTCGTTAGACGACATGCGTCCCAAGTTGTTAATGCAGAAATCAATAGAAGACCGTCTTCTATGCGCGTTGTCTTTAACCACCGATGTAGCCTGCATGCATGCGATCAACATGATACACAGAGACATTAAACCAGCGAATGTCATGATTGATGGTAACACGGCAAAATTAATTGACTTTGACGGTGCCACCATTCTTGGCGAGCAAAATGAAGTACCGGCTATTTACACCACCTGGTTTTTAGATTTATCAACTGCGTTTGCTCACGCACGGAATATGGCACGTCGTGAAAGTAACCTGACTCCATTTTGCAGTTCATTATTTAATGACAGATCATCTGATGTTTATGCATTAGGTTTAACATTAGCACACTTGTTTCCTGACATATTTACGATAGAAAACGTGGCCGGTGAACAACAGCTTGCAGGCATGGTATTTTACCGCGAGTCACTGAAAGTCACGCTGAAACCTGGCTATGATGAAAAACATCCTATCGTCGCATTTATTTTCAATTTAATCGCCGAGCAAGCCATTGCAAGACCACAAAATGCAATGGTAGCAAGACAACAACTAGCTATTATTGCAGACAGAAAATACGGCATTAGCGTGCCAGCACTTGTACTGCCAGACGAGACCACGAAAGATACTATGCTCGAATTATTTAATGAGGTTGACAAGAAAGCAAAGCGGTTAATTGGGTGTACAAATGAAAGCTCTGCAGAGGAGCGAGGATTACAAGTTAATGCTCGTCTAGGCAAAAATGAAGCCAGAACTGACGCAGCATATGCTTTCGCGCGGTTATTAACGATAGTAAAAAAAACCGCTCGCGCCACGCATCACAAAAAAACCCGCGACATGCTAAATGATCTAAGTGAAACTATCGACCATATCAGAGGCACGCTAAAGGGATTACATCGTGATGAAGTGATCAGACTCTCTAAAATATTTTTTTATATTGCGCTATTTCCACAAGCAACAGACGAAACACCGAAACAGAAAGATAATCCATTATGCCAATCGCTAAATGAACCTGTCTTTCAACCATTGAAAGACATGCTATTCCCCAACATTGATAAAGTCACCGTGAATGACATCAGGGTCTTTGTGCGCGGTTACAGTGATATTCGGGAATTTAGCTTTTACAATCGCCAGCGCGTACTGAAAAATTATTTTCATTTCGATAATAATCAGGACGAACCACTGAGGCCTGAGCAACTGGCCATTGGTTTCAAAGCCAGAAGGAGACCATGATAAATTTGACAGCTGCGGCTGTCAGTTGTGACAGACAACTCTGCTTAATCTGCTGGCCTGATGAGTCGCACACCATGCGTAGACTCTGGGTTTTCATTCGCCGCAAGCTTGATCTCCATCAGTCTTCTGACTAGATCGGCCGTAACGCTCTGATCTCCTAGATTCCATTTCGGATAAGTCGACTTAGCTTCCTCGAATTGAGCCTCAGTCACCTCATCATTCAACAAAAACCGTTTTGCGATTTTTAGCAGTTCAATTTTATCGTGGCGTCTTTCTCGGTAAGTAATCTTATTTTTCTTGTTCTCTAAAGTTTCAATATGTCTTTGTATCTCTGCAGCAAGAGTTTCTACCGCAATGCTTTGAGACGACTGTGCTGGATGAGGGAACATCCTAAATTGCTGCTGTCTTCTCTCTTTATTTTCTGCCAATTGTCGCTGCATCACACGTCTTGCTTTAGTTTCACTTAATCTAGCCTGAACTGCTTGTTTATCTGCAGCAGATGCATCTGGTTCAGGTGCACTTGCCGCTGCGACAGGCTGCCCATGACGTCTTTGTCTGTTTTCAGCTAATTTTGTCTGCAGCTCTTGCCTTGCCAATTGGGTTTCAGGACGATTGTTTTGTTTCAAGGTTTCTGAGAATTCAATGATTTCCTCAACTAGTTCTGCACGATCGGGGTATTCCTTTAGACACCGCTGCAAAAACTCGCGCGCTGTCGGGTGCGGTCTATCCCAACCATCCATAACCAATAAATCGATATCGGAGCCTTTTACAAGTAGTAACTTGATTACACTGACTAGGCTTTGCAATTTTTTATTATCGTCATCATCAGATAAATAGGCTGCGGCAAGTTGCAACGGTCCAAGGCTGGTCACGCCAGCATTTGTATAACTTAAAGCATTTGGGTTTGCGCCCGCTTCCAATAGTTGCTTTGCCAGTTCGTATTCCCGATGATAAATAGCCAGCGTTAAAGGTGTTTCTCGTGTTTGACGGCCATAATAATCTTGATTTTCTTGAAGCACATCAATCATTTTAGGAGCACGCGTAAGAAATAGTTGTAGCAACCGTGCATCACCCAACATGACAGCAAAATGCAGAGCTGAATCTAAATTACGACCACCATCAGGCTCTACTTCCGTACGCAGAAACAAGCGATTGAGATCAGCCCCCTGGTCTACCAACCGCTGTATCTTGTCATAATCCTCATGACTTAATGTAAAATGGCCACCATCTGATAAAATGCGATACTGCGTCTTCAGCAAAGCATGTAACGTTTTGTGCAACTCTCTCGTTAGATCTTCAGAATCATCACGTTGCATAAACAACCCCTCATTTTATATTTATTATTAAGCTTCTTTAGGATTGATAACATTTTTTTAGGGATAGAAAAAGTATAGATGAGAACAAAAAATTAAGCTGTCAGCGCCCAACAGAGGTAGATGCCTCAATAAATCAAGGTCATAGCAACCGTGCTGGACGCCTTCATCATTAACCCAGCCTAGGCTGTTCTGCCTGTGCCTTTCCATTCGACAGTTGTTCAGGCTTCCTGGAAAATATTCCCATTTTAAAATCAGCCACAAATTGGGCGTGATTATCTCGGATAGTCGTTCTCAGCGCCTGAGTTTCTGCTTCATAAGCCTCTTTGTTAAATGGCTTCAAGTTAGAGGTCTTGTCTAATGTCCCCATGCATTGCCAATGCTCGTCATCATCCAGCAAGTTCTTTAAGAAAACATCGCCATGCGTTAAGTGTGGGTGTGTGTTCGCGATTGCTGGTGTTAGTGTTTCAGATAGCCGCTCTATGCTAAATTCATTCAATTGCGCTTCAGTCATGGCAGTTTGAATATTCTCACGTGACAACCAGCCAGTGTCTTTCGTCACAACACCGATGTGATCTTTTAATTTCACTGCCGCGACTACAATGGCCACCAAACCAATACAATTTAACCCTCGGGAACGATTGGGAGTAGCCGTTGAGTAATCCATCACACTCAAACCTGCACTGGAAATTGGATCGCATAAATACTTAGACCCCACCATGAATAACCCAAGCTTGGTCAACCAGTTTATGTTGGTGATAGGAAATTCCTGAGATTTGACCGGCATGGTTGCGCGACGTGCCGCATATTTCATATATTGCTTCACATTCTCTTCGATTGGTGGTTCTGCAATATCGCGGTTATTGTTATAAAGCACTTGTCCTAACCGAGAAAAATCATAATTCACGCCTTGTCGCAACCAGAACTCCGCTTGCGCGGCAATCGCCTGTCCTTCGTCTTTAGTACGACTGCGTATGACGGTGATCTCTTGTCCTTGTTCCAGGTTTTTTAATGGCTGACTAATGGTACTTTTAAAGATCGCGCACTCGTTGCGTGAATTAAAGAACATATGAATCAAATCACCTTGCTGCCCCGCCACTGGCGAATAAATCGCAAAATGCCTGGTTCCGATAATCACCCAAGAGAGAATGTCTCCTGGCTGCAGATTGTCTAACGTAATGCTGTCCTGTGTAGTTCTATTTGAGATCATATTTCACCTTTTATCTATCCATTGATGGGTGTTGTGTAACGTCTCATCTTAAGCACTCATGTATTTTCAATCCAGCTGAAAGTGATATGTTTATTGACTCTTGCGTATAGTGTGCGGCTTGGTATGTTTAGTGATCATTGGTTTGGCTGTCGTTAACGGTTGAATGTCTACTACCAATTTCTTACCTAATTGATGTAAAGCATCATCAATGAAATCCATTCGTGAATGATGATCAAGGTCTAGTAATCGTCTTATTTGTCTTGCGTCGCAGCGTATAGATTCCTTCATTAATAGAATCCATAAGGAGACATTTATAAGCATAAAAACAATAAAACATCCATTAAACATGAAATGAAGATACCACCAACCAACCGCATACCGCTCTAGTCATAGATACATGCCTAATTCTATAACTCTATACTCGATTTTATCTAATTATGTTATAGTTTGGCGCTTTGTGATTATTAAGAAATGAGACCATAAGAGCAAACAAATGTTCATAAAAACCCGCATCCCGATTTATGCATTAACCATCAAACGCGCCAAACCCACTCAATCAAGCACCATCAAACCACAGCCTAGTGTATTTTATTTTCGTCACAGAGCGGATGCTGTTTACTATCAGAATACTCATTTCAAAAATATTGCCTCCAGCATTCAAGAACTGGATGCGATCGAGGACAATGGGCAAATCAAGCATTTTCATTACAAACCGTCGGCTGCTAAACATCATTTTGGGGCGTTTATTTTAGATGAGCATCTGCGCATGCAGATCATGCAATTAGACGAATGGGTGCTGGTTGGCTTGAATAGACCGTTTCCAAATAAGCGTATTGCTGGTTCGCCAGCAACCTTGAAAGAGGCCAAACATTTTATCTGGGTTGGTAAACAAAAAAATGAGTTGGTGATGATGGATGCGAAATTAATAAATAAACCTATCGTGTTTGCTGTTCAGCGGTCGTTGATTTAAGCCAACAACCCTTTGCATAACCGTGTGGTCATGCTTCGCATTGACGAAAACGCGGCACCAACCTGCCCTCATGCTCTACCTGTTCCAGAAACATTTGCTTGGGCCGCACCCAGAGCTGACCTAATGGCAGACCTTCGCATTCATATAAAGCTCTATAAACCACCATTTCTTCATCGGTTTCACTATGGCGAGCAATGCCTATTACTTCATAGTAATGTTGATTACGAAAATGCTGATATTTGCCTAACCTCATCTCTTGTCCTTATTTTTATTGTCGCTTAGTGAATAAAATAGTATTTTTACCGCAATGACAATCAACAAGGCAACTCCCATGAAAAAATCTTTTGATGCCGCTGAAATTGCAGACATGTATAACAAGTTTGGCAAGAAGTATCATGAAACGCGTAAACAAGGTCGGTTTTATAATGAATACCTTGAAATGCCTGCCTCACTGAAATTGTTGCCTGATATTAAAAATAAAACCGTGTTAGATGCGGGCTGTGGTTCGGGAATTTATGCAAAAACCTTGGCTGCACTGGGCGGTAACGTTATTGGCGTTGATATCAGCCAAACCATGATCGATATTGCTAACGAAGAAAAATTACCTACTGACAAGATTCAGTATCGCGTGGGTAATCTTGAAAATCTGGATTGGGTTGAAGACAATTCCATGGATGTGATTATCTGTAATTATGTTTTGGAAAACTTACATGATATTCAGCCAATTTTTAAGGGATTTTTCCGTATTCTTAGAGTTCGAGGTGAATGTCTATTCTCCATTTCTCACCCCATACGCGCCTGCTCACAAAGAACCAAAGAAGGAGATGCTGAGGTCTGGCAGTTGGAAAATTATTATGATCATTCGATCAGGATTGCTGACTTTGGTGATGGGCTTAAAGTGAAGAAATATAAACGCACTATCGGTGACTATGTTAATGCTGCTGTTGGGTGTGGGTTTGTGGTGACGGAATTTAGTGAACCGCAACCGGTTGAGGCTGGTAAAGCGGTTGATCCGCTGGCGTATGATCTTGCTATGCGATTGCCGCAGTTGTTGTTATTGAAGCTTAGGAAAGATTGAGGGGAGTATGCCCTCACCCTATCCCTCTCTCGCAATCACGTTATGACAACCTGCCAACCTCAATGGGCGGGAGAGGGGACCTGCTAATAGGGTCTATGGGCAGCTTGATATCTGAATAATCCGCTAAGCTGATGAATAGTCGGCAAATGTATATTGGCTTATGCCATCAACTATAATCACTAAATAAGTCCAAATAAACGCGAGCATACGCGAGGCTAATTTCATGTTTGATAGAGATCACCATCCAGAAACAACCCAAAGCAAACTGCAGAAAGTCAGGCAAATTATTGCTGAATATGACGATGCCAAAGGTAAGCTAAAATTTTCGCGACGAACGACGATTTTAAATACTATTGCTGCACTGCTGGAAGATAAGACTAATAAAGGTACTTCGGATGAGGAAAAACTTAAAAGCATAAGCGAATTAGTCAATAACGCCTTCACAACATTCTACCTGCAAGGCAGGAAACGATGGTGGGACAATGGATTATCACAAACACAACACGCACTCGTTAAACTCGACTGCTTATTGAATGATGCAAGCCTAATTAGGAAGTTTGTTTTCACTGATGAAATTGCGCTGACAGAAGGCTTACTAACACAACTAGCCAAATTAAACATGCTAGACAAAGTTGAAAACTACATAGACTTGAAAAAACTCAGCTTAAATAACAACATGAATCATAAAACAGATAGTGATTACGGAAACACAGCCTTACACTGGGCAATCATGAATAATTCATGTGATAGCGCTATTACGTTGATTCAGCATCCTGAAGTTCATTTGTATAAGGTAGATGCACGCGGAAAAAACGCACTGCATATGGCAATTTTAAAAGGCAGAGAACATGCCAAAAATAACGAATTCTCAATCATCGTCACAGGCTGCAAGCTGACAATGAATGATGTGATAAAAGCCTTGTTAAGTCACCAAGATATTAAAATCATCATCAATGCGCCTATGGCAGATGGTAACACTGCATTGCATTTGGCCTACATGAGAAATGATGACCTTTTATGTCGAAGACTAATTGAACTTGGCGCTAATGAAACCATCAAAAACAACCAACAGTTACTACCTGCTGACATGATGAACATGAGTCAAAAAGAAGTTGAAAACTACTTGAATGACAACACCGGCGGCATGAAAACCTTATCAGCAACTAAACCGTCGCTATAACCTTAAAACGGCATTCATCATCAAACCACGCATTCTTCTTACGCATAGAAAGCAAAGAACTGATATTAAACGCGGATGCTAAGTCACATCATGTAATAATGTAAATTAGACATAATCCACAGCGAACCAATAATAATCGATGTCAAAATGACAATAGTGAAGATAATAGTCATCACATTCATTCGCGATTGAGTGGTTTGCAGATTCAATCTTAAAAAGCAGAGCACTTGCACAAAGAACTGCATCACAGCTGCCGTATAGATAAAGACAAACTGCTCTACTCTTGAAAAATGACCCGACATGACCACCCAAAAGGCGGCCAAGGTCAGCAATGCACAAATGATGATACCAACAAGATAGATCCCAAATTTCTTTTGCCCTGTACCAAAATCAGGGAGCTCGGAGTGAGTATGTTCCATGTTAAATAACTCCCATTAAGTAAACGATGGTAAAAACAAAAATCCAGACAATGTCGAGGAAGTTCCAGAACAAACCTAAACAAGTCATGCGTCGTCTAGTAATGTGTGAAATCCCTAGCAATGGGAACTGCACAATCATGACTAATATCCAAATCAAACCAAATGCAACATGTAATCCATGTGTTCCAACGAGTGTGAAGAATGAAGATGCCATTGCATTCACATCAGGACGAAATCCTTCGTTGGTCAAATGGATAAACTCAGTGAGCTCCATATAAATAAAGCAGGCACCAAGTAAAAATGTCGCTATTAGCCAAGCCTGTACTCGATGAACTTTATTCTTATACAAATCCAGGCTCGCTAAACAAAATGTAAAGTTAGATGCCAGCAAGAAAAACGTTTCAATTAACACATCATTCAAATTGACATAGGTTTTTAATTGCGGGCCGGGAGCACCAGGTGCATTCAACACGATAAACGTTGCAAATAAGCAAGCGAATAAAATGCAGTCTGTCATGATATATAACCAAAAACCGAATACATCTGTTTCATCGCTATGATGATGGTGGTGATGCTCAATTACCAGTTCAGTAGTCATTAGGCTTTATTCCTTATAAACGCTAATTCCGTCTGTTTAACTGTTTCAGCTTCAATGTAATAGTCAGTATCGGTTTTAAATGATTTATCGATGACAGTTAAAATAATACCGATGATGCCAACTAACCCTGGAATCAGCATGTGCCAGATAACAGCAAAGCCGAATATGCCTGCAAACATGGCTATGATAAAACCAGCCGCGGTATTCTTCGGCATGTGTATTGGTTGATACGTTTTATCTGCAACAGCCTTAGAATGGTCTGCATGTTGTTTATCATACCAAAATTGATCGCGCTCTGTTACGGTGGGCAACCATGCAAAATTGTAAATCGGCGCTGGTGATGATATCGTCCATTCTAAAGTACGACCATTCCACGGGTCGCCTGTCTTATCACGCAAGGCCTCGCGGTTTTTCACACTGACATACAATTGGATTAACATGCTTACAATACCAAACAAGATCAATACCGCTCCAACAGCAGCGGTAATAAGATAAGGTTGAAACATGGTATTAGCATAATGATAGGTTCTGCGCATAAAACCATTTAAGCCAAGCACGTAGAGCGGCATAAAGGCTATGTAGAAACCCACGACCCAGAAGTAAAATGCATACTTACCCCATTTTTCATCCAGCGAAAATCCAAAGGCTTTTGGAAACCAATAAATCAAGCCGGCGAAATAGCCAAATAAGACACCACCAATAATGACATTATGAAAATGGGCGATTAAAAATAAGCTATTGTGCACTTGAAAGTCGACCGGCGGAATTGCCATCATCACACCTGTCAAACCACCAATCGCAAACGTGGTGAAAAATGCGGTTACCCATAACATCGGGGTCGCTAAAATAATTCTCCCCTTGTACATGGTAAACAACCAATTAAACACTTTCACGCCAGTCGGAATGGCGATGACCATCGTAGCGATACCAAAGAATGAGTTGACGTCGGCACCTGCACCCATGGTGAAAAAGTGATGCAGCCAAACAATGAAAGATAAGAAGGTAATAACAGCCATGGCATAAACCATGGTAGCGTAGCCAAACAATTTTTTCTGGCTGAACGTTGCCACCACTTCAGAGAAAATACCAAAGGCCGGCAGTATCAGAATATAGACTTCCGGGTGTCCCCAGACCCAGATTAAGTTGACATACATCATCACATTTCCCCCTGCGTATTCAGAGAAGAAATGCATAGACGCTAAGCGATCTAATGCCAACAAAGCGAGTGAAACGGTTAATACTGGGAAGGCTAGTGCCACTAATATCATCGAACAGAGCGCTGACCAGGTAAAAACCGGCATTTTCATCATGGTCATACCAGGACAACGCATTTTGAGAATCGTTGCAATAAAATTGATACCGGCTAGCAGCGTCCCCACACCCGATATTTGCAATGCCCATATATAGTAATCAACCCCAACTGTGGGACTATAATAAGTTTCTGATAACGGTGGGTAAGCAAGCCAACCTGTTCCAGAAAAATCACCAATCACTAAGGATGCGTTACACAACATCGCACCAACAAAGGTCAACCAGAAACTGAGTGAGTTTAGATATGGAAAAGCAACATCGCGTGCGCCAATTTGCAGCGGGATGACCATATTTAACAAGGCAAACATAAATGGCATGGCGACAAAGAAAATCATGATGACGCCGTGCGCACTGAATATTTGACTGTAATGATCTGGTGGTAAAAATCCATAGTTACTACCAGCTGCGACTGCTTGCTGTGAACGCATTAATGCGACGTCTGAGAATCCTCGTAATAACATCACAAAAGATAGGATCAAATACATGATGCCAATTTTCTTGTGATCCACTGTGCAGACCCACTCATTCCAGACATAAGGCCATTTTCTGAAATAAGTAATCGCAAAGAGCGTGCCAAAAAATACCAGGGCCATGAATCCTGCAGCTGTCATGACAATAGCGCTATCAAATGGGATCGCTTTTAGCGTTAGATTACCCATCAACAATTTTTCTAGCATGGTAGTTCCTTCTATCAAAATATCTGGTAATGAAGCTTCAGTTGATTTGCGCGCGGATGAACAGGCCCTGTGCTATCCAGATAAACAGCCAACACATCATCGAATAAATCTGGTTTCACACTGGAGAAAAATGCCGGCTTGTTATCGATGGATTGATTCAACAAATTGCCATAGGTTTCTGCCGTTAACTTTTCTTTTGAAAGCTTCATCTGTTTAATCCATTGCTGCATTTCTGGCGCTTCAAGCACGTGTACGGAAAAATGCATGCCAGCAAAGCCGTCGCCATTATATTGCGTATTTAAGCCATCAAATACGCCTACTTCGCTTGCTACCAGATGTAACTGAGTACGCATGCCAGCCATAGCATAAATTTGACTGCCTAATTGAGGAATAAAGAAAGCGCTCATCGGGACATTATCACTGGTTAGCATAAACTGGATTTGTCTGCCGACGGGGATCGCAAGATAGTTCACTGACGCGATATTTTGTTCCGGATAAATGAATAACCATTTCCATGGTAATGCAATCACCTGGATCACCATCGGTTTTTCATCATGCCCGTTAACAGCTTGGTAAGGATCGAGTGCATGCGTTTCTTTCCAGGTCATGATTGCAAGTATGACAATGATAATGCAGGGGATACCCCACCACAGTGATTCCAGGAAAACACTATGTCCCCAATCTGGTTTGTAATCAGTAATACGGTGTGATTGTTGGTAATGATAGACGAAGGTGATACTCATGATGATGACAGGCAACACGACTATCAACATTAATGCCAGCGTATCAAAAAAGAGTTTGCGTTCTTCGTAAGTCACCAATCCTTTGGGGTTTAGCATTCCGACCGACTCGCCGGAACATCCAACCAAATAGAATAACGTGTAAAACACCAGTGCTGTCATTAGACATTTGGAAATAAGTCCTTTACCTAGTTTTCTGAGCATGCCAGTTCCTTCTGCATTATCTCTTCACATTAATGTATAATAATGATAGCATTTATGAAATATGTTTTAAATTAGGAAATTGCAACACTTAAACGGATGAAAGCATATGTCATGCATCATGTTTGCCCGCTGGTTTGGTGTAGTCTCTGTTCTCTTATCTCTAGGTATTCTATTTAATCTCGAAGACGCCCAGGAAATGGCTAAAGGCATGGTAAAAACCGAAACCGGTTATATCATGGGTGGCGTGTTACCTATTATTTTCGGCACATTATCTCTTTTATTCGTAGATTGTTTCGATGCCTGCTGGCACGTTGTGGTCACCGTTGTTGGCGCGAGCATGGTGTTGGCCGGCGTCTACCGTGTGATGTTCGTACGCCACTGGAAAGCATTAATGACTGCCCATATCGAACAAATTCCGTTTTTGTTTAGCTTGTTTGGCTTGATGCTAGGCGTGATATTGCTCTATGTAGGCTTTCTTTCATCCGCCTTTCAATTTGCTGCTCGCTGATTCACCTCTTCACCGAATGCATTACCAGTCATTGAGGCCATGTCACTGCTATAAAATAGCGACATGACCTCAAGCCACGCTTATTGATTCTGATTGGTCTTTGCAGACTGCTTTTGTGTCGATGACAATGACTTCACGTTATGCGCATCCGTATTAATAAAAACGGGCACAAACACCGGTGACGGGTAATAAAACATGGAGAACATATCATTCATCATGCGCTGCATGTCACGCTGCATCATTTGCTGTGATGCTTCCATGGCATGAATTTGATTTTCTATCTGAACGGGATTGTGACCCGGCGTGTTCCCATACTGATAGATTTGATATTGATGGTTTCCTCTTTCTCCTGTAATAACCTTGAAATGAAATCCTGAATTACCCAAATCACTCGTTTTGATCCAGCCCACATTACCGTTTGCTGGATCAGCCACTTTAGTCCAATCACTGCCTTTAGGCGTGAAAATGGTGATTATGCCGCGCTCACTATCTAATGAACCTACAGACTTGGCATTAGCAGCGGGCTGATCATACATATTGATAGTCTTAGCCGTAGCCGCCTCTGCACTGACTAAGGCCAAGAGCACCAAGAAAGATGAAGTTAATTTCTTTGCTGGACTCATGATATGGACCTCCATTTACTCTGCTGCTTCTATCTTAATTTTTCGCAATTGTTGTGATTTTCTTTTGCCGATGGTGATACTGAGCACACCAAGCTTTGTCTGTGCGCTGATTGCATCGGCATCGGCGGTATCTGGTAAATTAAACCGGCGATAAAAACTGCCTTTCAAGCGCTCGACTCGATGATACGCGCCTTTTTCTTCCGTCGAGATCTCTTCTCTAGAACCTTTAATCGTGAGCACGTTATTGTCCATGGCGATTTCAACATCATCAGGCTTCACGCCAGGCAGATCAATGGTCAGTAAAAACTTTTCCGCATCTTCTTTAATATCCACAGATGGCATCCAATGACCGCTCTCTACTTTGGTTTCATCTGTTGCACGACCACGCTGCAAACCCGTTTCGAGAAGTGAATTAATGTCATTCCAGATTTGTAAGGGATTAGTACGAATAAGCATATTTTCATCCTCCAAATTAAATTATTTTGCTTGATAACTATTGCATATGGGCGCTGTAAAATAATTTCAAGAGAGCCAGACAAAAAAATTATTTTTCATTCACTCAATCACTTATAAAAACGCTCGCGAATCAGTAAAAAATTTTATCGTGAACTCTTGAAATTTTTCTTAAGACGCATATATATAAATACGTGATGTATTTTGAAAGGGAGAACAAACTTATGTTACCACTTAAAATAACAGTTAGATCGATAACTGACTCACCTGTCATTCGCTTTTACATCTACAAACGCTATGCAAAACTTGCGAAGCTGTGTCGCAAGATTCACTCGTGCCAAGTCATGATAGACACAGAACAAAAGCATGGAGTTAAAGGCAAAGTGTACAGCGTGCATATTGATCTAGCCACTCCAGGAAAGGAACTGGTCAGCAAAAAAAGCGGTTTTAACTTATTCATTGCGATGAGAAATGCGTTTGATACACTCGAGCAAAATCTACTAAAGTATCGCAAGCGAAAAGTCGTGCAAATGCAGCATTATCAACCTCATCATGCCGCTTATGTTTACAGGGAGGATGATCCTATGTTGCCTGAAGCGAGCTAGCAGCCTATCTACCAGGAAATGATTTAACTCATCACCGCATTGATTGCGGCAGGGCATAAACTTTACCGTACATAGATAACATAAAAAGTTTCTCGTGATGTTAAATATGTACGGTAAGTTTACTGTAGAATGCATCAGCGCAGGACTTGCTTTACTTCAGTAACAAATAACATGCTTCAGTTTTTGCATCAGCTGCAAGCATCTCTTCCGCATTTGCTTTGATCATATCAACATTCAAACTATCGAACTCATGCAGCATGTGCTGACAGAATGCTAATGCCTGTTTACTGGTAAATATCGGTTTTAATTTATCATGACCCAGGGCTCGCACATACATTTGTCGCGCAACGAAATAGGCCGGCATCCATTGGTATAATTCTGCCTGCTCATCTCGATAATAATCTATGTTGGGAAAGAGCACTGGTAAAATACGGGTACTCAAATCAACCAAGTCTTCATGCAATTGCTCCAGGTTTCTGACTTTTACCGCGCTTTCAAAATCAATAATAGCCGCTTCATTTTTTTCCGTGTTAATGATGATATTGCCGCTGCTTAAATCTAAATGTGCGCGCCATATCTGATGCAACTGCGTAAGCTTTTCCAGTAGACTACATAACCAGATTAATCGCACATGATCTGAATAATCTTCAATCGTCCGTTGCAGCGTAGATAAACTTTTTCCCTCCACCCACGATGTAAAAAAATACTCGCTGTTTTTGACCCAACGACTGTATTCACGGAAGAATCTGCAGTATTTTGCTTCTTTATAGGCAACACTGCTCTCATGTGAGAACTTTAGTAAATATTGCGGTACTTGTTGATCATGCCCATTTGGGTGACCAGACCAGTAATGATGCATGAACGATTCATGCAGCTGAAACGCAATGGTCACACCATTCATGTCAAGCTTAAAATACCTGGCACTTTTGTCTATCGTCATCTCGCAAGATTCAGCGGGAAGCAATTTAATGGATAATTTATCAATTAACGCCATCACAAATGACTCAGATAAAATATTTTCGCGAATGAAATAGGCGACAAAGTAAGCGGTCACCTCCAGTGAACGCACACTTAACTTGCCTAACTTCTCATAAGAATCTTCTTTTAAAACTAAACCTGCCTTAGCGAGCTCAGCAATTAAGGTCACTAACTCCGGTAGAAATTCACTAGCCAAGCGCTCAGAGTCTCTGGATTCAACAGTACGCTGCATAAGAACACTCTCGTTTTATTATTATTTTTGCCGATTATACCTACCATGGTGCATCTGGGCAAATCACATCCATAGACATAAATAATTGAATAAACATATGAAATAGAGCATGCTACGCCAACCATCGTCAGGAATAACCAAATCACTTTTCAGCATGAGGGAACAATGAATAACAGAAACGCCGAATTGAACGCCTTAATGGAAACAGAGAAAAGATATCAACAACTCGTCTGCCAAGAATGGAACAAAAAAATCGCCATCTATGCCGATATGTTATTCACACTAGATACTGAAGACTTATTCGACTTACTGACTGGCAGCATGGCTTACACATTCGGATTTTTCTCCCTCATGCTAGCCAACACACCACCGGAAGGATTCGGCAATGTCTGCATCGACCCATCCACACTTGCACAGTCCATTATGTTGTTTGGAGGCACGTCTATCTTTTTTGGCGCGATGCACATGCTTTATCAATACCCCGGTTACAACAAGCAAGAACTGGATCGCGCAAACCTCAACATCAAGCATTATACCGAACGCAAATTAGAAGCCACCAACAAACGCTACACATTATTTCCGGAAACAAATAGATCTTTTGTTTCCTCTACGATTGAGTCAGCGCGGAAATTATTTAGGCTTTAATGCATGGCACATAGACATTCCCGGTCACGTTTGATTTAATGCTTGATGTACTCATCGGCAGGAAGCTTGATATATCATGATGTCTACTACCGTTACCTTTACCTCTATACCACCACTTCCAATTCAGGAAATCAACGCTGTCGATGCTGAATTATGCTTGCTGCCAGAAAAACAACGAAATCGCTTATTAGCTTATTTAGCGAAAAATCCCGCGGATCAAAAAATCAATAAAAAAGCATTACGCAAATTACGACTACCGTATACATTTACCGTCTTGATACACAATAATGAAATCTATGTCAGGCATGCATTGGCTGGCGCCGGCAGCTTTGGTGTGGTGAAGCTGCTCTGGAATGTCAGAACACACGAATGGCGTGCCATGAAAATTACTTCAGAACACAGTGATGGCTGCGGCAATATTACTTATTTGCATAAAGTCAGCACTTTAAAAACTGAATACTCTATGTTGCGTGAATGCAAAATCGCCGAACATGGACTAGGCAGCAGAGTGTCGCCAAAAAAAGGAGAACAGCTTTATATTGTGATTCCAGTACAATATGGCATGGAGCTATTTGTCTATCACACCGAAGTACTGCAAAGAGCCATTTCACACCCTCATCACTCACTCAGTCGTTATACACAAATTTGCATGCTCGTGCATCAGCTACATGCGAAAGGTATTTTACATCGCGATATCAAAACAGAAAACTTAATGCTGGATATGGCTAAGAACCAAATATCGTTAGTCGACTTTGGCAACGCCATTTACTTACCTGAAGGCAAAGATGCATTTGTCGAAAGCAATGCACGCGGCACTATCTATAATCTTGCACCTGAACTGTTGCACCAACATCAGAGTTATAGCTATTCAGTGCTAACCGACAGATTTTCGACAGGCGTCACCATTGGTGAAAGCGCTCGCTTCACCACTCACGATATTGAGCAACCAGCCAAATTAGTGCCAAGACATCACTATACACCGCTAGACCTGAAAATATTTACGATATGCAAAAGCCTCATGCACCCAAACCCTGCCAAACGCATACCGCTTGATCAAGCGGCGGAAGAATTACATGCGTTACATGCATTGATAGAGTCACCGCTACTAGTTGGCTTAGTGAATCTGAATGAGCTGTTGCAACTGTCAAAAATCAAACGACAAACGCACATCAAACTATTAAGTGAGAGCTGCCATGAAATAGCCATGCTGACTCCCAAAGATTTTAAACTCACCCCCAATGTGTATTCGATCATGCATGAAATGCATAGAGCAAGACTCCGGGTTTTTGACAAGCTGTTTCACACGGATAATCCGGTAGAAATACTTGTTTATTTGCGCGAGCAAGAACCGCATATCAAAAGAGAGTTATCACCACTATTCTCTCTGGTTAAACCGGTTGTCATGACAGTTGACAAACCAGAGCCCCCAGTAGAAAAACCGCAACCAGCATTAGCTGGCGCTCAGTTTCGTCATTTTCAACCTGCTAGCACCGCCCTTGGCAAAGCTGAAAAATTTCGCCTTAGATGGTTTAAAAAGCAATAACGGTTTGAGTGCCGCATCCATTCCAATCATCAATCTAACATGCTGTTTAATAAGACAGAGCCAAATCAGCGCAAGGCTTGCGCGTTGAATAACCAGCTAAAGATTGTTTGCAAAATTAAGACAATACTGCTACATTATGGCCAATTATTGATCTCATATTACTCATCAAGTCCGTATGCCATTAAAAAATAAAATAAAATCAAAATTTTCCATGATTTGGCGCAGCACCTGGATGGGTACAGTGTCCCTGCCCTTTTTGTTATGGGACATATTTGGTATAGGGCTATACTATTGGATGGCTCAGAGAAATAAAACTCGCCAGGATAAGCGGTCGCATCAGGAACAAGTAAATCAGGCGCGAGCAGGGAAGTGGAATCTTAAGGATGGAGTATTAAGCCATGAGCATGTCAAAGAGCCTAAGTATCCCGGTAAACTCATAGCGAGCGACATCGTCAGTTTCACCTTGTTTCGGCATGTATTTCTTCCGGTATTGCTGGCCATGATCCTCAGCATCCCAACATTTGTTGTTGGCGCTGCCTTCGGTTTCGCACGTGGCATTTTCCGTGCTGCGACCAGAAAGCATATCCCCGAAAAAGAGATCTTGTCGGCCAAGCAATGTGCAGATCAATTAATCAAAGCAAGATTGCCATTCTATTCAGAAGCTCAGAAAAAAACATTGATCAAACACATTCTTGCTGAATATAAACCTGGCCGTACATCCTCAGCATCATCCCGCGGTTTAATCGAAAGATTACAATCTGAAGAGGTATCACTTGATGATAAGTGTCATGCATTGCACCTGTATTTGAATGAACCAGCGCGTCAGAAGAATAAGGTACATGCGGCTCTTTTCAGTGGAGGCGGATCTTTGCATGATCAAGCTAGTAAAATATACGCAAAATACCAACCAGGTGCAGAAGATGGATTTAATTTCGAGTATGATCCAACTATCCATGCGTATTTTGACAACCACGAGAAAAAACTTTTCTCGGTCATTGTGTCTAATTTAAATCAGATCCAGTCAGTTGAATCTGCACAATTGCGTGCCTATGGCAGATTGTTCGGCATGGCTGCACGAAACGGGAGATCCGGCGAAAAAGACGACCCAAACTCGGATCAATCATTAGCTAAGCTACCAAAAGATGTGCATCTGCTCATATTAAGGCATATTGAAAACGCAGAGGAATATAGAATGGTGCCCAAAGCAGAAAGACGTAACCTGCTCGAAACGACATACGATACCACTCGTAACAGACCCGGCCTGAAACATCCCTTTTAAGCTTGATATAAATCACCCGAACCAAATTGCTCCACTGGAGCGTCTTTATATTTTGGCAAGTGATCATCAACGTTAACCATTCTGTCTTCATACCAAATGTGCCTGACAGGCTTGAATGAGTCTGGCAGGTTGCCGTTAAAATAGAATAATGAGCCGTTAAACTCTATATTGCAGTCAATTCAATGACTTAAGCCAAGGAAAACATTGCCTGGATGTACTATAATTCTAATAATTCATAATAATAACCATTCGAGGACACCCCAATGGAAGCGCGCAAACCATTAAAAGTCGTTGAAGCTAATTTAAGAAAACCCGCTGCCAGCAACCCTGATAAAAATATTGTTGATGTTATTCTCGATGGAACTTATACCAAGCATGACATTTACAGTATTTTAAATTCAGCCGCGTTTCCAACAAACGCCATGGGGACCGCCTCACCCGACGAAGAGAGGTATGACTCGGGCCAAGCGATAGAAGCATTCGCCAGAACGTTTGCACCTTTTCTTAGTGACGCTGAACTTCACAGACTCACTAGTCTGGCAGTAGAAGTTGAGTGCACAAATGATACCTCCGCCTTCAGGAATGCCAGCCTGGCGAAAGCCTTATTAAAAATTCAAGCCGAACGACTGCCCGCGAATGCTGACAAAACACAATTACCAGATGCCATTAAATGTCACTGCAAAGAACATATTTTAGGTGTGATTAAAAAATATTGGGGTGGCAATCTGCCGGCTAATATCAACAAATTTTTATCTTTTAATCTAGGCTACCCGGAAACTAAAGGTGATACCTACCTGCAACAAATTAACGACTTTGATGCCACACAATTTAATCGAGAAATCAAAGAAAGATTACCCGCTGCGTGTCCAGATTCAAATGGCAGAGAAGCATTTATCAAAGCCTATAGCAAAAATCCCAGACTACATTTACCTCCAGTGCCAGATGTTAATTATCATCCCCAATTACTTTGCCCAAAAGAAGCTACAGCAAAACCTGAATTAATTTACTCAGATCACTTACCTATCGCGGCTGACATCTTAATTAATGAAAAAGTGTTAAAGGTGATCTCATGGAATGTGTGGGACCCACATCAGGCGAATGGATTCAAAACTCCGAATGTACCAACAACACTAGAATCGATTGGTGATCAAACGGCGAGGTTAGAACGAGTAACAGATGCCATTGTTAAAATGCTTACAAGAGCAGAGAGCAATCTAAAAGCAGATGTGATTTTATTGCAGGAAGTGAATAAAGATTGCTTTGACATGCTGGAACGCAAACTGTCAGGTACAGCATTTGAAATGGTGACATCTGAGACCGGCAAGGTCACGATTTTCAACCGGGACACCATGAATCTGGATTCGCACAAAGAAAATTTCCGTGAGCGCAGTCTGAATACAGTATTTAGCGTAGGCAAAAGCAAATTATGCATTGATAACATGCATCTAGATTATAATGCATTGCCAGTTTACGCAGAAGAAACTTTACAAAAATTGATGAAAGCGCGCAATCCAGACATCAAACATCACTTAATCATGGGTGATTTTAATGCGTGCGTGAAACCATTGGATAATGAACCTAGATTAATTGTGAATAATCTATGCCCCTCCACTTTCAGGCGAGATAATGAAGGCCGGGAAATTTGCCAAGGTGTGGATTGGACAGATGGCGCATTTCGTTCGACACGTGACGGCACCTTAACGCAAGTCGAGCACCGTGTCATCAATCCAGCAACTTGTGAAATATTCCCAAACTTGCCATGCCCATTTATGCGAGAATTAAATGATAATCAAAGAAATGAATTATCAGCATCACGCATGGCAATTTGTGTCAGCGCGCCTTTTAACGATGAACGCATTTTTGCAGATCGAAGCAAGACCATGCCTGAATTCGAAGCTGAATTACGTCATACACTTGGTGATAACAGTTTATGCGTAAGAATCGGTTCTAATGCTCTGAACGAAGAATCCATTTGTATTGCCTCGAAAAACGCAACATTCATTAATGCTGTATTTGCTTGCTTACCTGGTACGCGAGCCATGGTTAAAATGGTTGATGACTCGCACGTTCTGAGTGTAGGCAGACAATGGTTACCAAACCTTGAATGCGCTCTCTTCGCCAGTCAAGACCTGGTAAAAGGAAAATTAATTGATGCATGCAATAGCGTTAAAGATAGTGCTAAAAGAGCTGGCCTCTTTCAAGCACACCCAGACGCAAAACTGGCAGAAAACATGATAAAACACTCAAAAAAGTTACCACACCAGGCGCTGAGAACCTGATGATAGCCGCCATCATGTCATCCAATAATGAAAACCTTAAAGCAGCCATCGCCAAAACGTTCGGCATTACCAAGACCAAGCATAGAGATATTGAAACCGCCTTCACGATGATGTTGCGCAGTCCGTTTGATGAATCGCATAAAGCCAGCTTGGTGCATGCCATTAATACTTATAATGCAGACGAGATGGAGTCCAAACTAAAACTCTTGGAAGAGGGATTCAAAAAAAATTCGGGACTTGAGAAAACTCACTAAGTACCGAGGTGCATCATGGAATCTCATCGGCAACCATTACATGATTTTAGAGATTTTTTTCAACGGTTAGCAAACCAGTACTGTGTGTATGCTAAAAATCTGCAGTCATTTGAAAAACTGCTGGTGTATCTGGATCAACAAGTTGAAGAATGGTTGAGAAATCCGCCTAAAAACCCTGAGTACGCACTCTCGGTGATGCGCTCGCTGATGGAAGTCAGCTTGCCGCAAGGCGAGCAGTTTGAGCATTTAAACCCGCTACGCGCCAAATTAATTTATATTTCTGGCAGAATACGTGAGAAGGGCTTTGCCAGTATCAAACAAAATCAGAAAAATGCAAAACTGGATTTTGTGCGCGCGACTGAACTTGGTAATCTGTCAGCGTGGGATGCTTTGGGTGATATCACTTTACGTGACGCCCTATCTAAGCGTCCACCTGTTTACAATCACGCTGAATTCCATGATGCGGTGTCACATTTTTCCCATGCAGGCAACCTGTCCGCCAGTAAGCTGTTGGGTTGCTTTGAAACCATGTTTCATCATGCGAAAAACGAAGCTAATTTTGCTGTCATGTTCCAGGCATTAGAGTGGTCTTTGCGATTACTGGAACAGCATCCAGAGTTGGTTAACTCCGGTCATCGAGTTTTTTTTAACCCAGAATTATTGCATAAAGAATTAAGCAATATGCGCGAGCTGCAACTCGCTGCACGCGACGCCGTGAAAATCAGCGCTAAAAAAGTTGTAGTCGATGGACTGAATGACATTAACACATTAGAAAAGCAGTACTTGCGCGTGAGAGAAACACTTGAGTTGCCTGACACTAGAAATCCTATTAACGATTATTATTACGCTAATATTCTGCTGCAGGTAGCCAAGCTTTCCCAAAAACCAGCCGATGAAAAAAATGCAATGCGCACTAAGGCTAATGAGTTATTGCAACGCATCAAACATGAAGCCGAAAACAAGCAGCTTGCAGAAAAAGATAGGAAATACCCTCCTTTTATGCGCCCCTTATTACTATGTGCTTATGGCATGGGTATACGGGATCATCGCATTGAAGGTACTGCACAAGCAGCAAAGAATGCATTTTCTAACGCCTGTGCTGGCGGTGCAGTGTTGGCTTATTATCATCTTGCCTGTATTAATCTGGAAGAAGGCACGGAACAGTCCCTGAGGATTGCTAATGAAATGATGCGCATAGGCGCAAGAGCAAAAGATCCGACGGCGATGGTCAGCTATATTATCCGAATGACGATTCCTGAACTGAAGCGCGCCGAAGAAAATCATGACCTGGAAAGACTGGTTAGCATCGCTGAGGAAGCATTAAAAATCATTGATGAGATCAGACATCATCCTCATATCGTACAAGATGCAGTCCAGCCTATCATAGACGCAGGCCCAGTTATCATTGAAATGCTTCGACGAAATACCACTCACCCTAAGCTCTTTGCGATCGATCAGTGGACCCCACATGCACCAGCTACGGATCAACTGGTTGCTTTGCTGAATCATTATCAGCAGCTTCCTGTAGCTGATTATCACAATCAACTCGCGACCCTGCATCGTATGCAACAGACTTGCCAGCAACTACACATCAATCCACCAGATGTCGTCACAGAAATGCAGAAGCAAATCAAAACAGCCATTTATTATGTTGGCCGTAATCAATATTACGCTAAGCTGCGTGAGCTGTGTCAACCACCGGTAAACTTGCCAGCGGATGCCAGTGAAAAAGAGCAACGCAAAGCCAGAGCCAAAGCAAGACTGCGCCATGCTGCCTTATTCATGAATGAACGAGGACATTTACAATTACCCTATTATCTTGAACATCTGGACCCACTTCATCGCAAACCAGAGTTCCGTCAAGCGTGGCTGCATTCCCCAGACAAAAAAGACTTTTTTACCTGGCTGGCTTCATTTGAAAGTTATCGTCCTGACGAATTTGAACGCATTGTCTATTTGCGCCCAGACGAACGGGATAGATATAGATTAACACTTGAAGGCAATCAGCTTTGTTACGCAGGCACTCATGAACCGGTAAAACCTGATACCTATTTATTTGTCATGGACAAAATACCGAATCTCTTCATCGCGAGTGAGGTGCGTGAAATTGAAGGTAATAAATTATTTCATCATTCGACTTTTCTTTCGGGTGAACCCGTGCTTGCCGCCGGCGAAGTCACGATAGAAAATGGCAAGATTACTAAAATTGCGAATTACAGCGGACATTATCAACCAGGACTGGCCGCTCTTTTAACCGCTTATGCTGCACTCTATAAAACTGGCATGTTGTCTCAGGAGGTTAGATTTGCCGCAATAGGTGTCTTTGTACCGAAAGGCGTAGACATCGATGTTAACAACATGACGGTCAAGCAAGTAGAAGAATTACTGGCCTTGACTGTGCGCATGAACAAGGAAGATGCCGAGACTAGAAAAAATAACAATAACGCACCTTTTCCACAAAGACCGCCAGCTAAAGTAAACGCGGTCAATATTCCGCGATTATCCAGAGGTGAGAAACAACGTCTGTTAGTGGGGATCACCCTCGAAATTGTAGAATTCATCAACGCCAAAACGGAAGTGCATCGCAAACAGGATGAAATATTCCATACAAATTATGGCATGGGATTTTTTGCCGGTAAAATCTCTGGCACCACCATTCAGCGCGGCGATGCGAAAGCGACGGTTCCTAATACTGAAGCAAACAAATATAAAGAACTGTCGGCAGCGCAGGATGATGGTGACTATGTTGGGCATCTAAAACGAATCTAAACACACCCGTCGCCCGACCACCAACACGTACCCATCATGGCCACACCACCAACACAGACCCGTCATGGCCACACCACCAACACAGACCCGCCATGGCCACACCACCAACTCGTACCCGTCGTCCCCGCATGCTTTTAGCGGGGATCTGTTTGTGTAACTGTGCATGTAAACGAAGAGGCACCCTTCGATCAATTGCTCAGGGGCACAAACAGATCCCCGCTAAAAGCATGCGGGGACGACGGGTACGTGTTGGTGGTGTGGCCATGACGGGCCTGTGTTGGTGATCAGGCGACGATGGGCCTGTGTTTGAGATCGGGCAACGACGGGTCTGTGTTGGTGATCGGGCAACGGCGGGTCTGTGTTGGTGGTCGGGCGAAGACGGGTCTGTGTTGGTGGTCGGGCGAAGACGGGTGCGTTGAAATGAGGATCGACTGACGGTTAATAACGTGGGGTCAGTCCTGACCCCAGTTCTTTATGTGCTTTTGCAGTTACTTAGACGGCAGAATAAGTGGCAACCCACCGCTGTCTTTGTTACCAATAATAACAATTTTAGTATTCGGTGACTTGGCAATGGTTTCAGTCGCTTCAATGCCTTTCCAATCTAATAAATTCTTATCGATGCCCTTCTTGACGATCTCTTGGAATTTTTGAATACCTTCCGCCTCAATCATCTTTCGTTCAGCTTCCAGTTTTTCTTTTTGCAATTTGAATTGCATCGCTTCCGCTTCTTGTTGCTGAGCTTGTTTCTGTTCAATTGCATTCTTTACCACATCTGGCGGTGAAATTTCTTTTAACATGACTGATTCAACCACAATACCGCGCGGCTCAAGCACTTTAGTTAGTGAGGCTTGAATCTTCTGTTGAATTTCATTTCTCGTATTACTGAAAAATTGTTCCGCGCTGTATTCACTAGTCACTTCACGCAGAATGGAACGCATATGCGGATCGACAAATGTGCCGAAATAATCTGAACCTAACGTTTTATAAATTTCAGCTGCGTTTGCCGGGTCCACATGATAATTGATAGAAGTTTTTAATGTCATGCTCAGCATTTCCTTGGAAGGAATAATGCCTTCTTCATCTGCTCGTTGTGTGCGCGTATCCATTTTAATGATAGACACAAATGGATTAACCACATGAATGCCAGGGTCTAAATAAGTCGATTCGACCTTACCAAACATCACTTGTATACCAACATAGCCCGCGGGAATAGTCGTCACCATGAACGAATAAAATAACACTACAGTGGCAATCAGCACTAAGAGTGCCGTAGGCATTTTGAATTGATTAACGTTAAATTCTGGCATGAGTGAATACTCTTATTTGTTTGAATTAAGTGCGCAATGTTAGCACGAGGGCAAATAGTGGTCAATTTTCACTGGTTTTTACCGGCACTGAGTTTAACTCTTTGAATTATTGATTTTTTATCGCCATATTATCTTCAGGATAACACCCCACAAGGAGAGTAAAGGTGACGCTAGCAAGATTTGATACTGTCTTACGCATGGAACCCGTAAACGAAGACAGTCCAGCCGAAGAACTCGTTTTCGCGAATGCAACAGAAGCTTTTCTACACTGCATAGAACAATGCATTTCACACAAAATTGCTATTGAACGCACTGCACCCGTAAGTACGATAAAAAGTGCTGCACAAGGTTTATTTTATCGCGATGATCAATTTTCCTGGCGCGAAACTGCTAGAACTGTGACAGCCATTGGCTTAGGTGTCGGTGCCTCTTTGTTTTCTGTGCAGCCTGCAAAAGATGCGGTAGCTGATCTCGCTGTCTTATTCACAAATAATCCTAATGCAACATTTGCCGGTCAAGAGGTGGTAGAAACCATCGCACAGGTTTGCAATACCACACGCACGGGCACGATAGCCGCGTTCATGACAACCCGTATGCTGCATCGTTATCTTGATCGATCCTCAACCGCTGTTGATTACCTGAAACTTGAGCTGCCACGTAGACCTGGTGTAAGCAAACCAAAAAAGTCTTGCCAGAATAAAGCGGGTGATTTTACCCGTCTTTGGGGTCGCAGAGCGTTTGATTTAGCCTCGGCAGTCGGCGCGAATTTTTCTATCTTATTTTATATGTGGAATATCAACAAAGGTTTAGGATTCACCGCATTCATTGCCTCCATTCCAACCTTATGGTACGGCATGGATAACACGCAACTCATTCCAGTGAAGCAATATCCCGCCAGACGCGTGCTGTTAAATTACATGCGCGAACAACTCACAACCTTGTTGTTACTGCCAGCCATACGTCGCCAAGAAATCATTAATCACATTAAATTAATTGATGAACGACAACACCCTAACAAGCACATGGTGATTTTTAATTTGTTGGTCAATTTAACCAAGCCAGAAGAACAGGCACGCGCACAAGAAGACATCACCATTATTCTACAAGCACATCCAACGCCGCTGGCAAAGAAAGTGTTTGCAGAAGCGACCGCGGAATTAGGCTTGTTTTCACAAGTACCTTTCGTTGAGGCAACTGGTGTTGGTATTGCACGATTATTTGCTGACCCAACCTCACCCACCGCCATTGCCTTAGGAACCTTAGCAGCAATACTTGCAATAAGACCCACCTTAAGCTTCGGTCACAAAAGCGGTAAACGCGCTGGTTTGCAAATGTTTTCTGAAAATACCACGATGGGCGCCATCGTGAACCCTTTATTACGAGATCATTTGAAACGCTTATTATTATTCTTGAACTTATTTGCTGGCGGCACGTCAATCGCGTTCGCTTATAACTTTTCAAAAGATTTTGCTAACTTACTCAATCTGCAAGACACGGCCAAACAAATTTTTCAATGCGTGATTATCGGCACAGCTTATACTGGCAGCACTATTGCCATCAGCCAGATTTTAATTGATGCGATGGATGAGTTGTTAGTCTTTATAGCCAAACGTCATGAAGATAACGAGACGCGCGAACTCATCGATTTTGTATCAGGCTACATGCAGCTCATGAATGTCATGGAAACAATGCGACGTGAAAACTTTGTCGATATCATGGCAAATTGGATGCTGGCAGCACCTTCTAATTTATCGAATACATTACACACGATTTTCAGCGAGCAATTAACAGATGACGAATATGCAGCACTGCAACAGGATTTAACTGCTGCTTATGACGTGGCTCACGATTTACAAAACAGTCGCACCACCGTATTAGGCGCAAAAAAATCAAAAGACGCTTATATCGTCGCAGAAAGTTTTCTCACCGCACCAGCGGGCTTACGCAGACGAAAGACCAGCCGTCAAGATTCATTAGAAAATCAATTTGATCAAACAGCACTAATACTCTAAATAATTTAATTGAATCCAGGAATAAGTCCACCTCATTACCAACATGATCACAAAAGAAATATAAATTATTGCTTTTGACTTGATTAAATTGATTGGTTAACCGTATTTGAAACTTCGAATTGCTGTGAGTCTGTTAAAATAAATTCGCCCGGTTAAGGTAATGAATGGGTATATGGATATTACAAATTAAGAGTTGGAGTCGTACATTGTCATCATAGCAAACCAGTTGCCAAATTGCTTCTATGGCGTATTGGTGGGTAGGTCGCTTTGCTCATTTGATGCCGCGCCAACTGAACGCCGATGCGCCTCATTAAGCGCATCAAATTGGTTGAAGCAATCATTAATTCTTTCGCGCCAAATTTGTGATTTGGTGCGCCAGAATCTGCCTGTGCCGTTGGTCGCGGCAGAGGCAATGGCGCTGGTTACCGTATACAAAAACGCGGAAAAGAGAGAGGATAGCAAATGCAGGAAGATATGCAGCTTTGGTGTTTTTTCAGGGGCAAACAGTGCTTTGTTCTCGTCAGCAATTTTCGCCGCTGCTGTAACATTACGGTAAATAGCCTCAGGGCACTGACTGTCAGACTTGAGACAATCACGCATGTTGCTAAGCACCTTCATGTATGCCTCTGGCTTACGCTTTTTTCGCTCTTCGACAATTAACTCATCTAACAATGTGGTTAGCACACTATATTTATCTACCATTTGTTGACGTGGATTAATATCCTGACGCTTACCTGAATAAGCTACGTATGGTTTATCTAAAACAAGCTGCTGCACCTGCTCACTGCGTGCGTGAACTGCTTGCATTAATGCAGCATGCCTATCGTTAAAATGTGTCGCCACATCCGCACCACTGCGTTGATTAAATTGACCGTCAAATAATAACTTGCGCGTTAACACTTGGTGGTCTCGGAATTCTTGAAAATTTGTTTTTTCACACTCAATCAGTTTTTCGTAACAAGCGCTTTGTAGTTCTTGAATAAACGGTAAGAGTGCTTCCTTATTGCCATCAATAAACCCATCATGAAATCTCATTTTAACGGCTAAAGCTTCAAGCTCAACCCTACCAGTACGGAAAATATATTCATGTAACCAATATCTATCTATCGGAATGCCATGCTCTAAGTAGATCTGTAATGATTTCAAGATACCTAAATGATAATGAAATCTGGAGAATTTGAGACCTTTAAAATATTTTTTACCGCCGCGCTCACGATAATCAATGTGAGGATGTTTTTTATTTCCCTCTATCCATGACTGAATTTGCTGATCAGAAAACCCAGGAATTTGCTGAATGGCATGCCCACCATTCAAATACTCAATCTGTAGTTTGGTGCATTCGGAAAATGTTGGAATTAATACATCATAGCCCATCGGTAAATAGGGCAAATCCTGCACGGTAATATAAGCTGATTGAATGCAGGCACAGTCTGTCATGTCGTAAAGTTTACGTGTGACTGTTGTTTTTGCTGCATCGATTGCAGCAAACCAGGCAAAGTTACCGGGGACGGGATCACGCAGATCCAAGGTAATTTTCACTTTGTCGCGCAGTGTGGGATCAGCCGCCACAAGTTTGGCAAACATGAGCGCTGAAACGCATCCGCGAGAATGAGCAGTCAGCGCAACGCGAATTTCATCATGCTGGCCGAGTTGTTCACCCACCCGCTTCAGCAAATGCCTGGCGGGCTCTTCAACACCATAGGCAAAGCAACCCCCACCGCGTAAATGACAACCGTTATACGCAGTGACCGACACCTCATTTTCAGGTGCCACTAGAACCGCCAATTCCTCCATGCCCATATTGGTCACTTTTGGCTGTTCGAACGGGATGGGTTTAGCAACCAAGTCAGATTCAGGAACATAACCACGGGTTTTCTTACCTAGCGTCGATCCTGTTCCACAGAACAAGGCCACTATTGGTTTTGCTACGGTTCTTTGCATGAGGAATTCTTTCAACAATGGTTATTGTTTGTGTAAATTATGGCCAATTATTGCATATTATTCCGAGATGATCAAGGGAATGAATAAATTAACTAATAATCATAGGGTTAAACACGGAAGCGTTAGGCTCATTTTACCTGAATAATCGCCCAAGGCTTATTGACCTGCGGGTCGAATTTCGTTGGTTTGCAGCTATAATCCCATATTCTTGCCGCAGTAAAGTAGTAGGTGCCTGGCACTTGCGGGACAAATGGAATATCGCAATTCGCGCTCATGCCGCCACCTTCACTGTAACCACCCTCAGCACTTCCTGTTGTAATCTGACAAGAATTTCCCAGCGCACAGGATTGACTAACCGTTTCACCTTTTTCGTTGTAGTAACCCCACAGAAAATAGGCGACACAGCCGGGGCAATCTACGCCAGCGGGCGCTGACACACTAAATTTGATATCAACTGTTTCGCCTTTGTTTACCGCAATCTGATTGCGGTTTTGTCCGTTCAACATGACTAGATTAAATTGATAAGGCGCCAGCACAGACTCTGGTTGCGCTGGGAGCGTTTTCGTTTCAGTTGAGGGAGTCATACTGTTATTAGCGGGATTGGCAACTGGAATAGGCGCAGGCTGCGGAGCTGGGCTTTGTGTAATGATGATTTGCTTTGTATGACCAGCAGAGTTCATCGATTCTTGCATCACACTAAATGGCATCGTGAACATTTTATAGAATAAATACATAATCCCCAAAAAAATAAGCATGCCAATAAAACTACCTCTAGGTTCGACCGCAGGTTTCACTCCAGCATTAACGTTGACAGGAAGATCAGTCATACTGTTTGTATCATAGAACGTGTCTTCATCCACGATGATGGCCTGTGGTGGCAGCTGCTCTGACGCTGGCTTAATGCCTTCAACTTTTTTAACAGCGGTACCAATGGCTAGAAACTCAACGAGACCTCCACCAATTTCATAGACGTAAGTTTTCACACCAACAATATCATCGGCTCCAATTGACTTTGCTTCCTGATTAATTAATCCAATCGCATTTTCACGTGCGTCGTAAATTAATCTTGTTAATTCGTTAATTTCACCGCGTACAAATGATTTAAATAACGATGTCAAACCCCCGATAAAACCCAGTGAATAGACTGAAGTGCCTAGCAATAATTTCATCGGCATAAAACCAAGCTTCTGCATATTCCACATCTCAACATTCGTCATGTCGCTAGTCAGCACCATGTTTTCAAGTCCAGCTGGCAATTCCTTATAGCGAGAAGCTGTTCCTATCATTAACATTTCACTGACGCCGCCAAAAGGCAGAATGGTTGTGTGTATCCCCATCACAGAGTTTGCCTTGAGTTGTTGTGCGTGAGCAATAATGCGCTCCAGCGCTAGATGGCGGGTATGATTAAACATATCAGAGTATTCACGAATTTCGCCGCGTGCCAGTGTTTTAAAACTGCCAGTAATACCGCGCCCTACACCCATGGCATAAGCAACATTGCCGAAGGCGAAACACACTGGTTTGAACCCGGCATCTAGCTGAGCATATAAATGCTGGCCATTATCTGAAGTGGAAAAATTGGATTTATCCGCCGAATCGATGGCATGCACTGCAGAACCAATCGATAAGAATTCTATGTTACCGCCATGAAAAATTAATTCACTGGTCACACCAGTGATGCCCGTTGCACCATTTGCTGCAGCTTCTCGCTCCATCCGTTTATATGCCGTTTCTCGGCCTTCTTCGATGAGCGATGTTATTTGCTGTAATTCACCGCCTATGATGGAACGAAAAGTAGAACGTATGGAGCCTACAAATCCTAGTGAGTGAACACTATTCCCTACCACGATATTTCCGGGTTGATAACCTTTTAATGACAGACAGTAAATTTCATTCCCTGACAAGCCGGTGGTCTTGGTCATGATAGGTATTCACTTCTTATTATTGTTATTATGTATTATAACATGCGTACGTCTGATGCTTGGCATCGGTTATATAATGATATGATTATTAATGAGTAGAGACATGACAACCAGCAAACAAACCGTAGATTACATACTCGAGCAAATCGCGCACGCAGGAAGGGTTTCAGCAAGAAAGATGTTTGGTGGTTACTGTGGTTACTGTGTTTATTGCAATGACAAAGTGGTTGCTCTCATTTGCGATGATGAGCTATTCGTTAAAATCACCGAAGCTGGAAAAGTATTCTTGCAAGAATGCCCGCTTAAACCGCCTTACAAAGGCGCCAAACCGTATTTTCATATCACTGGCGACCGGTGGGAAGATGCTGATTGGCTGACGGAATTAATTCAAATGACGGCGAAGCATTTGCCGGTCAAACACTAGGATCTAACTTGCAAACCATCATCACGATGACACTTTTTGTGTTGCTTCCATTATTTTAACTTCATATCAAACATATCTTTCGACCAAAAAATTCTTCTCAATTTTTCTAGTACATCCGAATGTACGCCACCGCCAGTCAAACTCAACTGCCATAAAGCCACCTCAGGAAATTTAAAATATATCTCTAATCTTTTTAATGTATTAACATCTCGGCTTTCGCCAGCCTCAATTCGCTGCAAGGTAGATTTACTAATATCCAGTGCTATTGCCATATCATGTTGCGTAATTTCAAATTTTTCACGCAATGCGAGCAGGTCACTCACATTAAATTCATCGTGATAAGTGGGCTCAAATATAAAACTTGAAGGTCCACGCTTACCAATCGAGCCCAACAAAATAATAGGATTATTTTCTTGAACCGAAATCCCTTGGCTAGTGCAGTATGACTCATAAGCGGGATTTGATTTATCAGGGATTCTGTCCAGAAATACCGGAAATAACTCTCCCTTTTTAGAGTAATGTTTTAATTTAAATAAAGTTAAATCAGGGCTAAGAGGGATAGCAGTTTTTGAGTTTGCATAATTTTCATCGTATGTCAGAACATACCTATCAGTTACAGGATCGTAATGAAGATCGCCGACAAATGTTCTTCTTTTTCTGCCTTCATGATAAATCTTCAATCTATTGCTATCTGGTTTAGGCAATACGTAGCGCATTTTCAAGCTCCTCGTAGCGTTTTGTCACCAACTTCACAATTGCTTCTTTCATTAAATCACTACAATAACTCTCACTTACTAATTTGAAAATTTCGTCGATATTAATGCCTTGATAGAAATCATTGACCTCTTGCTCATACCCCAGCATTAACAATTCTTCTACATAGTTTTGCATATTCGGCTCAAACGTACTGCTCGTGCTGATTTTTCCCGTTGGATTGTGATTTGCACGCAACATACTGCCTTTTTCTAGCGCCAAATAGGAAACATTATCGTATATAGGAGAAAGCGAATACTCTTTTGCTTTCACTATGAAGCCTAAATTACGGCCGTGTCGATCATGGTTGCCGATCAATGAATCAAACAATACTGTCTTAATGAATGATTTTACGTCATATGGTTTTTTTGTGTTTTTGATTATTGCATTAATGATGCCAGCACAACTATGCTCATCGTCTTTGCGAAAATGGTAAATATGCTGAAGATCAATTGGCTGCGCACCAGGCGTGACGAAATTTTTTGTAACAAACGTTTTATCGCCGTGAAAATCAATATAGTAGAACTCAGCAACAGAAACATTCAATAGCCTTCCTATTTGATTACACAGGTACTCCACTTCAGGCAACTCTTCTACGTCATCTTGACGCATTTTGAGAATATATGAATGTCCGTCGAGCTCCGCTGAATATTTTCTAAACTTTCCATGAAAAAAACTTGTGTTGGCAGGAAACTGAGATGACGCATCATCTGACTGACTAGAACGCCTCTGTAGACTCACAAACTCCATTGCTTTAGAAACATCGAACCATTCTTTAAAGCAATCAAGGTGTAGGCCATAATGCATATCCGCTGCTTTGCCATGATGGCGACACTTAAGGCAAATCATACGGTACCCTCGGGTTAGTTTTACTTATACTTTAATTATAAGTTGACGCCTATATAAATCAAGTTAGAGTTGATTTATATTGATGCCAATTATAGCTTGATAGCTATATAAATCAATTATGACACCCCAGCCAGACCACCAATACATCAGTTAACTTACTGATATATATCAATAAACCACTCATTATCCATGGACTATACTATATATTTGCATACAAAACAGGTGAAACAGCATGCGCGCATCAGGCCTGCAAAAACCTAAACTGATGGTAATCAGCACCGCGACTCCTGTGCAGTCATTAACAGACAGTGATTCACTGCGCCCCGGCAAAACAGGACAAATCATTGAGCGATTGACGGGTGCGGGCAGTTACTGCATTGGGGATGAGAACGCTGAGCAGGCATTCAAAGGTAACGTCGAGAATAACAGCTGGGTCATTGTGACAGGGCATGGCAATGAACGAGGCGGCTTTTCTTCTCTTAGCGGCACTTCCAGCAAAGTAGATGAAAGCGGTCGATTGATGACTGTTAAATGTGATGTGCTAGCACTGGCGGAGTTGATCATCGGCAATCAACTTAAGGCCGGTGATAAAATTAACGTGATGTTATTTGTGTGTAATGGCGGAGAAGGCAGCAAAACAACCCAAGTTTCGCCGAACAACTAGCGCAAGCACTTGCTGCAAAAAACATTGATAGTCACATCGCTTCAGTCATCGGTGTGTGCCCGCGACTTGGTAAACTCCCAGCCATAGGTTACATAGAATTTGAGGCGCAGCTATCGCATCATCATAATGAACGCGTGATTGTTCACGACACAAAAAATAAAATCACTGAATCTTATTCACCTCATTCACCCATTACTATTCACAAAGATGGAGTGCACGAATCGCCTAACCCTGCCTACAATGTTAAATATTCGAGTAACGATAATTTCAAACGTAGAGCTGAGTTATTATATGAAGAGCTAAATTTCAAAGAATATCCTGCAGATATATCGCTACAATTATTTTTAATGAATGATGAGCAAGCAGCACATGCACTAAAAAACGATCTATCAACTAACTTACTCATTCATCTCTCGCCGAATAACTTTTATCAAGTCACCTATCGCGATGGAAATAATATTAAGCACATTGAGTGCTATTCGCTTGACGAGGTTGATCATTACTTGCAAGAAGGCGGACTTGAAGATAATACGCCACTGGCAAATTCACAACACGCGCGGTTTAATTTATTTAGTCGAATGTCAGGATCTTCAATGGACTTAAACCTTTCATCTGAAGGCAAGCGTTTGCGTTCTAATTCAGATTCCGATGATGGTAGCCATACTCTCAAATAGTATTGTGACTACCATATTAAATCTTAAAATAATTCCGCACTGATTCAACCGCAGAAGAAATATATGATTTGTTTGATTCAGGAAACAAAGTGTAACGTTGTCTCATCGCTGCTAACTTTCGTTCTGAATAATTTGCTATACGCCTGTTAGTGTTAGCCAGATCATAACCATTGTCACCTAGATATCGGTAAAGCATATGCATCGCACCGAAGAACAAGGCTGAGCCTGCTAGCCCGATGGTATTTTCTGCAACGACTGCCGGATCAAAACACATCTTGTAGATGCTGTTGGGTTGCTGTGGGTCATGGGTTGAGTTCAGCAAGGCTAATATCGCGGAGGCATAAGCCATGCCACCAGTCATAAAGTCGATAAAATCGTGGGGGTCGATTGTGAATAACATATCCGCATAGATAACTATTTTCCTTACCCACTCGTCTGCGATGTATTGCTGATATAATGCTTCTTCATTCATTAAAGACGCTAATTTACGATTTCTGTTGTTCATTTCATTCCTTAACTAAATACGGCTCGAATAGCACAATGCTATCAACAAAGTCTTATCACTGTAGTAACTCTATATTTATATTGAAATATATTTGCTATTGCAACTGCTATAATTTAAGCATGTATCAAAATACGGCGGGATTGAGCTATGTTAAGCTTCCGCGAGCGCTATCAGCGTGAGTTTCCAATAAAATATAAATCGCTGGATGCAAGCAAAGTCTTTAACTGGCAAACTGAATATGAGGACTGCGAAAAAGAAAAATATGCACTGTTAAGTGATCACCATATCGAACTGATCAAATCAATCAAGTTAGCTGAATTTAGTGAGATAGAATCACAGATATCCAAATTCTTAAAGGCAGATGCCGAGTCGGGACAGGAGCTGGGCCTGATAGCTTTTCTGACGTCTGCAGATGGTAAAGGATATTCTTCTGTCGGTTTGCGTGAATGGCTTAAAGAAAATCGCCCAGATCTAGCAGACGAAATCTGTAATGCCATTTACAACAAAATTATCATTCCATATGCTGGTGATGATCCGAATGAGTTATTGACTTGGATCGTCAAAATGGAACGCGATAATAGCGAACTGTTAGCATGCTTGCAAAAAGCAAATGATGACTTGTTAATTGCCAGTGCTTTTAATCTAGCTTGCAAATCGAAAAGCAAACAACGTGCTGATATCATTTTTGAGAATCGCGATAGAAATGCCATTTTAGATTTCGCGAATGATAAAGCTAGCCGCTATATTATAGGTAAATTTTCGGAAGAACAACTTCAGGCATATATAAACAGCAGATGCATATCCGGAAATGCGACTGCGATTCTTATGCTAAGCAAACTCGGCATTCCTTTCAATGATTCAAATTGGCAATCACTTTGCAGTTGCAACCCTTGCACGGATGGTCATTTAAAAATTGCCGATATATTTTTAAAATCTGGCGCAACCATACCAAACAATTTATTTTCATCTGGACAAATAGCCGATAGATCGATGCAAATTTATCTAGCAGTAAAATTTAATTCCTTAGATCAAGCTGAGTTAAACAAACATTATCTTGAAGCCTGCGCTTCAGGCATGAATTTGCTTGCGGAAGTCTTGTTAAGAAACGGCGCAGATGCTCATTGTACAGATGAAAATGGCTTAAACAGTTTTACTCTGGCAACTCGAAGTGGTAACCGCGAATTGATGAAAACACTTGCCTTTATTCATAAAGTAGATGTTAAACAAGTCTATTTTCAAGCCTGCTCGGAAAGCAATGTTGATATAGTAAGCACGCTTAAAGCATCGGGTTGTATTACTGTGGGAGTGGATCATCCAACAGATGTGAACGCGATCAAGATAGCATGCATCAACGGATCTGCTTCTATCGTGAAAATATTATTAAGCAATGGACAAGGAAGTAATGGCGTCAGTGATATAACTCTCCTAAAAGAGGTTATCGATCCTTTTGATCGACGTGGTGTCGATACTTTTTTTGATGCTGTAGTCAACCCACCAGACCGCGCGTATCCAATCGATCAAGCGCTAAAGGATGCCAATGAAACGGTGATAGCAAACCTTTTGGATACATTGTGGGAACGTAAAGATGATAACGAAGGCTCAATACATCATTATCTCTATTATGCTAAAGCTTGTCATTATGGCAAGGCATCTGATATTGAACGTATGATTGTCGCACTAAACAAACCTGATATTGATCACATGTTAAGTATGGCACTACATTACAATCCAAATGCTCAGGTACTTAACTATCTTTTAGACCATGGAGCTAATCCAACTAAGGTACCTAGAGTACTTGAATGCGCTTGTCGCACAGGCGACCTGAGATTAATCGACAGGATCTTCTCGACCGGCGTATCACCACAAGGCACAGAACTACATACAGCGTGCCGTGAAGGCCATTATGATGTGGTTAAATTTCTTATCGGTAAAAAAATACCTATTAATGACCGAAAGAATACTTACGATGCTTCAAATGGATTTACTGCATTAGAGGTAGCAATCTTTAGCGGTCATTCAGATATTGCACTACTGTTACTAGAAAACGGTGCCGATGTTTCTCGACATCCAAAGACTGGCAGACACCCACTAGGCATTTTGTTTCAAAAAATTATCGACAAAGAATACTCACTTGATAGCGGCTTCGAATTAATGACGCAATTATTGGCAAACGGCGCAGATCCCATTAAAGCACTAGAGAATTTAGAAAAGCTACTCAGCAAGGATCCAGAACACGCAAGTAATGTATTTAGCATGATGATGCAATGCACCATAGCCCAGATTAAAGATCAGCAATTATGTGAAATAATCACTGAGAACTTTAATGCGCATTCTAATCAAATTAAACGGGGGTCAGCCAAACCCGAGCATGCTTTTGTTAAGTCTTACTTATCATTTAAATCGTTAGTTGAGATGGTGAATTATAAAGACTCTTATGCCAATTTCGTCAAGAAGCGTGATAAAATAGGCACGCCAGACATGGTCAAAAAGTCTTTCAACATTGATAAAAATACCTATCATGCGTCTTTATCAAGAACAGCTGTCATCTTGAAAGACGGACCAAAACCACAAGCAGATCAGTTAAATCAGTATTTATCTACCGCTGTGCAGCAACTGGTAAATGTCTATTACGCTAGCCATCAATCAAAAAAATTATTTCATATGATAGCGACATCCAAACATGCCGAAGATTGTCAAACGCTATTAAATGAGTTTGATGCCATCGATAAGCATTTTCATAATCCAGCTGAGCAAGCAGCTGCAAAGTTTCTATTTTTACAATCTAAGTTTTGCGAAGCGATAGTGAGTTTAATGGAGCGTAAAAAAATCGCCTACATCGCAGATGCGTATCAATATATCAATATGAACCCTAAAGATCATCATTATATAAGAATGCTAGCATTAACATTAAACCACACTGAACATCTGATGAATTTGACAGATGCCAAAAAATGGCTACAACAACCTGTCATGAAAGGATTAGCAGAACTCAATGCGGATTACCCCAAGGTTTATGAAGCTGCAAAACAAATCACTGCTCCTGAAAATCAAGATAGCGCCAAGCATAGTAGATCCATGTTAAAGAAGGACCAGACTATTTCATACAAACCACTAACTGATCTATTTCAAGCAACCAACCATTCCATCACCGAAGCGCATGAAAATAGCAACAATGAAAAAACATCCAGCACCAGCCCTCAACCATATCAGCGTTAGCGAGGATATCTTGAAGGCAGCTAAATCTAATATTTTCCTGACACTACAATAGCCGACTAAATCATATTTTTTCATTTCTGTGATGTAGATCATTGTTCTTGCCCGCGAAATACCGCAAATTATTCAGTAATAATTATTAATAGCGATGCTTTATAATTAAAAAGGTAAAAGGCGATATTCTGCAATCCAAATGTCAGGCCATTGCACATGGCGTAGCTCCTAATGATGATTTCAAAAATGGTCTGGCCATGGCGCTTCGTGAAAACCGGCCTGCCATGTATAAAGACTTTCGTCACTTTGCGCAGACAGCGCATCCTAAACCCGGCGTGGCATGGACTTGGGGCGGTGCTGGCGGTCTGGAGTAGAAAGAAATCGAATCACTCATCAAAGAACACTTATCTGAATGGACTGGATTTTATAAATAAAGATGAAGCTTGATCTTGTAACCCCGGATAAAATGTTGGAGCATTTTATCCGGGCTACACTTGATCCATTTAAAATCAAGATGGGCTACAATTTCCCATATAAAATTCGATCGGATGTTCAAAGTTACCCCATCCAGTCCAAGTAAATGCTGTCTTATTCGCGAATGGCAATGAACATACTCGTATTTCATCGCCCGGCTCGTAAGTGATCAGAATTAATGACAAGTCATTCACTGCGTCATTCGGCACGCGAATTTTAAGGGTTTTTTCAACTGGCTTTTGTGGAAGATTTGTTGGGTTTAATACCGGTGAATCTGAAATGATAGGATAAGAGTCGCAGGTATCCGGAATAGTTCTTCCACATCCGTAATAATCTGCGTGTAAGGACATATTCGGGCAGTAATAACCAATAACAGTTTTATCATCATCAGATAGTGACGCCTTTACATCGCATTTGAATTTAACCGTGATATCTGTATACCCAGTCTGAGTGTCATAACCTTTAACTGGATAATCAGAATTAAATCTGATGGCTGAGTGTAAAGCCGGTGGTAAACCTTCACAATGATATTCAAGATCAAGAGCAAGCTTGTTAATTTTGTTTGTTGTTGCATCGTAATCTAATTCGAATATCTCAAAATTACTAGAAGAAGTATTACACCCAGTATAAAAAGCATCTATATTAAGTCCTGAATTATATTTGCCAGTGTGCCATCCATCCTGACTGCTGGGTTGAAAATGAAAATTATATCCACCGGCACTCAACTCTAACGAATTTTCTTTTCCCATATAGGTGCCGAAAGAGAGATTCATGTTATCAAATGAAAGGTGTCGTTGTTCGCCTTGACCTAGCGGGTCGCCTTTATCTGAATTGATATAGACATCTAATTTTCCGCCTGTGTTATTGACCGCGCTGGAATTAGGTAAGCCTAAGGTAGGATTTGCAATTAAGTAGACGAAACCAACCAGTAAAGTACTGTGACGAAATAATGTGTTTTTCATGATATATCCGGGCTGTATTATTATTGATCTCTATTGTATCTATTGATTAGTTTTGATGCAACACAAATAAGAATGTGTGTTTTCAGTAAAAGAGATATCTAATGCTAAAATTAATTATTATTAAAATATGATTTAAATCAACTATTTAAACTGTTCTAATCGCGCCCCTTGAAGTACGAGCATATAATTATTTATACTCGCAGTATATTTTATACATTGCTATTAAAATAATCGCAAAATATACCTAATAAAATAAATTTATAAACTACGCGGCCGTGACAAGATCGTCGCGTTAAAATCATGGAATACCTCACTCTAACCATGCGACATATAGATAGAATGTGAAAAGCTCAAAATCGTATATTCAATCAAGAACGCATTACAAAAAATTTATTACGCTTAAACAATTTAATTACTGAAATAAAAACAATAAACCACACACAAACTTTGTTAGTTGAGAATGAGAAAAAATGCGTAGTTATCAGTTAGTCCAAGAAAGAAATCTGGCAGGCCTCAAAGAATACCTCATCGACCATTGCATAGATGAATGGTTACCGGGCAGCTATTTTTATAGCGCCACATCGAAGTTTGCTGAAGAAGGCGATTTTCAAAGCGTTGAAATCATGCTTAATCAAGGTGCTTTCATCAACTACGCCGCCGTAGGTGCAGGATGCGGCGGTCATCAAGCGTATGCAGAAAGATTGATTGTTCGTGGCGCTAATATCAACTATGTCGCTCGCGGCGCTGCTTGGCGTGGCCACGTAGAGTATGTCGAGCAGCTCATTGCTCGCGGGGCGAAAAAAGATGAGGTTGCATTTGGTTTTGGATTAGGCGGATGGCGTAGTAGTTTAGATATGTGCTTCAATGAAACTGAAATCGAAGATCATTATGAGAGGTATGTTCGCGGTTTGCTATTAAGCGGACGCAGGGATTTAATCAACAGAGTCGTTGATGCGGAAAAGCAAAATCCGAAATTTCGTCGCGCGTGGTTTTGGTTGGGTGTCGGTCTAGCGTTCCATGAAGATAATAATCTTGTGAAGGAACTTACGAGGGGCCTCCCGCTTGTGTTTTTCACCGATCAATTCGCATATGGCGCAGCATTGGGAGGGCATTACAACTACCTGGAGTCATTTGTGCAAAGAGGTCGCGTCGCGAGCATGCATGATATCATTTTTGCTGCAGCTTTAAGTGGGCGATCAGAGATCATTAATAAATTATTAAAAAAGGGGAAGTTAGTAGGTAGTCGACACGGATTTGTAAGATATCTGTCTGATCTAGTATCAAATCAGCGAGGCATATCTCTTGGTGCCTTTGCTGGCGGCCATTTAATGCATTTGTCCCAACTTGCTGCTAATAAACGCTTTGATATATCAAAGTATCTTGCTGCAGAAATTAGACCAGCGATAGTTGATAACCATGTCAGCGTAGACCAACCTCGTTCAATCATGTTACTACTTTCGCCGTTCCCAATTAAAATGGTTCCTACTCTTGCTGCCGGTCTTTTTTCCGAAGATGAGTTTAAAGACGCTGCAGCTCCAGATAAATATATTCAACACCTGCGTGCTATTAGTGTAGCTCGTCAAAAAGGCATGACCTTTGAGTTTGCTAGAATCGCAACGGAGAAAAATGAACACGGTCAATTGCTGAATCAAGCAGCTTTGATGGTTGCAATCTCCGCGTTTGTTGCTGGTAGTAATCAAACACCACATATGGGCTTATTCAAAGATATATGGAAAATCATTTTAAACTACGTATTCAATGAAAATTTCACCAAATCAGAATGGGAAACCTTCACGCTGATATTGACTAAAACTCTTATGACAACAGTATTGGATGATTACTCGCGGTTCTTTAATTTTGGACGAAATAAAAAACGTGCTGAGAGTTTTAGTGCTGCAGTGAAAGAGGTAAATACAGCCTCAGAGTTGAGGAAATTAGTCATCGAGCAGAAACAATTGGTGATCGATGGCAAGCGAGAGGCATCCGGCAAGGCGGCGCATGAACGCCCTTTGCGTCATGGAAAAACCGATCAATACCATTCCATTATCAGCTTGTGGGCCAAGCGGTTAACTCCATCATCTCTAGTAACGATAGCAAAATCGACTCGCCATGATGCTGAGTTGTTAGCACATGAGAATGACGCAATAGAACAGCAAGAAGTGCGTCGATCAGAACCTCCAATCAGTAGTGCATCTCGTAAATGAATGTGATGAATGCTCTTGTCAGCTGAAGCTAATGCGATTAATGCAGTAACAAAACCTTTTTTATTTTCTGGGTGATAGATTGGGTGGGAGTTTATTAAGAGGAAAATTGATATTTTAACCCCGGATGAAATTGAGGAGCATTTCATCTGGGCTACGATCTAAATCATATTTTTTCATTTCCATGATTTAGATCATTGTTCCTGCCCGCAAAATACCGCAAATTATTCAGTAATTATTATTAATAGCGAGGCTTTATGATTAAGAAAGTAAAAGGCGATATTCTGCAATCCAAATGTCAGGCCATTGCACATGGCGTAGCTCCTAATGATGATTTCAAAAAAGGTCTGGCCATGGCGCTTCGTGAAAACTGGCCTGCCATGTATAAAGACTTTCGTCACTTTGCCCAGACAGCGCATCCTAAGCCCGGCATGGCATGGACTTGGGGCGGCACTGGCGGTGCACGTATTATTAATCTGTTCACACAAGAAGGCTCAGAAGGTCATCAAGCTGCTTCTGGCGGCAAAGCGACCTTAAGCAATGTCACGCACTGCCTCAAAGCATTACGCAAAGAGTTGCAAGCTGGCGACATTAAAAGCGTTGCCTTACCAAAGCTAGCCACCGGTGCTGGCGGTCTGGAGTGGAAAGATGTCGAACCACTCATCAAAGAACACTTATCTGATTTGCAAATTCCGATTATTATCTACGAGCAATTTGTTTCGGGTGTCACTGCTGACGAAGGCATTTAAGCTCAATTGTCCTGCTGGAGGCGCATTCAAACAGAATGCGCCTCTTTTCATTATTTTATGTTATACTGATGGCTTGAAAAGGTATTCAACCATGCAGACATGGGCGCTCATTCTAGCGATATTTAATATGTTGGTGATTCCATTCATTGGGATTACGCTCACCATTGGATTTATTATTGATAATAGTATTCGCAAATTATCGACATACAGCGACCTTATCGTATCACTAGCCTTGCCATTATTAATGATTATTTACGATCCCATACCACATCAAATACGACAAACCTATCTTTTCTATTCACCCAAGATTTCACCCACACCTAGTGCAGGACCAATCGCGATTGATGCAGCACAAATCATGCCTACCAGTTGGGGACTATTATTCAATTTCATCTGTTTTTGCGGCGTCCCTCTGTCATGTTATTTAATAAATCTAGCCAGGAAAGCATTCAAAATAAATAAAACCATAGATAATATACTGCTTTACGTTATCTACTTGTTACTGACGCTCATACTTGTTCTGATAGTAAAAATCCCCGCTGACCATTACGCCAAGACTGAATCTGACTTGTATAATTCAAACATGGCACAAGGTGTAAGATTCTTTAAATAATGCTATTGCAAAGCTCTAGTAGGTCGTATTGCTGGTGAAATATGTTTTCATCTTTTCTCATTAGATAATCATAAAGAAAATAATAAGCCTAATAAATGCATAATATCTCTGACAACCTAGACTGCTAGGGGAATATTGATTTAAGATGCCTAAACAACAGACTCCTATTAGTGGCCACCCTTATCATGCAACACAACCTACTTAAAGAAAATCAGGAGCCCTCTAATGCTGATAACACAAGTATTAGCGGCGCTCATGCACAAGCAGTTGAGCTGATAGACAATACAGCTCTGGTAGGTCGTTTTCCACGTGATTTATGCTTTCATCTTTTTTCATTTACCCTAAAAAACGGCGATGCAACGTTACGGGCTTTAGGCAGCGTCAATAAAATGTTTTATACCCGCGCCAAACAATACAAAATAACGTCTCAAGAATTCTTTTATGCGGTTGGCGATGCACTCACAGTAATTGATGGTGGTCGTTACGACAATTTCATTTCACGAAGCCTGATGAATTCATTAGGAAATCTACTTAGCCCCACCTATGCCTCTTTAATATCATCTATCAATACTACGCATGCACTATATTTCACTAATCAAAAAGATGCTGAAGCATTCTGTACCAAAACTGCCCGTACGACTTACATCAAAGATCACGATATAGAATATGTGGATGCCATTTCAGGCGTTGTAGCAGTTCAATTCAAGCATAAAGACGTATTTAGCTTAAAATCAAGAACAATCAGATTAAATGGTGCTGAGACTTGCGTAATATTCAAAACAAAACCTACAAACATTGCCGTAATATCATGTGGATTTTTTAGGGGGAAAGCCTTGGCTGAAGATAATCTCAAAGTAAATGATAAGCCTAATAAATGCATCATCTCCTAAGCGCATTGACTTGGGCTGTCAGGGAAGGACACCTTAATCTATATTAAAAATCATGGGTATACATCTCAGAGCACAGACTCATTTATTTCATGGGTAATGTGTGGGGCTTTATGAAGGTGAAACTTGATTGTTTAACCCCGCATAAAATTGAGAAGCATTTTATCCGGGCTACGCATGCTTTATTCAAATTTACCGTTGACACTCAGCTAATGAGTTTGTTAGGTTGAAAATATAGTCATTATTATTTCAAATAAAAGCGCCATTTCCACATGAATAAATTTAACCGGGAAACAAGCAACATCATTTCAGCAGATAATTCTGCCGTGATTGTGCTCGGCCTTAATTTATCTCTCATATTAATTGTGGTGCTACTCATCCTGCATTTCTCACCCTAGTTAGGTCAGCCATGGTATCCGCGCCTCTCTAGGAGGAGCGCAGCGGATATCTATTATTTTTATTTATTCATTTTTTTGGTGCTGATAAAGCATCGGAGGATTTTTTTATGTCTAAAACAAGACAAGAAACATCAACGTATGACATTGTTAAAAGCATGATGGCTGGCGCTGCGGCTGGTGCCGCTGAGGTGTTAGTGAATCATCCTTTTTGGACGATGAAAACACGTAGTCAAAATAAAGAAGCGTTTACCATCAAGCCTTACATTTTGTATCGCGGACTCATTCCGAATACGGCAAGCATGATGCCTATCACAGCGATTCAGGTAGGATTAAATACATTCATTAAAAACGCTTATTTTAATAATGAACCCATGAATGATTTGCAAAAAACCGGGTGTGCATTTGCCGCTGGAGTAGCATCGGCCATTGTGACCTGTCCTACGGAAATGATCATGACACAACAAGGTAAGGCCAAGACGGGCTTTAGCCAGACCGCACGCTCGGTTGTCCATCAAGCTGGTATAAAGAGTCTCTACAAAGGCATGACGGCTACGGCGATGAGAGACGGTGTCTTCACAGCAGCATTTATTGCTGGACCACCCATCTTCAAACCATACATCATGCCATATTGCGATAATGAATTTTTAGCGACGGTAGCATCTGGCATGAGCGCTGGTTTGTGTGCGGTGGTGGCATCTCAAGCGGTAGATACCATTAAAACGGCTCAGCAGTCTGTGGACCCCAAACAATCGATGCGTATCAAGGACGCCATTCAACATATCCGCGCAAGCTCAGGCTATGCCGGATTATTTAAAGGTGCTGGTTGGCGCGGATTAAGGATCATGTCTGCGGTCACGATGATGAGCACACTGAAAGAAAAAATCGAAGCGAAATTTGTTTGATGATATTGCGCAGTCAGACATGGGCAAGTATATTGCGATACTCTATTTGCCCTGTCTGACTTCTTATTTCTTAACTCTTACTCAGCCTTACGACGCTTTATTTCTGGCTCTTCACCTAGATTTGCATTCATTTCACTATCATTATCAAACAATGACCGTGGCTGGAAAAATACTGCACCTGGGCTCAATGAAAGTTGAGGTAAGTCATTCTCACAATCCATGAAGATTTCGCCGCGTAATTCTTCCTCAATTTCATCGCTATTCCTTTGTATATATCGCTGCTGATCATCACACGATACCAATTTAATCAGCACTGACTCTAAACATTCTACTGAAGCCGCGTTGGCGAATTTAGCAAATAATTTATTGCCATTGAAAAATTTTCTTTCACGACTTAGCGTTAATGTTAAATCAACACCCAAATATTTCAACACAGTGGACACATATAGCAGGTTTGTGAATTTCGCCTTTGTGAAGACAGACTTCAGCTCGTCTACCTTCTCGATCCTGTAGATAGCAGAGATTTGCCGCACATAATTTAGATCGCTGACAAAGCCATGACGAGCAACTTCAGTTAACTGATCTTTTAGCGGTATGACTTCTCTTTCTATGAATAAGTACATCGCAATGATCCGCGTTAATTGCAGCTCATCATCATTCACTTGTTCTTTAAAGTTAAGTAATGCAGGTAATGCACCACCGTGATCATACAATCCAGAGTAAACATCATAATAATCGACGCCCATATACCACAATAAGCGGACCACCTCTGGCGCGTTCATTTGCAGCTTTTTATACATTCTGGTTTGCGTCCAAAATGACACGAACATTAAATCAGCGCTATCTTGTTCAATTGATCTGTCTTCGTAGGACCAGACATAAAGATTTTGATAACTAGGCTGGCTTTCAGCTTTTGCTGGCAGACGACAAGCAAATGCTCCCCCTGTGCTAATGGCATCTCGTGCCAACGCGGCAGAAACAATCAAAAGATCTGGGTTTGACTCCATGATCTTTTTCAACAGCTGCATATCAGGATCAAATATATCGATTAAAAAACTCAGCTCGTTAATACAGAATAACTTAGTCAGTTGTTCCAGCCATGATGTATTGGTGACACCGTAATACTGATAAGGTGAGGCAAGGCGGCGCAAAGTATCAAGAAAAAAATCCTGATGCAGTGTCAGCACATACTCAAGATAAACCAGATAGATAGCTGCCCACTGATAAAATTCAGGTGTTAATTTCGCGCATGCTCGCAAATGCCGATACACTGGACTGGCGACCAACTTTTTCAAATCTTTGTTACGTATCGAGAAAAGGTTTTTTATGTCGTCTCGCTTTTCACGCGACTCAGCGTGTAGATCTAACATGATACCTATGGTTGCATCGTCATGATGATAATTTAGGAAATTATCACATAGTTGAACACCGAGCTCAGCAGGAAGCCGGAAATGATTTTTAAGATTGGCGATTTCGCTGCTTTTCATACGGGCATTTGGCTTATGATACACAAACCTAGGTATTTGGTTTAGATCGAAACCCATGAGTGTTTGCTTATGCTGCGGAGGCAATAAGTCTGGTTGAAAGACGATGTGTCTGAGCCAGATTGGCAAGTCACAAAGCGGCCGACTGAAACATGCCTTCAAAGACTTGTTGGCTACAACGTATTCCTCGAATATTTTTTTGCGTTCGTTATCCGTCAGCGAGCTCATGGTATTTGGATGAACCGTACGACACCATTCCACACTGGGTGTCAAGACACCTGAATTAACTAATTTAAGTGCTGAATCTGCAGGTTCCGCTGCACGAACTTGGCTAATAGGCTTAGCCTGCCTCTGCATATCTTTGTACGCTGGTGTCATTGTGACTACAAAATTATTAAAAACTGGAAGCGCTTTATCTGCATATTCTTTCAGATGCGATACGAGATAGTTAAATAAATCAATATTGCCAAAACAATTGCTATCTTGCACCAAACAGGCAAGCATGGGTAACACTCTTGGTTGATCGCTCAAATTGAAATGAAATAGATCGTTAATCTCATTTATTTTTTGCTGGTCGCTTTTGCCTGAATTATTCAATACTAGCATCAATCTGCATAAAACCATTCTGTGCTTTTGCAATGGTGTTGCAAATGCTGGCTCGGCTTTTACTGCTGCTTCAAACGCTTTTAATAATAATTCTGATGTAGCGACACCTTTGCCCAACAACTGACTGCCTTGAAAATCGCCGTTAAACTTATGGTAAAGCATGTCCAGTAAAATACTGCGCATTAATGGATGGCACGCTTGCAGTCTTTGACCCAACGCCGTTTTATTCGAGGCGGAAATTCTGGACATGGTATACAGTTCGCTTAAGAGTTTAGCACTGCCTGCTAAGGTATTTTGCGCAAGATAAACCTGATGAAGATTGGTTAGTTTTGCATAGAATTTTTTAATGTCATCATACGTACTTCGCGTATTACGCGCGCCCCAATGTGTAATATAAAAATGCTCATGCGACACTGAATCAACATCAACGTCATACGGCAACGCACGCATCACTGCTTTTATTTCTTCAAATAAGGGATGAGGTATATTTTGTCTAAACCAATATGACACATTACGCAAAACCATTTGATCATAGTGCGGTAAGAAAGTAATGATGCGCTTTACCAAATCATTGATTAAACCGGGTATGGCGCCTTGATTGCGAGCTGGAGAGTGGCTATTCATTTTTTTATTATGTTGTGATTTTTAGAATGAAGGTCTGCATTCTACGCAGATGAGGCCACCCAGTCAAAGGATGAGCAGCCTCTTTCTAACTTATTGAATAAAGCCGTCAAATCAAGCTGATTTCAGGTTTATTGACGCTACCCCAATTGAATTCCTATTGCTGCTGCGCAACAGCCCCGACCCGTATTTTTTACTGCTGATCATGTGACAACATTGCTCTAGCGCAGACCATTCAGGGATAATATCGCTGAACCTCATATCAAAAGGAGCTTGTATGATGAAGTCTATTTTGCTGGTCGTCGCAGTGCTTGGGTTATTAGGTGCGTCTTTACCTGTGCTCGCAACTCAAACCATCACCGCAAAAAATGTCACTAATTTTGAGCCTGTTAAGTGGCGTATTACACAAATAACAGGAGGGTTTCCTCTCATCAATGAGACATCGAAAACGCAAGTTGTGCAACTGGTGCTAGAGCATGGCGCTGTGGGAACACATAAGAAAGCGTTAAATCATACTAACCATTGTGAACACTATTTAAGTGACGGTTCAATGATTAAATCTATCATCTGCGAACTGGCTCCTAGCGAGGTGCTTTACATAGATAAGGAATTTAATGACCCATCTGATGCCACAGGCACCTATCAAATCGCCATTCTCAATTAGCCAATATAGATACTGACTTTCATGCTAAGCCATTCAAACTTGATAGTTTTGAATGGCTTAATTCAATAAAAAGCGCTTAGAGTCAGCATTAGACGCCAGTTTTGATGATTGATTGAAATCGGGTTATGATAAGCAAAAATCTATAAATGAGAATTAATCATGAATCCAGTTGAAAGAATCTACCACCAATGGCATGAATTCGCCTCCAGTCGGAATGTTGATGCGTTAATTGATTTGTATGATGACCACGCCATTCTTGAAAGCCCGCTAGTACCTATCATCATGGGCTGCTGCTCGTCAGGCGTGTTAACTGGCAGAGATGAAATATTAGCCTTCTTAATTGAAGGCACTAAACGTCGTCCGAATGAATTTGTAAAGTGGTACAGAACCGGCACCTATCACGTCAATAATAATATCCTAATTTGGGAATATCCGCGCGAAACACCAACCGGCGACCAAGTGGATATTTTGGAATTGATGGAAATCAAGCATGATAAAATCCTCAAGCATAGAATTTATTGGGGCTGGTTTGGTGTGAATTTGCTTTTGAATAACCAGGCGAGCAAGCTGCAAGAACAGTATCAAACATCAAATGCTGTTGTATCAGCAATCGATGATATTTGTAATTCGGTTTTACGCTGAATATTACAGATTCAGTCTATTATCAATGTTGGTGGTTGTTGTCAGCCCTATGATATATCAAACACCGTGATATACTCGCGCGAAAATTCCAAAGGGAGAGATAGATGCTGCGCTCTACAGACTCAAGCACAACTGATTTAATCCATCAGATTGAAAAGATATTGATAAACCTACTAGATCATTCCGCACCAAAATTACCTCGTAATGAGATCAACACACAGCTAGATGCGTTAAACACACGATTTAACGCCATACCTAAATCAAGTCGAACCGCCGAGTGGTATGACTATTTATTATATGTTCATGCGATAGACACGCTGATTGATGAGGAATCATCAAAAATTATTGAAGATTATATTATCAAGGAATTTGAAGAGAAACCTTCGCATCTCAATACGGCGATAAATGGTGTTGTAGCATATATTTCGTGCCTTGCGGGGCGTCTAGTAAGAAATCTTTCTGCGTGCCATGGAGCAACAGCAAAAGAATATTGCCTATACTCTTCAGAAAGTACAATGCTGCTAGAAAAACTCCAACGAGCCGTAAATGGTTTACCAGAACATGAACAATTATTTAGTCTATACCCAAACCCATCGATATTAAGATCCTTAACAATATGCTCACTTCCAAGACCCTATCTTCAGCTTATGACATTTCACCATTCGCTTGGAGACAGTGCGTCATTACTAGCGCTTGCTGAAAAAATGCTTACCCTGTGCCTGGCAGAATCTCCAACTTTGTTCTTTAATATCCATAACGCGCGTGGATGGCTGAAAACATATTATGTTCTTATGTCAGAAGCAAACAATAGAACACCTATACTATCGAAATTATTTAATTTTGCTAGCCAGTTGTTTAATCCTGATGTAGACATTCTGTTGCGTGATTTGCTTAGCACCAGTCATGACTTCGCATCAAACGTGTCCCCCACTCAACTCAATTTATATAAGCAACTGATTTTGATATTTAAAATCATTGCTTATGATGAAAAATCAGGTGCATTTGATTGTGTAGAAACAAAGCCCGATCAATACCTCATTCCCAATACTACTTTTAGAGCATTAATGCGATTACCCGCGGCAAGAAAAAAAGTAATAGACAGGCAAAAGGAACTAGAATTGAATCGGGTTGAGCTCACACATTTAAACAGCCACCCACAGCTTATGATTGCGCATCAACTGGAATTGCAAGCATTGCGTAAGCAAATCGCTGAGATAAAAAAACAGCTTGATAATGCAACCAATCCCGCTGAGAGAAAACAAGTTAGGAGAAGAAACAGCACTATATGGTAATAGTGAATAATCAAAACCAGATAGTGTGGGTGACGGCCGTAACATTAGAGAGATTGATATGCATATTTCCTCTTTTGTGACTTACCATCAAATAACTAAGTTAATAAGCTAACTTGCATGCCTGACACCCACACCTTCACTTCTAACCATTGGGACGAAAGCTATCCGTTGCGCGAATTAACTGATCTCTATTGGGCGCATCATCTGCAGAATGTGCAGCGCCTTCAGTAATAATAAATTTTGCTTCTGGCCAGGCATTGTGTAGACGATACGCGACCCACATTGGGCATAGGAAATCATGCCTACCCTGCACGATCACCGCAGGTATATGACGGATGCGATTCACACCGCGGATTAACTGATCGTCTTTTAAAAATAAATGGTGCGTGAAATATTCTGTTTCTATGAGTGCGCTGGCGAGGAAATGATCGTCAACGTCTGAGATCACATTGCGCGGTGGGGTGATTTCATAAGAGAGGCGTGATTCGTAATTTTCCCACTCCAGTGCAGCACGCTTTTGTTCATCACTATTTTTACTGCGGATCTTGTCGTAATAGAAGTTGAGAATATGCTGGCGGTTCTCAGGTGGCACGATCGCGACATAATCATCCCACAAATCTGGAAACAGACGCCCTACTCCACCCTCTTCAGAAACCCATTGGTTTTCATCTTCGGTTCCTAAAAATATACCGCGCAATATTATTTCAGTGACGGCCTCTGGATGTTCTTCCGAGTAAGCTAATGCAAGCGCGCTGCCAAAAGAGCCACCAAACACCATCCACTTTTCAATTTTTAAAAACTTGCGCAACGTTTCAATATCTTCTACTAACAGTGGGACTGTGTTGTCTCGTAATTCGCCCAAAGGTGTACTTTTGCCACAACCACGTTGATCGAATAAAACAATTCGGTAAGCCTTAGGGTCGAAGAATCGGCGCTGCACTGGTGAAGTGCCACCACCGGGGCCACCGTGCAAGAACACCACTGGCTTGCCATTAGGATTGCCGGATTCTTCATAATAAATTCGGTGTATGGGCGACACCTGTAAATAGCCTGTGTGATATGGCTCGATGGGCGGGTAATAATTTCGTAATTTTTGCGCGGATGCAAAACCAGATTGCAAGACGATTAGCGCGACAGTGAAAGCGATTATGCTACGGCGTAGCAGTGTTGAGAAACTCATGTAAACTTCCTGTTTGATATCTTTAAGTGTCATTCAGTTGCTTATTGGGAAGCAGAATTCTACTGAATTCCAACAGTGATCGCTACAGGAAATGGTCGCAGGTAAAATTAATACATCTTGAATCATCAGCCGCCATTCGATTGAAGTGCGACTGATGTAGATAGAAAACGTTATGACTCTATCAATTCACTATCTCAGCGAACTATTTCGTTCTCACCCAGGTTTGCGTTCTACCGAGCAACTGAATGCCGATATAACCACGAACATCCAATGAACTGCCGCCATTGGTGACGGTGATCGTGCATTTATAAGTTTTAGCCGTGAGTGGATCCGTGATCTTACCGCCGCTCCATGTGCCAGGATTATTTGCTTCAGGTTTGAGGCCAGACATAATCGTCATGCCCTCTAGGCGCTTATTATGAAATTTGCCAGCACAGCCCACGCAAATACCATTCACGTTCGCGTCAGTTGGAAACGATTTGACGATAGTACCCTGCAACTCTCCATTTGATTCTGAGATGCGTAAGATGGATTTCGGCTTGTTGGTCACATCATCAATGGTTTTCCACAAACCAACCGGTGAGGCACTGTTTGCAGCAAAGATGGAAGTCGATAGCATGATAGTGGCAATTGCCGCTGCTATTTTATTGAGTCTGGATTGCATTATTGAATCTCCTTTAGGTATTACATCATGTGTGAGGATATTTCTATTTTATCAGAAACGAAGATTTTATATGACACCTATAGTGGTGTAACAGGACTTATTTATACTAGCATCTTTAGCTATCGCTGAGATTGAACTGCCTTAATCGTGCTGTTAGCATAAGCCTGCGTTTCCCACGCCGTTTTTATCTAACCCCAAGGAATTTGTAATGGCAAAGTTACAAAAAGTATTATTTATCTGCCTGCTGTCAACTCAGGCATTCGCGCAAGCAACACCTGAAACTGCTGTATGGATAGGTAATAGCGGCAACAATGACCACACTCACTATGTGAACACACCATCAGATGCTAGCCATTTTAAAATTTTATGGTCTAAACAATTTACCGGGCCAACTCCAAACGATAGCGGCTCAATAGAGACATCTATCACCAATAAAGCACTGTATGTGATGTCTACCACACGCTATCCAGTCTATAGTGGACTCTTTGCCATTAATCTTGAAACCGGGGAGACCATCTGGAATCAACCGTTTCCAAATTCCATTTGGACAGCTTCCGCACCTGCGTTTGCAAATGGAAATTTGTTCTATCTACTTTCTGATGCAGATGGTAAAAAAAATGGATGTTTTGTTGCATCTTATCAAGCAGCAACTGGCAAACCTGTTTTTTCGACTGCGGCTCCATGCAGAGATATTGATACCTTTGAAAGCCCCATGGTTGATGGTAATCATATTTATACCGAAGTCTCGCCACTTATAAATGGCCAGCTAGTGGGACTGATGCATGATATGGACGCCACTAGCGGCAAACTGCTAAACACATTCAACATACACGGCTATGCCGCACCCATGGTGACTGATGAGTATCTCATTAGCGATGCAAGTCGCAGTGATGGCTTGCGAGTTTTTAATCGCAGCAATGGCCAGTTGCTGTTTACCATGCCAAACTCATTTAACACAGATACCAGCGTGTACTACACACAACCTGTTTACGATGCGAAAAGTAAAACTGTGTTCATTATCCTGTTTGATTTAACAAACCATAAAATAAATCTCTATGCATTTGACTTGGCCACACGCACCATCAAATGGACACGCGCGACCACCAGTCAAGTGCATTCACCAGCTTTCGCTGACAATACACTTTACATGGTAGAGAATAGAACCTTACACGCCATTAACGCCACAGATGGCAGCGATAGTTGGCAATGGAAAATAGATGATAAGCATACTGATATGCCTGAGTATCAATCGACTTACGTACCAGTCGTCACCCAAAATCACATCATTATTTCAGGCAGAGGATACACTTACGCCATCAATCGCATGACTCATGAAAAAGAATGGGAATTAAATAAAAGCGGCGACCTACAGCTAGGGGAAACGGCTTTTTATATTCAGGATTATGAGCGGATCGCATCGATAATTGCTGTTGCAATCAACTAAATTTGTAGATTTGATGATTAGCATCAGCCAATTTAGCTCACTTAACCACCCTAGTATTTGGGTGATTAAGTGATGATTGAATCATATCATTATATACTCAACACTACCCTTCAATTCATTTTGTGAACTGGAAGATCCTTCCAATCGAGCGCTAGGCGTCTTGAAGAAAACCATTTTATTTTGTCGCAGCGTTGGATTTACTTTGCCTGCCTTATCGATTTGATGCTTGGCAAAATATAAGCTCACGATATCCTGCAAAAATTCATCTTGTAACGCTGTGTTTACATTTTTAGCTTTCAGATGCGCAAGGTGAGGCAGCCAGCCGGCAAAGTAATTTTTTAAACCGTCGAAATCCATTTCTATGCCTGGCTCATCCGCTTCCGTCACTTGGCATGGCAGATTGAATCCTGCTTGATAAGCAAGATGGCAATAATATTCAGCGTTTTCATAAGTGCGAACGGCACGTAAATCAAAATCGGCAAAATACGCTTTCCATCGTCGCGCATTAGCTGCTTGCTTGATTGCTTCATGATACTCAGACAAACCAGGAATTAAAAAAATGGCTCTGCCATTGTCTGTCAGCTTCGCGCGAGCTTGCTTGAAGAAAGCTAACTGTTCAGTGCCAGGCAAATGGTGAATCGTATTGAATGAAACGATGGTTTGATATTGCTGATGCGCAATCGCAGGGGTTTCATCTAAAGCGAGCGCATTACCCACCACAAAATCTGCACTGGTAGTAGCATATTGCTGCTTTGCAAGCGCTACACGCTCACTGGATATATCCAAGCCCGTTACCTTGACATTGTACTGGTTGGCTAGAAACGCAGACACCTTACCGTCACCACTACCAATATCAAGCACAGGACTGACAAGATACGCCGCCACTTCGTCCATGAACCGACAAGCTTGCGTGTACTGAAGACCGTTATGTTGATGATAGACATGAGCAGCTGAGGGGTCCAGGTAAGTCGCTTTACCGTTCGCATTTCTAAGCATTAATGCTAGCTCCTTTTATTCCTTTAAAGAGGTTGAATGTTCGGTTCTGTTTATATTCTGTATAATACACAGTTATGCTATCAAACATACTAGGAACTGTTAAGTGATGCGATCCTCCGAATATCAAAGGTCTTTAAATCAGCTAGCTCTAATAGCAGCCAGACTCAATCAATCTATGCAAGAAGCCATCGCTCCACATCTCAGCAACTACCTGAACGCGGTTGATTACAACATAAGAACGCCGCAAAAAGTGTTAGCGGAATTTCTGGCAAGCGATGATTATCAATTAATGCTGACTTTAATTAATGACAATCTAGGCCCTATCGTTTTTCATGATAACATCGCTGAATATCCCCCAGCGGATAATAAAATTCATATCTACCTTGTGAAAGACAAGTCAGACTTGCCGATTAAATTTTGTGTTTTTCCATGCGAGACATTAGGGATTTCATTTGATCTGGAAGCCATTGCAGAAGAGTCTACCATTATTCGCGAAAATGAATGCACTTATGTTGATTATCGAAACGCCATTAGCAGTGCTCAACAAGCAATTCAACTATTGATGATCAAGTCTTCGAAGGACGGTGTCGTTATTAATGATCATTTACGCGAGCTTGTTAGGCTGATCATGGCATTCAATCGTCAATGGGGTGACTTTATTCCCATGACGTTTGAGTTTAAGAAAACTAAAGCAACAGCTGCTAAATTAACTTTAAAATGGCAGGAAAAACACGAGACAGCAAAAATGTTTTCAGCGTACACAGATTCAACCATCGTTGCCTCATTTAGAGAAGAAGGGGTGTTTAAAGATTTAATCACGCTGATGATTTCACCTGGGCGGGCGTGTGAAATCACCACCACTTGTCGAGCGCAGAACAAAGATGATGTGCGCTTGCAGGCGGTTAATAGTGGGCCGTAGTTCCTATTAATTCTGAGACATATTGATAGGGTATAAGTTGAAGTCTTACAGAGACAGCGTTTTACCCTCACCCTATCCCTCCCCCAGAATGACCCTTATGCGCTCAATCTGACCTCGTGGCTGGGAGAGGGGACCTGCTAATGAAGTATGTGCAAGTGGCACGGATCAATTTTGTTTTTTTAAATTGATCCGGGAGTACGCCACTGTCTTGTCAGTTTGTATGGCTAGACAGCCCATTAGTAGAGCCTCTGTTATCAATCATGACAAAATTGTCATTCAGCCGTCATCATCATGTCATTTGAATCCTCTTAATCTATATAAAACATATAAAGAGAGGATTCAGTCATGCTAAGCGGGAAAATAGCGCGTCAAGATGATGACAAAGGTAAGCAGGATGATCAGTCTCCCATCGATAAACTGATTTCAGACTTGCTGGCCATGACTGAGGCAAAACGATTCATTCGATTGATGTCGGTGAACGAAGCCATTGATAACGGTAAGCATTTCGTGCAGGCCATGCAATGCATTCATAATGAAGAGAATTTCTTACAACTGTTAAAAGAGCATAGACGACTGCTGGTGACAGGCGAAGATTTTCTTGGTTTATTGCGTGCCGCGCCTGAAAGCAGACGCTTGACGATTTTGCTGCATCATCTTGAGTTTGCTGCGCTATCAGAGCATCTCGAAGCCTATTTAAGCCTGTTGTCTTCGAATAACCAAATAGCATTTCTGAAAAAACTACTAGAGTCAGACTGCAGAAACCCTGTCGCGCTATGCCGCTATATAGAGAGAATTAAGACTGAATCACGCTATGATGTCATCTTGCGTCATGCAAATTTAGTCACTGATCATGAAATGATTTTAACTCTATTACACTTACTTCCAACAGATAAAAGAATTAATCTGGTTGAAGCAATGAATTATCATATCGACGATCACGCTGATGCCGAAAAAATTGTTGAGAGTTTTCCGGTTGACTCTAGAGATGAAGTCAGATCAAAGTTTCGTTATCTCAGAAAAGCAGCAAAACCCGTAGAAGTTTTGGTTGATGAAATGAAACCAGTCTCCCATCCAGAGCCCGTGGTCGCGCCAGTAGTCGAAGATCATCCGGCAAAAGCGGAAATCCTTAAAGAAATTAATCATTATCTGGGCTTGATTGGCAAGCTGCATGAGAAACGTGTACGTGAATTACTGATAATGGTAACGAATCTTGCTGATATCACCGATGTTAGCATGTTGATTAAGCATCAAAGCAATCAAATTCATGCCATACAAAATGCGAAAAGTGATATTGATTTGAGTCATACCCATTTTTTAAAGAACGATCCCAGGCATAAGTCCATATCAGTTGGTTACAAAAGAATGCTGAATCATTGTGAGAAGATATTGGATAAACATCAGGTTGGGAATAAATTGCGAGCTACCGCTACATACTCACGATGACCCTCAACCCTATGACAATTTTTCATGCTTATCAAACTTAACTTTCATCACGATCAGCATGATGCAAGTCAGCAAGCCAAATATATTGCTATATAACACAAAGCTCGCATCAGTGTAGCCACCGTAAACTATCCAGGCGAATGAGCAAATAAAGTAGTTGATTAACATAGCCATTGAAATATCGGTGGTCGATCGTGTACGCAATGATTTGATGATCTGAGGCAATAAACCTATGACTGACGTAACAAACGCAATGGAACCGAAGATGGATTGAATAGACATGCCTGATACCTTTTTTGATTTTTTTGAATTCTAATCTATCTCATTCAAGTAGTCGATCACTGTGAATCGGCCAGTGAAAAGCCTCTGATTAACTAGGAGTGATAAACCAGTATGAAACATTCACCATAATCAAACCGTTTATCTCGTTTTAAAGAAGACGTTAAGCAATTGCTTTTTGGATGATCAGGGAATTCATGGCCACTGACAGAACCGTCTAGTTCATCCGCAAAAGCAACGGCACCGCATCGCTCTCTTGCTGATTCACATCATCATCCATCTCTAGCGCAGGCGGCACATCATCCGGTTCGCTGTCCATGATTTCAAATAATTCATGACCTAACACTGTTTGCAAATCTGCGTTTGGCATATCATGCATCGCCATCACAGTAGGCAAGCGGTTGTTCCTTGCCGCCATGACTTGATTCTCATTGTAAAAGAAACGACTGCGACTATAGCGCGCGTAAGGTATTTGAGATTTATCCTGGTAGATGCGCTTGATGACACTAGAGGCGTAATGATTTTGCAATCTTTCCAAAACTGAAATGAGTTGCGGAGTATCAAGATCAGGGAGCGCGAGATCAGGGAGCGCGAGCAACGCTTGCTGCATGATCATTGCTGGTGAGATGTTTTCTTCATTAAGGATAATAATCAGCCGGTTGATAGCATCACGAATTTCAGGATGATTTTTCACAGGCAATGTGCGATTGGCAAAGTCTTCATAACACCAAACATTATGACAGCCGCGATCCACTCCATATTTTTTAAAAAACGCAGCTGACACTAGTGCAGATATCACCACCAGCACGCCAACAGAAATACCAGGCACACCAAATATACACATTGCATTTTGTTGCATAAACTCCAAGGGAAAACACGCGCTATACCCTATGGCACCGGGAGACGAGTTTACGCAAGCTAGAATAAGGCTAATGAGGCCATATAATCCGGTAGAGCCAATTGAGACATAGATACCAGAAACCGACAACGCGGAGTGTAGTCTTGCCATTTTCACTTGACGGCGAAATTCCTGACTGACTCTTTCACGAAAACTTTCCAGTTCATCCAGCCTATCATAAAGAATACCGACTGCTCTACGCTGTTCTTCTGTCATCTCTTCAATGGCATTGATCCCAGGCATTAATTTAGCACGCAAGTACTTCATGAGTGACAAACGCGATTTATCCGCTAGCGCACTGTATGGATAACGGTGCCTCTTTAATACATCGTAAGTGAGCATGAATAATGAAGGCGTACTAGAACACGTAGACATCTGATCCAACGCCATATATTCAGGTGTATCTGTGAACTTCCCAACCGCGCAAACTTGTAGATTATATTTGAGATGAGCAATCCGAATGGATTTTCTCTGCGTCGCCACAAATTGCTGCAACTCATCCACGGTTAAAAACGCAGCATGAAAACCATGGGTTTCATGCGTGACAGCAACATGATTAATTGTCATGCCTTCAACGTAGCAATGGCTGGCATTAACATCTAGCTGCAAAAATCGTTCATCTACATCACAAAACGACCCAGCACCAATCTCGAGCAATGCTTCTATCATCTCAACATTTTCATGGCAAATGGCATTCTCTAGCGCACAACTAGAGCCGGCTGCTGCACCATGGCGAATTAATAATTTAACCATTTCTAAATTGTTATGTTCTGTGGCATAACATAACGCTGAATAACCCAACCTTGTGTAACCATTTGGGTTCGCATGGTTTCTTAGTGCGCACTCTACGTAATCCATATGGTTGAGATAAGCAGCAGTGATCAGGATTTGTGTCCATATTTCTCTTGTGAGCTCAATGTTATTCGACGCCAACAAAAACTTGAATGTTGATAAACGCCGCTCATTCAGGATCGCGTCATTGACTGGCTCTAGCCCCAATTTGCAACCGTAGTTAATTAATGCTTGTATCAAACCAGGGGCACGCTCACAAGCATGTTGCAGTAATGTCAAGTGATTGACCTGATAATTAATATCAAATGCCAAGTCCTCTTTGTGTGAGGTAATAATATCGAGCAATTCAAATAACTTTTGTCGATGACCTAAATGGGAAAGCAATAGCTCTATATATTTTATGAATACTGTAAGTCTTAAACTTTTTGGTAATCGCTTTTCTGAATAGCCATTAGCAATTAAGTACTCACAAATGTGACGTGCACCATGATTCAATGCAACTTGAAATAACGACATATCATCATGCAATTGGTAAACACACTCACGCCCAACCGCCTTATCTTGATGGAGAAATTGATAATAACGATCAAACTCAGCAAAATTTTTTTGTTGAATGAAGGTGCCTAGCTTTTCGACTGGAGTCGGTGTACGAAACATATCTTTTTATTATTGTAAGTTATTATGGGCGTAATTATTGCACAGATGTTATATGGGTCAAGCTTTATTAAAAGTTTCTAGCAGATTCGACTACCATTCAATCAATTAGTTGGCGCCACCGATGATGGGCACGGCTCAAACTCGATGAAGTTAATCACACTAATACCCCAACAAACCGCCACAATAACACATGATTGATTTGACTAATAACAGGCAAATTGCCACGTCACAATAATTGCGTTACGCTTAATGTCGTTTAGATTGACCCAAGGACGGACGCCATAGCAATGCCTAACACTCCACCAAAAGAAAATATCAAACAAATGCTCAGCAAGGAATTGCAGATCTACCTCATGTACACGATCTTTCTGACATTATTATTTTCAGCTTTTATTTCTTACAACCGCCTTTTACTCGGGAAACTTAGCAGCATTTATCTCCCTTACGGATTTTGTTTTATCAGAGCGTTGATCATGGCAAAAGTCATTATGATTGGCCAATATCTTAAGCTAGGTGAACGATTCCCCAAAGCACCACTCATCATACCCGTGCTATATAAAACGATTGTGTTCTGCGTTTTTTTATTCATTTTGCACATGATAGAAGAGGCGCTGCGAGGCTACATGAAAGGAGACACCTTACAGCAAACCTGGCAACTCTTTACAGCACATCTTGATGTATTCTTAGCTCAGCTAACGATTATGTTTTTTACCTTTATTTTATTTTTCTCTGTGCTGGGTATATCGCGCGTGCTAGGCCAAGGTGTCTTATGGAAAATGTTCTTTCATCCGGGATTTCAGCCTGAAGGACGTCAATCGAGGTAATGACACGTCAGGTACTACGGGGGCTGTCAGACTAAGCAGCCCCCGCTTTATCAGCGATTAACTAAGACTTCTCACACAACGCAAATTATACGAAAAGTTTTTATCATCATTAAATTGTGTTCCAGTACCGCCACTAATAAAGTTCTGTGTACGCGCAAAGGTTGCCGGTATCCCAGAAAACTCGGTTGACGTCCAATAGGCGCCCGCCAAGCATGACGCGCCGGCACAACCTGTTACCAGTGACGCCAAGTTGGTTTCCATGTTGGGTATGCCACCAGGGCAATTGGCTTGCTCGCCCGTAGCACCCATTTGGCAAACAGCTGGCAAGTACCAACCACTGTAGCAGGTACCACTAGTACATGGTGAGTTACCTGCAGAGTCTACTGCATAGGCATCACACACGGATGCCGCATAAGTGCCAGCACCTTGTACGGAAATAATAGACGCTGTATTCGCCGCACCGTTGGTTAAGCTCTGGCCGCCGGTTATCACCAATGACCCATTCGACCAAGAGACCGGTGAAAAATCAAATAGCGAGGCAGCTGTACCACCAATACTGGTGCTTGCAGGTGTCGAGTCATCAATAGCGAAGACAAACCCTTTTTGATAGATACATCCAAACGTCAACACCGACACATTAATGCTTGCAGCCGCGGCATTAGCCGCCGTGACTGTCACCACACCAGGCGTAGGTTCACTACCAGTGCCAGCATTGCAGTTAGAAGTGGCCGTTGCACCTGGCGTCACGGTAATAGTACAACTCGCGCTTGGCGCCAGCGTACTAGTACAAGTCGTGTTGGCTGTGGTACCAGCAGGCCAAGTCGGCATTTGTATAGAAAGGTTTTCAGCGGTCAACGAGCCTGAATTGGTGATGGTGATCGTGCGCGCTATACCGCTTACTTGCAACGCAAGATTTGCCACACTAGCTGCCAAAGTTGTCATATTTGACGGAGCGCCTGCATACGTAACATTCAGTTGATTGGCGGCAGCAGGACGATAACATTGAACCAAGCCGCCCTGCTGGCAGACAACAGGACCGCCATTAATATTGGCCATTAATTCATTCCCATGAATTTCCAGATTCAGTTCGCATGATTGATGCCCCGCCAATACGAACGGGTTGGAGCATGCGTTACCGACTAACGTAGCAGTAAGCTGGCTAACTCCTTTAATCGGCTGCATCACCAAAGTATGCGGTCTTGATGACTGATTCGTGACTCTATAGGAAACCGTTGCAGTCTCATTGCTGGCAACAGCAATTGACGTTGCGGTTAACGGTGTTAGTGTCCACAAAGGTGAGCCGGCGTAAACATGAGATCCTGCTATCATGAGACCACTTGCGACTAGATATCTGACTGACAAAAACCGAATCATGAGAATCCATCCTCTTAATTAATTTACTGGTCCGAGGCCAAGAAGGTCACATTTAGCATCACAGAGCTTGCATAAAAATGTGAGATCGAAATCGTTTGGCTATTTGAGCCACCGATAAGACTTCCCAGCTGACTTTTACCCCAATTCACCCATTCATAACCGAGACCTACCTGCCAGTGCTTGGCCAACGTACGCTGCACGCCGACACCTAATCCGTAGGTGAAGGTAGTGGTGGTATGCTCGGTGAAATCCGCAGTTGGCACGGCTTCGAAGATAATCGGTGTATTAGCAAAGCTATAGGCCTCATTAAACCCGACACCAAGCATCAAGCTAAGCCAAGGCATGAAGGACCAACCATAATTGCCGATTAATTTCCCTTTGAGACCAAGCTGGGTATGCTTGAGCTGGTAACGATAGGTGTAGTTATTAAAAACCGGTGAGGCATCATCCCAGATATTTCCAGATAATGTGGCACCACTAGTAGTAGCTGCATCCAAACCAATTTGCCATTGCAAGTGACGGGTAAATGGTTGTTGAACCCCTAGCAGCACTTCGACATTGGCCAAGGTATTGCCTGGCTGGTTGGCGGTGAATGTTCTGGTAAGCTCTGGCCCTAGCGGTAAGGTTTGCGTATTTCCACCGCTAGCAAAGTCTGGACCTACACTCAGGCTGCCCACGAAGGAAGACGCTAACAAGGCAGTAAATCGATTGCTGAATGGTTGAGCGTGCTGATCTGCAAAAACGACGCTGGATGATAAAGAACAGCAGGAAAGCAAAACGTAAATCCATAAATTTCTTTGCATATAGCTCCTTTATATACCTCCTTGAAAGCCTATATTATCTCGCTAATGACAAGACAAGCACAAGCCTATTTGACGACCTAATAAAGCAAATCCATCAGTTTCTCAATTAACTCTGGTTTCGTTTGAACTGCTAATTTGAATTTAATGTTATCGATATATGTTTCTATGGTTCTGATAGACAAACCCAAAGTATTAGCGATGTCTCTACTGGTTTTACCACGCAGCAGTAATTTAATGCATTGCAATTCTCGGTTGGAAAAGTTGGGATCCAGCTGAGTCGACTGTTGGCGGTTCAAATTGATAAAATCGATTTTATTAAATTGCTGAAACGATTCATATACCGGATGCTCGCCCACAATAATGCCGTAAAGCATGATGCCTATAATTTTATTTTTTTCATACCATGGAAGCCTAAAGGAAATACTGCGTTTGATGCTGCCATCTTTCATCATGAGATCTTGCTCTTGAGTAAGCAAATGCGCTCGTCGCATGCATTCCTGATCTTTACGTAACACAGCATCCGCTGTTTCTGTCGCGAAGATCTCCTCAACTGTCGCGCCCACACCCGCATTGGCTGAGTCAAAGCCGCAGGTTTTTGCGGTGCTTTCATTCATTTTTATCATCGCACTATCAAACCTTTTAAATATCACATTAAAAGGTAAATGCAGATGTGAAGAGAGTGAATGCATAGAGTGATCTGTGGAGTGACTAGGCGCTACTAGTCTGACACCATTGTGGTGCTTCTTAACCATCATTTCGTCGCTAATATTGATAATCGTCTTAGATTTTTTCATGTTGAGCACTGTATACGAACATTTATCTCCGATTAATAAACCGCGCATAACACGGGGCATTGAAGCTGGATTTATATTACACAAATAAAATTAAGACTATATTAATTACCTTTACGCCTAATATGCTGTTTTTAATGCCATTTTGGCACCGTCTAGCTTCTTGTTGCTAACCATTTACCGTAGCCAATACGGTAATCACGCTTCACGCCACTACGGTATGCTTATGCAAATTCGATGATAAATGTAGGTAACCCGGTTCGATAAGCTGACTGATTTGGCGGCTGACTTAACACAGCGTTATGTGATTGATGTTTACCCGGTGCAATTAGACATTCGTGATAAAAATCAGGTAAAAAACGCGATAAGTGAATGCGTTAACTAAATCACTACGTTATGCTTTAAAAGGTTATGCAATACGTGTCACGGAAATTGATCCAGGCATAGTGTCGACTGAATTCAGCGAAACACGCTGGGGCAAGGAAAAAGCGCAGCGCTTTAATTCAGGGTTTGAGCCATTGGTTGCAAACGATATTGCTGAATCTGTAACGTTTGCCGTAACGAGACCCTCACGCGTTAATGTCGCTGAAATACTGATATATCCAACAGCACAGGTTGGCCCATCAGATGTTTATCGAGAGGGCAATCAGTTGACGTCTTTATTCGACTCATTAGGTGATTAGCAATGAAAACTATTTTATGTTACGGCGATTCAAATACCTGGGGTTATATACCAAACTCCATGGTGCCAGAATTTTTATTGGCAAGTAGATTGCAGCGGCATGAACGCTGGCCTGAGATTTTAAACGATGTGCTAGGTCGAGATGAATTTCACGTTATAGGAGCTGGGTTAAATGGCAGGACAACTGCATTCGATGAAAAATTAGTTGTGAGAGCATCGCGCAATGGATTGCTGACTCTGCCACCCATTATTGAAATGCATTATCCATTGGATATGGTGATTCTGATGCTAGGTACAAACGATTGCAAAATTCAATATAAGGCAAATGCCTCGATGATTACTGAGAACATGGCCAAGATAATTGACTATATTCAACAGAGTCACTTTGGCAAGGATTTTAAAGCACCAAAGGTGATGCTAGTTTGCCCTGCGCCACTGAAACATGTCGATATTCCTGCCTTTACTCTTTACTTTAATGATGACTCTATTAACTTATCGCATGAGCTTGATGCTCATTATTCCGCTTTGGCAAAAGAAAAAAACTGCTTATATCTTAATGCTGGGGATGTTGTGAATAGTAGTGACTTGGATGGTGTGCATATTGATGCTGCAAGCCAATTTTTACTTGCGCGAACTATTAAAAATAAAATGATGGAGTCAGGACTGATACGCTGACGCTCAAATCAAATGCATCAGCATGCGACCTGGGCAACCAATAACTGAAGCGATATTACCGTATAAATTACGGTGTAAATTTCAGCCCAAGAGAGATCACAGCAATAGTGATCGCAAAAAATTGCATTATTACTTTCTTAATTCTAGAATTAGCATGCGTGTGGTTTTCCGCAAAGCACATGCTCAACCATCTACACTTAATTTACAAGGAATCAATAATGCATAGACTCTTCAAATCAGCTAATGAAGCATCCAGTGAAAATAAATTAGCAGCCATTAAGCTGCTACAGGATTTGAAAAATGCATTTCAAGCCAAACCTTTTCCATTGCAAAACACTTCAATCAATACAGTCAATCTTCTATTAGACGTTATTAATGGCGATAAGCCTCTTGATAACCAAGCATTAAAAAACGCTGCATTAGTGGATGCTCCAAGCAAAGGGAACCCTATCGTGACAACATTGCTAGAAATGGGGGTTAAATATTCAGTAGCTGATATTGAATTTATACGTATCGGCAATAAAGCAGCGGCTGGCTTGCTTGAAAGTCAACTTAAATCGGAGCACTCGCTAAAGCAATAACACTATTCTAGCGAGACAGCTTCTTATCATGGCTTAGCCCGATAAAAGGCCCCTGTAATTTCATCCTGGTTTGTTTAGCTTCATCCTGAGAAAAATCCCCGCGCGCATTCGGCGGGGGACTGCTTTTTATTACGCGACCATTCGAATACGTTTGGATTTTACATTTTCATTTAGTGCTTCTATGGAAGCTTTAATCAACCCATCCACTTGAGAGTTGTAATGTTGCATTTCCTCTTCCCTTGAAAACCCTGCGTTATTCAAACGCATTTGCAATAGATTTCCACAACTCGCTGCTAATTGATCCGCCCCGATTAAATTCAAATGGTTAATCTGCGTATATATCACACTGCTGTATCCCTTTTTAATTAGCAACTCGATGACATGATATATTTCAGTGATATGATTCGCGTGCTCCTGAATATCAAGCCTATCAAGAAAACGCAGAACACTTTCTGCGGCGTTACTTTCTTCACATAAACGAATCGCTTTTTCAAAAAATTCAACTGCTGCCGCGAAATCTCCTCTTTCCCAATTTAATACCCCCAAATCATACGCAGCATAATCTGAACCGAATTCACATGCCTGCAATAACAGCTCTTCTCGGCTTTCGAGCTCGTCATGACACAACGTAGCTAAATTATAAGCTGCTGCTCCTTCTCGTATATCTTCGTCATTCAGCGGAAATAAACTCAGCAATTGACGAAAATATACTTTTGCATGCGTTAATCTCGGCTTACGCAATGGGAATGTCCCACGCATTAAAGCTTCAGCTAAAGTTTGCAACGCATAAGGATCAGAGCGACCTGCACGCATAGCCAATTCATCATAAAAGAGTGCCACAGCATCATCAGCATGAATGATATTACTCTGAGTCAGTTGGTAATATTGAATATTGGACCTAAGACACACATGCTCACTTAACAGTACACTGACACCGTGTCTTATATAGTTTTGAATGACTAAGTCATAACATAAATTAATTTTTTCGATGAGAAAAGATTTGAGGTTTTCCTTTTTTCTCTTCCAGAAATCAGCTTCTGTCAGGTCTGCTTCTATTCTTAATTCTGTATTTCCATTTTCATACCAATCTATTAATTGATTTAATGCAGAGAGCGATCCTGCTTGAGCATATTCTATGGTAGAATTTATCAACGTCTTTACACTGTCAGCAGATAATATTTTGTATACACGGTTAGTTTGCTGTCTTTCTGCTTCATTACACTTTGCCTGCCCTAGATACTCTTGAAAATAAAAACTCAAGCTTTCTATATTAGTAGCTAATCTATAGTTTCCTGGGTCAACATGAGGCGGACTGGTATGTTGGCAAAAGCTTGCTGCAAATTCTTTAGCGTATAATAAAAAATGAATGTCAGCAGCATTTTTTCCTGTTAAATATCTACAACGTGAAGATATATTGCGTAATGCTATTAACGCCAAATGCAGTGAACATGGTTCAAGCTTGTCGATGGTTGGGGTGATATGGTCTTCATCTGTGAGTATAAATCTGACGTTATTTAAAAATCCCGATAAACCAAATTCCAAGTATGAAGGAGCAAAGAAGGCAAAAGCATGCAAGTCACCTTGAAATGCTAATTGTCTAATGCGCTCGGCTAAATCTATTATTCTGAGCCTAAGATCTTGCGCTAAGGTAGGCTTGAAATGAGCATCTTTGAGAGTCGCTCGAAATTCCAAGATTAACTGTCTAGCAATATCTGTAACACTCATTTCTACAGCATCCACTTCTCTAGCCGATGCGTATCCAAATAAGCCATGACCTAGCATTGATTTCGACCCTCGTTATTGTATTTTTAATTTTCAAAGATGATAGCAATGAATGTACAATTTACCAACAAACCATGGACAAGTCATTGAATTTATTGTTTGCGACATGCCATGGCTAGCAGTCATTCAAGCCATACTGAGTGATGAATACCACCAAAGATCATGTCCTGTGACATTTTCTTATGATATTTTTTCAACTCCATCATGTTGAAATGTCACGATTATCTACTAATTACCGTATCTACCCGCTAGTTGTTTAGTAGAAAAGCTGGAAAGAAAATGTGGGGTATTATTTTTAATTTTAGCCCAGCTAATTTTGTGGCTGTTATCATAAGATGTTTTTGTTTTTCCTGTTAAATAATTGGTGCTGATATAGGTTCGGTTGTCATCACCGTCAGTTCTTGAGTAACTACTATCTTCACTTCCGATCAAGCGAAAATCGTTTTTCTGTGCATCATATTTAAATTTATAAGATTCTGTTTGAACGTCATAACTACCACAACTCAACCAAAACTCGAATGGAACTGTTAATACTCCGTTTGCAATCTTGATATCCTGCAGAGGATCGGATAAACAGTGACTTTCATCATCATTCTCAGAAGGAATGAAAGTATCATTATGCAAAATTTCCTTATATCCATTTGAGGTTTTGAGAAGAACGAGTAATCGCCGCGGGTTTAGATTGAGCTTGTCAGGCCCGAGGTCCTCGTTTTTTTTAATATTGGACGGGTCTGTTTTTTCCAAGATCAGCGCAGCAAACTTTAATGATGTATTGCTGTTGTCGTCATCAGTCGCACTTTGAAGCAGCTTCCAACCAGAAGGAATAAATTGCTGAAATTCGTTATCCGCTGCTTTGCATGATAATGACGTCGTTATGCTGATGATGAAAATAATAAGTCGTAAAATGATCTGCATGATTGCTAGCCCTAAGTTAATAGAGATGGGTTGTGTACGGGAAAGTATGACACCTTAATTCAACTGGCTAGTCAACTGAAAGACTAGCGATAACAGCGTCAGTGGAAGTCTGAGCTCTATACCTGTTAGAATGACCACTCAAAACTACAAATAACTCACTCATGAAAAAATCCATCGCAATTATCGGCGGCGGCCCTGCAGGGTTAATGGCCGCAGAAATATTAAGTCAAAACGGCTTAACCGTAGACCTTTATGAGGCCATGCCATCGCTAGGTCGAAAATTTTTAATGGCTGGTAAAAGCGGGCTTAACCTGACTCATGCCGAGCCATATCACCGCTTTGTCACTCGATATGGTGACAAGCAAAAGCAAATAGAAAGTTACCTCAATGATTTCAAACCCAATGATTTATTAGCTTGGGTGAAAGCGCTTGGCATTGAAACGTTCGTTGGGTCATCTGGACGAATTTTCCCTAAAGAAATGAAAGCGAGCCCCTTGCTGAGAGCATGGATACAAAGATTGCAAAACAATGGTGTCACCATTCACTTGCGTCACCGCTGGCTAGGGTGGCAAGAAACTTGTCTCCTGTTTGACTCTCCTGCTGGTGAAGTAAAAATTAAGCCTGACGCTACAATACTTGCTCTTGGTGGTGCCAGTTGGCCCAAGTTAGGGTCGCGCGGTGAATGGGTATCCTGGTTAAAAGAAGCCGGCATTAACATTAATCCATTTCGCCCCGCTAATTGCGGCTTTATTGTCAATTGGTCTAAACATCTCAGTGAAAAATTTCATGGACAGCCATTGAAGTCAGTTGTGTTGTCATTTAAAGATTTCAAACAAAAAGGTGAGTTTGTGATAACCAAGACTGGAGTAGAAGGCAGCCTTATTTATACCGCCTCTGCGCCATTAAGAGACGAACTGGCAGCAACTGGTTCTGCTGTACTAACGTTAGATCTTGCACCAGACATCTCCCGAGAAAAACTCATTGCTGCCTTATCAAAACCTCGCGGCTCTAAAAGCTTAACGACACATATTAGAAAAACCACGCGCTTGCCGGATGTAAAAATAGTGTTGTTATATGAATTTGTTGCCAAGGAAGATTTAGTCAATATGGAAAAACTGGCGGACGCTATCAAAGCATTACCGATTCCGCTTGTTGCCACTTACCCACTTGAAACGGCAATCAGTAGCGCTGGTGGTGTTTGTTTTGATGAGCTCAATGAGCATTTAATGTTGCGCAAAATGCCTGGTGTATTTTGCGCGGGCGAGATGATGGATTGGGAAACTATCACTGGGGGTTATTTGCTGACTGCTTGTTTTGCGACAGGAAGAGCGGCTGGTGTAGGGGCATTGAAGTGGCTGGGGCCTGCATAAGCGGTACGCCACCATGCTCACCCCTGTCTCTAATTAAGCTCAGCAACATGTGAATTCATCACCAAATCTGCTTTGTTATCCTTAATTTTCTGTCATTGCTTTTTTAGTAATTTGACTATTTGCCTCATTTCGCACAGGGCATCGCATGACTGCTTGTAAACTATTTCATATTCAATAGAAGAGATTATTCCAATTTGAAATGTGTTGCTCAGCAAGGAGATGACATTTTCCAATTCCGAGCAAAGCATGATCGACTGATAATTCTTTTTTATCATACTCATGACGTCATCGACAGAGTCTTTATTTAAGTACTCGGATATGGCAGGTTACTGGATTGAATGGGTTCGATGGCTGTATCGATATCAGCCGGGGTTTTATCAATCACTTTTGGCAGTTCTTTGCCACTCATTTAGACACCTGACTGCTTAAGAGGCAGCAAGACTAGATAATAAATTCAATTAAATCAATATTTTATAGTTACTGACTCAAAAATGATGTATGCACCTTGACCAATGAGTGGTAAATGAGGTAATTTCCAGCCTTGCAAAAAAGACACAATCAGCATCAAGAAAACTTAGTTTCATAAGAATAAAAAATATACGGGGAAACTTTATGCGCTCAGCTCCTGCAATCACCGAATCACAATTCCTGGCACTCTGTAAAATCGCAAAAGATTCTCATTCACTGAGTGAGTTTCTTGATAAGAATAATGAAATGGTACGACAATTTAAGGGTAATGCGACTGTTATTGCGCACTTGGTAGCAAGTCTTACATATAGTGATGCAAAAAAGCTGCTTGAAACGCACGAGATCAGCCTTAATACCTTCCCAAAAGAAGATGACGTTGTTAGCGTGCAGGTAGCCTTATTTAATAGAATGTTAAATGAAACCGACAGTGTAGTTAATGCTGTCGATGATCTTGATAATATCATTCACAGAATCACCAAGATCGAGCACGTCATTATATTAATGAACCTCATTCTCAAATCTGTGATGAATAGTTGGTATTACAAAGTTTCAAGTGAAAAGGTTGATCAACTGCTGGCAAAATTAGCCGATAAATTCAGCACCTACCTGACTTCACTTAAGGACATCCCTGCTGCTATTAAACTGTTACATGAATTACAGGGTAAAGCAGAATTTATCCGCCCCTTGAAAATAAAGATTTTCAAAATGATCCAACCCAATATTCGGACATGGGTAGATTTCGCCAATGCACTGGCGGAACTCGGACCTCAACTTCACGGTGGTCGAAATACAGAACAGTTACTTGAAGATCAGAAGGAACTCTGGCTGAAAAATCCACCCGTCAAACCATTCCTATCGACATGGAAAGCGTCGGCACCAAGCATGGATAAACCGGGATTATTGGCTATGATCCATGCGCTAAATGAAACATATTTATTTTCTCACATTATTCCATTTCTCAGCGAGCATCAAAAAGTTGTTGTGAGTCTTAATCATGATAAAGAATTAATAGCAGCTATCTTAAAGGAATGCTCTTCGAATGACCTGCAGTCTACGATAAATAAGTTTGGAATTAGCCTGAAAAACTTTAGTAGTGATGCAGACAAGTCTGCCATCACCCTCGCTGTAATTAGAAACTGTGACAGTGATGATATGGTATATCTTCTCGAATTCTTGAGTGTAAATAAAACCGCACTCAAAAGCATGAATGACATGGAACACATCATTGACATTATCCAAGCTGCGAAGAGTAAGATTGAAGCTTGTTATTATAAGCCGAATGCAGATAGGTTTAAATTTATGGATGAAGTTATCAATCACTTCAAACACAGCATACAGCAAGTGGCGGATGTTGATTCGGCAGTAAAAATCCTGTCGGCGCTTGGTAAAGAGCAAATTAGTTGGCATTGCCGAAGAACCCTGGCGGAGTCACTCACAAACACTGCTCATAACTGGGATGACGTCACTACAATTCTCCAGCATGTACATAGTGATGATTTCTTGCATGTCTTTGACATATACAAAACACATTTGACAGGTGCTCAAGCCGTAGCAAGTGCTGAACTAGAAGAACATGCACCGGCAGCAGCAACATCTCGCAGACTAGTCTAGCAATGCGAACCCGGATGAGAAAAACATTTCATCCGGGTTTATATTAAGTAAAAATCTCCCTCACTCGCGCAAAAATCCCTGGTTTCACGAGATCAAAGTGACTATTCAAGACAGCGTCATGTATTGGCGCTGATTGATTGGTAGATCGTCAGGTTTCTGCAACAGTGTGCACCAATGTCCGCTTGCAATGCGAGCTATTTTAGCTTTATACTCGCAATATTATTTGATTAGAAAAGCACACTCTCAGCATACCTCTTGGTTGACTTGAGGGGCGAACCTTGATTGAAGCACCATGTTACAAAAAAATAACCCTATAAAGAAAAAATCATAATAATAAAAAACGAGGTTAGCACGATGTTCAAGCGCTTGTGGGCACGCTTTACAAACTGGGTAAAACAGAAACGCCTCTATCAATGGGTATTCGGCTCACAGCAAGATGAGCGGCAGCCACTTTTGGCAGAGCAATTGCCTGATGCTCAGCCACAACTTCATGTTATTGTCACCGATCCAGTCACGCCGCCACCTAGCAGTCCGCGTACTGTATCATCCCAAGTCGTCGGGGTAGCTTCAACGTTAGCGTCTCATTCCCAACACACGACCATGAGCTTGATGCGTAATCGTCGCGACACGTTATTTAGCCTAGTAACAAAAGACTTGAAGGAACTAGGCGCTTCACTTACTGTCGAATTACTACTCGAAAAAGGCTTCACTGAAAAAGATATTAAACTACTGCTACATAAAATCGTAGCTGATAACGATGAGCCTATCGATCTTTCTGCATTACTTAAACTTAATCGCGATATCATCAATCCCTATGCTTTGAATGAGATAGGTCTCACGCCGTTGCAAGTGGCGGTAAAGTTATCCCGCTGGGATTATGTTTGTGCAATTATTGAAGCAGATGAGCTTGATCATAAAAAAGCACGATCAGGGTATGCCTTGTTAGTGGCAGCTCAATTAAATTTAACAGAACAAGTTATCAGGATTGCAAGAACAAGATTTGATCTTGATTTCCAATCAGCGGAAAATGGTTATACTGCGATGCATTGGTTTGTAATAAACAAGAATGAAAAATTACTCGAATTTATTTTAAGCGAAGAATCAATAGACTGCGATTTAAATAATACTGATCTCAAAGGTCGTCAGCCCATTGAATTAAGTCTTGGATCTGAATTAAACGAGAAGTTATTGCGGCTATTTTGGGATAGAGACGCAAACATTGAAAGAGCGCTATTTCATTTAGCCAAAGAAAAACAATTCGATAAAACCATTCGTTTATTGAATATTCATAAAAAATATTTCGATGAAGTCATCATTCCTCGAGGATGGCACTGGGGCTCACAGGACTACCAGCCTCTTTGTACGGATCTTATCTATTTTGCATATGCTTTTAATAATGAGAATTTTTTGCGTGACTTACTCAAATTAGGCGCTGACCCGATGGGTGATTATCGTGATAATGAAAGAGGCAGCAGGAATGTAAGGGAATTTTTCGATGATCGTCAATATCGAAAATATTCTACAGTTGGTATTTTAATCTGTGCTATCAATGACGATCGAACTAGAATGGTGGAAATTATCATTGATGAAATGAATGATGAACGATTGAGAGAATCGGATAGCTATCAGGTTCGTGAAGTCATAATAAGCTTGATAGGCAAGCAGGCGTTGAGTATTTTACAGAAATTTATCAATAGATTGCTTTTACTGGATCTTCGTATTGAAGTCTACGCAAGTGATTTAGAGGTATTATTAAAACGAAATCTAGATGATATCTATGAAAGTATAATATCAAATTATGAAGGTGCCAAATTACAAAAATATATGTACGCTGCAATTTCAGATAAACTCTATCATCTGCTGAGCAAGCTGTGCAGCAATCGAAATATTAATATAACAAATGCGATTGAATACTCAATCAAAAATAAATATTGGGTTGCGCTTAAAGTAATACTACGTCAATCCGAAATTAAAACAAAAACTGCACTTACACCAGTAGTAGCTTTAGCAGCGGCAGCAGCAAAGGAACGTAATTGGGAGTTAGTGGAGTTAATTGTCGAAACGCTAACACCTGATAACATAAACCATTTTGGCTGCGTTCTGAGACCAATCATCATGGAAGACCGTGATGCTCTTTTGGGACTTTTAATGGCGCGCGGGTTAAATCCCGACAAATTTATCTCGGACTTGGTGGGTTATGCTACGAGCGTAAAGGCGTGGAAATGCCTCAAAACACTTGTGATGGATTATAGGTTAGATGCCGATATTCACGGATTTGGTGATACCCTTTTACAACTGATGAATATGAAAAAGTGGGATCTCGTCGAAGCGATAATCGAGAAAACAAAAGATTTCAATTATTGTTATGAAGGAGGTGATACGATCCTTTCATCAAATTTCAAATATTCTAAAACAGCCGGTGATACAATCATTTCAACCTTGATATTTAACAATCAATTCAAGTTGTTAGAAAAAGCATTAATAGCCGGTGCAAATCCAAACATTCTGATGCGGCCTGAATCTAAATGTGAGCTTCAGTATGCCGAGCAATTTAATATTATAAATGCTGCTACTTTGCTTCGTAAATATGGCGCTCATACATTATTAACGAAGGCCCAAAGACTAGCCTATAAAAGTGACTGGGAAGGTTGTCAGTCTGCCTTGATCGAATATGATGAAAGTGACGTTTCACCAGCTGTCAAAGCAAAGCAAAAAAAGGTTGTATTGAATTGCTTGCTTTATATCGCTGGCCAACAAAATAATAAATATGTCTTTTCCTACCTAATTGAAGCAGGAGCAGATGCTTCATACCGCAAAGGTAAATCTTTATTGCTGCATCTGATTGAATGCCAATCGTGGAGCTGCCTCAGCATCCTTGGCAAGAGGAGCTTACTCACGAGTTATTTGCCGCATGATATTCATTTAGCGTATCGAGCTGTCCTCGCCATATCAGTAGCAGCACCACCGGAAATCATACAATTATTAAGTGAAACTGTTGATATCACGACACTGGATAATGAAGGTTATACGTGTGTCATACGTGCCATAATGAGTGATCAGCCCGAGTCTTTACGCATATTATTAGATCGCGGTGCACGAGTAGATGAAAAATCTGAAGATGGTGAGCTGCCTATTACCATATTGTTGAAACTCTCAAAAGCTAAACAACTTAAACACGCTGATAAAATGTCTCTTATGCTAACACAGAGTGAAGAATGGGTTGTTGCTCAAAGTTTTGAAAACAACAATGAAAATCTAATGAATGAGAACGTGGTCGCCTCAAGAAATTTCTGTATTATGGCCCTTGAAAGACGATATCCGAAAATTGATACAAAAGCTCGCATCAATGAATATACAGAATATCTCTCCACCTTAACAGGCGAATATAATGAAAAATTCAGCACGCACGGTAAATATCGTCTTCAAATTCCAGAAATTGAAAAGTTGGTCGCACTTGTCTGGGTGGCAGCAAATGATCGCTGTGCATTACCTGAAACAGTAACTAGATTTAAAGATAGTGAGGATTATGAAAAGCGTGTTGAGAGCTTTATTGAATCTCGCAAGCTATCATTAGCTGAAAAACTATATGAGGCATCACAGGTTGTCAAAACACAGGGCTCTTGTATCGTTGGGACCATGTCAAAAGTTATTGAGGCGTTACAGGGAGCACACCCTGATGTGTATATTGCTTATGGTCAAGCTCACATTGAGAATAGCGCACGCCATCACGCAATCCCATTAATTCAGGAGCGTGCCAGTATTTTATTTAATTCGTTAAATGACAGAGAACAAAGAGTATATATTCAGGAAGAATTGTCAGATAGCGATATCACGCCTAAGTTTTATCATATTCTTAGCCTTGATTTAGAAGCATTATTGACTCCTTTATATGGGAAAATACTATCTGAAGAAAAGTTAAGATCATTGATTTCGCCTGATGCTATTCGATTAATCGTGAACTTGCCGATATTGTCAGAAATTAGCAACTTATTTGAGGCAATAGATGCGCTAGTAAAAAAAGCTGATCAATCACGAACTAGTACAGCCGAATGTCTGCATGCATTAAATGATATGAAGCAAAAACTATTCACAAACGAGTCAGGACACACCCTGGAGATAGATTTTAATATAATGAAGCAAGAATATCATAGATCTTCGGCTAAAATAGACCATAGCTTAAGTCAACTATCTCTTTTTGGTTCTTCAGAAAATAGTGAACTGCCAAGCCGAGATAATCGAACTCAACCTGCAATACATACAAGAAAGATGCCAGCGATGAAATAAAAAACTCGAGATCGAACCCGTGGTCACATATACTGTCAGCGTGGTTTTTGATGCGGAATGACTTTGCATAGAATATATCGATATTATTATTTGAACTTATTGTTCAAAGCATAATAAACTAATTAATACTTAATAATTTCAGGGCATGAGCCCTATTCTTATACCATGATTTTAGTTTCGATTACATTCGACCTCTATCTCAGCAGCGAGACACACATAACATCTTTAGATAGAGCGTATCATTACGCCACCTAATTCATCGATTTGCAGCTTGTAATGGTTTAAGCTTCATTTTAATGTACAATGATTTAATATTATTTAACACTCTCCAGGATGGATGCCACATTATGCCATGGACACAAAACATCATTTTCACTGCCATTCTTTGTTTCGGCATTTGCTCAGCAGCTCAAGCACAATTCAAACCTGAAGTGAAATCCATCCGTGTCGGTGACATCAAGATGGCGTATTATCTTCGCGGACAAGGTGCGCCATTACTCATGATTAATGGTTATCTTTCCACAATGAGCTTGTGGGACCCTGCCTTGCTAGACGAGCTGGCAAAACACCATCAATTAATTTTGTTCGATAACCGAGGCGTTGGGTTATCAACAGATACTCCAACAAACAAGACCACTATTCCACAAATGGCAGATGATGCCGCCGCTCTCATTAAGAAATTGGGTTATCAAAAAGTAGATATTTTAGCGTGGTCCATGGGCGCGCGTATCGGCCAACAATTACTAATCAGACATCCAGACTTAGTAAAAAAAGCCGTATTATGCAGCGCTAACCCTGGCGGAAAATACCAAGCCAAAACCGATGAAAGCGTAGAAAGCAAATTGAATAATCCCAATGTACCTGATATGGAAAAAATTGGCCTCGTGTTCACTAACGATAAACAGGGCAAATTAGCCGCTGAACAATGTCTCGCGAGACTGAAAAATGCAGTGGCTGCAGGCACTATCCCGAATGATTTTACTGTCAGCCATGAAACCAAGCTGCGCCAAAACCGTGCGCGCACTATTCTTTGGAGTAGCGACAATCAAAACTTCTTAGCACTCAAAGATATTAAGAACCCCGTGTTGTTAACCGATGGCCGCTCAGACATGATTGATATGCCCAAAAATTCAGTCATCATGGCAAATCAAATACCTTATTCCTGGCTAGCTTTCTTTCCTGGTGGGCATGCCTTTTTGTTTCAAGAATATAAACCATTTGCCGAATTGGTGGATCTATTCTTGCAATGAAGCTTGTAGTCTGAGATCAGCAGCCCATCCATCACTTAAGCTCACGGCCTGCGCGTTCTTTATGCATTGCCTCTATGTACACAGACAATTGACCTTGTTTATTTAAATTAAGAATATTATTTGCCGCTAATAAAACATCATCACGACGATCAGGTTGATTTTTATCAGGGTGATGGTGTAGAGCGGCTTTTTTTGCTTGTTTCAATATAACGTCTTTATTGAGCCTCTCTTCGATTCCAGCTTGGGTAAATAAGCCCAATCCATTAGCGTGTTGCATAGCAAGTTTTTCACCCTCCTGCTTTTTTGCTTCCCTGGAACTGTTATGTTGTTCTGGCCTTTCGCTTGAGGTATGAGCTCGCACCGCGGTATATAGTTGCATAGCACGCATTAATCTACCTGATTGGAAAACTTCATGGTGACACATGTCTCTTAAACTGAGTCCTGTTTTGTCCGCGCATTGCTTGATGAGCAACATAAAAATTAAAGCAGATTTTTCTTTTGAACCACCTGCTATTTCAACGGCTTTATCCCATAACTGATCTCTCATCGCATAAATAGCGATAGCCGACATATTGAGATGTTCTTCGAGTACCTTTTTAGCGACTAGCAATTTACCGCTTGAGAAGTGTTCGGAATTTAAAATATCTTGCAATGAAACACCGCTTTTTTTAGCTTCCAGATAGATTGATAACGCGAATTTTAAGCGTAGATCTTTATTCTTTGCTAATTCATCTTGATAGTTTCCCGCAATACTACCGCCCACAGCCTGGTAAATTTCATCTCGTTTATTGAATATTTTGTTGGTCGCTTTGTTGATAAATTCGTTTAATGTCATTTTCGCGAATTTCAACTTGCCGCTGTCAAACTGAGGGTGAGCCATCATATCTTGCAAAGAAATACCGCGATTACGCATTTCATTATAAATAGACAGAGCATATTTGAGAGCAAGATCTTTATTCTCTTGCATTTCTTCTTGATAGTTGCCGCGAGGATTACCGCCTGCCATACGGAATAAATCATCACGCATTTTGAATATTTCCTCAACTTTAGCATCAAGCAACGCATTTCGCAGATTCATGGAGATTCTCCTTATTAGTATTATTTGAGTATAGCCTGAAAATTGATGCCTTGATGCCGGCCAAGTTATTGAATAAATGATAATTATTGCTCACGCCGACCCTCGCGCCCTAGAGGATTCACTTACTAAGTCATATAGTTAAAATACACTTTATTGCGTGGACATGATCGATTAACGCTGCAATGAGGTGTATGTTTGAATCTAACTAGCGCTCTTTCGTAGCGGACATTTTAACATTGTATTTGGAGTGAAAATTATGTCATGGAAAAAACTACTGTTCACCTTCTGCATTTATTCTACTGTTACTCATGCCGCACCACATCATTATCAAGATCATTACTACACCCAAACTTTAAATCATGCAAATCAATCTGATAAACGAACATTTCAACAGCGATATTTTTTTGATGCCTCTGCAGCAGAAGGCCTAGATTCACCTGTTATTTTATACATGGGTAGCTTATGCGACTTAGATTTCTTATTAAGTGATTCGTACATACCAGAAATGGCGCGACAACTACATGCTTATTTCATTGCATTGGAACAACGCTATTACGGCAAAAGCCAACCCTTTGCACTGCTAACCAAACATCATTTATCGTATCTAAACTATGACAATGTTTTACAAGACACCGCGCAATTCCAGCAGTTCATCCAAAACAGTAAAGGCTTGCGAGGTAAATGGATTGTGGTGGGTCATGCTTATGGCGCTAACCTTGCGGCATTTTATCGTTTGCAATATCCCAATCTAGTGGCAGGTGCAATCGCCTCTTCTCCTGGTGTTCGCTCAGTTGCTTATTGGCCGGAGTATGATAAACGTGCAGCAGAAAATGCAGGTCCTGATTGCGTCAGCCACTATCGTAGCAATGTTTTAACGCCACTTGAAGACGCTTTGCATGACCCATTAGCAATGAAAAAATATAAAGATATGTTTAGTGCCAGCGATATTGATGACAAAGAGTTTATATCCGTCATCGGCTATTTAAGTGATGTCATGGTTTCAAAAGCAGGGCCGCAGCTATTTTGTAACAGCGTGCAAAGTTCAAATGCAATGACTGCTTACAGAGATGCTTTGCTAACTTTTATGCATAAAATGAGCTTCAAATTCGCTGATTTTACCGATGCTGGCGTTGAAGACATTAGAGCATCATCTTACGAACAAGGCATGGGCATGCGTCAATGGACCTACCAATTCTGCACTGAATTTGGTGGCCTCACGATTTCAAATCCTGACCCAGCGGTTTCGCTCAACTCTAAAGTTATTCCAGAAGACGCGCTAGCGGTTTGTCGCAAAACCTTCAACATCAATTCCCCAATCAATCCAGAAATCAATAATATGAAATACTATTATCCTCTTTTGTCAAAAACCACCTCACATATTATGATTGTGAATGGCACGAATGACCCTGTCGCCACCCTTTCTATTTCTGATATGAATGGAAATAACGTGAATCCAAATATTATCGTGCATGATATTGTTGGCGGGATAAATCATTCAGAGCTTTATCAAGAAAAAATAACAGACTCCGATGCGGTTAAAAATGCACGCCGCTTAGAGATTGAGACTATTAAGCAATGGTTAGCAGAGCTAAAAGCAATTCACGCTTAGCTATGCTATCATAAGAATGACATCCAAATAGGTCCTTAGCCTAAGATGAACTCAACTCTTCATGATGATCGGATACCTGTTATCGTTGGCGTGGGTCAGCTTTTGAATCGTCCTGGCGACGGGGAAGAAGCGCTAGACCCACTCAAGCTTATTATCAATGCGATTGATCTCGCAAACGAAGACAGTCAGGGTAAATTTTTAACCCTGACAGACTCTATCGATATTGAGCACATCACATCGCGCATCTACGACCAGATTGGCGAAACACTTATTCAGCATTACGGTCTTACACATGCACGCAGCGTGTATCATGACGTCTCTGGCGAACTCCCTGTTAAGCATTTATGCGCAGCCGCTAACCGTATTGCTGATGGAAAAAGTCAGGTGGCGATTATCTGCGGCGCTGAATCGGCTTGGTCCGCAAGACATGCCAGATTGTTACACACAGCGATACCCGGATGGAGCGGAAAGCCACAAGGACCGTCTTTCTGGAAGCCTAACGTTGACCACAACGTTTCACAATACCGTCTACATATTCCGGTCAGAGCATATGCACTCTACGAAAACGCATGTCGCACACACTGGCATCAGACACTGCTAGAGTCACAAGAAGAAACCGCAGCGCTGCAAGAACGAGCCTCCCTCATTGCTTCGATGAATGAGTTCTCGTGGTCCCGCCAGCGCAAAACTAAAGAAGAAATCATCACTCCGTCGCCTAAAAACAAAATGCTGGCCTGGCCTTATTCCAAATTAATGGTTGCTAATAATTATTTAAATTGCGGCACCGCGATTATTTTAACGAATCTGCGCACCGCTAAACAGTTGGGCATTGAGACAAATCGGCTGATTTATGTTTATGGCGGAGCACACGCAAGCGAGCCTAGCAATATCTTCTTACGTGACAACTATTATCATTCTGCGGCGATGGAAGCCGTGTTTGATGCGATTTTTCAAACGCATCAACTACAGAAAGAGGCAATTGATTTTGCAGAGATTTACAGTTGCTTTCCTTGTGTCACCAAAATGGCAAGGCGCATCATTCAATTTGACTCCGAGAAAGACCTTACCATCACCGGAGGCATGACATTCTGTCGAGCACAATTTTCAAATTTTATGAGTCAGGCCATTGTTAGCATGGTCAATAAGCTTAGGACGGGCGGCAAACATGGCTTGTTATATGGTAATGGTCATTACCTAACGCATGCGGCAGGGGCAGTCATATCGAACGTACGGCCCTCCTCTCAATTATTGCCGCTTAATTTGGATGTGCAACACGACGCAAACTCACGCATGGGTTCGATTCCACCCTTCATTGAGGATTACAATGGTGCCGCCACGGTAGAAACTTATACCGTTGTCTTTGATCAGGACGGAATGCCGCAACAAGCGATTATGATTGCTCGCACCCCAAACAACTGTCGATTCGCAGCGATGAGCAAAGAGGGTGATGCACGCACTTACTTACCGTTATTGGACCCAGCACAAGAGGTTATCGGCCGCGTTGGTCAATCGTTATCAGTTGAGGGTATTAATATCTGGAGTTGGTGAGGCCGCTCGAAGTAAAAACAACTCAGCCAATTGCCCAGATCTTTCTGCTGTTGATTTGTGAAAAATGCATATTATTCAACATTCGCTGGGAGTGTAGATGTGATTTAAACCCAGGCAAATACTTGACCACCACCCCCCACCCATCTAAAATGGCTCAGACAAAAATAATTAAAAAATAAATAAAATGAAAAGCACCAGAAAAACCCCAACCCGATTACAAAATACTGCGTTTTTTTCGCAACTACAAAGACGCGCGCATGCGGGACAAAAGCGTGCCGGCTTGCTGGATAATCAACACACTGCATTTACTTTTATACCTGGAAAGCTCAACACAAATAGTCTTTCATTTTGGATAGTCTTTTTTGGCTTATTACAAGCCGCACTAGGTGCAGTACCTAACACTAACTCTCCGGTTAAGATAGATAAGAAGGTGCGGGATCTTGCTTTGTCACGCATCCAGTATGATCAAGACGCAATAGACAATGGATCCAACCCCGCACACTGCAAAATGATTGCAGATCGAGTAGGCGCTCTCGCCGCAACGAATAGTGATTTTCGTGAAAATGTGTTAGGCGTCATGTCGCAAGCCACTTTCAAATTTGTTTGTACCGACTCAAAGACACTTAAATCTTATACTGCAACTGACTCAGCCATGGCTGGCTTTATCGCAAAATCTAATAGCATGCTGCTGGCGATTGATGCGTTGCGTGATGCTGATCTATCTCACGAAATGCTACACGCGCGCATGGCGCAAATACACAGCATTGCGAGCAACTGCTATATTTCTACGGACCTAAAAAATAACATTCCTGAAATTCCAGTTCATCCATTTACGCAAGAGAATATCAAACGATTCGAACAATGCATGACTAGAGGTGATAACCGCATTAAAGAACTCGCCCGCATTCTGGCAAAGCAGAGGAAACAACAAGCTTTATCGCAAGAAGAAATTTTTCAACTAGGGCGTGCTAACGAAGCATTGCAAGGTGTGCTGCTGGATATAGGTTCTTTCAGACAACACAAACTCGCACTGAATTACTTGGAGGATGCAGGCTGGCCGAAAAAACCTGTTGTCATGAATTTTATGCAAGCATCGATAGTGGTGCATAAAGTCGATGAGAATGACAGAGGTATCATCATTCATGGACATGCTGAAACAGGCATAGATGCCGCTATGTATGGCATCAATTCATTTCATACGATAAAAGAACGAGAACCATTCACGCTCAAAGAAATAGAACTAGCCGAACGACTTGCTTACAGTTTGCAACAGCTAGACCGCAAAGCCAGACATTTTTTATATCCTGAGCTTTCCAAGTTATTAGCGCAGGAACAACAGAAATGTTTGCGTGTTGTGCGTAGTGAGCTGTGATGATTTGAAGTAAACAGCCTAAATTCGGGGTCAAGCACACTTGTAAGTTCATGAAATAATTTGGCTTATATCACAACCAAGCTCAATTATGTTAAAATGAATGGATGAACGAGCCAAAGCACAAAGCCAACTCCGAAACTGGCGCTGTTACTCTGTTCTTGGCACTGATTTTAATAATGCTAAGCACTATCTTTATCTTGTTTGCCGCTAATGTATCGCTGATGTCCACCAAATCCATTACAAATATCTTACGCGGACAGAAAGCATTCCAAGCCGCACAAGCTGGGATGGAGTTCGGTATCGCCTACCTTGCTCAAAATAGAGCAACCATTATTGCTAATCCAGTGTCTGGCTATATCTCCTACGGCTCTACAGACAGCAATCTTACTAATATCCCCCAGGGAGATAGCTCAAAATATTCTGTGGTTTATACCAACCCTATCGCAAGCAACTATACCACTATTTTGATTACGTCAACGGGTGTTAATGATGACGGCACAGCGACACGCGTGATCAAACAAACTGTCTCGATGTTATCAAACAATGTGAATGCTTCTGTCACAGCAGGCGGTAACGTTTCCTTAGTTGGTGGTTCCGTATTAACGAACACGATCACGAATTTGAACATTCAAACCGGAGGCACTTTAACCATTAACAATGGTGCTTCTACAGTGACATCCTCTGGAACTTCAACGACGCAAGGCAATATCAGAGCAGACGTACAACAAAATTTATCTTCACTAAAAGGCTTAACTGAACCGAATTTTTTTCAAACGGTGGTTGGCACTGCAAAGTCAACGGTGCAAGCCCAAGCACAAGCAACAGGTACTTACTACAATAACGCTGTCTCAGGCGGCGATTATTCGCAAACGTTAAAAAATAAATCTGGCGTTGTCATTTATATTTCGCAGGCAAATGTTTCACTGGGTCAAGGTGTCACAATCGGCACTTCAGCAAACCCCGTGACAATCATTGTTGACGGCAATTTAACTATTGCAAATGGTGTCACCTTATATGGTTACGTCTACTCTTCAAACTCACTCAATCTTGCTGGCGGCGCAACCTTAACTGGCGGGATGGTGTCATATGGCGCTATGAATATTTCTAATGGCTTTAGAATGAATTTTCAAAGCATCTCCAAAGTCGCTGGCACAGCAGGTGCTTTTGCCAAAGTACCTGGCAGTTGGCGTGACTTTTAATCGATAGACATATGAAATTGCGCTATAATAATCACACTAGCGATTGACAAGGATTCTTATGGAAAAGAATGAATGTACTACTAGAGGCAGAGCTGGTTTTACATTGATTGAACTGATGGTGGTGATTGCGATCGTGGCTGTGCTGGCTGCCATTGCGATACCAAAATACTTGAACTTACTTGCGCGCTCACGCGCTGCAAGCGTGACAGCTGCAGCTGGAGCGATGAGCACCGCCGCCTCAATTGCCTACGCCGCATGTAGCGTTGCGCCAAACTGCAATACACAAAGCGGGCCTGCTGGTGGAAATGGCCTTGGTAACAGCATCATGATGCAAGGTGACGCAGTCACCCTGGCTTATGGCTATCCACGTGCAACACCTGCAGGCATTATAAGAGCAGCTCAGATTGACACAGGCTTATTAGAAGTACTGACAGGACCAGCAACAGGCAGTATACGCGTGCGCGCCGTTGGAGCCAGATTAGTGACCGGTTGTGAAGCACAGTACAACCAGGCGACTGCTGCTGGAGGAGTATACCAAGTCACTGTGACAACTTCAGGCTGTTAACGCACTTGGTTTCACCTATCGATCTTTTACCTTGGTATTGAGCTATCTAGCGCAGCAGCGGCTCTATCACGCGCGTGCCGCGCCACTAATGCTTTGCTGACCCACAAACCAACATCGCCCACGGCACCGGCGACATAGCTGCTGAATTACCCGTGGAATTCTCCTTGATTAAATTACTTTACGCGCCTGGTCAAATCATCCGTCATGACCACCGAGGGGCTTGTCTCGGTACAGAGATAATCTCGAAATGGACCATAAGGCTGTCGACTGCTAGCGTAGCGACTGGGGCTGAAAAACCCATCTCTGTGCAAGTACAATCTTCTACCTTGAGCTTCCAGGGCTTGCGCTGTTTGGTCAACATGCGCGATGAAGTCTTCTTTTGAATGAAAGTGCCGCTGATATAACTCAGGGAAAGCGGTTAGCCAGGAGTGGAGCGCACTTTGGTAGGAAGGATGACTTCTGAAATTAATATTATCGAAAAACACTTCCAGGTCATCCAGTTGTTTATGAAAATTATCGCTAAGGGAAGCGCGCATCAAGTGCACGCACCAATAGTCTTCATCATCCACATCGTGATAAATCTTAAAATAAGTATCTGCTAATGACATAAAACTATCTATGCGTTTAAGATTAAACAGACAGGTGAGCTTGATGTAAATACCACAGAAATACAAATCGCCATCGCTCATTTTTGCAGATGCCAAGTAATGATTGATAGCATTCAGTGCTGCCTCACTGTCTGAAAGCCGTAGAAGATAATATACAGCAGCATGATAATGCACAGCATAAAACAAGGGGTCTATGATTAGCACGCTATTTAACAGACCGGCATTATAATATTTGATTGGGATTCCGGTTTCATGGAGATGGTCATCCACCATGGTGACCACTCCAAGCTTTTGACCATCATCACCCTCTTTCAAGGCAATGCCCAAAAACAGTCTGCACGCCATGGTATAACTAATTCTATTTTTTTGATAATCCAACCCATCTTGCGCATCAGTCAGCATCATGCGATAGAACGGCTGACATTTAAATTCGGTTAAATAAGATAGAATCGAATCGACATCTCCTGACAATCTCTCTCTAAGTGGTAATTGCTCAACTAGCATTAGTGAAAATGAATTCAATCGACGCGAAAAGCGGTCATAAATATGTGGATTGGCAAAAGGGATTTTTCTAAAGCCTAGCAACATATCTGTCACTACGGGCGCTTGGCTTTCACTGCTGCTCATCGAGGCGGAAAAATATGGATTCAATTCTTTTTCGTTAACAAGCAAGCGCGCGACCCAGCGGCCCAAAATGATATGCGACTTGAAATCCACCCAGTGCATGCCATGTTGCGGCTTGCTTGCTTCAGGTTTAACTTGATTGTAGGAGTTTCCTTGGGACATGGCTTGCAGACCGCCAATCGTGTGAATGATATCGTTTAATACATACTCACGAATAGACTGTTGTTCTGCATGATAAACATGCTGAGGATGCGCGAAGAATGTCTGCCACATACTCACTTCATCAGGCGATATTTCCATTAAATCTAATAAACATAAGGTCGTCATAAAATTGACGCGATAGCGGCAAGTTTCAGCAAGCAACGTGGCGGCCAACCCTAATACGATGTTTTTATCCAACTGAATATTAGCACCGCTCAGTAGTTGTCTAATCAATTGCGTTGGGTGTTTTTCGCCTTTCAATGCCTCATTAGCCTGCGCTTGAATGGTGTGATAGGCAAGATCAGTTACACCAGGGGCAAATAGCGGACTGAATCGCTTTTTTTCCGGGTTTTGACTGCGTATATCTTCTTTAATGAATCTTAATGCATTTTCAGTTGATGCTCTGAACCTACCTTGTATTTGCTTTCTTTTTCCGCCAGAGATTCTGTCTAATCTTTTGATTAACTCATCGGCAGAAAGCTGTTGACGATCCGCATGATTGGAAAGTTCATCTAAACAATCTTTTAATTGTTTTAATTCAGTGTCTTCATAATGCTGCTTTAATTCGACAGGAAGTGTTGGCGTACAATCTGCTAAATCGATGCAAGCAATATAATTATTACTTAACTTTCTGACCAACAGATAATGACTAATGCGATAACATGCAATATCAGCATCTGCTGCTTTTGCAGTGGCTGTCACTGCGGCGGAATACCAATTAGCAGGCGAGTTAAACATCACCATTTCATCTTGTGCTGTATTATTATCTTGTTCATGCATGTTGAGATGGCGACGAACTACTTCTACCACCTTGTAAGGCTTAAGTAATGAATAAGTGTGCTCTGGCTGAATTATCGCGCGTGTTACCGGTTGCTTTGTTTTCAACAAGGAACTGAACATTTGCTTTGCCCAATCCTCTGTATACGCAATATGATTATCGTCTATGTCTCGATGTAGATAATTCAGCTGGATTGCGGCGGCGGCTGTCTCTAATACCACCTTACCTGGTATGACGAATGCGGCGCGCTGTTCGCCACACTCATATTTCACTGATAAATTTAACGGTTTCAGCGATATTTTCATGACTGTGTTAGGTTGCTTTTTTAAATACGGTACCTGGCTTGCATTGCTAACGACTACTGTTGAATAACCATACGCTGCAATTGCTTCAAGACAATGGTTGATAGCTGCACTTGATTTTTCTTTGTTGTTATCCCGCCATGAAGGAGCGCTGCATCCACTCAAAATAATCAAGGTTTTGTCTGGATTGCTTTTCGGTAATCCTGCCGCAGCTTCTCCCCAAATGTTTGTTATGTCATTAGCCGTATGCACCCATTCAAGTGGTACAACAATCACAGCCTCAAACTGAGTTAATACTTTTTTATCTGCCCACCATTTTGCTATTAAATAAGCGACGGTATATAAACCTATGCCGCTCATGTCATGTAACAAGACACCTTCTTGCAATGCTTGATGCGAGAGACTCGAGATGATCTGCGACAGCGGTGACTGTTTATCATCAACCATTAATTGCTCCAGCACGTCACCCATGGGCACGCCAAGGCAACATGATTCCAACCGGGTGATGTCTCGATACAATGATTGATACAGTCGTTGATAAAATGACTGGGTAGCTGTGATGCCTGCGGATCGATCTTGATCGGCGCGAACAGATCTCATGAAAAATCTCCACTGAATCAGTGAGTTATTATTAATTTTGCTTGTCTTAATTTGGTGCAAAGTACACTAGAATAGGCATTTATTCAACATGATTGACCGGGGCCATCAGGTGGGATGCAAAACGGGGTCCAGTACACTTTTAAGGGCTGAGCCTTAGAAGCGCACCTGACCCCGGGCTGACCATCAGCGGTTTAAACCCTGCTGAATACGATGATTTGATACATGTCGACTATCAAGGCTTTTCACTTGAAATAACCTTGCTTGTTGCACAGCGGATCTGTTGTCGCGGATCTCTACTGGTGGCGGTGGTGGGTTTTGAACTTCAGCAGGCTGCGGGTGATCATCCCTCACTTCACTGCTGTTAAAGAAAGTATGCTTGGCCAGCAAAGCAAGGGAAACACCGGCAGCAACACCAATCGCGGCATTTCTTGCAATCGGTAGCGTGGCGACGCTCTCTTGACAGGCGTTAATCACAAACGATTTGAATGCCTCAAAAGCCTGCTCTGAGACCTGCCAACCAATTTGAGAGGCTCGGCTGTATCCATCAAAATCCATTAGAAGGTTATGAAAATCGGTACCATGCGGGTAATGCTGGTTAAAGAAATTCACGAAATCGATCTGAAATTGTGTGCTGTAACTTGCGACAGCGAAATTGATTGCCGATTGATTGGCATTAATCGTTGATAAAGCATTTGAAATGGATGCACATTGTGCAAGTGGATTGAAAAGATAAGTGGTGGCGACTGCGCCGATTCCACCAGCGATGCCGCTAATCAGAGCCATACTGCGTTGCATAATTTTCTCCGTAAAAAAAGTCGGCACAAGATACATAGCGTCACCCAGGAAATGCAAGTTATTCTTTTTGACTGGATTTTGCTAAAGATAGCGATGATGATGAAAATGACGAGGCCAGCTATTGACGCCTTGCATCACGCCACTTGGTTACCATGCCATACCAGATGATTAATATTAATATAATCAATGCATTACTGATACAAAATACAACCTAAATGATGCTATACTTTTTCCATAAGAACAAAAATGATGAACACACGAGGTAAAATGCATGCAGCGCCAATATTCTGATAAAGATTTCTTGGTCATCGAAATCGGCAATCACATCCAGCATTTAACGGAGTCATTCACTCTGAATAAAGTTAAAAGCCAGGATAAAATCGATGTGCTAAACCAAGCATTAGAATTAATCGAAGGTAAAACCACATTAGACACTTTTGAGAAATTTCTTCTGACGAAACCACAGTGGAATAAAGCTTTACGCACGAGCAAGACCGAGAGACTTGTTAATCAAGCAATAGCACATGCAAAAGCAGAAAAAGAAGCTAAATTAAAAAAAGACGCAGAGCGCTCGAATCAAGATGACAGAGTCATACTAGCGCTCTCACCCACCGAACAAGTCATCATGGCCATTATGGAACTAACGAATAGACAGACAGAAAACGAACGACGCGTTAATACCGATGCCCTGATTTACGTTGCAAGATACTTGGCTTTTAAAGACCTTGCCAACTTATCATTAGTCAGCAAAACAGCGAAGCGTGCGGCGCGAGGTATCGATACTGAATACAGTCAAAAGCTTTTCCGGAATAAATTTTCCCATTTGACACCAACCACAGTCAACAATCCGTTAGAGTTGTCTAATCCAGGAGTTCAGCCAACAAAAATACAGAATAGATTTGGTGTTGATAAATCAATTCATCATGATGACAAACCTTTAACCCATGCTATCTCATTGGGCCAGCGTGAGATAGTTAATCACCTATTACTGATGGGAGCTGACGTAAAATCGAAAAATATAATAGGTGAAACACCGTTACATACTGCAATACGTTTTGTTAAGCCTGAGCTCATCTCAACACTTGTTGGTAATGGCGCCGAAATCAATGCGCAGGATAATCAAGGAAGAACAGCCTTACATTTGGCCGCGGCCTATGGTGATGTTACGATGATTAAAGCTTTACTAAATTGTGATGGTGCAGACATTAATGCTTATGATCAACGCGGCAGAACACCGCTAGAAATAGCCAGTGAAGCTAACCACGCTGACGTCATTAACTTACTAAAAGAGAATGGCGGCGTTATTCTTCCATCGATGCCAAAAAATGAAAATCGAAAATTGCTTGAGTATTTTATTTATAATGGTGATGTCAACGCTGTTGCTACCTGGATAAAGCGAAAATTGAATCTGAACGAAATATATAGTGACGGCCTTAAACCATTACACGTTGCCATGGCGACTGATGAGAGTGAGGAGCCTGAATTACGTAAAGCAAAATTGAAAATTGCGGAAATGCTGATTGAAAGCGGCGCTGAAATCAACGGCGAATTAGCTGATTTTGGCGAAACACCTTTAACGGTCGCTATACAACATAATAATATAGATGGGATCAATCTACTGGCTGCACATCGCGATTTTGGCATTAATAAGAAAGACAAAGAAGGCAAAACCGCACTGATGCATGCCGCGTCTTTAAATCATGTTGATTGCTGCAAACTGTTAATTCAATTAGGTGCTGACGTAACCCTCACGGATCACTCAGGCAATCGTGCGGTTGACTATGCGGAATCAGATCAAATTAAGCAGATGACCTCATCATCTCTACGCAGAAACTCACGATAAATGTAGACCTATTCATTATTTATGGAATGAGTACATGTATTTAAATATAAATGACCTGGTGACAATCATTTGATATATTGGTCACATGTTTCTTAACAAGGAATTTTGAATACCCATGACCAGACTTATCATTTACATGCTCGTGACAATTATGATTGTCATGACTTGCGTCATCCTCTGGCAATTAGTGGCTTACCGAGCACCACAACCTGCATATCAAGTGATTAAGCAAGATCAGTCCATAGAAATTCGTGAATACCCTCCGTTAGTGGTTGCTGAAGTCTCCATTCAAGGCGAGCGATACGCTGCTATTCAAGCCGGGTTCAGAAAGCTGGCAGATTTTATTTTTGGCAATAACAATCGTCATGAAAAAATTGCCATGACTGCGCCGGTTTTGCAGCAGCCTGATGCTGCGCAGCATAACTGGATTATTCGTTTTATCATGCCAACTCATTTCAAGCTAAACAGCCTGCCAACACCTGGAAATCCAGATGTGAAATTTATTGAAGTGCCGGCTCGACGCTATGCGGTGATCGTGTTTAGAGGTTGGAATTCGGATGGTAATCTCGAGGAGCATTTGCAATTATTAGTTAACTACTGTCGCCAACATCACATCAATACTACCGGCAACCCTTTATATGCATTTTATAATCCGCCATGGATTTTGCCATTCTTGCGGCGTAATGAAATTTTGCTTGAGCTAAGTCGTTAACAGGTAAAGCGCCTGAGGTGTCAGAGATTGGCACCTCAAGCTAAATATATAATCACACGAGATACCCCACCAAAGCTACGAGAAAAAGCTATGATTTGCTAGGAATACGCATGTTCTCAAACGCATATACGCTGTCATCTTGAATAACAATATTTCTTCCACGATGCTTTCCCTTATACAGGGCTTTATCTGCCTGAGAAACTAGCTCCTTGATATCCACTGGCTGCTTGGGATCGAAAATTGAAATGCCGGTGGTGACAGTAATAGACAATTGTTTATTATCAAACTCAATAGGCTCTGCAGAAATCAAGTTTCTGGCACGCTCGGCGGCAGCCAATATGTCCTTAGGTTTTGCGAAATCGATAATCACCAGAAACTCTTCGCCACCCCAACGGCCTATCGTATCTGAGCAGCGATAACCGCGTAGCAATCGACGCGCAACCTGACGCAACACTTCATCACCAACGCCGTGCCCATGTTTATCATTCACTTTTTTGAAGTTATCAACATCTATCAGTGCGACGCCAAAACTTGTCTGACGATTGATGGCATGATTGATCTTGCTTGCTAATAGGTTTTCAATGCCGGCGCGATTATAGAGTCGCGTTAATCCATCGGTCATTGCCGCTTTTTTCAGATGAGATAACTCTTCGAGTAACTGTTGTTTCTCTAGATAAACTTTATTCACTTCAAGTTCGTTTTCAATCAAGCCAGCCAAATCTCGTAACTGGAGCAACTGCTCAGGAGTAAATGAGCGTGATTTAACATCGATAATGCATAGCGTGCCAATTTTGTAATTGTCTACTGTTCGAACTGGACATCCTGCATAAAATCGAATATTCGGCTCCTGTGTGACAAGCGGATTATCTGCAAAGCGCGCATCTTGCAAGGCATCGCTTACCATGAAGATGTCATCTTGATTAATGGTATGGCCGCAAAATGAAACGGCACGGCTTGTTTCACACACATTTAATCCTTGAATGGATTTGAACCACTGGCGGTCTTTATCAACCAAACTGAACGCGACGATGGGCACTTGAAACAAGACTTGAGCTAGACGTGTTATGCGTTCGAACGACTCTTGAATTGGAGTGTCGAGAATGCGAGTGTTGCGCAACGCTTCTATTCTTTCATTCTCGTTTTCTGGAATTTGCGGTTGCATCATACCCAAACCTCTCCGTGGTGACGCTGTCAAAAATAGCTTTTTTGAGTTACCTATTATTATAACCGACTTGACAAACCTGCTGCCAGACAATAGCTATGTAGATACGTAAATGGTTGATATAAATGAAGGGTATCATTAGGGACTTTACTTTCGCGGCGGTAACCGTCATTTGCTCGATATGTTTAAAAGCATAGTGGTTAACGTATCAGACGATCAAATTCTTAATCATTCATTGCCAGATGTGTTGACACATGAAGGTAATAAAATTGTATTCGAAGAAAATAATCAAGTCATGCAAACCGGCCAAGCAAAACAATTATTTAATAGAATACGTTTTGGAAATGATACTTCTATTCTTTTTTTAACTGCCAAAACGCCAACTTATGACGAACATGGCAACATCAACGGTGTCTTTGGTATTTCCCAAATTTTATCTGAATACGATATCAGAAATAGCAATATTGACTGCCTAACTAAAAAAGAACGCGATTGCCTAATGATGCTGGCAAAAGGCAAACAACTAAACAAATTGCTAAAGCATTAAAATTATCTCTACGCACGCTTGAGTTTTATCTCAATAACATCAAAACTAAATTAGACTGTGACACAAAATCAAATTTAATCGATAAAATATTTGAGCTCGGTCTCGCGACACAGCCTATGTCCACCACCTCTGAAACTTTTTAAGCCAGGCGGTTGTTTACCGAAGGGTCAGGAGAATTAATATAGTAGTATTTGTCCTCCAGCGTGAAAAATACGGGCTTTTGCGGTAATACAAATAGGTTCTTTCTAACACCAGATAATTTATAACCTTATGAGTAATTTCATTTTGATGATTCAGTACCCACATCCGTCACCATCGATATGACAATGAATTCACACAAGCAATTGAAATATTTGAAAATGAATGCGAAATTAGACTAATTGACACGACCCACCTTCTGTATATATAATGACCAGCAACTTACACTGAAAATACCTTTAAATTAAACGATAACAAACAAATCCCCGATCGTTACACTTTAGTTATCAACCATGACATCAGGGCAAATACACTTTTAAAGTATTTAATTCCAACAGTGTCGATAATAAAAAATATAACGAGGTGAAGGTGACATGATATCGCGTGATAACAGCTTCTTTTCAACCGCGCTAAAAGATGTAATCAAATGCATTTTGAGACAGCTAGCCAATACGGGCAACTGGGAAAGTATGATGGCGTTGTTTCTTGCGAATCACAGACTCTATACCCTCTTTAATAACCAGCTCTACTTAAGTGACATCAGCTTGTTTGAAAATACACGGCCCAGATGGCTGGATGCGAATATCGAAGTAAAATTGAATCAATTAGATAAAGTTTTAATGTCAAACTATCTGGCGTCGCAGGTGCCACTTCAACTAGATAACATTTTAGCTGAGCAAGGAATAATACCTCCTGATGAGGCTAACAACGTTAAGGCTAAAATTGAATTCGTGAAAGCTGCAAAAGCTCAAGCTGAAATGCGAGTATCAGAACTCACAAACTTAGAGTATCTTATCTCGATGTATCTTAAATTAATTTTAATCGCTTGTCTGTTATTAGTAGTCGACAAACGCAGCGCACTGACCAGCATCATTTACGCTTCTCTATTATTTCTCCCGCAACTTATGACGGATGCTGAAAAAGCAAAGAGCGAACAGTTGGTAGCTGACCGCTTTAATGCTGTTCTGAGTAATATAAATAAATATCGGGGTAAATTTCTTGATAACGGAAGAATTGATATGAGCAAAATCTCAAATTTGAACATATCGCTCTTCAGAAAAAATCAGCTACGAAAGGAACAAGACTGGAAGAAAAATGAATATGATAAAAACTGGAAAGGTTCGTCCTGCACAATATTGTGATACGCATCGTGTGGTGTCAGACTGTGACGCCACCAATTATAAACTGCTAGCCATAATGCGAATCCATGTTACGTTATATTATGCAATTTTAAGGCGTTAGAGGTGTCTATAAGAATAATATCTGAACTTGAGAGAGGTTTTAATGCTACGTAGTCAGAATGACGGGATCGAAAGTTTAACTTTAGGTGATGATTTGGCAGAACTGATGCTTCTACTACATGAAACTCAGGCTTCTTCTTATTCTTCGTCACCAGTAATTGAATTATTTGCAGCTATGCACGATTCAACCTATAGCGAAGATGGTAAACTAATTTTATTAAATTGGTTCTGCATACATCAAGGGGTAGATATCAATACTGTGAATCGACATGAAACCGTCTTAAGTATTGCAATAGAATTGAATTCGATTCGATTAGTTAGAGCAGCGATTGACTTAGGCGCAGCAGTCAACTTCAAGAGTAGCTTACTCACTGATGGTACTTTTAATGTACGTTTAGTTAAAACAATCGGTGCTTATGTTTTACAACCGCTAGAGGTGGCCCTTGCAAAAATGCAGAGCAACTCTCCCGCTATCGTTAAAGCGCTAATTGAAGCAGGTGCTAAAATTGATAAGAGTAGCGCAAGATATTATCCACATCGACATGAAGAGGTAGATATATATATCGAGACATTTTTACTAATCATTAAGCACCACAAGCAGCTTAAACTAGATTTAACAGACATATTGAGCGACCATAGCGATTTCGTTTCGCTCAAACCAGGTGTAAAAAATTTAACTATAATAAGCGAATTAATACGTCAGGGCGCTGATTTATTTTATATATCAGAAGCATGCAAATTGACACAAACATCATCTTGCACTCATCTAATACGTCATTACGTACATGATAAGAACCATACAGCAGACTTTTTTAAGTTATTCGAACAAATTGAGCCGCTGTCTAAACGACTTGCGATAATGACTGGTGTGTCCCGTACATGCGAATTTATTTACAACGGACCCGGATATTATCGTCATTCAGAAAAAATAATGGCTTTTAATTTAATGATCAAGGAATACATTAGAATCGCGAAGCTGATGCCTGGCATTGCTAGAACCATGTATCAAATAAAGAGACTCCATGCAGCATGGAAACAAATGCCACGTGATCTCATGGAATTAATTGCTATTCATGCAATCGGCCCTAATAATACCAATGACCGTGCTCTTACAAGACAATTATTCAATACATTTTATGCACATCCATTGGCTTATTCAGATCGAGTGAGTGCGCATCCTATTATGATTTCACCTTCTCATCCCATTAAATTACCGGATGGTTGTAGTCCGTTACCATTAGCTATTTCATCCGCGCATCCAGTAAAATTACCAGACCGTTGTAGCCGATTGTCATTATCAAAACTGACATCTGTATCTTTATTTAATCGACACAGTGAAAAGCCAGAATATATCGAGAGGATAGCTATTTTTAGGCGCAAATAAAATGCGGCAATTCTTCTGCAACGTGTGGTGTCAGACTGGGACTAGTTATCAACTATTCACAATAAATCAGGGAATTTAAAAAGTAATTTGTTACCATAGAATATGAATAGTCATATTCAAAGTTGGTTTTGATAAACCAAATTGCTTATCGCATTTTTGCTGGACAAATAATCCATTTCCATCTGCTTTGCCAAATGATATAAAAGACGGACGAGCACCAATTTGAGCGATGCAATAATGAATGAACTTAATGAATTTAACCAACCAGTAGATAAACTAATTCCTAATTGGAAACCATCCATAAGACCAACAACACAGGCACTCCTCGGTGAGTTCTGCAGACTTGAGCCCATTAATATCGATAAACATGCGAGTCAATTATTTGAGAATTTATTAATTGATAATAACGGAGAGTCATGGACATATCTGCCATATGGCCCCTTTGATAATCTCAATGATTTTATCAGTTGGTTAAAAGAAACAATGTCTGACCAAGATACATTGTTATATGCCATAATTGATGGCAAAACGACTCTTCCAATAGGAGTTGCAGGTTACTTGCGAATCAATCATGAACATGGATCCATTGAAATTGGTCACCTTCATTATTCTAAATTATTAAAAAAATCACTTGCTGCAACAGAAGCAATGTATCTCATGATGGCCAATGCGTTTGATAATCTTAATTATCGCCGCTACGAGTGGAAATGCAATGCGTTAAATCTAGCATCGCGTAATTCAGCCCTTAGATTAGGATTTCAGTTTGAAGGAATATTTAGACAAAGTAACGTCTTTAAAAATCGTAATCGCGATACGGCATGGTTTTCAATTATTGATAGTGAGTGGCCCAAAATAAGAGAAAGATTTAAACGATGGTTAAGTCCTAGTAACTTTGATAGCCAGGGGAATCAACACGTAAGCTTGCGCGAAATTTGAAATGCTAAACATTGGCATCATTGAATCAGCTCGAGTCGTAGAAAGGCACGAAAATGCATTTGCAAAACTTTTCTAATGCGCGGTTGTGTAACACAGTTGTCATTGTCTAACACGCTTCGAGTTGTGCGAACAACAGGGATCATAAAGCAACAGACATAAATCCGATGTTAGCAAAGATCATGCCAGAGTAATGTTGCTTTTTAATTTTAAAAATGGATTCCGGCACCTTGCCCAGCCAATAAAAAATATGACATTTATTTTCATACATTATTTTTATACCTGCGATTATTTCTATGTGAGTTAGCACCGCTCTTTCCAGATACAAGGAAAGTTAACGGTATGCATACGCTCGTGATAAGATAGCTGTATCGTTGATTGATTGTTAAGGTGACGAGAAATGCAACTCAAAAACATCCATATCAATCTGTTAGATTTGCTTAGCTTAGAGCAGAATTGCAATGTGTATTGCTATGATTTAAATAACCACTTACTTTATGTAAATGATTATTTAATGGGTTTGCTTCAACAATATGGATATAAAACTAGAAGAGACCTATACCATAAAAACATCCTTGATAAGCATCCTGAATTTCAACATGCGCAAGAAGAAAATGCCCTGGTGCTTAAAACCAAAAAAGCCCATCAATTTTTTAATAAAGTCGCATTCAAAGATACTTTCGTTTTACTTATTACGATTAAAACACCAACATACAATAAAAAAGGTAAAGTAAACGGTGTTTTTGGCATTTCACAGGTGATATCTATTAATACGATAAAACACATGCCAAATAAATTGAGCAAGCGTCAGCATGAATGTATCTTCCATATGTTAAAAGGCAAAACTAATGCGCAAATAGCAAAAGCAATGAATCTATCAACGCGTACCGTAGAAACCTATATTGATAATGTTAAAGACAAGCTCTTGTGTCCTGATAAAAATCAACTAATTGATAAAATACTTCATTCTGGATTGGCGCATTTCGAGCATAAATCTATTTCAACGAATTTTCATCCTGGGATCTTTTTGCAGAAAGATTTATAAGATTCGTTTATATTCAGAGTTGTAACGCTCCCCGCTAATACCGGTCCACCTAGTCACTAATAACGACTAGTAATAGGACTAGTAATATGACTATATCTAACCCAATAGAATCTGTAGAAATATGCCACAACACTCAACACAGAAAGCGCTGGGCTGCCATAGAAATGCACAAAATCGTTCAAGAAACGTACCAACCAGGCGCCACAGTCTCGTATGTCTCACGCAAACATGGTATACCGCCGAGTCAATTATTCTATTGGCGAAAAGTGTTGGAGAGCGGCGCCTTGACTGGTGTTAAAACTGAAGAAGAACTCGTTCCAATGAGCAAAGTTAATGATTTGAAAAAAACGTATCAAACAACTAGAACGTGTGCTTGGCCAGAAGAACAGAAGTGTCAGACCTGGACCAGAAAGAAAACTTATAAATATACAGCATCTTACACGCGTCACTTATCCTCATCTGACACGCACAGTGTGTTTATAAATCACGAAGGGTGCCAAGCACTAATACCTGTGACTCCGAATTGTAAATCTTAAAAATTTTATATTATGATTAAGCGAATAATTAAAACAAAAAATCAAGTGTTGTATAAAGCATAAATATTCTTAAAGCGCGCTTGATCAATTACTAATTTGAGGTGACTTGAATGCTTTCACATGCACAAACTCCAAACCCAAGTATTAGTGGTAATTTTTTAATAGGCACACTAGGTTATAGCGGTATAGGCGATGCCATGTACGCTATACGCTATTTTGATTTTTATAGAAATCATGTTCCAGAAAGCCAATTGAAAGTGTTTATCCTGATAAAGAAAGAAAATGTTCGAGGCTTATTGGATGCAGTCAAAGATTTCGTGGATGCGAAAATGATACATATGGTCGCAGTTGATACTAAAAACACATTGCGATTTAGCAGTAAAGATGAACAAGCATTGCAGCAAAAAAACATACTGATTGTATCAAGCGAGAATAAAATCAATTCGTTTCCTTTATATGATCATTTAGTAAAAAACTCCAAAGTCATAAAAAATTTTTTAGCTAACACTGAAGTATTTTTAAATGCAGCCGTTCCGCTAGCAAATGCGTCGAACACACCTTTTAGTTACATTAAGAAAACCTGTAAGGTTTTTTCGTTGCTTGAGGTTGGTGGGCAGAAGCTTAAAAACCTACCAGAAGATAAAAGTCTATTAGCGAAAGTTGAATACCGTGAAGCTGCTCTAGGCTTTTACGCGCTATCGCTCAACCGATTATTTCTATGTAACAAGATAAAAGAATATCAAGCTGTTAATTTAACTTTTACTCCGGAAAGTTTTGACAATCAAGTTTTAGCGCGTGCAATTTTTCCAAAAGATCCTGAAACAGTTTTGGCTATAGGTTATCAACAACGCCAATCTGCCTCATTATTTTATTATGATATGTTAGCAGGAGCATTTGTAAATAAGACTGTTAAAATTATTTCAAATACATCTTATCTTTCGAGTGAGGTAGTAGAAAAGAGTGCTGCAATGAGCCGAGCGTCAAAAGTTATCGTTTATGATGCTAATGGTAATGAGACAATGGTTGTCACCAATCAACGTGCAGATAATACCACTGTGTTACAATTTTATGACTTTAGCGGTATTGGCCATAAAGACAAACAGATGTACCTGGCATTAGCGGATGTTTCTTTAGGATCTGGTGATAATTCTTATATGGAAGGACTCAGCGCTGGGGCGTTATGTCTCTGGGATGTGCCACAGTGGAAAACAGTATTTGTAAACAAAATACAAAATTTTGCAAAAGAGAAGGGGTTCTATTTACTTGAAAGATATTTTGAAAAATTAGAGAAAATCGCGACAGAAATAGGTTTTGAATATCTAAATTTAGAAGATATCAATGACTTTACCCAGTTTATCAAGAAAAATTATGAAAAATTGCGTCTGGAATTTCAAAAATTCGCTGACTTATTATTTCAGCAATATAATCTGTGTGACATACTGATACCAATGTTAACAGATAATACGAAATTCGTTCGATTAGAACCTCAAATGGACGATATAAGAGAAATATTCAAGCTTGTGATGGTGGCGAACAAAGACAATAAAGATTATCGTGCACTTGTTAAGCTGAGAGAGCAGGTATTGAGTGTTTTAAAAAAGGATGATGTCGATCAATTAAGGAAATTAACGAAAAATCATCCTTATTTACGACTCGAAGAAACAGAATTTAATACGCAGAACGAAGAAAATATTTTTCAAATGGCTGTCATTTTAAATGCGGTAAAATGTTGGGATTATATTTATCGTGAGTCTAAAATAAGCCCCGCTAAAGCTATACTTAAGCTAGCTAGCAATTTGTCGTTATTTGATGAGCGTATCCAGCAAGCTCTATATAATAAATCGAATGGAATTCTTGCTGATCAATCCAGCAAAGATCTAAAAGTGCTAATGGGTGAAGTCGGGATGACTTATAGTCCACTCATGTTAAATAGTGTGCTTCAAATTAAAATTGAAAAAGGCGCGCAAGATTGGAGAGAGATATACAATGATTTCAAGGGAAAATTTTCACCTGCTGTTGAAATGATGGTAAGAAAAAGCGAATCTATAAATCCGAAACAGGAAGTGCAGCATAAAGAGAAAAAATCTGCAGCATCTCCTCAATTTTTTAAATACGGTGTGGTGGCGGTCAAAAAAATAATGCCTACTGGAGCTGTGCCTGAGGTGCAAAAAGAAATTGATGCGTTGCGAGTGGTTGTTAAAAAGTAATGGATTGAGATTGCTAGATGAGCCTGTAAATTTCTCTGTGTAAATGACCATAGTGTAAGATAGCGACAATTTTACTATGGGATATTACCAATGACTATGAAAGTAGAAGTGCTTGATCAGCCGCTCAAGGATGACAAAAACTCTGATGATATATTTGGCGAAACGGACAGGTGCGGTTTATAATATTATGAATAAGCTGGCTTTTGGGGTTGAGTGTTCTTGTCTGACACTCCATGTCTTCTCTAAAATACTCGCAAGTCAAGCTTACTTAATGCTAACAACTTTTCCACCAGTTAAATTTTCAAGGTCGCTTGAATGAAGCGAAAATACGGCATTAGGCGTTCCAGCAGCAGCCCATAATTTCTCATATTTCAACAAATCTTCATCAATAAGAATGTTATCTATCTTTTGTTTATGCCCAATTGGCGGAATACCGCCAATAGCAAACCCTGTTACTTCGCGAGTAAAGTCTGCATCAGCTTTCACAATTTTGTCACCCATGAATCCTGCAATTGTTTTCTCATTCACACGATTTATGCCACTTGCCAAAATTAAAACTGGTTGGTTTGAATTCGCGGAACGAAACAGTAAAGACTTTACAATTTGAGCCACTTCACAACCTATTGTTGCTGCTGCCTCATTTGCGGTGCGTGTACTTGAAGATAGCTCTACTACTTCACATGTTAATGCTTTCTGGGATAAAGCATCTTGTACGCTCTGCGCGCTTTTACTTAATATTTTATTATCATTCGTCATAGCAACCTCAATTACTTCCAGAGAGAACATTTTCTTGTTAGTTCCGTGACTTTATCCCAATCACCAAACAACACGATGCCGTTGTAAATTAAACTTTGATCTTTAACTTGTGCTGTTCTTTCAATTTGTTCTTTGTAAGCTCCAACCGTCATCGTGTCGGTGAAATCATTAAACATAATATTATTCGCCATTGCTTCCTTGCCAATTGCGGAGCCTAAACCAATGCACATGTGCGCTAGCGCGTTCATTACCTTGCCTGGCTCTATACTTTTATTTAATACAGCCACTAACTTATTTTTAAACTTTTCATCTGTCATAACCCGCCCCTTTTATAATCGAAGAAATTCGTGCGTTATAACGCATAAACCGGTATACTAACAGCGTGCGTTATTGCGCACAACCCTTTTTCTAGGCAGGCGAAGCGATGAAGCATATCAATAAACGTATCTCTATGACTCTAAAAGAATTACGTCGTGAAAAAGGCTGGAGCCTGGATAAGACGGCTGAAAAAACAGGGGTCAGCAAAGCCATGCTTGGTCAAATTGAACGAGAGGAATCAAGCCCTACTATCGCGACACTTTGGAAAATTGCTAGCGGGCTTAATACGTCGTTTTCTTCTTTTATTGAAGAGACTAACTCAGAATTTAATAAACCGGCTCATCGTGGCGGACAAACGCAACAGCTTCATCCTACGGATGAAAAAATTCGTGTTATGCCACTGTTTCCATTTGATGTTCATCTGAACTTTGAAGTGTTTACGATTGAGCTATTGCCTGCGTGCGAACATCTATCGCCGCCGCATCAAGCTGGCGTTATTGAGCATGTGATTGTCGCCGAGGGCGAGATGGATGTTTTGGTGAATGGTCATTGGCAACCACTGCATAAAGGTGAGGGGCTTCGATTTCATGCTAATCAGGGGCATGGTTATAGGAATCGGTCGACTGAGATTGCGATTATTTACGATATTATTCACTATGCTAAGCATTCATAGCCTCATCTGACACGCACAGTATGTTTATAAATCACGAAGGGTGCCAAGCACTAATACCTGATGAAAGCGAACTATCCGCATCCGATACGGACAGGTGCGCTTTATAATATTATGAATAAGCTGGCTTTTGGGGTTGGGTGTTCTTGTCTGACACTCTATGTCCGAGGATAAGTGGCGCGCGTAAGATGCTCGATACTTGTAAGTTTGGTTTCAGGTGTCGGAGTCTGACACTTCTTTCCCCTCAGCTAACCCTTAGAACCAACAGCCTGGCATGAATAGTTAATTGGAATCGTTTTATCTGTGCCATTTGTGCCGATCCAACGTAATTCGATATTTGAGTCGGATGTTATAGATCCATTGCGTGGAGTGATTTGGATAACGTGATCTTTATTATCAAGCATAATAAAAACAAGCGGAGTATAGCTTTGAGAGCCATCAAGTGTGACTTGACTGAAGATGTCTGCATTATGAAGATCAAACTGGACTTGCGTGTAATCTATATTCCCTTTTGTGTCGTTGAGCGTGCAAGTAATCGTATAGGTATCTGGATTGCTTAGCAGCGAAGATAACGATAAAGTTGCGACCCTATTTGTAGTGCCATTGATAAAACCACTACCAATTGAGAAACCTGTTGCAGCATCTGCATGACTACAGCAGACCACAATGAGCGCGGAAATAAGCAACTTATTGAATTTCATTGAAATTTCTCTTTATATTATGATTTATGTTGCTTGAATATTAGTGCAAGTAATATACACAGTCAATATGTTTGATTGAAATTGACTCTATTGACAGGCATTCATTAGGGTGCGTATTATCTACACAAAATAGCCGCTCAGATTATAAAAAAGGGTAAAAAAACCAATGAAAAAGTATCTACCATTAATGATTGCTTTACTTGCCCCCATTGCCCATGCAGATGTAACAAAAACGATTACATTCAAATGCACAGCTACTGTCGTTGACAGAAATGACCCAACGAAAATATATGGTTATTATTGCCCTAACGCACAACTGCATATCGTCTATAACAATTGCGATAATACCATCCCTGATAGTTGCGATAGTTATTCAGTCATTGAAGATCAACTTTCTTATTGGCGCCCTGAATTTAGTTCCAAAGTGCCAATCGAAACTACTATTACTATCCACTTGCCAGACAATGTTAAAAATTACGGCGCTAAGCTTGTAATGGAACCCGTCTCACCAAATTCATCTGAAGCGGAGTGCACTATTCCATTCGAAGGCAAATCAGTATTTGAATGGACGGGATCTGACTCTATAGATTACCCTCCATTTTACGGTAAATGCCTTGCCTATTAATCTAGGAGTAACCGGTGTTGATAGTTCCGGTTTATCTAGCGCTCTATCAACAACGGCTAACGATGCTAATTCCATGGAAGCGCCTACTAAACAGCACATCTTGCAGTGTCATCTTGCAGTGTCAGACCTGGACATATGGCACACTCACATATAGCACACTCAGAGAAGAACAGATGAACCCAAGCAACAAATAAATCATCCAGTTACATATTTCATCTATCGACATCAGATGTCGACAGAGAGCAATAAATAAATATTGAGAGAGTAACCGTTAGGGCTAAATAGTCCTCGCTCCCGACATTGCTTAGTTTACTTTGTTAAACAAGGTAAAACGAGTATGAGTATCGGATGTCTACGAATGGAGATTGTAAACGATAGATTAATTGCGAACTGAATGGCAATTAGTCTTCTCTGACACCACTATCCACCCTGAATAAGCTGGCTTTTGGGGTTGGGTGTTCTTGCCTGACACTCTATGTCTTTTGCGCGTTGTCGATATTTTAAATCACACACCCAAATCTGCTCGCGATTTTTTGAATAGAAATTAACTCGGATGATGCCATGTTAAGGTATGAAAGAATATCGTCTATTGTATCAGCACATGATATAGCTTGATAAATTAATCTTAGCTTAGGATGCCGTAACTTCCTGCTAAACAGAAAGAACCTTGGCTCAACAACCTCTGATGTATGCTTGGCAGCGATAGCTTTAATCTCCTCCAGCATATTTCCTTTCGTTTTGTCTTTAACATGAATATTACTATTGATGCATGTTACTAGCTCTTGAAATCCGCGAGGCTGTTTTGCGAATGTACTAGTTAATGTATTCCATATTTTATTATTAAGTAACGTACGTATATTCTGCAGAATGGTTATATCAATCGGTTCCTCATTATGAATTTTTCTCTCCTCTTCCGCAGTCAGCTCACTTCTATGTGTCAGTTGTTCTGCCAGACCAGAAAACAGCTCGATGACATTCTTGTTTTCCTTGGCTGATGTTTCTATGTATTGACAACCGTTCGAGTCAGCGCAAGATCGAATGTCTTCATGAGACACATTACGCCAATCAGAGTCACACTTTGTCCCAGCGATTATCTTAATGGGATTATTAGGGATTAAATATTTTATCATATCTAAAATCGATTGAACTGATCTTAAAGATTCTTCTCTGGTTAAATCCGCTGCTACGATAACTGCATCTACAGCACTTAAGAATCTTGCATTGTGTTGACTTTGAAAATTGAAATGTGCATCAACATCCCATATATTTAACACTATTTCATTTTCATCTAGAGTCGAATTCCAAGTTTTATAATCTGTCGACATTGTTGATCTATGTTGAAGACTAAACTTACGATCAACAAATTGCGTAATTAAACTAGTCACGCCAGCTTGTTCTGCTCCTATCACTAGAATAGATTGAGGAACAATTCGTTTCTGCCTATGCGCACTGGTATTCGCAGAATGAAGATACGGCTTAACGGTGCTTAGCTTTTCTTTTAGTTGTTCGACCTTGTCTTTAACAGAAGGTAACCACCGAACCACCTTATCCATCCACTCCTGTTTGAATGATTTTTTGTAGGTTTCATGTATGAAAAGGGCAATTTCCTTTACCAGCGCGAATAACGACTCACCATCGGCGGATACTAACCTTTCTTGATAGTCAAGCAGCCTGGTAAGTTGTCTATTGCTTAGCTTTGAACGAGCTAGTCGCGCATGACTTAACAGCAATTCAGCATATTCACGTACCAATATTATCTTTTCGTCTGATTTCGATGACCGCATGCTTGCTCTCGTGTTGTGTGTTGTTATCGATACTGCATTACCAAATGGGCGTAGTTTAAATAAGGCTGCCGACAAAGCCGCATCCCGATTTTTCAAAGTGGAATGCGGTCTCAGCGTTTGCTAAGTAATCACTCCATTCCTTTCATATTATTAATCATGATTCTGAGATCTGATTCCGGTGCTTTAGATTCACGATAGAAAATCGTACCGATAAATCGATTACGTCGCTCAGAGATGATGACATTAGTAGATTTATTGACGCCACCAACTTGCACATTCTCCGCCTCCCATTCATTAATAATATCGACCAGGGTTTGGCGGGAATCAGAATTTGATAGCTTTGCCTTGAGAGTCTGCAAGCGTTCAATTTTGTTAATAGCGCTGCGCTTGAATAAATTAAATCTTGTCTTATGCAAGCGAATAATACTGGCATCAACTGCAGCAATTTGCCGACTAAAGCGCACTGAGTTCACTAGTGGATTTAGAATGGCAAGAAACTCTGAAAGTTTTTCTTTGTGCACGCAAATAATTCCACCCTGCACAGCTTTCAAATAATTGTCGTACTTTTTTATTTGGAGATATTTATTATCATGACTTAAATCAGATTCCGCAAGACGTTGACATAATGCAATAAACAATGGTTGCCTTGCATTGCCAAAGCAAAAGGCAAAACCCCGTTCATTATTATCTTTAGAGGCCGTGCGCACAACTAGTCCATCGAGTTCATTTACGTTTAATTTAAGATATTGCTCATATTCAAATACATTCTTGCCTTCTATTTGAAATTGAGCATCGCTATAGTCTGTCAAACAGAGCAGCGGTCTAAGTATATCTGCTTTTGGCTCAGCAGTATCAAGATCACCTGCTTCTGGCTGGTATAACTCACCATTGCGATAATCCAGAACTTTTCTTTCAATTTGCTGAATATTTTGATCTGGGCATTTAATAAATGCTGCATCCGGAAAGTCTGTGTATTGTTGATTGTCTTCTGGTAAATTTAAGCATAACGGTACAGCGCCGGTTGTAATATTCTGCTTTACGCTAGCATCGACAGGCGCAATACGTGAGTTGGTATCACCTACAATTATATTGACAGAATTTTCCTGCTGATCTTCAAGAATCGATTTGTAATAAGCTTCATGATGCTCAGGTGTTTCATAAAATGCGGTATGAACATTATTGACTACAACTCGCTGCCCATGAATATTAAATACCGCAGTTTGCTTTGCCCACATATCAACGTTATTGAATATTATTCTTCTTTCATTAGCTGTAACGGATTCAATATTATCATGTAAGGATTTTCTGATGAGCATTGCTGGTCCGCGTCCAGTATCATAAAACTGATAATCTGGTAATGCCGCTTCAATTTCCGTAAATAATTCGGTGCTTGCTTCTTGCAACGTTATAACGTCAGGGCTGTGATTAGCTACAAACAATTGTAATGCTTTTAAAATTCGATCATATCTGGCTCTGCCTTGTTCCTCGCTTTCCCAACCATTACGAGCATGACTAAAACCACTTGGAGCATTATATCCCAATATATTCCATGAAATAATTCGTAGCTTATCAGTCTCGCTGATATTGGCTTCAAATAAAACTGGTAAATGATCTGAATAAATTAATTCAGGGTTCGCATCTGCCTGCTGAGCGGTAGGGAATAAAGTATGTGTGTTTGCCATTTGCTTCTCTGATTTTTTATTATAATATGCGCGCATTTTAAGCACTGCTAAACTCAATAAAATAGAGTATTAATTACTTCAAATTTACTTGTAACATTAATAATTACATAATTATCAACAATTTATCTAATTGCAAATAAATTGACCAAATCATAAAATATGCAAATAATTGCCAGAGAGGTGGCGAGTCTTAACGAGCAGAGCGGAAAACATTTCACCTGGCTTAATCGCAACCCCATATCGCGGGGGCGTAAGCCTCCTGTGTCCGCGCAAAGCACGTGGTACACAGTTGAGTGCGGTATAGATCAAGAATTTAGGGTGTATTTCTGTCAAAATATCGTAAAAAATACGGTACTCATCCCTCCAATTGCTGGTTAATATTATGTCACTACAAATGCTACTATAACAGGTGATTTATGATAGCCAATCGCTATAAATATCAATTAAATACTGAAAATGCGGTACTGGTCGAACTGGAAAGCGGCAAGCCGTCTGCAAACGGTCGAGTCGGTCAAGCTGCGCAGAAAGGCGATACCTGTCATTACTATACAATGAATTATCTACGTGACCGGATTGGTAAATCAGCGTCACCACATCTGGAAAACAAGCGAGCTTTAGAAAAACTTCTATCAAAACATCGTAAAGAATTAACGAAATTAACGATAGTCAGAGCGTGTGAATGGTCGATTGCAAATACTGCCGTTGTGTTTATCAGCCAGAATCCCGAAGCATATAAAAGCATTGATGCGATTCAGTTGATACTAGCGAAAACATTTCAAGTCTTGATGCAGGATGCAGGTTTCTACACGCATTTCGCGCATACCAATGGCTATCCGCTAAAAAAAGAATATGTTCCTTACATGATGGATTTTATAAAACAAATTAAAGATACATATAAAAATTATTTAGCTAAAGGATATGAGCAGGAACGCTTGTTTGATCTTAATTACTTGACTGATCTCAAACAGGCAAATGCGTTTATTGAATTTTATCAGAATTGTTTTAAAGAGCTTGGTTTGGATATAGAAGAGCAATATCGTCTATACAGAGAGAGTTGTGTGAATATTCCAACTCTGCTTGCACTTCCTGAATCTATGAATGATTTGGAAGATAGCTCTAAGGCGATGGTTCTGCATACAATGTACAATGACCGCTGCGCGCAATTAAACAATCTTAAGCTGTCCGATTGGCATCCTGATGCAGGAATTGATGCGCTGATGAATGTATTGCGAGAACATGGCCCTGTCATGACATCCGGTTATTTAGGCGCGTTTTATTACGAGCCAGATTCAACTGTGAATCTCACAATAGGGGCGATACAAGCAACTGGTTTTAAACCTAATACGGCGAATATCACCGATATTTCTGACAGCCATGTGGTGCTGGTTGTCGGTGTGACAAAGAAAGGTTATGAAAATTCAAGCGCGGATTTAGTTTATTTTGTTGATCCCAAAGTGCCGCAGCAGCCAGATCAGCCGGTGCAGATTTTTGCTGTTAGTTATAATACGTTTACGAGGCGATTGATTGAAAGACATGGCGTTAAAACAAATGGTGCTGCTGATACTTGGTCGAATTATCCTGGTGCCAGGTTTTTTCATTATCGGGGTCAACATAATGAAGTGGTTAAGAGTGTGGCTCCAGCTTTAAAATAATCTCACGTCACCAACGGTGTCAGATAAGAACAAGTTATCTGTTATTATCAATTATTCAAAGAATTGAAATGGTAACCTATCCTCATCGGATACGGATACTCAGACACTTGCTGGTTTTTAAAGTAGTAATCCGTTCAAAGGAGATTAAGTATTCTTGTCCGATGAGGACAGATGAGAAATTTAATTTGATGTAATAATTATTTTATTTTGCGAGGTGTTCTTATCTGACACTGGTATCGGTGATCATGCAATCAGAGCTAACGGATGTCCTTGTGCGATGTGGACAAGTGCGATTTATGATGTTATGAGTAATTTTATTTTGGTGATTTGGTGTCTCTATCTGACACTATAAACCCTTCCAGAGTGCCGGCACATCTTATGTCATTTAAAGCAGATATGTTTAAGGTCATTCCCGAGACCGAGCTAAACGAAGCCATGTTTGATTATTTTCCCGTCTGGTCTGAACATTACGACTGGGAAGAGATTGAAGATATTGAACGGTGGGGTTTAGACAGAAATGTTGTCCTAGAGTTATTTAAAAAAAATGAGCGGGGAAATTTACATTGCTTATACACTTGCCTTGAACACTCCCCTTTCCCAGAACGAATGCGGCTATTCATAAAAGCAACCCTAAAAACCAAAGGCGGCATTCAACTTAAAGGATACATCATGAATGAAAATGCTTTTTGTCTTGCCATTTTTGTTCAGGGTAAAAAGTATTATTTTAGTCGACATCCTATGTTAATCGACCAATTCAATATGGAGCTTGCACGCTTAAGCTCAGCATTAGGCGTCAATTCAAAAAATATTTTTCCGATTCATTATGAAACAACTTTTTATAGCAGAACTGGCAACAGAATATTAGGTGTGTTTGACATCGAAAAAGCATGAAATTTAAAGTTGTGTCTTAACATATATGACGCTGTCTGCGTTAGTAAACAACAATTGGCTCCTGCAAAAATTCATTCATTACGCTATTAAATTCCTCAACTGATTCTCACCAAGATAAGAACAAATTATCTGTTATTATCAATTATTCAAAGAATTGAAATGGTAACTTATCCTCATCGGATACGTATACACAGACACTTGCTGGTTTTAAAAGTAGTAATCCGTTCAAAGGAGATTAAGTATTCTTGTCCGATGAGGACAGATGAGAAATTTAATTTGATGTAATAATTATTTTATTTTGTGAGGTGTTCTTATCTGACACTGCTCTTCCTGTACTGGTGTTTTGGTGAGATGATTATCCAGCCAAGATCTGAATGCTGTTAATATTGGCTTTGCTTTTTCATCACGCAGTGCAAATCTATCTGACGGCGATGCATTTGATTCACGTGCTTTCTTTTCTATTTTGTATAATGCCTCGAAGAATTTAACCGCTTCATGTGCCAGACCATTGGTTTTAGATATCTTAATAATATCCGCAAAGTTCCTGCGTGCATGTGCCATACAACCGACTCTGACAATACCAGCATTTTTATCGGCAAAACTGTAACCAGAATAAGCATCGGATTGCAGATAGCCTTTAAATCCTGAAAGAAATTCTTCTGCATGATAACCAGCGCGCGTCTCTTGATACGTAAGCGTTCAAACAACTACACTGCTTTATTTTATATAAAGTCACGACATGAATT
>CAZBHW010000001.1:127545-356862 GCA_964492045.1 uncultured Coxiellaceae bacterium | reverse complement strand
GTTACACAAACAGATCCCCGCTAAAAGCATGCGGGGACGACACGTTGGGTCGTGGTGGACGGGTTGGGTCGTGGTGGTTGGGTTGAGTCGAGGTGGCCTGGTTGGGTCGGGTGGAGTCGAGGTGGCCGGGGTGGGTCAAGGTAGCCCGGTGGGGGCAAGGTGGCCAAGTGAGGGCGACCTATGTTTGGGCCGCCTAGATTTGGCTGGGCAGGTGTTATCCAGGCTAACTGTTTTAGTTAGTCAGACTTCATCTTACCCATAGATGGTGAATATCTAGCTCCATCAGCTTGTGCAGTTGTTGCAACATTGGCTTCTAGTTTTTCATCATCACTTTCAGCTTTTCGTCTTGCATCAAGTTGAGCTTTGAACATGCTGACAGGCATCACAGCACGAGTGATCGCCGCTGGAGGTGGCGGTGGCGGCGGTGCATCTGGGATAACGAATTGTTCAGGAGCAGCTCCTTCGGCAATCGGCGTGACGACTGGCGCAACTTCTACTACAGGCTGTACTACTGGTGGCGGCGCGACTCTTCTCACGACTTGTTTTGACAACCCTTTACCGCTCGCGCACATTCCGCTTAAGCGTTTCATCACATCTTCCATGGCCTTTGTTGCCATAATAGTGGAAGCTCTGATATCTGGTTCTGGTGCATCCAATTTTGAATTGCTGGCAAGAACAGAGGCGGATAACACCACAGATGCTTCTGCTTGCGCTCTCTTTGCTTCCTGATCTTTTTTCAATTTAGCTTTTCTTTGCTCTTCTTTAACTTTTGCGTCAACTCGCAAAACAAAACATTTAGCAATCATTTGCAAGCCATCAACACCAACTGACACGCTAGGATTGGGATCCGTTTTTTTATAGGCAGGAAGCAATGCGAGTAGTTTCCACATGATTTGGCAATTCATCGAAGGATTAGTCACTAACGAGCCAGGATCCCAACCGCCTATTAATTTTATATCTTCTAATGTTTTTACTGGTTTCTCTTTACCTTCTGTCTCGTCAACCTTGTTGTTATCCAATATCTCGACACCTGTCAGCGCCGTGTATAAGGTATTTAAAAACTGAAATGCCCCGCCATTGACATCCAGATCAAGCCCTTGAACATAATTGTTGCCCTCTTCTCTTCTTGAGCTGAGTAGCAATCTGACCCAATTAGGTGGCCAGAACATCGAAAGAGATGAGTATTCTTCAACGCCTTCTTTAAATGCCTTTTTAGCACCGGGTACATTATCTTCAATTTCGATAGTGGGTTTACTGCGAGATCTATCAGAAGTTTTTTGTTCAACATGGGCTTTATGAAAAATGAATTTGATGAGTTCGCCAGCAGCTTCATCATAATCTGCCGCAATCGGTAGTTGTACTTTTTGATTGTGTGGGCGTTGTTGCATACACAGCCTCCATGATTGTATTTTCTGTCCATAAATTTCGTGAGCCGGTCTTACATCTTAGCAGAGTTTAAGCACGATTAGTGGGACAGAATTCGGATATAAGGTGAATGTCTCAAGTTATACCGCATTCAATTAAGGTCGTCACCCAAAAATAATGGGTAATTTTTAATATAAATCATTTATTTTGAAATAAAAATAATCACGCGTATCTTAGGTATACCAGTTCCTAATACTCATACCAGCCATCTAGTATTTCTTGCAGCTCTTTTATGCCCTTATTTTTCTCTGCCGAAAACGTTTGTATCGTCACAATATCACCATAGTTGGCCAGCAGTGGCTCCGCATCGAACAACATGTTTTTGGCAGCGCTATTGCTAAGCTTGTCTGACTTATTCAATAGAATGTGTACATTCAACCCGTAATGTCGACAGTAATCTAACATCTGCATATCCAAGTCTTTGAACGGATGTCGAATATCCATTACCAACACCAACCCTTTCAGGCATTCACGATCTTTAAAATAGTGATTGATGGTCTGCTCCCACTTACGCTTGGCGCTAAGTGGTACGTTAGCGAAACCGTAGCCGGGTAAATCCATGAGGCGGCGCTCATCATCCAACACAAAAACGTTGATTTGCTGGGTACGGCCTGGTGTTTTACTGACCCGAGCTAATTTTTTATTTTGTGTGATACAATTCAGCACGCTGGATTTGCCAGCATTCGAACGGCCGACAATGGCGACTTCGATACCTTGATCTGGCGGTAACTGCTTGATATCAGCCGCACTTAACAGAAATGTAGTTTTTTTATAATGTGACATATAAGCCGCTTTAATAAATGGAACCTCAGATGATACTCAATTCCTTGAATGAAGCCCAGCAGGAAGCCGTTCGTGCTCCGCTAGGTCATCAATTAGTGCTGGCAGGCGCCGGCAGTGGCAAGACTCGTGTGCTGACTTCGCGTATTGCGTGGTTGGTGGAAGTTGAAAAAATCTCACCCTTTAATATTCTCGCCGTGACCTTTACCAATAAAGCCGCGAATGAAATGCGCGCTCGTGTGGAAAAATTATTAAATATCCCAACACGTACTTTATGGATTGGTACGTTCCATGGTTTATCACACCGCATTTTGCGTGCGCATTATGAAGAAGCTGGTTTACCGCAAAGTTTTCAAATTCTCGATTCTGATGATCAATTTCGTATGATCCGCCGCGCCATCCAATCGCTGAATCTGGATGAAGACAGATTCCCACCGAAAGAAGCACAGTGGTTTATCAACGCGCAAAAAGAAGAAGGCAAAGAACCGCACCAAGCCATCGCGCGCGATTTTAACGGGCAGACATTAATTAAAGTTTATCAAGCCTATCAAGAAGCTTGTCAGCGTGCTGGTGTGATCGATTTTGCTGACTTACTGATGAAGACTTACAAATTATTTAATACGCATCCCGCCATTCTTGCGATGTATCAAGAACGTTTTCGTTGTTTGTTGGTGGATGAGTTTCAAGATACGAATGCGATGCAATATGCCTGGTTAAAACTATTAGCTGGTGAACATAATTCAGTGATGATAGTCGGTGATGACGATCAATCCATTTATGGCTGGCGTGGTGCGAAAGTTGAAAACCTGCATCAGTTTTCGCGCGATTATCCTAAAGCGAATATTATTCGACTTGAACAAAATTATCGTTCCACTGGCACGATATTGAAAGCAGCCAATGAATTGATTTCAAATAACTCCGGTCGTCTTGGCAAGAATTTATGGACAGAAGGCCGTGACGGCGAAAAGATTACCGTGTATGCCGGTTTTAATGAAACCGATGAAGCATTCTACATTGTGAATCGCATTCGCGATTTACGTCAGAGTGATTACTCGCTGCGTGAAATGGCTATTTTATACCGCTCCAACGCTCAATCACGTGTGATCGAAGAAGCCTTGATGCAGTTTGGCATTCCCTATCGTGTCTATGGCGGTTTGCGTTATTTTGACCGCGCGGAAATCAAAGATGCGTTAGCCTATTTGCGTCTGGTGAATAATCGGTTTGATGACCCTGCATTTGAGCGTGTCATTAACACGCCCACGCGCGGCATTGGGGATAAAACCGTAATGGCGATTCGTGATCACGCTCGCGCAACTGGCATTTCCATGTGGCACGCACTGCATGACTTACTGGAACAAAAATTATTTTCCGCACGCGCAGAAACGGCTCTGCAATCGTTTGTGAATTTAATTGATACCATGACTGAGCGCTGTCAGACGCAAGACTTGCATAAACAAGTTGAATATGTGCTGTACTCCAGCGGGCTGATCGAACATTATCGCAAAGAAAAAGGTGAGAAAGGTTTAACGCGTATAGAAAACTTGGAAGAATTGGTGAATGCGGCACATCAATTCATGCAAGAAGGTACGAATGATGACATGCCGCATCTTGCTGCGTTTTTAGCTTATTCAGCATTAGAGTCTGGCGAGAAGCAAGCGGAAGAATATGATGACAGCGTACAGTTAATGACATTGCATTCCGCAAAAGGTTTGGAATTTCCTGTGGTGTTTATTGGCGGCTGCGAAGAAGAATTGTTTCCACACTATCTCTCCATCAATGATCCAAAAGGCATGGAAGAAGAACGCCGGCTTTGTTATGTCGGCATGACTCGTGCGATGAAAAAATTATTCATGACCTATGCCGAAGTACGCCGTATGCATGGACGTGAAGCCTATCACCGTCCTTCGCGTTTCTTACATGAAATTTCACCGGAGATGATTGAAGAAGTGCGTTTTCGTGCCAAAGTGTCACGTCCAGAAGCGGTTAAGTCTAGCTTTAAACCCGCAGCACAAGGCAGATTCCGTATTGGGCAGGAAGTTAAGCATCGTATTTATGGTGTTGGCACTATCATCGATTGCGAAGGTGATGGTGATCAAATGCAAGTGCGTGTGCGCTTCGAACAATCTGGTGTCGGCACAAAGCGTTTGATAGCCAGTTATCTTGAACCAGCATAGATTGGATTAAATGGCAGGAGCAGCAAAATGAAAGTGACTTTTATCGGCTTGGGAAAAATGGGTTCGGCCATGGTCGAGCGACTAATAGAACAAGGACACACGGTCACCGTTTACAATCGTACCGCTGAAAAAATGAATCCGTTAGTCTCGCTAGGGGCATTACCCAGTCATTCCATTGCAGAAGCTGTCAACAATGCAGATGTCATTCTAAGCTCTCTCTTAGACGATAAAGCTGCCATAGCCATCAGCGAGCTAGCCGTACCGCACATGAAACCGCAAGCCATTTACGTAGGCTTATCAACCATATTGCCTGACACCGCAAAAGCCTTGGCAGAAACACATAAAAAACATCAGACTTATTATATTGCCGCGACAGTGCTAGGCGTACCGTTAGTAGCACGCGCCGGTGAATTAACCACATTTGTCTCTGGCCCACAAAAACAAGTTGATGTGGTAAAACCCGCGCTGCAAGCTTTTTCCAAAAGCATAGAATACCTGGGCGAAAATATCATTGACGCTAACGTTATTAAAATATGCATGAATTACAGTTTGATTACTGCGTTGGAATTAATTAGCGAATTATATGTGTTTGCCGAAAAATCCGGCATGGATGTTACGATAGTCAAAGACGCCTTGCATAAAGTGTTTGGTCACCCGGCTTTCAATCGCTATGTTGATAAAATTTATCAACGCGATTTCAAACAAGTGAATTTTGACATGATAGGCGGCAATAAAGATGTCAGTATTTTTCAAGATGCTTTCACTCGCGTCGGTGTCGCGCCAGAAATTGCCAATGTAGTTAAAAACAGATTTACCGCAGCCCTTGCTAACAATATGCAAGACATGGACTGGAGTGCAGTCTACGAAATCGTACGACGTGACGCAGGATTAAAGAATTAACTAGCGTGCCAACCGGAGCCAAAGATGACAGCAACACCACACGACATTATTCAAAACACAGCTGCTTACATTAAGCAGGAACTTTGCACTGAATCATCTGGTCACGATTGGTATCACATCGAACGCGTGTGGAAATTAAGCCGATACATTGCAGCGAAAGAAAAGGCTGATGTCTTTATTGTGGAAATGTCTGCGTTATTACATGACCTCGAAGATTGGAAATTAAGTGATGCGCATGATGAATTGCCAAAAACAAAAGCATGGCTAGCGTCACAACAAGTAGCGCGAGATGTCATTGAAAAGATTTGCCACATCATACATCACATCAGCTTCAAAGGAGCAGGTGTGGCGGATAATGGTTTACCGCTGGAAGGTAAAATTGTCCAAGATGCTGACCGCTTAGATGCAATTGGTGCGATAGGTATTGCTCGTACTTTTGCATACGGCGGCTATAAATCACGCTTGATTTACGACCCAACAATCAAACCAACTATGCATCAATCATTCGAAGAATACAAAAATAATAATAGCAGTACACTCAACCATTTTTATGAAAAGCTACTGCTACTAAAAGATCGGATGAACACCCAAACAGCAAAATTATTGGCAAAAGACAGGCATGAGATCATGGTAAGGTTTTTAAATGATTTTCATCGGGAATGGGAGTTTGCGTAATTGGTTGATTACGCAATTCATCACTTAAGAGGATAAACAATTTCTCTTTACTGATGCACACTATTCATAATAGCTTTACACATCTTGGTCGCATACTTTTGCAAGTTGCGATATGGCGCAGTGCGCATGAGCGCCATCGCTTCGTGGCTGAGTTTTTCTGCGATTTCGTGCTCTGTTTTTAATTGATTGTAGTGAGCGAGTGAATCGTTTGCCATCACATCTACCGGTGAAGTTTGACCAGGATTAAAAACTCCGCCTTCACCTACCAATCTTTCAATTTCTTCTGTATCTTCGCGTAATGAAGTTTTATAGGATTTATATTCGGTGGTGACCCATTGATCATAAGATGGGAATGGATTTTTTGGTATTTCGTTTGCATACCCTTCAATACGCGCCAGCAAACTTTCCAAATGAGAGTAAGCATCTTTTAATTCATTCCCAGCCAATATGACTTCGCGACTCAAGTATTGCTCCAATAAATCTGGCGTCCACAAAAATGATTTCATCACATGCTCACGTAAATCATCGGGCATTGCGTCAAATAACCCGCGCACTTCTTTTTGGATTTTTTGTGTTTCGTCTTGACTAAAAGAAACCGTCGCTGCGCCCATAAATACTCCCTCTGGATGTTCTGTGCACCCTTTATCTTATTATAACATTTTCTCTTACCCCTCACTGGGATAGAGTGATAACATATAGAATATATTGGTTTTTTAATGGCGCAGGTGAGATGGATATTTATAACGTACTGAAAAAAATTCTGTTTTCGCTAGACCCTGAATATGCCCATCACTGGGCACTGAGGGGCATGAAAATCGCACATAAAACCAAGACCAGCCGCTTTCTCTCTGGTGATATCAGCAAACCAACTAAAGTGATGGGATTAGACTTTAAAAATCCAGTTGGCCTCGCTGCGGGTTTTGATAAAAGCGCAGATTATGTCGATGCGCTGGCTGCACTGGGTTTTGGATTCATTGAAGTGGGCACGCTGACACCGCGTCCGCAACAAGGTAATCCAACACCGCGTTTATTTCGCTTACCGGAACAACAAGCCATTATTAATCGCATGGGTTTCAACAATAAAGGTATAGAACATGCAGCGCGCAAGTTGGAAAAAATGAAATATCGCGGCGTGCTGGGAGTTAACCTTGGCAAAAATGCAGATACGCCATTAGATAGATCCGTTGACGACTATCTACTTGGCATGCGCGCATTGTCGCGTCATGCTAGTTATTTCACGATCAATGTTTCCTCGCCCAATACCAGCGGTTTGCGCGACTTGTTGCAGAAAGATTTACTGCAATCATTACTGAAACCACTGAAAGCTGAGCAAGCAGTCATACATGAACGTGATAAAAAATACATTCCATTGGTTGTGAAAATATCGCCTGATATGTCGGATGAACAAATTGAAGAAGCATCTGAAGTGTTCATCCATGAAAAGATTGATGGTGTGATTGCGACGAACACCACCATTTCACGCGATGGTGTTATCTACTCACCGTTAGCCTCTGAGAAAGGCGGTTTAAGTGGTATGCCATTATGTCCCCGCAGTACGCATGTGATTCAACTCTTACATAAGACATTGAAGCATCAAATTCCCGTGATTGGTTCTGGCGGCGTGATGGATGAAGAAAGCGCGAAAGATAAAATAAATGCAGGCGTATCCCTACTGCAGGTCTATACAGGTTTTATTTATCACGGACCAGCGATTGTTTCGCGCCTGGCAAAGCTGTTCTGATCTAGCCAGGATGAAATGTTTTCGAGTTCAATCGTGTCTTCTCGATACGATACAGTCCGCCACCGCTGATAACCTGTCTACTCGTTGGTTGTTAATTTATTGTCTGATCATTGAGGGCGGTCTCTACCTATATTATCTATTCTTTCTAAAGATTCTTTGCAGTTTAATAGCAGCGTCTTTTATTTTACTCTCACGCTCATCTACCGGATCACGTCCTAGCTTCAACCATGACAAGTCGTTAGCGTAAGTGTTAAGTCATTTGTATTTGATATCAAACTTATCATTTCCCCTCTCCCGCCCTGGGTGGCGGCGTAGTCGTGCAGAGGTGGTTGCGGGAGAGGGACGGGGTGAGGGCATGTGTAGTGTTGAGCGCGCTCAACAACTTGACCCCCATTTCACAATAAGGCTAAATACCTCAACTTTCCTAACAAAAACCCATCAAACGAGGTATCTGTGTTCGATCGCGCCCCAACTCTTTTAAGTCGATTCCAAGTCACCATTAATAACCACAAAACCCACGCCTATATTGAAGTAATCAATAGTGTCCGTGACATTAACACCGCTGATGCGCGCAGAATCATGGTAGAAAGTTTTATCGCGGAATACTCAACCTATTTACAACCGGCTGATATCGACGCATCGCTCACTTCGTGGCGCGGTGGCGAACAGTCAGTTCAGCATTATTATGAAAAATATTTTGCCCAGGAATATCAAAAATACGCTGACGGCAAAATCCCTTTTTGGATCACCGCTTATGTAGGACACCGACTAGTCGGCTGGGCGACATTCGAGCATGAGCAAAATAATTCTGTTTACATGGATCTATTAATGGTAGATCCAACTTATCAAGATTTGGGTATTGGCAAACAATTAGTATTCTCACTGCAAAATTCAAATCTGGTCCCAAATTTGCAAGCAGTGCATTTATTGCTGAGAGAAAAAAACCAAGGTGGTCGACAGTTTTATAGCGCCATCGGATTCAAAGAAGATAATAGTTATCAACGTAAAGATAATTATGTGGATCTCAGTTTACTGGTGCCTTTAACTTGTCAATTAGCACCTAAAAACCAGGAAAGGTTATCGCCTAAATAAAATGGTGAGACAAACTCAAAAACCATCTCATCCCGGATGACGTGTTGCGCACTAATCCGGGCTTCTTATCTCACAAATACTGTTTTCGTATTCACAAACGACAAGATGCCTTCTTCCGACAATTCGCGTCCATAACCGGAATGTTTAATGCCACCGAATGGTAAACGTGCATCAGAGGCCACCAAGGTATTGACGACACAAGTTCCAGCTTGCAAAGTTTTTGTTGCGATTAGTTCTCCACGCACTAAATCTTTGGTAAACACAGCAGCACCTAAACCAAAGCTGGTGTCGTTGGCCTTCTTCAATGCGTCTGCTTCATCTTTCGCACGAAATACCGACAACACTGGGCCAAAGATTTCTTGTTGGAAAGCAGGAGAATTTTCTGGGACATCCATTAACAAGGTTGGCGGGTAATAAAATCCTGGGGCATCGGGGATGAACCCGCCCGCCATTAAGGTTGCACCCGCCTCTACGGTTTTTGTGACTTGCGCGTGCACGGCATCGCGAAGGTCTTTGCGTGCTAATGGACCTAGTGTGGTCTGCTCATCTAGTGGCGAACCAGCGATAAATCGCTTCATTTGTTGCTGAATTTTTTCCACGAAGACATCGTGTAATTCATCCACCACGATTAAGCGCTTGGCAGCCACACAACTTTGCCCAGCATTCATTAAGCGCGAAGTCACACACACTTCTGCAGCCAAATCAACATCCGCGTCTTTTAGAATAACATAGGGATCTGAACCACCTAATTCTAACACGGTGCGCTTCAATGCTTTCCCCGCTTCGCTGGCGATAATTCTGCCCGCACCTACACTGCCAGTGAAAGTCACCGCAGCCACATGCGGATGTGCAATAACTTCTGATGCAGTCTCAGTAGTGATAATTAAGGTTTGAAATGCATGCGTTGGAAATCCTGCCTCAAGAAATAACTTTTCCATTTCCAAGGCAGTGCCTGTTGAGATGGGCGCATGTTTTAAAATCGCCGTGTTACCAGCCAACATAGCGGGTATCGCAAAACGAAAGACCTGCCAAAATGGAAAATTCCACGGCATGATGCCAAACACAATACCAATTGGTTCATGTGTCACAAAACTCTTTTTAAAATCTGTCTGGACAACTCGGCCTCTTAAATATTCTTCTGCAAACTCGGCAAAATGCATGCAAGTGACGGCACATTTTTCAATCTCCGCCATCCCTTGAGTGACAGGCTTTCCCATTTCATTAGCAATTAACTCTGCATATTCACGCTTGCGAGCACGCAATAATTCAGCGATTTGCCGTACGAATTGAGCTCGCGCTGCATGGGTGAACTCAAGCCATTGCTGATACGCTTGATAACCAGCCTCTATCACTTCTACCGCTTTTTTCTGCGACATAGGTTGATATTGCTTGATTATCTGACCCGTTGCCGGGTTAACCGTTTCAATCACAGCATTGGCAGTTTGCATTATTCCACCGTCACAGATTTCGCTAAGTTACGCGGTTGATCGACATCAGTCCCCTTCAACACAGCAACGTGATACGCCAAGGTTTGCAAGGGCACCGTGTAAAGAATTGGTGTCAATAATGGATGCACGGTTGGCATGGTAATGACATGCGCGCCAGTAAATCCTTCCTGCTGAAATACATCGGGCTTGTCAGTCAAAATATATAATTTGCCGCCGCGCGTTTTGACTTCTTGCAAGTTAGACAAACATTTTTCGATCAGATCATCATTTGGAGCTGTCGCGATAACAGGCATGTTGTTATCAACCAGCGCCAACGGTCCATGCTTCAACTCACCAGCTGGATAACCTTCTGCATGAATATATGAAATTTCTTTCATCTTCAACGCACCTTCCAGTGCGATTGGATACAGCGCGCCGCGGCCAAGAAAAATAGCATGTTGCTTATCCGCAAAAGTTTTTGCCCACTGTTTAATGAGGTGATCTTGTGCCAGCACTTCATTAATGGCGGAAGGCAAATGCTGTAAGCCATGTGATAATTCTTCTTCTAGCTTATCGCCTTTGATATGAATGTGGCGCAAGTTCAATGCGAGTAAAAACAAGGAAGTTAATTGTGTGATAAACGCTTTGGTAGAAGCCACACCAATTTCCACCCCTGCACGTGTTAGAAAATGTAAATCGGCTTCACGCACCATCGAGCTGCCTGGAACATTGCAGATTGCTAGCGTGCTCAAGTAATTCATTTGTTTTGCCAATCTTAATGCGGCCAGTGTATCTGCAGTTTCACCTGATTGTGACAAGGTCACAAATAAACTATCTTTTGTTGGTGCGATTGAGCGGTAACGAAATTCGCTGGCAATTTCAACCGAACAGGGAATTTTCGCGAGCGACTCAATCCAGTAACGTGCCACCATCGCCGCATGAAAACTGGTGCCGCAAGCCACTAATTGAATATGCTTCACTTCAGGAAAAATCTTTTCCGCTTTCGGACCGAACACGGCTGGCATCACGTGATCGCTAGACATTCTGCCTTCTAAACAGGTGGCTATCGCATCTGGTTGTTCGTTAATTTCTTTTTGCATGAAATGGCGATATTCACCGCGCTCAATCGCATCTTGCTGAATATTTAATTGATGTTGTTCACGCTTCACTGATTGCAAATCTTTGCCGTAAATTTGAAACGCGTCTTGTGCCACATCGGCAATGTCGTTATCTTCCAGATAAACAAATTGCTGTGTCAGTGACAGTAAGGCTAGCGGATCAGACGCAATGTAATTTTCGCCTTGTCCTTTACCTATCACCAACGGGCTGCCGCGGCGTACAGCAATAATGCGACCCGGGTCTTGGCGGGAAATAATGCCAAGCGCATAAGCGCCGGTTAATTCTTCTGTTGTCGCTTGCACGGCTTTCAATAAATCCTGACATTTTAAAAAATGTTGATGAATCAGATGCACCACCACTTCCGTGTCAGTATCTGAATTAAATTGATAACCGCTCTTCGATAACCGTTGACGTAACTCTGCATGATTTTCAATAATGCCGTTGTGTACCAAGGCAAATTCATCGTGTGATATAAATGGGTGAGCGTTTTTTTCTGATGGGATGCCATGCGTCGCCCAACGCGTATGCGCGATGCCGGTATGCGCTTGCATGGGGTGCTGATGCACCGCGTTTTCCAGTTCTTTGACCTTGCCGACAACGCGCACAACTTTCAAATGGTGCTTGCTGTCTACCGCAGCGATTCCTGCTGAATCATAACCTCGGTACTCCAGTTTTTTCAGCCCGTCCAATAACATATTTGCTACCGGCCGTTTTGCAGCTGCGCCGACAATTCCACACATGTTTTGATTTCCCCGATCAGGTTAGATTAAATTGCGAGCATTATAGCGTGCGTGCGCGCACTTTGGGAAGAAAAAAGCCTGTTTAGCCGGGGCTGTCTGGTGAGTTGCTTTTCTGCATGGCTTGTTCTTTTTTCGCTGTTTCCAGCTTTTCTTCGATAACGTCAATTCGCACCAATTTTCTCTCCGTCTCTTTCAGCTCACGGTCTAGTTTGATGGTTTGCGCGATATCGTTCTTGTCTTCATTGACAGTAGATTTGAATCGCAGCGCTTGATTCAATTGTTTTATTCGGGTTGGTTTTGGAAAATATTCTTTGTCTTTTTTGTCACTGTTTTCATGCTCAATACGCCCGGCTTCAGTTAAGACTTGCAGGTTGCGAATAAAGTCATTTTTCGCCGCCATGCTCTGACAGACTTGATCTAGATTCTTTTGCTCTTCGCCCACTTCTTTCTTAGCGTTAAATTCGATTTTCCTATCGGCATCATACGCTTCTTTGATCACATCCTGATTCAGCTTGATTAACTTTTCAGGCGGCGCGGTTTCAAATGCTTTTTTCATGCGCTCTTCATGTGCCGGTGTTAATTCAATTTGACGACCTAATGCACCGCTTTTCATTTTTGCTTCGTAGGTTGCATAGAAAGCGTTCGCGCTTTCTTTTTCACGATTTGCCCAGCTTTTTTCGATCGTTTTTATTTCAGCTTTTAATGCTTCACGCTTGCTTTCATACGTTGGTTTTTTACGTAACTCTATTGCTAATATCGCCGTTAGATTTTCAATACGATTTTCCAATGACAAGCTAGATACTTTCTTTGGTTCTTTTGTCACACTCAAATTAAATTGAAATGCCAACTTGGTTTGCAATTGCTCATAAGAAATTTGATCTAGTCGTTCACGCACCAGTTCTTCGCGCATTTTGAGAGAAACTTCGCGGCTGATTTCCAACAACACTTCTACCACCTCTAAAAAATCTTCAAAGCTAACACCTTCAATAATTTTATTATCCAATTCTTTTTTATAAGGCGAACAATCACCCGGGGTGTTAAGTACCAGCATAATGTCAAAAATGGACCGTGGACTGATTAAAGCTTCAATTATCTGTAGTTGCTCATCGCGATTTCTGGCCATAGCAAAACCTCTTTGGGTTTTTCTTTCATTATAGAAGAAAAACCCAAGTCTTGCTCCCGTCTAAACCAATGTATGTATTATGTTTTTTCCTTGGTGGCGCGTACCCAGCCTGGAATGCTGCGCTGCTCTTTGCGATTCAGCGTTAATTGATGTGCCGGGGCATCGTGCATCACGGTTGTGCCCGCACCGATGGTTGCACCATCACCAACCGTCACCGGCGCAACTAATTGTGTGCTGGAACCAATGAAAACATCATCTCCAATTTTGGTTTTATGTTTGTTGACACCATCGTAGTTGCAAGTAATCGTACCTGCACCAACGTTTACGTGTTTGCCAATGTCACTGTCACCAATATAGGTCAGATGATTGATTTTACTGCCTGTGCCAACGTTACTTTTTTTCACTTCCACGAAGTTACCAATGTGAACCGATGCCGCCAATTCTGTTTGCGGTCGTAACCTTGCGAACGGTCCGATGACACAATCATCCGCAACCACCGCACCTTCTAACACACTATTCGCTTTCACTTCGATGCGATTTCCCAATGTCACATCGCGCAAAATACAATTCGGTCCGATGCGGCATTCATCGCCAATGATGACGTTGCCTTCCAGAATCACATTCACATCGATTACCACATCGCGGCCTATGCTCGCTTTACCGCGCAAATCAAATCGTGCGGGATCTAAAATGCTGACGCCTTGCTGCATGTATTGCAACGCTGTTTGCAATTGATAAATTCGTTCCAGATAAGCTAGCTGTGCCCTATCATTCACACCGCAAATTTCATCCGCTTGAATTGGCTGAACAGTAACAATGCTGATATGTTCATTCACAGCAAGTGGTATGATATCTGTTAAATAATATTCGGCTTGCGCATTCTTTTTGGTGAGCGTTGGCAGCCATTGTTTCAAGTATTTTGCGGGCACAAGGTAGATGCCGGAATTGACTTCTTTGATTTCGCGTTGTGAAGGCGTCGCATCTTTTTCTTCGACGATACCGGTTACTTCACCTCTTGCATCACGCAAGATGCGGCCATAACCGTATGGATTCTCCAACTCTGCTGTGACCATGCCGACAGCGTTTTCATCTGTGACGTCCACTAATGTTTGCAGGGTCTGTTGACTTAACAGCGGCACATCACCGTATAACACCAGCACTCGATCATCATCTTCTACATGCGGCAACGCTTGTAATAACGCATGCCCCGTGCCTAGTTGTTCAGTTTGCTCAACAAACTGCAGTGTTTCGCCTGCAAATTGTTGCATTAAACGCGCACCTTCATGCCCATAAATCACAATTGGCGGTCGTTCATTCGCCACCGAGCGTGACACATCAAGCACATGTCCCAACAATGGTTTTCCGCCCAAAGGATGCAACACTTTCGGCAATGTAGAATGCATACGCTTACCCATTCCTGCAGCAAGAATAACAATTTGAACTGGCATGAATACGCCTCGAAAAAGAAAGAAAAAAGGATTATACCCTACAGTAAGATTTGTGCACACTGACCCATCAGCACTAAAACCAGATTCACCGTTAGCGCACACCATAGCACGAGGTGCGGAGGTGGAAATAGGTGGGCGAACCCAGACCGAAAAACCCGAAAATTCAAAGTGGATGTCTCTGTAATGCTTTAGGCTTCCGTCCGGAGGCTCACCACATTAACTCTCTGACTTCCTCGAGTTTGCTTGTAGGGTTTCGATCTAAAGTCCGCCCACTCAAAGTCTATATCGCTTTTTCAGTAGACTGCAAGTGCCGCATGAAATCGGCGACTGGTTTTTCCGTGGCGATGGCTTTATCTACCGCAATAAATGCTACATTTTCTAGCCGGTCTGACAGTGCGTCTATCATAATGGAGTATTCGCCCAGGGATTTCACGGCGCCGTGTTCATCCATCACCAGAATCGGGTCGTCTTCACCGCTATAGGAGCGATGTGGTGTTTGCATCAGGATAATTTGCCAGTCGTGATACTTCTGTTGATGCTTTTCTTTGAAGGCTTGCAAATTGGCTTGCACTGCTTTCATATCGGCGGAATCCAGTCGCACGATTTTCGGCATCATGCGGAACTGTAAGCGTTTCGCAATTTGAATAGCGTGATGATCGCTGTCAATTTCCGCTAATTGTCGCAGCAACGCATAGACATCGTAATCACATAGTTCTTTATAGTTTAGGAAGTTGTCGGCAATGAATTGTTCGCGTGAAATATCACTCGCGTTATAGGCATTGGCCGCGATTAAGAATTGACCTAAACGCGTTGCGCGAATGGAGGCGAATAAATCGTTAGTTGCCATGCTTTGTGCAAGACTGGAAAATAGCAGCACCATCAATTGTTCTATAGCCAGCTTCTTTTGTAATTGATAAATGTTGCGTGCCATTAAACGACGCGCCATTAAGTAATGTTCGACAACGCCTATGCCTTTGTGTGTGATGCCTAATCGATCGCCGTTTTCGGACTTCACGATTAACATGCAATGCAGCATCCAGCGTAAATCAAACTCGCCGTAACGTACGCCGCAGAAATGGTTGTCACGTAACAAATAATCCAGACGATCCGCGTCTAATTGTGAAGAGACAATATCAGCCAATACCTGATTTTTTACCGGCTGATGCATGATCATATCCGCGATAATGCGGTATTTTTCTTTGTCTAACTTCGCGCGGGGATTCACTTTGTTGTAGTGATCGAAGAATTCGTCAGTCTCATAAGCAGAGAGAAAATGTCGCGTCCACATTTCGTGGCGAATCATTTTTCTCGTGTAGATACCTTCAAACGCATGGGAAAAAGGGCCATGACCGATGTCATGCAGCAAGCAGGCGATCATGACTAATTGTCTGTCTGCCTCATTTAAGCCAATTTTTTTCGCAATCTGGCTGCCGACATAACTGCACCCAATGCAATGATTAAAGCGGGTGTGCACCGCGCCTGGAAAAATCAAATCGCCCAAGCCCATTTGCTTGATATGACGCAAGCGTTGAAAATGAGGACTGTCGATGAAGGGTTTGATCCAGCTGTCTTCTTCGGCAGTGAATTGAATTGTGTCATGCACAGGGTCTTTGATTACATGAAAAATAGTGGACGCCATAACAACCTCAAATTTTTGATCAGGCATTCTATAACGATTGCACCCCGGGAAGCGAATTATTGTGGTCAATAAAGCTCTCAACCTCGGGTGTCAGGCGCGCAAGTGGAATGTAGTGAGAGCCATCGGGATGCGGCTCGCTTTTGAAAAGAATGATCTCAGGTGCAACGATTTCGGGCAAATTCAGTGGTTCGATATTTTGCAAAAAGCTTAATGCGGTTGTCTGTACGGTCTTGATACGCCCTAAAGACAGGTGAGCACGGAAGGAACGTTTATCTATTTCATAACCTGTTTGCAAAATTCCCTTGCCGATTAGTGCAGCACATTCGGCGAGTGCTGACTGTGGCGTCACATCTGCCACCAGGACTCGCGGGCGATGCGGGTCGGGAAATAAGTGCAGGCCGCGTAAATGAAAATGCAGCGGCAATTTGAAATGGCGTAATTGTTGATGGACTTCAGCAAGCATCAGGGGCAAATCACTGCTCTTCACTTCTGCCAAAAACTGTAAGGTAATGTGTAAATTTTCCGGACGCGTCCAACGTATTTTATTGGAGCGGGAGAGCATTTTGAGACCGTTGATATAATGGACAAGTCTTTGAGTGATGTCTTCTGAGAAAGCAACTGCAAAAAAAACGCGGACGACGGGTGGTAAGATCATTCCATTTCTCCCCACTATTGATTAAGATGTTTACTAATCAAAGACAGGATTCCATTATGGTTAAAAAACGCGGTTTAGGTAAATCTTTAGATGCTCTTCTTGCCTACACAGGCACCGAAGCGAACACTGCAGACTCTGAATCAACCGCAACCAATGATGCCGTTGCGCAACTGGATGTGACTCGTATCCAGCGCGGGAAGTATCAGCCGAGACGTGATATGGATCCGGCGACACTTGAAGACTTGGCGAACTCCATTCGCACACAAGGCGTCATTCAGCCTTTGATTGTACGCCCAATTGGTGACAAATACGAAATTATTGCCGGCGAGCGCCGCTGGCGCGCTGCCCAAATGGCGGGCTTGAATGAAGTGCCGGTCATTATTCGCAACGTGCCGGATGAAGCCGCGATTGCCATCGCGCTGATCGAAAATATTCAACGTGAAAATTTAAACCCCATTGAAGAAGCCATTGCCTTACAGCGTTTGATTGATGAATTTGGTATGACACACCAACAAGCGGCCGATGCCGTTGGCAAAAATCGTGCGACAATTTCTAACTTGCTGCGTTTACTGGTGCTGCCTGATGAAGTGAAGCACATGCTGGAACGCGGTCAAATCGAAATGGGTCATGCGCGCACCTTAATTACACTCCCGGAAGAGGCTCAACTGCAAGCTGCGAAGTTGATTATTGAACGTCAGTTGTCAGTGCGCGAAACGGAAAACATGGTGCGTGAATTGCAGGCTGAAGAGACACCGTCGGTGGCGAAATCTGCGAAACCGATTGATCCGGATATTTTGCACTTACAATCCAGCCTCTCACGTCAGCTTAAAATGAAAGTGGCAATCAAATGCAATGCTAAGGGTCGCGGCAAATTAATCATTCATTATCGTAATTTAACTGAGTTGGATGATTTGCTCGCACAACTGCATCAACCCGCTTAATACTTCCCAGGTTGGGTAACGCGTTGCGAAACCCAACCACTATTCTGAACTATAAAATATTCACCTCAGACGTTGCCGGATAGGTCGTTGTATAATTCAACCCATCCCAGGCTAATTGCATGGTATCCATCACGGGTTGTTTATACTGATAGAAAAAGGTGACGCAGCTATAGCCGCCGCCTGCTAATGATTTTAATTGCGCAGCATCAAGATCCACAAAATCGCCTGACTTTAATTTGTCACGACCGATATTCACTTGCGATGCATACACGCAAGTACCGTTTAGCCATGTACCGACCATGGCAGTGCCTTGAATGTCGAAAGCGGCATTATTTGGGGTGAGAAAATAAGTGGTGTGAATAGCGGTGCCGGCTACGCGGCCTTTTTGTGCCAAGTTAAATGCCAACGAATTCTGGATAGGTGTGACTAGCAAAGCAAATAGGAAAATCCATTTCATTTGATGCATGAGCGGTCCCTCGTTCAGATACTACTATTATAACTGAACTTGGATTGCTGAATTTTATGTGGCTATTTTCAGGTAGTTATTGGATTTTCTTCTTCTCTCACCCTATCCCTCGCCCGCCCAGAGGTGCGACGTTGAAAGCAGCCGGTGGGTGAGGGAAAAATCACTTAAACTAAACGACTGGTTGCGCCCTATTCAGATTAGCGATGTTATTTTCAACCGCCTCTCGCACCAACTGATGAAAATAATGCACCCCATTCTCACGCGATATATTCAAATACCCATGTGGAAATAACTGCTCATGGTTGCAAGCTTCAATATTACGCTGCACTTGCTCGCAAATTTGAATATCTTCATCCGTAATCTGTTTAATAAAAGCAAAAAACTGATGTTCATCCTCTGCCAAAAATTTATCGTTCGCAAAGAAAGTATAAATTAATTCCGTGTGCGAAGGTGAAGTAGGATTCACTCGTAAACTGTAATAAATTTTTTCGTAACAAGGCAAACCGCAATTTGGATAAAGCCATAACCACAATCCTTCAAACGAACCCGTCGAAGGAGAAGGGTTTTTACGTGGGCAAGTATGCAGAGAAAAATGATCTTTGTTATGCACTTCATATTTCGCCAAATTAAAATCACGGTTAAACCCAGCATGAATGGTCGGACAGTGATAACATTCTTGAAAACCTTCAATCCATGTTTTCCAGTTAAAATGGCCGGTACGAGTGATTTGACTATGATATTTATATTCATCAATTTTAAATTGCGCCGTGTCCATTTCCTGCAAAATCTCTTCGCGCCGCGGATCAAACTCAGCAGGTTCTGGATTAAACGAGATGAAAATCATGCCACGAATATCTTGCCAATACACTTTCTTCAGATCTAGCGAGACATTGGCTGAAGGTAAAAATGGCGCTTGTTTGAAGCTGCCGTCCGTGTTGTAACACCAGCCATGATATTGACACATCAACGTTGGCTTGGTTAATTTTCCTTTTTTCTCGGTTAACACTAACGCACCACGATGCCGGCACACATTCAGTAAAACTTGAATCTGACCTTTATCATCTCGCAGCACAGCTACCGGAATACCCGCAATATCACCCGTAATATAATCACCATTCTCTGGAACTTGTTGCGTATGACAGAAGAAAACCCAGTCTTTTTCAAAAATGGCTGACTTTTCTTTTTCAAAATGTTCTTCGGTGTAATACCAGGCTGGTGGTAATGAAGGTACTAATGCTGCTTTATCCATGCTGCTTCCTTATTTCAATTTCTTTTGTAAAATCGCGAGAATTTTCTCGACGTTTTCCTGACGCGAAGAATGCCCCATTAATCCTATACGCCACACTTTGCCAGCCAACGCACCCAAGCCGCCGCCGATTTCCAGTTTCTCATCTTTTAATAACTCAGCACGAATTTTTCCTTCTTGCGCCAAGATGATTTGCGGTGGAATCACGACATGCAATTGCGGCATTTGTGCTGACTCTGGCACCAAGTAAGTAAAGCCTAGTTGCTGTAATCCTTTTTTTAGTAATGCAGCATTCGCCTGATGCCTCTTAAAGACTGCGCTTTCACCTTCTTCAAAAAACAATACCAGCGATTCATGCAAAGCATATAATAAATTAATCGGTGCCGTATGATGATAAGTGCGCGCTTGCTGCCCTTGTAAGTTCCAGTATTTCTGCACCAAGGTTAAATCCATAAACCAGCTTTGTACGATCTCATTTCGAGCTTGCAACACCGTTAATGCTTTCTCACTAAAACTCACTGGTGATATACCCGGCGGGCAAGATAAACATTTTTGTGATCCGCTATATAACGCATCAACACCCCACTCATCCATCTTCACCGGTACACCGGCAACGGATGTCACCGCATCCATGATAATCAGTGCATTAAACGCTTTAATCACCTGACACAGTGCTGCTGCATCTGACAGTGCACCCGTTGAAGTTTCTGCATGTACAAACGCAACAGCATGAATGGCGCCTTGTTGACTCTGTTCCTGCAAAAATGACTGCAATTGCGCTGGTTGGACTGCTTCGCCCCATTTAGTCTCCAATACTAATGGTGTTGCACGCACACGTTTTACGTTTTCCACCATTCGCTGACCAAATACACCATTCACGCACACAACCACTCGATCTTGCGGCTGTATCAAATTCACAAAACAGGTTTCCATGCCAACAGAACCAGGACCTGACACCGGGAAGGTTAAACGATTTTCTGTATGCAAAATGGTTTTCAATAATGCTTTGGTTTCTTCCATAAAGCTTGCAAAGTCTGGGTCCAGATGTCCGATAGTCGGTCTTGCCATGGCTTGCAAAGTCCGAGTGTGCACACCGGAAGGCCCTGGTCCATGTAATAATTTTTCTTGCGGTTGGAAAGATTTGATAATCATTATCAGTAGGCCCATCCAGAATGAAAGTGAGCCTATGAAAATAATCTATCTTGACATCAAACATCAAGACGATTTTAAATGGGCTCACTCACAGCGAAAATCGCTGCAAATTGGAGAGACACGCCATGAAGGCATTAGTTTATCACGGTAAAGGCCATCTACTTTTCGAAGACAGACCTGAACCACGCATCATCGCCCCCACCGACGCTATTATCAGAATGAAAAACACCACCATCTGCGGCACTGATTTACACATTATGAAAGGCAATGTCGCGACCACTCATGCAGGACGCATATTAGGTCATGAAGGCGTTGGTATTATCGAAGAAGTGGGCGCTGGCGTCACAGAACATCAAGTCGGTGATAAAGTCTTAGTTAGCTGTATCACGTCGTGCGGCAAATGTGCGAATTGCAAACGCGGCAATTACGGTCATTGCAAAGACGGCGGCTGGATTTTAGGCAACACGATTGATGGTTGCCAGGCTGAATATGTACGCATTCCGCATGTCGATAATAGTGTGCATAAAGTCCCTGCTAATGCTGATGATGAAGCTTATGTCATGTTAAGCGATATCTTGCCAACTGGCCTGGAAGTTGGCGTACTGGAAGGCAAAGTCAAACCGGGTTGTACGCTAGCGATTGTTGGCGCAGGACCGGTTGGCCTTGCTGCCCTGCTCACCGCACAATTTTATTCGCCCGCAAAAATCATCATGATTGATCTTGATGACAATCGTTTACAAGTGGCTGCTAACCTTGGCGCGACGGATTTAATTAACAATCAAGACAACAGCGCGGTTGATCAAGTGATGAAACTCACCGACGGTCTTGGTGTCGATGTCACCATTGAAGCAATAGGCACACCAGCTGGTTGGGACATTTGTGAAAACATCGTCGCCGCTGGCGGTAACATTGCCATTCTGGGTGTGCACGGCAAATCGGTTACCCTGCATTTAGAACACATGTGGAAACGCAATTTCACGATGACAGCAGGTTTAGTGCATACCGTCACTATTCCCATGTTAATGGCAGGCGTGCAATCAGGTCGCATTAAGCCACGACAGTTAATCAGTCATTATCTTGGTTTAAGTGAGATGGATCATGCTTATGATGTCTTCGCCAATGCAGCAAAACATCAAGCATTAAAAGTCATCATGACCAACGACATTACCAAGACAAATCAACCATCGACAACCAATAAAATAGCTGCTGTGGTCTAACGGAGTAGACATGAAAAGACGTGTTGCCGTCATCGGCGCAGGCCCTTCTGGGCTTGCACAATTAAGAGCGTTTCAATCTGCCGCGGCTAAAGGCGCAGACATTCCAGAAGTGGTGTGTTTTGAAAAGCAAGCTGATTGGGGCGGGTTATGGAATTACACCTGGCGTACTGGCTTAGATGAATACGGTGAACCAGTGCATTGCAGCATGTATCGCTATCTTTGGTCTAACGGACCCAAGGAAGGCCTGGAGTTTGCAGATTATACTTTTGAAGAGCATTTTGGTAAGCCCATTCCTTCTTACCCGCCGCGTGAAGTATTGTGGGACTACATTAAAGGACGCGTGGAAAGAACTGTCGTGCGTAATTGGTGTCGATTTCGCACGCCTGTACGCATGGTGACCTATGATCCTGCCTCATATAAATTTACTGTGACGGCCGAAGATCTTGTCAATCAACATACGTATTCAGAACAGTTTGACTATGTCGTCGTGGCCAATGGACACTTCTCGACTCCACATGTACCTGAATTTCCCGGCTTTGCTACCTTCAATGGCCGCATTCTACATGCACATGATTTTCGTGATGCGCTGGAATTTAAAGACAAAAATATATTAATTATCGGTACTAGCTATTCTGCTGAAGACATTGGTTCACAATGCTGGAAATATGGTTGTCGGTCTGTCACGGTGAGTCACCGCACACAAGCAACTGGCTATCATTGGCCAGAAAATTGGGAAGAAAAACCATTACTCACACACGTTGAGCATAACACTTGTTACTTCAAAGACGGCACGTCAAAACACATAGACGCTATTATTCTTTGCACGGGCTATCAACATCATTTTCCATTTTTAACCAGTGAATTAAAGTTGAAAACCAACAATCGATTATGGCCCTTGGGTTTATATAAAGGCGTCGTCTTTGAAAAGAATCCAAGATTATTTTATCTGGGCATGCAAGACCAATACTACACTTTCAATATGTTTGATGTTCAAGCCTGGTTTGCACGTGATGTCATGATGCATCGCTTTGTCTTACCTTCTGCTTTTGCCATGCAACAAGATTCCCAGCGTTGGCGCTTGCGTGAAGAAAAGCTGATGAATGCCAATCAGCAAATTTATTTTCAGGGTGATTATGTGAAAGAGTTGATGCAACTGACCGATTACCCGAAGTTTGATGTGGATGCGGTGAATGAATTGTTTGTGCTGTGGAAACAGCATAAGCATGACGACATCATGGGGTATCGGAATCAGACTTATGCTTCTGTGATGACGGGCAATAAGCAGCCCTTGCATCATACAGATTGGGTTGAGGCGATGGATGATTCGTTAGCGAGTTATTTAGTACCGGCATAATGGATGGGTTAGTCCAGGATGACACGCGCCTTGCGCGTACATCCGTTCTACCTAGTTAGCCTTGCAATCTTTTCGCGACACTTTCTGCTTATCCACATTTTCTGTGGATAACTTACTGAATAAGTGTCTAACAACTTGTTTAAACGCCGTAGTGTAGGGCTTTATTCACAAGTGGCAGAATTTCGAGCACTAACAACCTGGGCTTAATAATGTCTTGGAACCTTTGCCGGCGTCTTCGCGCACCAAACGTGGAACGAGGTAGCCGGAGAGGGATTGTTGCAAGCCTTCATGAAGTTGTTTGGCGGCAGATAATGGGATATCAAAGTGCGCCGTGCCCTCTACCTTATCTAAAACGTGCAAATAATAAGGCAAGATACCAGCTTCGAATAACTTTTCGCACAAGCTGGTCAGCGTAGCGACATCATCATTCACTGCTTTCAATATCACTGACTGACTTAACAGCGTGGTCGTTGGCTTCAGTCGCGAAACAGCAGCGGTGACATCTGAGTGTAATTCATTGGGGTGATTGACATGCAAGACCATCACCAACTGTTGTTTCAGTGATGCCGTCCACTCAATAAAACTGTCGGTGATGCGTTCGGGCAAGACGACTGGCAATCTGGTATGCAAACGTAAGCGAGTCACGTGCTTCACGCGCGACAACAATTCACTAAACTGGGTGAGCAGTTGGTCGCTTAGCGCTAACGGGTCACCCCCGCTAAGAATCACCTCATGAATATTTGCGTCTTGCTCAATGTAATCGACGATTTTATGCCAGCCTATGCGACCGGGATTATTGTCTTCATAAGGAAACGTACGGCGAAAACAATATCGACAATGCACAGCGCAAGCGCTGGTAGGTGTCACCAATACGCGGTCTTTATATTTATGTAACAAGCCAGGCAAAACGTTCACTGGTTCTTCACCAAGCGGGTCTTTAGTGAACCCCGGCGTTGCCAATAATTCAGCGCCCAATGGTAAGACTTGTTTTAACAAAGGATCGTTAGGGTTATTTTTCGACATGCGCGCCGCAAAACCTCGCGGCACCCGTAACGGAAAAAGTCGTGCGGCTGCCTGAGCGGCTGGCAGCAATGCAGGATCTAATTGCAACAGTTGCAATAACTCAGCCGGGTCGGTGATGAGATTAGACATGGCTTCTTGCCAAGTATTTTTCTGCTTTATTATATTAACTTGAGCCATAGCTGCTTTTTATCTGCACATAAAAAGCCGCTATGATCGTGTATAGGTTAGCATTAGTCAATTAATTTGACAGATTTTATCCGAAGTTGGCCACTAAACTGAAGAATATGCGCGGCGCCCAGCCTCTACCAATAAACCGCATGGCCGCCACTTCCTTCGTCAGCGGCTGTGTCCACATGAGATTGCCACTGACAAATCTGGTCATCGTGAAGCGCACCCCTGCACCGGTTGAAGTCGCGCTCATCTTCGTTGGAGAGGTGAAGTTCACTAAAATATTCCAGATCGCGCCAATATCATAGAATGCATAGAACTGCATGGAGCGCATGATGTAATTGGTGTTGACGTCATATCGCAGCTCTGCACTGCCAGAAGCTCCTCGGTCACCAATTAATTCAGCAGGATCATAACCACGACCGATTGGATTACCACCAAATGTGAACTGTTCTGAAGACAACAGCGGCACGAATGCCCACTGCCCTTTACCCACTAAGAGTAATGAGAATGGACCTTTGATAGATTGCAAACGGCTAACTTGCATTGCCACTTTTTGATAATTTGCATAACCGCCAGGACGTGACGTAGAGGCTGTAATGTTGGTGTCATTGGTATAACCCATGATCGGTAAGCCCTTACGGAAGTTACCGGAAATCAAGTTTGCACCATAATATCTATCGGCAAAATTAAAGTTAAAACCTAAATCCAGACTGCGAATATGATCGGTATAAAACGGTTGATTTAATTGAGTTGTACTACTATCAAGATAACCAAACCCAGCCGTGAGATTCAGAGATTGTGACCGAGTACGAATATACGGATAGATGATAGACGTATAATAGTTGGTGTTGAGACCATCTGTTTCGGTTGGTGCTAACACAAATAATGGATGCGTATGTACACGCGTACCACCTAATGTCCAACGCGTTCCATTATCACCAATAGGTCCGTTGTAGTTTAAATCCCAGAAAGTTAACTCGCCGCCTTTCGGGGTTTTGGTGAACGTTAAGTTTATATTATCGCCGGAGTTGATGGCGGAATATAAAGACACACTACCGGTCATCTGTTGCGGACCTATGTAGCGTGTGCCGTAGTTATCATAAGAAACATAAGCAGAGATAGGCTTGCTATAGGTTTCCAGCGTCAAGTCAGCAGCACCCGGCGCGTTCTTGGAGGGTGATAACACTGCTCTGGCGGTCGTGTTAGGTATTTCATTGATTAACAGCATATTTCTTTCCAGCCAAGTCAACTGCAACGGCGGGCATTTACGTATACGATAACCAAATCCTTCTACCAGACATTTAGCGCCATGCGGTTCACCAGAAACAGAAACGTTATTGATATAACCTTCTATCACTTGAATATTAACGATACCACCTTGTACATGTTGCGGCGGTAAAATTGCGCGAGAAATAATATAGCCGTTATTGCGATAGAAGTTCGTGACGTTTTGCACGATCTGGAACAAATCCGCCACCGTGATTTCTTTGCCGATTTTGTCTTTGTATAACACCTCAAGCACGCCGGTTGGAAAAACGCGGTTGCCGCTCAAGTTAATCTGATTCAAAGTGAATTTAATTTTTTGCGCTTCAGGACTGATCGCCGGTGCTTTTTGATCGGCACGCATGACTTGCTGCGGGGCAACGCCAGAAGGAACAATAGATGGTTTTGGTCTGAGGGCTTTTGCGACCTGTTCTGGCTGTGCAGACGCAGGAATTGGAATACCAGGAAAAGCTTCTGCGTACACGAGACTCTCGTGAAAGAGAATCGTTGAAAGTAGTACAAGCTTTAATGAGAGCTTCAAATCCATTTTGACTTCCTTCTAGCAAAACTAGCAGGCGCACTCTTTAGCATACTGTAAATTAATGATAGACTTAAAGCTGTTTTAGATCAAGTATAGCGCAACAAGTTTTGCAACCATCAGTTTTGATACCGCAATAACGCTTCAACATGTTGTAAATAATGAATTAAGCAACCAGTAAAAACGTGACAGGGACGATGCATGAATAGACGAATACCGATTTTTCTCGGATTATTATTAACTTTATTCGCAGCCTGGTCACTCGTCACCACCAATTCCATCGTTCGCGGCCCCATCGAGAGTTTAGAAAATCTTGGTTATGACTTGCAGTTAAAAACTTATCTGTTAGCCAAGCAACCACTGCCCTCACGTGCAATTGGTATTGTGGATATTGATGATAAGAGTTTACAAATTGAAGGCCACTGGCCATGGCCGCGCAGCAAGCTAGCCGCCCTGGTGACACAATTGGAAAAAGAAGGCGCCGTTGTTATCGCGTTTGATATGTTCTTCTCTGAATCTGAACCCAATCTATTAAATGAAGTTATACTCAAGCTACAACAAGACAATAAGTTGAGCTCTACCGTTATAAGCAGTCTGCAGCCAGACATGGTGATGTTCGATAACGACAAGATCTTTGCTGAAAGCTTTGCTGATAAAAAAATTGTATTAGCAATTACCTTCCTGTCACGCGATCATACGCAGAATATCTTGCCGCCGCCGTTACTGACTTTCGACGAACAGCAATCCAAAGCCATTAAGCTCTTTAAAGCCAGCGGTTTTATAACCAGTATTCCAGAGATACAAAACGCTGCTCACGAAGCAGGTTTTATCAACATTTTCGGCGATTCCGATGGTATTTACCGCCGCGCACCGTTATTAATTCAATATAAAGACGGTGTTTATCCCTCTCTAGCCTTGCAAGCGGTCATTGCCTACTTAGGCACCCCGGTAATGTTAAACACACCGAAGTATCATGACTCCATTCGCCTGGAGGGCATTCAAGTTGGCAACACCACCGTGCCACTAGATAACTATGGTCAAGCACTCATTCCGTTTATTGGCAAAAGCTATTCTTTCCCCTATTACTCAGCGAGTGATGTGTTGAATAACAAAATCCCCAAGAGTGAACTGCAAGGCAAAATTATTTTTGTTGGAACCTCGGCCACGGGTCTGGGTGATTTGAAGGCAACTGCCATTCAAAATCCATTTCCAGGCGTTGAGATTCAGGCAACACTCGCAAACGGTATTTTGACGGATGACTTTTCTTACCATCCTGACTGGGCTAAAGGGGCGGATTTAGTGTTGACCTTAATCCTGGGTATCATCACCTCCATTATCTATCCTTATTTTGGTCCGCGCACTTTAAGCGCCATGACGGTGTTGATGCCGGTTGCCTTGTTACTGATTAACAACGTCCTTTGGGAAGAAACAGGATTGGTTTTATCTTTTCTGATTCCTGTGATGCTCGTGTTCTTCTCATCGATTTTGAACATGATTTATGGTTACTTGTTTGAATCCAGACGTCGCGAACGTTTAAAAGAAATGTTTGGCCAGTACGTTCCGGCAAAACACATCGATGAAATGTTACGTGCAAAATCAGATTACGCATTGCGTGGGGAAGACAGAGAAATGTCGGTGTTGTTCGCCGATATTAGAAACTTCACTAGCATCTCTGAAGGATTAACCGCCACCAAACTGGTGCATTTACTCAATACTTATTTCACACCCATGACAGAAATTATTTTTAAACGTCACGGAACGATTGATAAATACATTGGTGATTTGATCATGGCGTTCTGGGGCGCGCCACTCCGAGATAAAAACCATGCTCGACATGCCATTCAAGCAGCACTTGAAATGCAGCACAAGACCAAAGAGTTTCACGCATTCCTGCAAGAAAATAATTTGCCTGAAATTAAAATTGGTATCGGCATTAGCAGCGGCATCATGAGTGTGGGCGACATGGGCTCTCAATATCGACGTAACTACACTGTGTTAGGTGATAACGTTAACTTGGCATCACGCATAGAAAGTCTGACAAAGTATTATGGCGCACATATTATTGTTTCAGAAAATACGCAGAAAGATCAGTCTGGTTTTGTCTTTCGCAAACTAGATCGAGTGCGTGTGGTCGGTAAAAAGAATGCGATCGAAATATTTGAAGTCTTGTGTACCACAGAAGAATTAAACGCTACATTAGCGCGTGAATTAACGGAATATCATGCGGCACTCAATGCCTATTTCGATATGGATTGGGATAAAGCATTAGCCGCGATGGAAGCCTTGAAAACAGAACATCCGCATAAAAAAATATATTCCATTTACATTGATAGAATTAACGAACTAAAAGCAAACCCCATACCAGAAAACTGGGATGGGGTTTATGTTCACGCATCAAAATAATTACTGTATACAGAAGCCACCGCCACCACCAGTTTTGCCGCAGCCTTGCATGCCACAAAACCCTGGTGAGCTGCCATTATAAACAACCGGCACAACTTGAACATCGACTTGAAAGACGCCAGGTTGCTGACCAACGTATTGCGGCATTGAATTAGGATCTTGCACTTCAGTATATTTTTTCTTGTCGTCCATACAAACCGCATCTCTTTTATCGCGTTTGTTTTTAGCATTGACGCAAGGTACGCCTTTGTATTGCTTAACATAGGTTTTGCCGCTGTCATCTGCCACCACGACAGAGAATTCCGTTCCACGTACACCGATCGTTGCGACAGGCGTATTGATTTGATAATTATCCGGTTGCTCTTTTGCAACATAACCAGTAATAGTACGAAAACCACCTTCCAATAAATTCATAATATAACTAGCAGTAGAAGTATCTTCTTTTTTCGATCCTTTCGGGACGTAATTATATTCACTAATAAATAATCTAGAATTAGGGCGGAATGTCATTAGTGAGTTATCTGTAAACACCACTTGCGCTTCGCTATTTGATACAGTGATTAATGTATCGTTCATGTAAACATTCGATGATACTTTTAAGGGTCTTTTCACATCGCTATTTTGTGCGCTCGCAAAAAAACTGCCTTTTACCCACACCACATGCGCCACAACTTTTGCGCCAGGCGGCACGACTTCTTCATTTTTTGCGGCGTCTGCTTTGTCTGTTTTACTAACTGGTGCAAAGCCCAACGAAGTGGGGCCAGGATTATTTTTTTGTACGGACTTTGAGGTTGCTGGGGAATTTGAAGGACCAATAGTAATATTTTGCGAATAACAGATCGATAAACTCACCACTGTCGATATCATCAATGTAGATACAGCTAACCAAACCTTCAGTTTCATGATCATTCCCAGCCATGTTGCCGTCCTATCTCTATATTATAGTAGATATTTTTTAATTCTGTTTGCGCTGACAACATGAAAATCTCCATATAAATACATAGATTCATGCACTTACTATTTATAAACAGTTTTTGATTGCCAGATAAGAATCAAGGCTTTAAAATCGAGGCAATTTGAAAAAATTCTCTATAATGATGGGGTTACACATGACAGCTAACACAACATCACTGGCGACATCTCTTTATCAAATCGGTGCTATTCAATTCGGTGAGTTTACGTTAAAGAGCGGACAAACCTCATCTATCTATATCAACCTGCGCAAAATCATTTCTTATCCCAACATTTTGCGCGAAGTGGCAGAACTCATGTGGAAAGCACTGAATAACGCCAAGTTTGATTTAGTCTGCGGTGTTCCTTACACAGCATTACCCATTGCCACTTGCCTGTCATTGAATCACAACATTCCGATGGTGATGCGTCGCAAAGAAAAAAAAGATTACGGCACCAAACAATTAATTGAAGGTGAATTTCATGCGGGGCAAACCTGCTTGATTATTGAAGATGTCATCACAACTGGCGGCAGCATCATTGAAACGGCAACCGATCTACAACAAGCTGGCATCGACATTAAAGATGTGGTTGTGCTAATCGACCGCGAGCAAGGCGGCAGACAAAATCTGGAAAAACATTTTAAAGTGCACAGTGTGCTGAACATGAGTGATATCTTGCAAACACTGTTAGCCTCAGAACACGTAGATCAAAACGAAAAATCCATCATCGAAAAATTCATTAAAGAGCGTATCGCCTCATGAACTTCCTCTCCTATCAGCAGCGCGCAGCAACCTGTCAATCATTAGCAGGCAAAAAGTTATTGCAGTTAATGGAAGATAAAAAAACGAATCTTGCTTTGTCTGCTGATGTGACCTCCTCTAAAGAACTGCTGAAACTGGCAGAAGAATTGGGGCCTGAGATTTGTTTGTTGAAAACGCACATAGACATCATTCAAGATTTCACCCCATCGCTTACACAGCAATTGGCAGAGCTCGCGAAGCGCTATCAATTTATGATTTTTGAAGATAGAAAATTTGCAGACATTGGCAATACCGTGAAACATCAATATGAAGGCGGTGTGTATAAAATTGTGGAATGGGCAGATTTAACAAACGCACACACGCTGCCAGGGCCAGGTATTGTAGAAGGATTAAAGCAGGCAACACAGCAACTAGAACGCGGCTTAATTTTATTAGCGGAAATGAGTTCCAGCGGCCACTTGATGGATGAAGATTACATGCAAGCCACCTTGAAAATGGCCGAACAATATCCCGATTTCGTCATCGGTTTTATCACCCAACATGCTCTAACTTCAGATTCTCGCTGGATCAACCTCACCCCAGGCATCAAACTGGAAACCGGAACAGATGCCCTCGGCCAGCAATACAATACCCCCGAGTCAGCCATTCTAGAACATGGCACCGATGTGATCATTGTCGGTCGCGGCATTATTGCGGCTAAATCACCGATTGAAGAAGCAAAGCGCTATCGAGAGAGTGGTTGGAAGGCTTACCAGTTACGCACTGGGTAATTTTCGAGCAGTTTTGCGAATTAATTGTTTTAGAAAACACCTCTCTCTTTGGTACAATGGCGCAACATTATTAACCGCTGCACCCTAATAACGATAATGCTGGAGAGTGAATACCATGGCCATATCCGCACAAGAGGCTGCTACAATGCAAAACGTTTCCCGAGTCAATTTGTCTGTCGATGAATTAATACAAGCAGCGCTGGCTCGCGGTGAAGGCGAACTGGCCTCTAACCAGGCGCTGGTGGTTAAAACCGGCAAACGCACAGGCCGCTCCCCTAAAGACCGTTTTATCGTAAAAGATCAAACCACTGAAACCCAAGTCGACTGGAATCACATCAACCAGCCAATCAGCACCGAAAAGTTTAACGCCTTGTGGCAAAAAGCTTCTGATTATCTCGCTACCAAACCTGAGCACTTTGTTTCTTACCTCAGAGTGGGTGAGCATGACACCTTGGGCATTCCAGTTAAAATTGTCACTGAACTTGCCTGGCACAACCTCTTTGCACATGTCTTATTTATTCGCCCAGAAACGCGTGTCACCACCGATACAGCCAATCAATGGACGGTATTAAATGCCCCAGGCTTTAATCCAGATCCAGCCGTCGATGGTGTTAATGGCGATGCTGCAGTCATCCTGAATTTCACCGAACGGCGCATTTTAATCACTGGCACCTATTATGCTGGTGAAATGAAAAAAGCGATGTTCACCGTCTTAAATTATTTATTACCACAACACGATATCCTTCCTATGCATTGCGCAGCCAACGCTGGCGCCAATGGTGACACAGCCCTCTTTTTTGGCTTGTCCGGCACAGGCAAAACCACCTTATCTGCCGACCCAGAAAGATTTTTAATTGGCGATGATGAACACGGTTGGGGCGAAGAAGGTGTGTTTAACTTTGAAGGTGGCTGCTATGCGAAATGTATCGATCTCTCGCAAGAACGCGAACCTTTAATATGGAATGCGATTAAATACGGCTCGGTGATTGAAAACGTGGTCTTAAATCCAACGACAAAAGTGCCAGATTATGCCGATGCCAGCCTGACCCAAAATTCCCGCGCTGCTTATCCACGTGAATTCATTCCAGAACGCGTTGAGGCAAACCGCGGCAAACAACCCAATACCGTTTTATTCCTCACTTGTGACTTATTTGGTGTATTACCACCCGTCGCACGTCTGACACCAGAACAAGCGGCTTACTACTTCTTAAGCGGATACACCGCATTAGTTGGCAGCACGGAAGTTGGTCAAGGCAGCGGCATTAAACCAACCTTCAGTACCTGCTTTGGCGCACCCTTCTTCCCGCGTCCACCAGCAGTCTATGCAGAATTATTAATGAAACGTTTACGTAACCATGACACGCAAGTATTTTTGGTAAACACTGGCTGGACTGGCGGTGGTCATGGCAAAGGCGGCAATCGCTTCTCCATTCCAACCACACGCGCGATTGTCAGCGCCATCGTGAACGGTGAGTTGAAAAATGCCACTTATGAAACCTTACCAGGGTTTAACCTTTCCATTCCTGTCAGTGTAAAAGGTGTCGATAGCAACCTGTTAAACCCTCGCAAAAACTGGGCGAACACCGCAGAACATGATGCGAATGCAGCTGAACTGATCAAGTTGTTTGTTGAAAACTTCAAACGTTTTGCTGTCAGCGATGCCATCAAAAACGCAGGGCCCACTGAAAAATAAATGCGTATAGAGGAACGGATTCTCGCCATCAAACAACAAATCGCGGCAGCTGCAAAACTGGCTGGCCGCGAACCTGATTCAATCCAATTACTCGCCGTCAGCAAACAGCAATCCATAGACAACATTCGTCAAGCTTATGCTGCCGGTCTTCGTGTGTTTGGTGAAAACTATTTACAAGAAGCATTACCAAAAATCGAAGCGCTCACGGACTTAGACATTGAATGGCATTACATAGGGCATATTCAAACTAACAAGACACGCAAGATTGCAGAGCAATTTGCTTTTGTACAAAGTGTTTCTTCATTAAAAGTAGCGCAAAGATTACATGAGCAACGACCTCCAACCATGCCACCGTTAAACGTTTGCATCGAAGTGAATTTACAAAACGAAGCAGACAAATCAGGTATCGCACCGCTTGCCGTACGCGCACTAGCAGATGCCATTCGCACTTTACCCAAACTAAAATTGCGCGGCCTTATGGCGATTCCCGCAGCCAGTAATCATGAAAATGAAATGCGCCAAAGCTTTCACGAATTATTTGTGTTGTATCAAACATTGAATGCAGCTGGTTTTCAACTGGATACTTTATCGATGGGAATGTCCGCAGATTACCTTTTAGCAATTACCGAAGGTTCAACATTAGTAAGAATTGGTACGGCGATTTTTGGTGAGCGCACCAAATAGGTTAACGCCCTAAATTGAGTCTACTATTTTCATCGACCAGTGTTAATTCTGGTGCTTGGGAAATGGTTTTAATGCTTTTCTGCAGCAGTGTGAATTCTAGTTTTTTATATTTTGCATGATTCGCTTCTGTTTCTGCCAAATACAATCTGGTGACCTCACGCACACTCTGTCTTGCTGCATTTTCTTCAGCGGTCACCCCAACTTCTTGTGTAGCAGGCAAATCAACATTGGCGCCATGCTGCAACAATAGCTTGGCCATTTCTGTCATGACACTGTTTTTTTTAATGATGCTTTCTTTTTGTTTTTGTAATAGATGCAAGAAATATAAAGGCAGCGCCAGCAATCTTCTCACATTGTTTTCCTCGCCTGGATCCAGATAGAGCCCGTAATGATTCGGATTGACTCCTTCTTCTAATAATAATTTTACGGTTGCTAGATGTCCCATGATGGTGGCTTGACACAGCATATCAGCGCCTATGCGATTCAATAGCATTTGCTTTTTTTCTGGCGATAACTGGTGAAGCAGTTGGTATATCGTGGTGTGCGAATTCGTAATCGCCAGTATCACCAAAAACAAGCTAACTGAATGACAAAATTCTCTACTGGCTTTATCTGGTAACAAACATAACGGTAACAATTTGTCTGCCGTGATAGCGTTATTAGCACCCTCTTTTTGCATGACTTGCTTCCATAATAGATTTTCTTCCGAATAAGGTAAGGATGCAGCCGGCAACCTGTGATAGATAGGCCTTAACACGAGATCATAAAACATTGAATTCGTGCCTGATACTAATAACTGCCTTAATTGGGCAACGCGCCCCATTTTGACTGGTTTAGTGATACCACCAATACTCATGACGAAGCGATATGCACCTAAATAGGTGACTGTCAGCTTTCTTTCACTAGCCAACAGGCTCAACCGCTGTTGATAAAACAGCCCAACATTTCTAGTACCTGGAGGTGCTTTAAGATAGAGATCTCGTCTCAATTGATGTTGCCAAAAATAGCGGCTGAAAAAAAACGTGCGTAGAATTTTATTCACACTGACGGCAGACACGGCATCTTTCAAAGTAGGTAGCAACGTCAGAATAAAAAATAAGACATCTGCGTCCAGAGTAAAGAGTTTCGAATGAGTTTCTACCTTGCTGCGAAACATAAAACCTGCCTACGTTTCTCATTAAAGTGTTTCGATACTATCATTATACTTGAATTTTTACATCCGCTGCCCAATATGATTAAATAGTCGCATCAAACTGACGAGCACACTATGAAAACACCTGTTATTGCCATTATCGGCGCCGGCAATATGGGCGCAAGCCTGACCGGCGGTTTAATCAAGAATGGTCATCCCGTTGATAAAATCATCGCAACTGACCCAAGTCATGAAAAGCGTCTGCACCTGACACACACCTACGGCATTAAAACACTGGATGATAATCTAGCTGCAGTGAGCGTAGCAGATGTGGTGATCTTTGCGGTGAAGCCGCAAGCATTTGAAGTGGTTGCATCACCATTAAAAGAGATCATCAACCAGCGCAAGCCATTAATCATTTCCATCGCCGCTGGCGTTCGTGCAGCAAGCATTCAGAAATGGTTAGGTGGACACGCCGCGATAGTTCGCGTGATGCCTAACACGCCCGCCTTAGTTGGTGCAGGTGCCAGTGCGCTCTATGCCAACCCTGAAGTCAGCGATGAACAACACAATATTGCAGAGTCTATCGTACGCGCAGTTGGTATTGCCGTGTGGGTGAAAGAGGAATCGCAAATGGATACGGTAACGGCGTTATCCGGCAGCGGCCCTGCTTATTTCTTTTTAATTCTGGAAGCCTTGCAAGAAGGCGCGGAAGAGTTGGGCTTGTCGGCAGAAACCGCGCAAATGCTCGCGCAGCAAACGGCATTAGGGGCAGCGTTAATGGCCATCGACAGCACGCACTCACCAGCAGAATTACGTCAACATGTGACATCTCCCGGCGGCACCACAGAAGCAGCCATCGCTGTGCTGGAGAAAAGCGACTTGCGCAGTATTTTGAAAAAGGCATTAGTCGCCGCCAAGAATCGTTCAGAAGAGTTAGCTAATTTATTAGGAGAAAAAATTTAATGTCGGCCATGAATGATGCATTACGTTTTTTAATTGAGACTTGCTTTCAGCTCTATCTAACCTTGCTTGCGGTAAGAGTACTATTAGCCTACGCCGGTGCTAATTATTTTGATCCATTCACACAATTTATTGCTAAAGGTTCGGACCGAATAGTAAAACCATTAAGATCAGCGATTCCAAATGTTGCCGGTATCGAAATTTCTACTTTGCTTATCATGTATGTCTTGTGCTGCGTCAAAATATTTATTATTTCTGCTCTCTATGCATTTCCAATCAGGGAAATCAGTATTTTGCTGATTGGCTTGGCTGACTTCCTAGCCATTTTTATTAACACACTCAAATACGCTATTTTGATTCAAGTATTAATGAGCTGGATGCAGCCTAATTCATCTTCCAGTTACATATTACATAAAGTTACCTCACCACTTTTAAATCCGATCCAACGTGTTATACCACCGGTTGGCGGCATGGATATTTCACCTATTCCAGCTTTGATTTTATTACAACTGTTAAACATTTTAATCGTCAGTCAAATCAAATTGGCTGGCGCAGGAGTTATGTTTGGATAAGCATCGCATCGTGCTCGCGACCAGTAACCCGGGCAAATTAAAAGAATTCAGCGCGTTACTGCAACCGTTTCAACTGGAAGTCTTGCCGCAGTCTCAATTCAATGTTGAAGATGCAGAAGAAAATGGTTTGACGTTTATTGAAAATGCCTTAATCAAAGCCAGACATGCTTCTGCCAAAACCGGTTTACCAGCATTGGCAGATGATTCTGGTATTTCTGTTGCTGCCTTAAATGGTGAACCGGGTATTCATTCTGCACGTTTTGCCGGCGTTGACGCACCGAATGAAGTCCGTATCGCAAAACTCTTAGAGCGCATGCAAGCTGTTCCCGATGATGAGCGCAGCGCGACATTTAATTGCGTGCTGGTTTACATCAATCATCCAGCAGACCCCATTCCATTAATTTGTCATGGGCAACTACATGGGAAAGTATTACGCGAGTGCCGCGGTCAGAATGGATTTGGTTACGATCCTATTTTCTATGTTCCCTCTGTCGATAAAACCGTTGCAGAACTTCCCGCTGAGGAAAAAAATAGAATTAGTCATCGCGCACTCGCTTTGCAACAGCTCATTCGATTATTGCCGGAAAAATTATGAAAGCCTTGTCCGTACAGCATTTAAAAAAAGTTTATCCGAATGGATTAGCCGCTTTAAAAGGCATTAATCTGGATGTTGAACAAGGCGACTTTTTTGCGTTGCTGGGACAAAACGGTGCCGGCAAATCAACAACGATTGGTATTATTTGCTCGCTGATAAACAAAACCAGCGGCAAAGTCCATGTGTTTGGTCATGATACTGATAAACACCTACCCGCCGCTAAATCCTGCATCGGCATCGTTCCGCAAGAAATCAATTTCAATTCATTTGAAAAAATTTCCCATATTTTAATAAACCAGGCTGGTTATTATGGTATTCCACGCAGCATTGCTCGTGAGCGCATGGAAACCTATTTAAGTGAAATGGGTTTATGGGAAATGCGCGATCAACCAGCGATGCGCTTATCTGGCGGCATGAAACGTCGCGTGATGATTGCGCGTGCCTTGATGAATGACCCTAAATTATTAATTCTTGATGAACCAACAGCCGGTGTCGACATTGAGTTGCGCCATCACTTGTGGCGCTTCTTAACGAAATTAAATGAATCTGGCACCACGATTATTCTGACTACACATTATTTAGAAGAGGCTGAACATCTCTGCAAAAATGTCGCGATTATTGATCATGGTGAAATCATCGAGCACTCCAACATGAAAAGCCTGATTAATCGTCTCAATGTGCAAACCATGATTCTTGATATCGCAGAACCGTTGCCTAAGCTGCCGCAGCTAGACGGTTTTGTTTGGCGGTTGCAAGACGAAACCTCCATCGAAGTGGAAATCCACAAGCAGCAAACTTTAAATGATTTATTTCATATTTTATCTAAGCAAAATATTCAGATTAATAGTATGCGTAACAAGACGAATCGTCTGGAAGAATTGTTTGTGCATCTCGTAACGCAAAATAAAAAACAGGCTGCTAAACATGATTAACTACACCGGATTCTTCCCCCGCTTCGTTTCGTTAACCACTTTACTAAGAAAAGAAGTGTTTCGCTTCATGCGTATTTGGCCACAAACTTTGTTGCCACCCGCCATCACCATGAGTTTATATTTTCTGATTTTTGGTAAATTCATTGGTTCGCAAATCAGCAACATCGACGGCTTTACTTACATTCAATTTATCGTGCCGGGCCTGATTATGATGTCTATCATGACCAGCGCTTACAACAACACAGCCTCATCATTTTTTCTGGCTAAATTTAATAAAAGTATTGATGAGCTAATGGTATCGCCCATGCCCACCATATTGATTTTGCTAGGCTTCATGTTGGGTGGCATGCTACGGGGTCTAATGGTAGGTTCTGCAGTCTTGATTATTTCACTGATATTCACTCACGTTCCTCTAACACACCCAGGGGTAGTCTTACTCATGGCAGTGCTCGCGGCCATGGTGTTTTCCTTAGGTGGACTAATCAATGCTATTTATGCCAAACGTTTTGATGATATTTCTTTTATTCCGGTATTTGTTTTAACTCCGCTCACTTATCTCGGCGGTGTATTTTATTCAGTAGACCAATTACCACCGATGTGGCGCAGCGTCTCTATCATGAATCCCATTTTAAACATGGTAGACACTTTTCGTTTTGGGGTACTCGGTATTTCTGATTTAACGCTATGGCATGGATTTGGCTTAGTCGGTGCATTTTTTCTGATTTTATTCTTTTGGGCACGCTCGCTGTTAAATCGCGGAGTTGGCATTAAAGTATAGATTTTTAGAGAATTTTTCTCACTCACTCTTTACAAACCATAGCAACGACAGTAACCTTTTGCTGACTGTCGCCTTACGCGCGGCAATGGAAATAAGCCACATAAGGATTCTTTATGTATAAACAAATTCTATCATTGTTGTTGATTGTTCTACTTACTGCCGCGGTCGTCATGTTCACACCGCAAGCAAAGCAGGTTATTGAAGCATTACTTTCTGTTCATACCTATGTTTCTAATTTGTTATCAGATGTGTTCTCGGGCGGTAATGCGGGCAATATCTCTAAAGGCATAGTCGCGATGTTACTTGTGCCAGTATTAGCTGGTTTTATCCCTTCATTGCTTTATTTCCTGGTCCGCAAAAAATGGTGTCCATTCTTCATGGAAATTGTGTGGATTATTTGGTTGTTACAGGTTGGTGCTTTAGTGATGTCTTCCACCGGCGCAACCGTTGCTGCTTAATGTATGAATAAGGGGATCTCACGTCATCATGAGATCCTCTTATGTTTTAAACGTAATATGCTGTGTTAACCATTATCTTAGAAGTCCATCCCATTACTAACTTCACCGGCGTCGGTAAATCATGCGCACCAGCTTGTAATGCCTCATCACGATGTCTGGCTTCATCATTTTCCATACGCGATAAAATTTGATGGCTGCGAATATCTTGGGTTGGCAAAATCGCCATGTGGCCAGTTAAATGCTTGATGACTTGTTTTTCGGTTTCTGCAACAAAACCTAAACTCCATTGATCGCCGATCACACCCGCTGCAAGCCCGATGCAAAACGATCCGGCATACCAAAGCGGATTCAAATAACTGGTGTGACTGTTAAGTTCATCCAGACGTTGTTTGCACCATGACAGATGATCACCCTCTTCCAACGCAGCCCGTTCCATTTGCGCCTGCATGCTGCTGGCGCGAGATGCGATGGCTTGGCCATGATACAACGCCTGTGCACAGACTTCACCAGCGTGGTTCACGCGCATCAAACCAGCGGAATGCTTGCGTTCGGTCTCGTTTAACGTGGGCTCTTCTGCATGCCCCGGATAGGGCACACCAGAGGTTTGTGCCTGATTCGTCAGGGTTTTTAAGGCTTGATCGACACCCATGCATAACTTGTCTAACAGTGTGTATTGGCGTTGGCTGCTCATGTTAATCCTGCTGGTAGTCTGGTTAATTTGCGTGTCATTTTACCTGATGTCTCGCTATAATGCCGCCCCATGAACAATACATTTCACTCAGAACTGGTAAAAAAACACCCAAACATGCCTGCCCGCGTGATGCGCATGCAAACACCGCACGGCGAAGTCATGACTCCAACTTTCATGCCGGTTGGTACACGCGCCATGTTGAATTATCTGACCCCAGATGATTTAAAACAAAATGGCAGTGAAATTATTCTGGGTGGTAACACCTATCACATGCTGGTGACCCCTGGCATGGAAATCATTGAAGCGGCTGGCGGTATGCACCCCTTCATGGGCTGGCATAAATCCATGTTGACGGACAGTGGCGGCTTTCAGGTGTTTAGTTTGTCTAAGAAAGGCTCTATCTGCATTATCGACGATCATGGGGCGCACTTTAAGCATCCAGTTACGGGTAAAATTATTCACCTGACCCCAAGCTCTTCGATTCAAACCCAGAAAATCATTGGTGCTGACATCATCATGGCTTTTGATGAATGCACGCCTGAAACCGGCGGCAGAGAAGCAGCACTCGCGGCGCTAGATCGTACTCACCGCTGGTTAGTCGCCTCCAAAGAAGAACATGATCGTCACCCGAATTCAACTTATGGTAAGCGCCAAGCTTTGTTTGGCATTATTCAGGGTGGCAGTTTCAGAGATTTACGTGAGCAAAGCGCAGAATTTATTTTAAAACAAAATCTGGATGGTATTGGCATAGGCGGTGAAGTCATAGGCTTTGACATGCCAAAAACCGGCGAAATCATTGAATGGCTGCGACCTATGCTGCCCGAGGAAAAAGTCCGCTACACCATGGGCGTGGGCTTGTGTCCGCAAGATTTAATCGATGTAGTCGCGCGCGGTGTTGATATTTTCGATTGCGTGGCGCCCACCAGAAATGCACGACATGGCACTTTATACTATGGTCAGATCGTGGAGAAAGACGGCTGGTTGTCATTTGAAAATAATGGCGAACGTCCGCAAATTCACATCAAAAAATCCATGTATGCGAAAGATGATCAACCGGTAATGCCAGACTGCGGCTGTTATACCTGCAATCACTTTTCTCGCGCCTATCTGCATTATTTATATAAAGAAGGCTTGATTGCCTACTTCCATTTATCGGCTATTCATAACATCCATGTCATGCAGAAAGTCTGTATCAAGATGCGGGAATTGATCTTGCGCCAATAGCACAGGATTTATGGTATAATTGTTCTATGTACCACCGATTTTGATACAAGGAAGTATTATGCTCTCTCCCGACTTTCAAACTGATATCGAAATTCTCGCGCGTATTATCATCGCTTGTTTTCTCGGCGGCTTAATTGGCTGGGAACGGGAACGTCATCGTAATATCGTTTCGGCTGGTATTAGAACTTACGGTGCCATTTCTTTAGGCGCATGCGCTTTTGGCATTTTAAGTACCGTGTTAAATCCCGCAGACCCCACGCGTATCGCGGCTCAAGTTGTCACAGGCATTGGTTTTCTTGGCGGCGGCATTATTTTCCGTCAAGGTGATTACGTCACCGGTTTAACCACCGCCGCAACCTTATGGGCAACGGCTGCTGTTGGTCTCGCCATTTCTTTTGGGTTTTATATGGTGGGCGCTTATACTGCTATTTTGATTTTCTTATTGCTGTATCTACCACGCTTGTCTTGGTGGAAAAAAATCTCAGCCAAGTAATCGGTGAAGTTGACCTAATAAATAAAATGGCAGTGAGATCAACTTATATTGGATTTGTTTTCTCGCATGATCTTTTACGTTAATGTTGGCTATAGTTGGATAATCAGAATTAATGCGGACAGCTAAATCATACTCTTTTAATCCCATAAAAAGATGTAATGATTTCAATTTACCTGTTGCACCTGCTTTTATTTCAATTGGAATAACTCGAGTGCCATGCTGGATGACGTAATCCACTTCTGCATTCGATCCTTCTTCGTTACGCCGCCAATGATAAAGCGATGGCTCTATGTATGGTTCTGAAACGGTTCTAAGTAACTGCCCTGCAAGCTGCTCCGCGATACCACCATTATTAATAATATCTATTTCATCCACTGCGTTAATTTGATTTAATCCAAGCCCGAGAGATGCGCAACATAACCCAACATCAAGAAAAATAACTTTGCAGTATTTGTCGTCGGCTTCTGCGCCTCAAGGAATTCCGTTAGCGTCTGTGCTAATAACGCGACTGCAGAGTCGTGCCTTACCCAATAAATCTAATACTTGTTTCATGGTAGAGGCTTGTATAGCAGAATTAACACGGCTATACACAAATTTTTGGCCTAACATTTTTGGTATCGCCAACATCACTTCATCTAATCGACCTTTATCAATCCTTCCAGAGTATTTTGGAAAATCATCTCGATAAGTTGATAATAAATCTTGTTGTAGTTACTGATTTTCTGCAGCGATTTTTCTTTTACCCAGCTTGCCGTAGAAAACAGACGGTTGTTTCAAGGTGATTGGATCGCTGGATAGCCTGAAAAATGCTGGGTTTCTCCACCAAGCGCTGCGCTTTTGCGGAGCCACCCAACCTAGGTTATTTAATCAATTCTTGCAGTTCACCAGCTTCAAACATTTCAGCCATGATATCGCTGCCGCCGATAAATTCACCTTTGACATACAGCTGTGGTATGGTTGGCCAATTGGAAAATGATTTGATGCCTTGGCGGATTTCTTCGTCTTGCAATACATCAACTGTGGCAAATGGAACACCCATGGACTTTAAAATGTTAACAGCGCGCGCAGAGAAGCCACACATTGGCATTTCTGCATTGCCTTTCATGAACAGAATGATTTGATTATCTGTAATTTGTTTTTGAATTTTTTCTTGTATCGACATAGCTCTCACCTTCTTTTAGTTAGAGTAATCCTAATTGTAATTTGGCTTCGTCACTCATTTTTTCGCGCGACCATGGCGGGTCAAACACGAGATGGACTTTGACTTCCGTTACGCCATGTATTTGACGAATTTTTTCTTCGACTTCACCTACCAACACCGGGCCCATGCCGCAGCCAGGTGCTGTGAGTGTCATCACAATTTCTACGCGGTAATCATTCAATCCTAGCGGTAGCACTTGCTTATCATAAATCAATCCCAGGTCTGCAATGTTGACGGGAATTTCTGGGTCAAAACAGGTTTTCAATTGGATATCGATTTTTTCTTCCACTGATGCATCGGTTTTATTGATGTCTGGCGTGGTTAATTTTACCAAGCCCAAGGCATCACCATCTTGTCCTGCTACACGGACTAAATTACCGTTCACATACACCGTGTAGGAATTTCCCAAGGCCTGTGTCACAAATACCTGCGTACCGGGTTGCAGCGTCACTTTGGTTCCGGATGGAATCAATGCGGCTTCAACTTCTCTTAATACTTCAATCGTTGTTTCACGATACACCACTCACCTCACTCAACATGAAAACTTTCACCGCAACCGCAGCGGCCGGTTTCGTTTTTATTAATGAACACTAAACGTTTTTGTTTCAGACCGGATTTTTCTTCTTCGATAAAATCGATCTGGATACCATCCAGTAAGTGTAGCCAGGTGGTGTCTAAATAAATGGTTAGATCGTCTGCTATTTTGCAGACAGTGTCAGTGGCTCCTGGTGTCGCTTGCATGGTAGGCAGATAAGAATAGCCGGAACAGCCGGTTTTTTTCACCGATAAACGAAACACATGGCCCGGCTGATTAGCTAACTGCTTTTGCAAATATTGTTTGGCTGCTGTCGTCAACGTTACGTTAGTTTGCATGGCTTACTCCGTTGTCACCGGTTCATGGTTATTTTGCAGCGCGGCTTTCATGGTGTGCCACGCTAATGTGGCACATTTTACTCGCGCTGGAAATTCTGCGACACCACTAAATACAGCTAATTTCCCCATGTCGGCATCTGATTCTTCGCCAGTTGTGACCAACTGATGAAAATGCTCGAATAACTGCATAACATCTTCTAATTTTTTTCCTTTTATGGCATCCGACATCAGCGAAGCAGATGCAACAGAAATGGCGCAGCCTGTGCCTTCAAACTTAACATCATCGACGATGCCATTATTTTCTTGCAGATATACGGTGAGTTTATCGCCGCATAATGGATTTTGTCCGTGCTTGTGATGCGTAGGGGCATTCAATACACCAAAATTTCTTGGCGCGCGGCCATGGTCAATAATCATTTCTTGATACAATTCGCGTAATGACATTAGGCAAATAACCTCTTGGCTAGTTGTAAAGCATTTATTAAAGCAGTGATATCAGCGTCCTGATTATATATACCAAACGAAATTCGAACCGCTGCCGGAACTTGCATGCGCTCCATCAACGGCATAGCACAATGATGTCCGGCGCGAATGGCAATGCCTTCGTGATCTAACACAGTGCCTATGTCATGCGGATGTATGCCCTCAATCACGAACGAAATGGCGCCGGCCTTTTCAGGGGCGGTGCCAAGAATGCTTAATCCTGGAATCGATGTTAATTGCTGTTCCGCTTGCTGCATTAACATGGTTTCGTGCTGCATGATGAATGGCATACCAATATTTTTTACGTATCGCAATGCAGCTGTCATGCCAATGACAGCTGCAATATCAGGTGTACCAGCTTCAAATTTATATGGCGCTGGTGCGTAAGTGGCGCGTTCAAATGACACGGTTTCTATCATGCCACCACCACCTTGATACGGCGGCATTCGGTTTAGCAAGGCTTGTTTGCCATACAACACACCGGCACCGGTTGGGCCATATATTTTATGTGCGGAAAACGCATAAAAATCGCAATCTAAATCTTTCACGTTCACAGGCAAATGCGGTGCAGCTTGTGCACCGTCAATTAAAACCAGGGCATTATGTTGATGTGCCAGCGCAATCATTTCTTTCACCGGGTTAATTGTACCAATGACATTTGAGACATGGGTTAATGCCACCAGTTTGGTTTTGGCAGTGAATAGTGCGGCGTAAGCGTTAAGATCCAGCGTGCCGTCATCGAACATGGGGATAACTTTTATTTTGATACCGATTTGTTCTTTCAATTGCAGCCATGGCACTAAGTTTGAATGATGTTCTAATGTTGAAACAATGACTTCGTCATCCGCTTTGAAAAACGTTCGTCCATAAGTTTGCGCGACGAGATTAATAGATTGTGTGGTACCAGAAGTCATGACTATTTCTTCTGGCTGCGCTTGAATGAATTCAGCGGCTGCTTGGCGTGCTTCTTCATATAAATAGGTGGCACGCTCGCTCAATTCATAAATACCACGATGGATATTGGCGTAATCACGGCTGTAAAACTTTGTGATGGCATCGATGACTTGCTGTGGTTTTTGAGTGGAGTTCGCGCTGTCCAAATACACTAACGGCTTGCCACGATTCGTGCCAGCCAGCACAGGAAAGTCATTTTTATACTGCGTAAAATCAGCTGTGATGATCTGACTTTTCATAGCGTCACCTGTTGTCTGATGTGTTGTTGAATAGCTGCATGTTGAATACGCTGTAACACATCTTCAGCAAAACTGGTTAATAAAATTGATCTGGCTTCCTGCTCCGTGATGCCGCGAGCGCGCAAATAGAATAATGCGTCTTGATCTATTTGTCCGGTGGTGGCACCGTGTTTGCACTTCACATCATCAGCATATATTTCCAATTCCGGTTTAGCATAGGCTTCGGCGAATGGTGATAACAAAATATGATGGTTGCCTTGCACCGCATTGGTTTTTTGAGCCTGCTTTTCTACATACAATTTACCGTTAAACACAGCGCGGGATTTTTTGTCCATGATGCCTTTATATAACATATCGCTTTGTGTGTGCGGTTCTTGATGCAATATATCGACATGATGATCTACGTATTGCCCATCACGACTGGTATGATAAAAACCGCTGGTACGGCAAACCGCGCCGGAAGCTTGCAATGCAGCGCGGATATCATCACGGGAAAATTGTGCGCCCAATGTTAAGTGCGTGATATTTAATTCGCTGTCTTGCTCTTGGCGTACAAAATAATTTTCCATATGAACAGCCTGTGTATTTTCATGCTGGTGCTTGACCCATTGCACCACGCTGCCTTTTGCCACCGTGATGGCTGTCACAATATTATTGAACTGTGCTTGCGCTGTTTGGCTCACGTATTCCTGCATTACCGTTGCACGGCAGTTTTGCTCGAACACGATAACATTTTGTGTTTGTTGTCTAGCGGCTTCTTCGTTGTGAGTGATAGCCAATATGTGCAGCGGTAATGTCATTTCAAGATTGGCTGGCACGTAAAGAAATAAACCGTCGCGCTCTGTTTCAAGATTCAAAGCCGCGTAGGGATAATCAGCCGCTATGACTTCACCCACAACATGTTTATTCACCAAGTCGGCATGTTGCTTACGCGCTTCATCCAGACTCATCAACATAACGCCTGCTGGTAAAAGTGCGACATCAGATAATGCAGTCACTAAACGTCCGTTCACCAACGTCAACAAGACAGATGCTTGTGGTAAACGGTATGCATTCACTGCTTCTGCGGTCAGTTGCACCTCAGTATTATTTTCGACAAAGACCTGCTTATCAAACACAGACAGATCTGTGTATTTCCAGCGGTCGTTTTTTAATTGTAATGCGTGCACACTCATGCCACTTTGCCTTCCTGCAGCCAGCTGTAACCTTTGGCTTCTAATTCCAGGGCCAGGGTTTTGTCGCCGGATTTTTCGATTTTGCCTTTCGCCATCACGTGAATCACATCGGGTTCGATATAATCCAGCAAGCGTTGATAATGGGTGACGACCAGAATACTGCGTTTGCCGTCGCGCAAACTATTCACAGAACGTGCGACCATTTGTAATGCGTCGATGTCCAGACCCGAATCTGTTTCATCTAAAATAATAAACGACGGCTCCAGCATTAACATTTGCAATACTTCATTACGTTTCTTTTCTCCGCCCGAGAAGCCTTCGTTCACGGCGCGATGCAAGAATGTTTCGCTTAAGCCAACGGATTTCAATTTGCTTTTCACTTGCATGAGAAAATCGGCAGCATCTAACGGCGGCAAGTTTTTTTGTTTGCGTATGCTGTTTAAAGCGGTACGCAAGAAATACATATTATTGACGCCGGGAATTTCAGTTGGGTATTGGAACGCAAGAAACACGCCTGCTTGCGCGCGTTCTTCCGGCGCCATGGCCAGCAAGTCTTGATCGTTATAGGTGATAGAACCGGAAACCACGTCATAACTTTCGTGGCCGGCCAGAACGTTTGATAACGTGCTTTTACCAGAACCGTTAGGTCCCATGATGACATGGACTTCGCCTGGTTTAATTTGCAAATCAACGCCGCGTAATATCGGTTTGACTTGCTGCTTTTCGTCTTGAATGTTGACGATCAAATTTTTTATTTCTAGCATTTTAGCACCTATCATATTTTAATTGTTCCCGGAATAACGCGCGCTAATCTGGGCTACCTACTTATCCAACGCTGCCTTCCAGGCTGACCTCTAATAATTTTTGCGCTTCTACTGCGAACTCCATGGGGAGTTCTTTGAAAACTTGTTTGCAGAATCCATTCACGATCATCGATATCGCATCTTCTGTTTTTAAACCGCGCTGGCGGCAATAAAACAATTGATCTTCGCCAATCTTGGATGTTGACGCTTCATGTTCAACTTGCGCAGTAGGATTTTTCACTTCGATGTAAGGAAATGTGTGCGCACCGCAGCTATCGCTTAATAACAAGGAATCACACTGTGTGTAATTACGCGCGTTCTTTGCGCCTGGCAATACACGCACTAATCCGCGATAAGCATTTTGTCCGTGCCCTGCGGAAATACCTTTTGAGATAATCGTGCTGCGAGTGTTTTTACCGATGTGCACCATTTTGGTGCCAGTGTCCGCTTGTTGATAATGATTTGTCAGCGCCACGGAATAAAATTCACCGATTGAGTGATCGCCTTGCAATACAACGCTTGGGTATTTCCACGTAATCGCTGAACCCGTTTCAATTTGCGTCCATGAAATTTTTGAGTGGTGACCTCGGCAATGTCCGCGCTTAGTGACAAAATTATAAATACCGCCTTTACCGTTTTCATCGCCCGGATACCAGTTTTGCACGGTGGAATATTTGATTTGTGCATTGTCATGCGCAACGAGTTCTACTACTGCCGCATGTAACTGATTTTCATCGCGCATAGGCGCCGTGCAGCCTTCGAGATAACTGACATAACTGCCTTCATCAGCAATAATTAAGGTTCTTTCAAACTGGCCGGTCTTTGCCGTGTTAATACGAAAATACGTGGAGAGTTCCATTGGACAACGCACGCCTTTTGGAATATACACAAATGAACCGTCGCTAAATACGGCCGCGTTTAATGCGGCAAAAAAATTATCGCGATATGACACCACACTTCCCAAATATTTTTCGATTAATTCAGGATGCGTTTGCACCGCTTCAGAAAACGGACAAAAGATAACGCCAGCTTCTGCTAACTTTTCTTTGAATGTTGTCGCAACAGAAATACTGTCAAACACGGCATCTACCGCTACACCCGCTAATCTTCCTTGCTCATGCAAAGGAATGCCGAGTTTGTTGTAGGTTTCCAATAATTTTGGATCGACTTCATCTAAACTTTTTGGACCATCTTTGACTGACTTCGGTGCGGAGTAATAAATAATATTTTGGTAATCGATAGGATCGAATTTAACGTGTGCCCATTCTGGCGGCGTTAGTGTGCGCCAATATTCGTAAGCTTTCAGACGAAAGGCCAACATGAATGCCGGTTCATTTTTGCGTTCGGAAATTTTACGAATGACATCTTCGCTTAATCCGGCTGCGAACGTATCCGATTCGATTTGCGTTTCAAACCCGTATGGATATTGCTTTTCGACGACTTCTTGCAGAAGGTCATTTGCCATGTAATACCTCCTCAAGACTGATAGGACCTGCCATGTCTAAAATACTCAAACGTGACAATAATGATTTAATCAGCTGATTGATCTTGACCCAGTTATCCTGCATCGAGCAGCTTGAACCCATGCTGCAAAGATTGGTGCTTTCGCAGCATTCCGTCATAGCGAGATCGCCTTCCATTGCTTCAATGACTTCAGCCACGTTGATGGAGATAGCTGGTTTACCTAAATGATAGCCGCCTTCAGCACCGCGGACGGAGCTGACAATGCCGGAATCGCCTAATGTTTTCAAAATTTTACTTACCGTGGTCACTGGCAGCTGCAAACTGTCAGCAAGGCTGGCAGAACTCATGACGAGCTCTGGTTCTTTCGCCAAGGTGCTTAACACCATCATGGCGTAGTCAGTCATTTTTCCGATTTTTAACATGGGGATGGCCGAATTTTTAGTAATTTGGCGATATAGTACTATGTTCGTCCTGATTGCGCAAACAGACTTTCATCCCCAAGCATATATCTGATTTAATGGTGCTTTTTTCTCTTTTTTAGCGGCTTGCCTGTTGGGGTATAGCCAGGATTTCCATCCACAAATAAGTCTTGAATGTGGGTATTCGATTGCAGCGCTTTCACCCCATCTGCGCCAATATTGTTGTAAATGATTTCCAGATAGTCGAGCTTGGTTGTCGCGGCTAATGCGATAGCGCCTTTATCGCCAATAAAATTATGATTGAGACGCAACTGAGTGATATTCGTATTATTCGCCAACAGCGCAGCGCCTTCATCGGTGATGACATTATCATCCAGGTCCAGAAATAACAGATTAGGCAGTTGCATTAGCATGGCAACGCCTTTGTCGGTGATGCGATTATCAATCAGCATCAAACCTTTGTAATTTGTGTTTTTAACCAACTCCGCCACACCCGCATCACTGATTTGGTTATCGCCCAGGTATAATTCGTCTATCGTGGTGTTTTGCGCAATGATTTTCGCTCCATCATCACCCAAATGGTTTTGATAAAGATAGAGCACTTTGATGTTTTGCAGCTTGGCTAATTTCACCGCGGAATCGGCGTAAAGATCGTCTTGTGTCAAATAGAGCTCATTCAATTCTGGATGCGCATTTGCATATTCCACGACTGACTCAATCCAAGCTGCTTTGTCTTCTGCCCAACAGTAACTTAAGTCCAGCGTTCCTTGCACAGTGTGGCTTGCAAAGTCGGTACAATCATCAGCGAAAACCGCATTGGAAAATAAGGCAAAGTTAATAGCTAATAAAAAAATCGTGATGGTTTTATTCATCTGGGCATCCTTTGTTTAGCGCGAAAAATTTAACGCGTATCGTAGCACGCGAAACACTTTGCTTGTAGATTGGCCTTATCGAATTTAAAATACCGCCACAAATAACCCAGCAAAAGGACTACGCATGCAATATAACCGTCTAGGCAAATCAGGTCTTTGTGTGAGCGAAGTCAGTCTAGGTTCATGGATTACCTTCGGTAAACAGATAGGCGGCGATGTGGTGAAAAAGCTCATGCACACCGCTTTCGATAACGGCGTCAATTTTTTTGATAACGCGGAAAGTTATGCACACGGTGAAGCTGAAATTTTAATGGGAAAAGCCATACGCGAATTTCGCCGTGAAGACTTGGTCATCTCGACAAAAATTTTTTGGGGCGGTACAGGGCCTAACGATACTGGATTATCGCGCAAACATTTATTGGAAGGCACAAAAAACTCATTGCGCCGCATGCGACTTGATTATGTGGATTTACTCTTTTGTCATCGCCCGGATCCAAACACCCCCATTGAAGAAACCGTGTTGGCGATGGACACTTTAGTGCGTGCCGATTTCGCTTTATATTGGGGCACTTCAGAATGGACGCCGGCGCAAATTGAAGAAGCGTATTTAATCGCCGAGAAATTAAATTGCATTAAGCCGACGATGGAGCAACCAAAATATAATTTATTTCATCGTCATCATATCGAAAAAGATTATCTGCCTTTATTTAAAAAATACGGCATGGGTACCACTATCTGGAGTCCGCTGGCGTCGGGCATTTTATCTGGCAAATATAATCACGGGATTCCGCATGACAGTCGTCTCGCAAAAGAAACTTGGTTAGTGCCAGACAACTTTATGCAATTAATTGAGAAAGCTAAACAGTTGGAAGAAGTGGCCAGAAGTATTGATTGTTCACTGTCGCAATTAGCTATCGCCTGGTGTTTGAAAAACCCGAATGTCAGCTCAGTGATTACGGGTGCCACCAAAGAAGAACAATTACTCGAAAACCTGGTGGCGGTTAGCGTGAAGAAACGGATGACGCCAGAAATCATGAAGGAAATAGAGAAAATCATAAAAAATATGAACGAGTGATAATGAATAAACTAAATTTGTTGGAAATTAACGGGCTGGAATTATCAGTTTTTTTAGGCTGGCCCGATGATGAGCGTTCGCAAAAGCAAACAGTCTGGCTGGATATCAAAATGCAATTTCCCACCGAACCAAAAGCCTGCCTCAGCGATGAACTTAACGACACCGTTTGTTATCAAGCATTAATTCAACAATTGCGCGAACATATTGCCGATACACCTTTCAAGCTGGTGGAACATTTAACGCATGCAATCTATGAATTCATTCAAGACCTCGTCCCAGAAAAGACAACCATTTCTATCGCTTTAACCAAACACCCGCGACAAATCCTCGGACTAGGTAGTGTCACTTATCATTATGGTGCCGCATGATGATCCTTTTAGGTTTGGGTACAAATGTCGGCGACAGAATGCAAAACTTACGCTGCGCGTTGTCTGCCATTAAACATATTTCTGGCATACAGGTATTACGTGTGTCGCCGCTTTATCACTCGGACGCGATGTTACCTGACAATGCGCCAGATGACTGGAATCTTCCTTTTTTAAATTGTGCGGTAGCTTGTGACTACCACGGCACCCCCGAGCAATTATTAATCTTATTACAATCGGTAGAAACGCAAATGGGAAGAATGAGTCAACATGCTCATTGGAGCCCACGTGTTATCGATATTGATATTTTGCTGTGGGATGACAGAGTGATTCAGTCAGAACGTTTGACAATTCCTCATCCCCATTTGACCAAACGACCATTTGCATTGTGGCCAGTGGCAGATCTTGCGCCGCTTTGGCTGCATCCGCAAAGCAAATTAACAGCTGAACAATTAGCACTGCCTTGGGGTTCGCGTTATTCAGGTGAAGCGCCGTTTCATACTCGACAAATAAATCAGCGTATCGACACGCCGGTATTAATGGCGGCGATCAACATCACACCCGATTCCTTTTCCGATGGTGGCAAATTTAGCGCGCCAGAAAAAGCCTTCGAACAAGCCAAGCAAGCCATTGAACAAGGTGCCGAAATTTTGGATTTGGGGGCAGAAGCCACCTCCCCTGGTGTCACGCCGATTACGGCCGCCACGGAGTGGCAGCGTCTGGAGCCAGTGCTGGCTGCCATCGTGCAGGCTAAAAAAGATTTTTTACTGCCGCCGCTTATTAGCGTTGATACACGGCACGCAGAAGTCGCAGAACAGGCCTTGGCTTATGGCATAGACTGGATGAATGATGTCACTGGTTTTCAAGACCCACACATGCGGGCAGTTGCAAAAGCGTCGAAGGCAGATTGTGTGGTCATGCATCATCTCTCCATTCCTCCGACCAAAGAAAAGGTGTTACCGCAAGATCAAGACCCCGTCGAATTATTAATTCAGTGGGGTCAGCAGTTATTAACGCAGCTGGAACAAGACGGTATCGCACCAGAACTTATTATTCTGGATCCTGGCATTGGTTTTGGTAAAACGGCGGCGCAATCCTTAGCACTGCTGCAAGGCTTGCCACGCCTCAAGGCGCTACCATCGCGTTGGCTGGTCGGGCACGCGCGCAAATCATTTATGAGCGCGCTAACGCCTTATATGGGCGCTGAGCGCGATTTGGAAACGATGGTGATAGCGCAATACCTGAATCGCCAACAAGTCGACTACATTCGTGTACACAATGTGGCATATTGTGCGCGAGCTTTCAGGATAGAGCAGTTTTTTGCGCCAACAACTCAGACACCACATAGAACGATCCAAACACCACAATGCGATCGCCCGGTTTAACGTCTTTTTTGGCGGCTTGATAAGCGACTAACAACGAATCAAACATCTTCATGTTGTGGATAAAGGCTTTTTGGAACGCCGACTTTATTTGCTCCGGCTTGGCTCCGCGTTTATTGATGATAGGGCCTACGTACCACTCGGCGATCTCATGTCTTAATTCCAGCAAGGTTCCTGTCATGTCTTTATCTGCTAACATGGAAAACACAGCGACGGTTTTTCCCGTCACTTTCCGTTCATGCAAACGCCGGGATAATTCATGCGCGGCATGCGGGTTATGGGAGACATCGAAAATTTCAATGACATCACCTTCGAATTGCTGCATGCGACCTATGATTTGAACATCGTGTAAGCCCCGACGGATAGCGGCTTCATCGACGGGCAATTTTGTTTGCATACAATCGACTGCCATTAGCACAGTAGACATGTTTTGCGTCAGCAAATGATTACGACTGAAGATGATGGGTGTCTCTTGTCCTTTTTGCCAAGTCCAGGATTCGCGGTTTTCAGTAAATGAGAAATCGCGTCCCTGTTGATACAACTGAACTTGTTTATCATCAGCGGCTTGCAACAATGTTGACGGTGGATCTTGATCACCGCAAACAGCGGGTTTATCTTGGCGGAAGATGCCGGCTTTTTCGATAGCGATGGTTTCTCGCGTATTGCCCAACCACTCAACGTGGTCGATGCCAATGCTGGTGATCACAGCAACATCCGCATCCACAATATTCACAGCATCGAGTCTACCGCCCAAACCAATCTCCAATATCAACACATCAGGCCTCGCTTCTTGAAAAATGATGAGCGCAGCGAGGGTGTGATATTCAAATGGTGTCAGTGTGACGCCGCCTCTAGCAGCTTCGATGTTGGCGAAGGCCTGACAAAAATCCTGGTCGCTCGCCAACTGCCGGTTCACTTTGACTTCTTCATTGTGTTTGAACAAAAACGGTGAGGTAAACGAACCGACTCGATAGCCGGCTGCCAGATAGATGGACTCCAACCCTGCGACCACAGAACCTTTCCCATTGGTACCGCCCACCACAATGACCGGACAGTTAACAGGTAACAAATTTAGTTTATTGGCCACTGCACGGATTCTATCCAAACCAAGATCCATATCCGTCTTATGCACTGACCCAATATAGTCTAACCATTCAGATATTGTGGATAACTGCACCTAAACCCCCCTTGTATTGCTGTGTATAAAACACGATAAAGCGAAACAGTGCAAATACCCCCTTGTTTATCCCCGTAAAAAGCACAGTAATACAAAAGTTTTCCACAGCTTTCTTATTTTGTAAATTATTGATTTTAAATATATAAAACAGGTAATCCACAAAAATGCCCGCCTATATAACAAAAAATATCTTTAAAAGAATAAAAGAATAATATTGATTAAAGAGGAGAGGAAAACGTGGAAAACAAATATCGCTGGCCTGAAATCTAAACGAATGAGGATATATGTGGCGTGAAATGTAGGTTGGGTGTCTCCACTAAAGCATGATGCGTAGATGGATAAACTGAGAATTTTGCGGGTGAATGAATCGTACCGATAAACCTAAAGGAGCTATGGTGGGGAACTTTGGTTTTCGTATTAGATCAAAAGCGTCAGCCAAAAAACAAAAAGGCCGCATTAAGCGGCCTTCTTCTTAATCGAGCTAAGAATTAATTCAACACCACGCCAACTTCATGAGGGCTACCATCATTTGCCTTAGCAATAAACGATACACCTTGCCAGTCAACCAAAACGGGTTTGTTACCAGTGCGTTCGACAATTTCATGTATGGTACTGGTCATGGTTGTGTTTGCGTCTGTTTTGTACTCTTCTAATGGTTCATGCGCTTCCATGTACAATTTATCTTTCTGCCAGCCGATTTTGATCGGTGAATTGATAATTTCAATTGGAATGCCGCGTTTGATCACTGGGAAGAAGCTCTCGATATCGGTTTCATACATTCTGATACAACCAAAACTGGCGCGGCGACCAACACTTTCCGGGAAAATGGTGCTGTGAATCAGGAAGGTTGGTAATGTCATGTAAACGGCATAAGTTCCCAATGGATTATCAGGGCCTGGTGGCAGCACTTTTGGCAAAATCACACCTTGTTTCAAATTGAATTCACGAATGTCATCCGGTGGATACCAATAGGGATTGGTTTTCTTGTAAGTGACTTTGGCGTTAGCAATTGGAATGGTTTTTCCCGATTTACCAATACCGATTGGATAAGTTAATACTTCATTGCCGGAATAAAAATACATACGCATTTCCGGTAAGTTAATGACGATGCCTTTGCGGGCAGCATTTGGGAGTAAATGTTCGGTGGGAATCACCACTTCTCTGCCAGATGAAAAACGGTGGTTCATGTCTATTTCAGGATTGGCATTCTGTATTTCGTTAAAACCAATATCGTATGCATGTGCGATCGTGGCTGCGGTGTCACCTGATTTTACAAAACCGGTTTGCGGACTACCAATAATAGATTCATTGGCAGGTGGTATTGAGTAAGCAGTCGCAAAAGCATGACCGGATGCCAGCAATACCATCACTGACAATAAATGACGAAAATGGCGCTTCATGAAAGATCCTTTTTAACAAAAACGACTAAACTAAAAATTTAGAATTTCTTAGCCAGTTATTATCTGGATAATATGCAAAGACTACCGTATTTCCCTTGATAGTGTCGACCAGTGAATTGATCATGCTTGGTTCCACGGCAGGACAGCCCCAGCTGCGGCCAGCTTTATGATAACCAACGTATGCTGCACCGTGGAAAACAATGTCACGATCATAGGCGTTATCATTAAAACCTTTTTCCAGACCTTTTAATCTTAATGAACTGCCATGACCGCCTTCATATTCTTCTGCGGTGACAAAGACACCAAGACTGGATTTTAAACTGCCGTTTCTGTTTGAGAATGAAGTTGCCATGACGTTGCCGCTGTTTTTACCGTGAGCAACCCAGGTATAGATGACTTCGCGGCCGTTTTTAACATCAAAAACCCATAAACGCTTTTCGGTTGAGGGTTTGGAATAATCGATGACGGTTAATAATTGTTTGTTGTCGATACCTTCTTTACGTGCATTCACATAGGCGCGCAGGCTTAAACGTAGAACATTGGGATCGAGATCAGGAGAGGCGTTGTGCAGAATTTGAAATTCTTTGTCCATCCAGGATTTAGTGCCGAAGAATTCAGGGTTTGGGTGAGAGAACATCCAGCTTAAAGGCCAGCTGGCGCCGAGAAGACCAAATAAGGAGACGCTAAATAACATTCGTTTTAATGTATTCATGTGCACAGGCAACTCTCTACTTATGATTAATATTTATACGAAAGGTGCTTATTTTTGACGAATCAGACCCACATGTCAAATAAAAACTGTTTATTATTAGAGCAAGAGGTGCATAATGCTAATATATTCAACAACACAAAATCTTCTGACAATGCTTAAGAGAAGCTTAAATAAAATACAATATGTTTATTTTCTGCGCTTCGGTTCATTTATGAATAGCTTTTGTCTTAGCCCTAGAAACAAGGTATAGTTTTGTCCAATTTACAGTTAGTTCATTGGCTTAATGAATAGATAACAGGCGGGCAGACAAGATGAAATCAACGGATAAAATTCGGGTTGCCGTTTTATACGGCGGTCGCTCGGCGGAACATGAAGTTTCTCTGCAATCAGCTAAAAATGTCATGCAGTTTTTAGATAAAGATCAATTTGAAGTGATTCCAATTGGGGTCGATAAAAAAGGGAATTGGTTTTTAGGCGATGAAGTTTTCCATAAAAGCCTTGAACAAAACACAGTACATAAACTTGAACATACTGATCGCGCCTGGTTTACTCCTGAATGGGCTGGCACTTCAGCAGAAAATTCAAAAGAACTCGTTAAGTCAGATTCCAAATTTGATGTGGTCTTTCCCGCGATGCATGGTTCATATTGTGAAGATGGCACGCTGCAAGGCTTACTCGAATTAGCCAACTTGCCTTATGTTGGTGCGGGGGTGTTGTCTTCTGCTGTTGGTATGGACAAAGATATTTCCAAACGTTTAGCTAGTCTCGCTGGTATCAAAGTGGCACCTTATGTTGTGATCAAACACGATACTTGGCACAGAGAGTTTAATCGTTTTGTAGATTTAATTGATGCAAAAATTAAATTCCCCGTTTTTGTAAAGCCAGCAAACACGGGTTCTTCAGTTGGGATTACCAAAGTTAAAAATAAAGAAGCGTTGAAGGCAGCTGTTGATGAAGCATTGCGTTTTGATACCAAAGTGTTAGTAGAAAAAGCACTTAACGTGCAGGAATTGGAAATTGCTGTGCTGCAATCTTTAGAAAATAGCGACGAACCGATTGTCAGTGTGGTTGGTGAAATTCGTCCCACACATGAATTTTATTCTTACGAAGCAAAATATTTAGATGAAAATGGAGCGGAGTTATTAATTCCTGCTAATGTTTCTGATGATGTGAAAGCAAGAGCACGTGCCATCGCGAAAGAATTATTTATTGTGCTGGAATGCGAAGGCATGGCGCGCGTCGATTTATTCCTGGATAAAGATTCCGGTGAAATCTATTTTAATGAAGTGAATACACTGCCAGGTTTTACCAAAATCAGTATGTATCCAAAATTAATGGAAGCAACAGGTATATCCTACGCGGATTTATTAACGCATTTAATTAAGCTCGCGATGATAAGAAACAAGGATAAAAATAAATTAATCAGGAGCTATACCGACTAAGATAGTCAGAGAAAATAAAAAGAAAAATAATGAAAAAACTGGTAGTGCTGACCGCCATGTTGTTCATGGCGGCAGCAAAAATTGCTTACACTGCTCCCTTGCCTAAAAAGGTACCGCCGTTATCTTTACAAGACGCGATCTTGCTCGCTGTGCGCGATAATCCTAATGTACAAACATCACAACTGAATGATCTGGCGCAGAAGTATAATTTAGATGTGCAAGAGTGGCAGTTTAAACCACACTTCTCTTTTCAGGCAGGTGTGAGTGGTGCTTCTAATCGACAATCGGGCAATCCAGTTGTCTATAGTAAAAGCTGGAATGCGCAGCCGGCTGCAACTTTATTAACAGGTATCGGAACGCAAATCACCGCGACTGCTTCAAACACAGCGGTTGGTACTTACAATCCCGGATTATCATTGCAGATTACTCAACCATTAATGCGCGGTTTTGGCAAAGCAGTGGTTGAAGCTGCTCTGATGAATGCAAAAGACAGTGCTCAAATATCCCGTTTAAATGTCGAAGGGGTATTACGTAACACAGTGTCTGCTGTTATCAATGCTTATTTAGATGTTGTCAGCGCAGAGCGCACAATTAAAATTGATGAAGATGCATTGAAGCGCGCCAAAGAATCGGTAGAACAAACTCGAATTTATATTAAAGCTGGACATAAAGCGGGTACAGAAATCCTCACAGTTGAAGCAAACGTCGCAAGTGCGCAAGCGCAACTGCAAAATGATAAGAATAATTTATTGCAGACTCGTTATGCTTTATTAACCGCGATTGGTATCGATCCAGATAGTAACGTGACTTTTCAAGCCCTGGATGTTGAAGACTTAATTAATAAATTTAGAATGCCAGGCAAAGAAGATACTAAGCGCGAAGTATTAGATCATGATATTCAATATCAAGTTGATAACATCACTTTGCATGGTGCAACCTCACGTTCATTATTAGTCGCTGAAGATAATACGAGATGGCAGTTGAATGCGAGTGCAACGGTAGTTGCCGGAAATGGTTCCGGCGGCGGACAAAATGCGGGTTTTAACAGTCTGATCAACGGTGCGAATCAAAGTAATAGCGTGGCATTGACCTTGAATATTCCTATCGATGACCGCATGGCAAAGCAAGCGGTGGCCAATGCTAAAATCGCATTGCAAGAAGCGGAAATTAATTTGCGTACGGAAAAGTGGGCAAAAGAAACGGGAGCGATTAACGGTTGGAACCAAGTTGAAAGTGCGAAGCAATCCCAGCGTTTTGCAGAATCGGCGGAGCAGTTGCAAGAAAAAACTTATAATATGAATTATCAAAAATATTTACACGGCTTGATTGATAGTCTTGAGTTGCAGTCTGCGCAAATACAATTAATTCAGTCTCAGCAAACTTTATTGAGTTCACGCATCGCTTATTTGAAAGCGCTAGTGAATATGGATTTGATGCTGGGTAATACTTTGAAAACATGGAATGTGAATGTGAGGTTATAAATGCGTAAAGGTTTCTATTTAATTTTCATGTTGCTGCTTTCTGCCTGTTCTCGTGAACCTGCATTGAAGAATGCACATTACGAAACGGTGCAGCCGCGCAGTGCAGCCAGTACATTATATTACTCAGGTACTATTCAACCTATTCGCAGTTTAGTCATACCAAGTCCGGTTGATGGTGTGGTGGTAGATATGCCGGTGCAATATGGCGATGCAGTGGATACTGGAAAATTATTATTTAGACTTTCTTCCGCTAAGTTTTTCACCGATTACAAAACAGCGTTAATGCAGTACGTCAAAGCAAAAAGCGATTTTGATACCAGCAAGGCACAATTATCAGAAGGTGAATTTTTACATAAGAACCAGTTAATTTCCGATGATGATTATAAAGTAAAACAAGCTAGTTATTATTCGAATCAATTAGTATTGTTGCAAGCGAAAGATGCGCTGGAATTACTGCTGACGCAAATGGACATCAAAGGTATTGATCTTTACAAACTGTCCATTTCTGATGTGGATAAGATAGATCAAGCCATGCATTTAGAAAAGAAGACTGAAAATTTACGTATTTTGTCACCGGCAGCTGGCGTGATATTAGGGCCGACTAAAAATGATGATGACGCTAAAAAAGTAAATAAAGGTGATGTCGTCAAGCAAGGGGATGTGCTGGCGGTGATTGGTGATATGAGCGGCGTCAGCGTCAAAATCAAAGTGAATGAATTAACGGTTAATCAATTACACCTAGGACAAAAAGTTAAAGTCACCGGTATTGCATTCCCAGATTACGTACTGGATGGCAATATCAGCCGTGTAGATAGACAGGCTGAAACCGGCGGCAGCGGCATCCCCTCTTTCGCCGTTGAAGTGTCAGTGCCATCCTTAACGAAAGCAGAGCAAGAGGCTATTCATGTCGGTATGAGTGCAAAAGTCGAGATTAATTTGAATGATGATGCACGTATCATGGTTCCCATTACGGCACTCATTGAAAAAAATGGTGCGACATACGTGCAACGTTTCGATAAAAATAATAGTAGTATCTCTGATGTATTAGTACGTACCGGCAAATCAACACCTGATGCTGTGGCGGTGTTATCCGGATTAAATGCAGGAGATAAAATTGTCGTACCTGATCAGGCTTGAAAACGTTTCTAAAACTTATCGCATGGGTGATAACGATGTCCATGCACTGCGTGCCGCCAACTTAACGATTGAACGTGGTAAGATGGCGGCAATTATTGGATCATCCGGTTCTGGCAAATCAACTTTGATGAATATCATCGGTTTTCTGGATAGACCGTCGTCTGGTCGTTATTGGTATCAAGACCAAGATGTATCTAGTCTCAATGAAGATGAACTATCAAGAATACGTAACCAGGAAATTGGGTTCGTCTTTCAATCTTTTTTTCTATTACCGCGGTTAACTGCCATGCAAAATGTCTTGCTGCCATTATTTTATCGCGGCACTGCGGAAGAAGAAGCTAAGGAGATGAGTCAGCGCATGCTGGATAAAATGGGAGTGGGACACCTTGCACATCACCGTCCTAATCAGTTATCCGGCGGTCAACAACAGCGCGTCGCGATTGCTAGAGCGTTAGTTGGTGACCCAAAAGTGATTTTGGCGGATGAACCCACCGGTGCACTCGATAGTGATACCGGCCATGAGGTTATGCAATTATTTACAAACTTGCATCGAGATGAAGGCAGGACTATTGTTATCATCACTCATGACAAAGACATCAGCCGCCGCTGTGAATGCGTGATGACGATTAAAGATGGTGTATTAACTAATTAGGGATAACTATGAAATCAAAAACCACTTCCGCTTTTCGCTGGGACGATCCTTTACTTTTTGAAGAACAATTAACTGAAGAAGAACGCATGATACGCGACTCGGCGCGCGATTTTGCCCAGCGTGTTTTGCAACCGCGTGTGATCAAAGCTTTTCACGATGAAAGTTTTGATGAAAATTTAATGCGAGAAATGGGCGCAGCAGGTTTATTAGGCGCAACGATTCATGGCTATGGCTGCGCGGGTGTGAATTATGTTTCCTACGGCTTAATCATGCGCGAACTGGAACGAGTGGATTCTGGTTATCGTTCCATGGTGAGCGTGCAGTCTAGCTTAAGCATGCATGCCATTTATGCTTATGGTAATGACGCGCAAAAAGAAAAGTACTTACCCAAAATGGCGACTGGTGAATACATAGGTTGTTTCGGTTTAACCGAAGCAAATCATGGTTCAGATCCAGGCGGCATGCAAACTAGGGCAAAAGCAACCGAAGGCGGATACATTTTGAATGGCAGCAAAATGTGGATTACCAATTCACCTGTTGCCGATGTGTTCGTCGTGTTTGCGAAAAACGATCAAGGCCGTATACGCGCATTCGTTTTAGAAAAAGGGATGAAAGGGTTAACCGCTCCTATCATGCACGGTAAGTTAAGTTTACGTGTTTCCATCACCGGCGAAATTGTCATGCAAGATGTGTTTGTACCAGCAGAAAATGAATTGCCAGGTGCAGACGGACTGGCCGGCCCGCTAGGTTGTCTGGATAACGCACGCTATGGCATTTCTTGGGGTGCATTAGGTGCAGCAGAATTTTGTTGGCACGCAGCGCGTCAATACGTACTAGACCGTAAACAATTTGGATCGCCGCTAGCAGCGAATCAGCTGATACAATTTAAATTAGCGAATATGCAAACCAATATCACATTGGGTTTACAAGGCGTGTTGCGTTTAGGTCGTTTGAAAGACGAAGGACGTGTTGAAACAGCCATGATTTCGATGATGAAACGTTTTTCCACTCTGACAGCATTGGATATTGCGCGTGAGTCACGCGATATTCATGGTGGCAACGGCATCACAGAAGATTTTCAAGTGATAAGACATATGTTGAATCTCGAAACGGTGAAGACCTATGAAGGCACAGCAGATATTCATGCTTTAATTTTAGGAAGAACTCAAACAGATATTCAGGCTTTCAAACCGTTAGGTAATCCTGTCAAAACAGTTTGATATACTTCTAGATATTGTTTTGCGATGCCGCGCCAGTGAAATTGTTGTATGGCCGCGGCATTCGCATCTCCTTGCACACGTCGCAGTGATGCTGAATTCAATAATCTTTCTACGCCGTGAGCCCATGCTTTACTATCTTTCGCCGGGACTATCACCGCTTGCATGCCTAGTTTTTCCAAATACCTTGAGGCGGCGATGTCACTGGCTACTAATGGTTTGGCGGCAGCCATTGCTTCAAGTTGTACAATACCAAACGCTTCTTCCCATAAATCAGGTTGCGTTGCAAACAAGACGCACTGACTTTCTGCGATGAGTTTATATTTTAAGTCGCCACGTACATAACCTGTGAAGATCACACTTTTTTCCGGAAAGTGGTCTACTCCGTTCCAGCCATCTTTCACGGGCAATCCCAAGTTAGCGCATTGTGTTCGTAATGCTTGTTCTTCTTGTCCTGTGCCGGCAATCACCAATGAAGTGGTGTGACCGCGGCGTATTAATTCAGCATACATATCTAACAAGACATGAAAACCTTTGCCCCGCTCTAGTCTGCCTATGCCTAATACATAATTTTTTTCTGGCATGTGTTGGTAAGACTGCCAGCTGTCGACATCAATGCCATTGTGTATCAAGGTACTTTTGTTGCTGGTATCAAATAATTGATGAGAAGCTTGTTCCATTATCGGCGTTAAATGGGTTACCCAAGAGGCTTGCTGCAAAATGCGGCGCAAACGTGCTCTGACGTTGCGGCGCTTTAAGCGCATGGAGTTGACAGGATGAATATCGCTGTGACTGGTCACCACATAAGGAAGTTTGGTTAACTTAGATAACTCACGCACCATGAATCCTGGAGTATAAGTACCTTGTGCATGCAGTAATTGAATCTTTTCGCGGCGGCATAATTCAACTAGTGGCATGATTTTTTTGCGCGAGAGAAAAAATCCAGGCTCAAGGATGGGGCCGCTGAATATTTTCACGGAATCATGCGCTGTACTGGTATGGGTTAGTGTTTTAAAAGACTTATGTCCTGCATAAATGGAAACATCAATCCCAAGTGCTTTATATTGCCGGGTGATGGCGAATAAAAATTCCGGCACGCCGCCTGTGGTTTTGCCAAACTCTAGTGGTCTTGAATGTAATAACAAGAGTCGCATTGCTTAATCATCCTCACCAATTCTAATTGCTTCCGCCGCTGCTAAGGGTATGCCCAGCAGGGACAACAGACAAATACCTGCGAGTAAACTTAATGGACCTACTGCACTAAATCCCGCTTCTGCTTGCAGTACCAGATTCACACCAAATATTAAAACGGGAGATGAGAGTGGCAAAATGATTAAGCTGATCATCACGCCTTGTTGACGAAAGCCAGCGGTTAATGCCGCACCTAAAGTGCCTAGCAATAATAAAATGGGTGTGCCAAGTAATAAGCTCATCATTAATATCAAAGCTGAATGATTGGATAGCTGCAATAAGAGCGCGATACATGGGGTTAATAAAATAAGTGGCAGCAATGTAAATAACCATTGCGCGGAAATCTTGGCAAGCAATATGAACGGTAGCGGCACACTGCTTAATAACCACTGCTGCAACGTACCCTCTTCTTTCTCAGTTTGAAAAATGGTTTCGATGGATAACATGCAAGCGAATAATGCCGCGATCCAAATGCCGCCAGGCACTAAGGTGCGCAAAATCGCGGGATCGGGTGAGAAAGCAAAAGGTAGCAAGGAAATGACGATGAGAAAAAAAGCGATGGGATATAACCACTCATGCAAGCGACGCCATAATAATAAAATTTCAAAATAAAAAATGGCGCGCAGGGTTTTTAGCATGACATTAACTCCAGACGCTGCATTTGTGGCAAGGATGTTAGCAGTGGTTGATGTGATGTCATCACACAAATGCCGCCTTTAGCTAAATGTTCCTTTATTTTCTCAATGACAATTTGCTGTGTTTGATAATCTAGCGCAGTCAACGGCTCGTCTAAAATCCACAGTGCACGTGGAATCGCAAACACTTTACAAAGTGCCGCCCGACGTTTCTGCCCCGCAGATAGATATTTAATTTCAGTATGAGCCTGCTCGCCCAACCGCATCATCTCCAAAACAAAGTCGTAGCTCGGATTCGCTCGCAGCGCGTCTTCCGTGAACCCGCAAAGCTCGCCAGCCAACCGCAAATTTTCCAACACGGTCAAACCAGCACGAACCCCATCCGCATGACCAAGATAATGAATCATTTCAGTCACCGCACTGCTGTCATCATTCCAGAGTAATTGCCCATGACCGCAAGTCGCAAACCCGGCAAGCATACGCAGCAAGCTGGATTTACCAACGCCATTCGGTCCTTCAATCCACAAACCTTCGCCAGCATTTAATTGAAAAGTAACAGGTTGAAACAAAAATTTATCCTGACGCACACAGACTACTTCATTTGCTTTCAGCGAGTTTGTGCTCATAAGAAGTAGCGAATGCCTATACCAATATCATTCGAACCCGTGTTATCCGCTTGATATAAACCATAGGCACCAGAACGGTGATGCACACGTAATACTAATTGCAGATCGGGTTTGGAGGGGGCAGAGAGTGTTAATTCAAACATCAAATAATTAATCAGACGCTTAAAATTGTCATTGCCGCGTCGTTCCATATAAGAGACAGAGCTGTCATACGAGACGCCTTCTGCTAACGCTAGCGAAGTATTAACATAGTGATTCCACGGATAATTGGCCCAGCGGAAAATAATATATGGGTTGAATTCATAAATCGTATGATCATTCACGCCCTGGCGTACCGTCGCGTTTGCTGCTAGCTGTACGACGTTAACGATAGGATGGAAAAATTGGCGAAACCGATTGTTTTGATCCAAGGTGTAAGCCAGTTCCAGCGACTGAATGTGTTCCGGCCATTCTTTGTAATTACCGATAAACGTTCCGACCAGCGCGGCATTGACGGTATTGGCGTAGTAATACATTAATGACCAATGTTTGGTGTCATATAATGCTTGTCCGGTCAGGTCGGGAGCCGGGATGGCCATGATGGGTTGTGTGGCTGGTTTGGCAGCAAAACTTGCCGAACCCAAGCCGCCAATGGCCAAAACCAAGCCTAATTTGTTTAATATTTTGACAAAATTCATGCGCGTATTGTCTGATAATACTTGGATTTCTTCAAGCAATAGCTGCATGAAAAGACTTGTGAGTCAATTATCTCCCGGCTACAATAGCGTCCTTTTAATGACTGACATAATAGAAATGAAGTGGAGATGTATTCATGGCGTTAACAACCGCTGCCAAGGCACAAATCGTCAAAACCTATAAACGCAGCAAGAATGACACCGGTTCACCAGAAGTGCAGATCGCGCTCTTGACCACCCGTATTAACCAGTTGACTGAACACTTAAAAGTTCACAAACACGATTACCATACCCGCTTTGGTTTAACCAACATGGTTAGCCAACGTCGTCGGTTAATGCGTTACCTGAAAGGTAAAGATCTGAACCGTTACAACACAATTATCAAAGAGTTAGAAGTACGCGGTTAATTCAACTTTCTATCTCCCTCCAAATCCACCAAGCCCTCTTTCATGAGGGCTTTGGCCTTTCAACCAAACTTAGCAGGTAAATATCGTGGCAGTAGTCCGAAAAACATTTAAATACGGCAATCAAAACGTCACCATCGAAACTGGTGTGATTGCTCGTCAGGCAACCTCCGCTGTAATGGTCAATATGGACGACACCGTTGTTCTCGTGACCGTTGTTGGTACCGATACCGGTGCGGATAAAGACTTTTTCCCATTAACCGTTAATTATCAAGAACGCTCTTATGCGGCTGGACGTATCCCAGGCGGTTACTTTAAACGTGAAGGTCGTCCAACGGAAAAAGAAATATTAACCTCCCGTTTAATCGATCGCCCGTTACGTCCATTGTTCCCAGAAGGCTTCAATCTGGATGTTCAAGTTGTCGTCACCGTGTTGTCATTGAATCCAGAAGTCGATCCAGATATTCCATCCATGATTGGTTCAGCCGCAGCGATTGCTTTATCCGGCATGCCAGTCACCAGCTATTTGGCGGCAGCCCGTGTTGGTTACATCGATAATCAATTCGTATTAAATCCAACCGAAACCCAATTAAAGGCTTCGCAATTGGATATGGTGGTTGCAGGAACAGAAAATGCGGTCTTGATGGTTGAGTCAGAAGCAAAAGAATTGCCAGAATCCGTTATGTTAGGTGCGGTGATGTATGCGCATCAACAAATGCAAACCGTTATCGCTGTGATTAAAGAGATGGTGGCAGAAGCTGGTACCCCAACCTGGGATTGGTCAGCTCCAGTCATCAACCCAGAGGTTGAAAAACGCGTGACCGATATGGCCAAAGCAGAAATTGAAAAAGCCTATCAAATCAAAGATAAACAAGACCGTACGTTGACTATCGCTGATCTTCGTGACCGCGTTCTTGACGATATCTTGTCAGAAAACGCCGGCAAGCTGGATGAAGTGGTCATGACCCGCGAAATCAAAGCGGTCTTTGGTAAATTGGAATATGACACCGTTCGTGGCCAAATTTTAGCTGGTAAACCACGTATCGATGGTCGTGATACCAAAACCGTTCGTCCAATCAATATTAATACCGGTTTGCTCCCACGTACCCACGGTTCTGCATTGTTTACCCGCGGTGAAACCCAAGCGATTGTGGTTGCCACTTTAGGTACGGAACGTGATTGCCAAGTGATTGATGCACTGGCTGGTGAACGTAAAGAAACCTTTATGTTGCATTATAACTTCCCTCCATACTCTGTTGGTGAAGTTGGTATGGTTGGCAGTCCAAAACGTCGTGAAATTGGTCACGGTAATTTGGCAAAACGCGGTATTTCCGCCGTACTGCCAAGCATGAACGAATTCTCCTATGTTATTCGTGTGGTGTCTGAAATCACCGAATCCAACGGTTCAAGTTCGATGGCAACCGTTTGCGGTACCAGTCTTGCGTTGATGGACGCTGGTGTTCCACTGAAGAAGCACGTTGCTGGCGTGGCCATGGGTCTGGTGAAAGAAGGCGAACAATTTGCCGTTCTCACCGACATTCTTGGCGACGAAGATCATCTCGGCGACATGGATTTCAAAGTAGCCGGAACCACCGATGGTGTGACCGCGCTGCAAATGGATATCAAAATTGACGGTATCACTGAAGCAATCATGCGCACCGCGCTGGATCAAGCACGTGATGGCCGTATGCACATCCTCGGTTTAATGAACCAGGCTGTGAAAGGTCCACGTCAGGAAATGTCAGCTTATGCTCCAAGAATCCTGACCATGCGCGTCCCAACCGACAAGATTCGTGATGTGATCGGTAAAGGTGGTGTCACCATTCGTGCACTGACCGAAGAAACCGGTTGCGTGATCGACATCAACGATGACGGTGAAGTCAAAGTCGCAGCAGCAGATCTCAAGGCATGCGAAGAAGCGATCCGCCGCATTGAAAGCATTACCGCTGATGTCGTGGTTGGCAATATTTACGATGGTACCGTTACCAAACTGATGGATTTCGGTGCGTTAGTGAATATTCTCCCTGGCAAACAAGGTCTGGTTCATATTTCCCAGATAGCTAACGAACGTGTTGCCCAAGTCAGCGACAAGCTGGCAGAAGGTCAGGCCGTGCGCGTTAAAGTGTTGGAAATCGACCGCCAAGGCCGTATTCGCCTTAGCATGAAGGAAGTTGCAGCCGCTGTTCCCACCACAGATGAGCAACAACCTACCTCAAACTAACCGTTAAAAGCTGTTAAAAGGCGGCATTTTGCAAAAAGTGCCGCCTTTTTCTTTGGTTGAAATGAAATTCCTTCGCGTTTTAATCCCTCACTGGAAGTTTTGCATTTTTGCGATTTTTAATGATTTTTGATGAGTTGATAGCGAAATCGCGTAATTTAAAAGAAGTTACAGCTTTTTGAGTTATTTTTTCGCGCAATATGATTTTCAGGTAGTATCCCGTCAGTTGGGTTGATCGCAGCGAAATCCAACATTTTGCAGGCAACACCAACAAAAAACGCAATATATTCGAGGTTTAATTGCTTTTATTGCCTTTTAGCCGAAGTTGTAGCAATTTAGCATGCAATTCCCAGAAAATGCACGATTCAACCTCGCTAGAACCTTACCCCGGGTTACGCCCGTTTCGCATGCTAACCCGGACTACATTTTTATATCGCGTTCATTGACTTTATGCGCTTCAACCAATAACATAGCCCCCTCTTAAGAAAGCTTAGTATTCAGGATCCGACATTATGAAAAGAACATTCCAACCAAGTACTTTAAAAAGAAAAAGAACTCACGGTTTCCGTGCCCGCATGGCAACCAAAAATGGCCGCGCTGTATTGAGCCGCCGTCGTGCAAAAGGCCGCGCAAGGCTTGCCGTATAGTTATTCACGTAAATACAGACTGGCCAGCAAGCAAGAGGTTCAGTCTGTATTTGCTGCCAAGCCCAAAAAGTTTTCGCACCACTATCTGCTCGTTCTCCAGAAGCCCAATCAACTCAGCTATCCGCGATTAGGTATTATTGTTAGCAAACAACATATAAGAAGAGCGGTAGACAGAAACCGGGTTCGGCGCATCATTCGTGAAAGTTTTCGGCATCAACGAGACAAGCTGAAAGGCCTTGATCTCATTGTGATGATACGCGCACAATGCGCAAAGTTTGATTCAAAAACCATTCGAAACGACGTTGATTATTTATGGCAGGCCATTCTGTGCTAAAAACGGTATTCATCACCTTAATACACATTTATCGCTATGCTTTAAGCGCTTTGCTAGGTAATCGCTGCCGCTTCGAACCCACTTGTTCCAGTTATGCCATTCAAGCCATCGAACAACATGGCTGCCTGAATGGTAGTTACTTAATGACAAAACGATTGCTGCGCTGCCACCCATGGCATGCCGGTGGTTATGATCCCGTACCCTAATGAGAGTAAAGGCACATGTTTGATAAAATTTTGGATTATGTTCGTATCGGCTTAATCGTTGTCTTATGCATGCTAGGTGTGAAGTTATTCGATTCCTGGCAGCGCGAACACGCACCAGCCACCGTTGCAACCTCCACTGCCGCCGCGACTACGCCAGCTAACGCTAACCGTTTTGTACCAGACACTAGCGCTGCACCTGCTGCAACGCCAGCTGCTGCCACACCGACTGCCGCCACCGCACCTGCCGCTGCAACGACTACTGCTCCAGCAGCCATTCCTGCTCCAGCTACGGGTAGTCTTATCAAGGTAAATACGGATGTCCTCGCCATCAATATCGATACATTAGGCGGTGATATCGTTTCTTCTGACTTATTGGCTTATCCGGAGTCATTAGGTTCTACCACCCCATTCACCTTAATGAATGATGATCCTAAAACCCGTTATATTGCAGAAAGCGGTTTATTGGGTGCAAACGGCCCTGACACTAGCGGTCAGCAAGCGCTTTACACCAGCGAACAAGCTCAATACGTCATGCAGCCAGACCAAAAAGAATTAGTCGTGAAGCTGCATTGGCAAAGCAACCCTAACACTGCCACCGCGGTGGTGGTGACCAAAACCTATACCTTTACCCGTGGCAGCTACGAAGTCAAAGTGGGTTACGAAGTTGAAAATCACACTCCCCAGGCTTGGAGCGGTAACCTCTACACGCAATTAGCGCGCATGAACACACCACCAGCTGGCACCGGCGGCGTTGTGAATTTGGCAACGTACTTTGGCGCTGCTGTTTCCAGCCCAGACAAACCATTCCAGAAAATTACGTTCAAACAGATGGATGAAAAGAATCTGGATATGAACATCAAAGGCGGCTGGGCGGCCATGATCCAACATTATTTTGTTAGCGCATGGATTCCAGCTGACAATACTTCTAATGACTATTACACGCGCGTACTGCCAAACGGCATGTACACTGTTGGGTTTCTAGGTCCGGTCATTACTGCTGCGCCGGGACAAACCGCCGCCACCAGCGCAAAACTTTATACTGGCCCAGCACTGGATTCCGCATTAGTACAAGCAGCACCAAACTTGAATTTAACGATCGACTACGGTTGGTTCTGGCCTATCTCCAAAGCGATTTTCTGGATGATGCAAACGATTTACGATTTCGTTGGCAATTGGGGCTGGTCCATTGTTCTCGTCACTATCGTCATCAAAATTTTATTCTATTCTTTATCAGCGAAAAGTTTCCGCTCCATGGCAGCGATGAAACGTCTGCAGCCACGTATGGAAGCGCTGAAAGAACGTTACAAAGATGACAAGCAGAAACTGACTAAAGCGACCATGGATTTGTATCGCGATGAAAAAATCAATCCCATGAGCGGTTGCTTGCCTATACTGATCCAGATTCCTGTGTTCATTGCATTGTATTGGGTGCTGGTAGAAAGCGTGCAACTACGTCAGGCTCCCTGGATACTCTGGATTCATGATCTCACCCAACATGACCCATACTATGTCTTGCCAGTCGTGATGGGCTTGTCCATGTTTGTTCAGCAGCGTCTTAATCCGCCGCCGCCAGATCCAGTACAAGCAAAAGTGATGATGTTAATGCCGTTGGTGTTCACGGTATTATTTGCCAACTTCCCGGCAGGTTTGATGTTGTACTGGGTTGTGAATAACACGCTTTCTTTCTTGCAACAATGGTATGTGATGCACCACATTGAAAAGGAAGCCGCGCTAAAAAAGCATAAAGCGCTCGAGACCGCATGAGCGCGAATATAGACACTATTACTGCAGTAGTCACACCGCCCGGTCGCGGCGGTGTGGCAATAGTGAGAGTTTCGGGTCCTCTGACCCAACAAATTTCTCAAGCTGTTTTACAACATCCACTGACACCACGCGTTGCTACACATCTCCCCTTTTATGCTGAAGATAACAGCGTCATCGATGCTGGGTTAGCATTGTACTTTCCAAACCCAAATTCATTCACCGGAGAAGATGTGCTCGAGTTACAAGGTCACGGTGGCCCGGTTGTTGTCGATATGATTTTGCAGCGAGTCCTGCAATTAGGTGCGCGACTTGCTAGGCCTGGCGAATTTTCTGAACGGGCGTTTTTAAACGGCAAGATGGATTTGGCACAAGCGGAAGCCGTCGCAGATTTAATTGATGCGACGTCAACGCAAGCAGCACGTCTAGCTACCCGTTCATTACAAGGCGAGTTCTCTCGGCAAATAAGTGCGTTAACCGATAAAATTATTTATCTGCGCACCTATATTGAAGCCGCAATCGATTTCACCGATGAAGAAATTGATTTTCTCAGCGATGATAAAATCAAACGCCTGACAGAAGAGCTACAGCATTCAATTGCCAAAATCATGGCTGAAGCCAAACAAGGTAGTCTACTGCGCGAAGGTATTACGGCAGTGATTATTGGTCCACCGAATGTGGGTAAATCCAGCTTGCTAAATCAATTAAGTGGAAAAGATCTAGCAATTGTGACGGATATTCCTGGTACCACACGAGATGTGTTACGCGATCTTATCTTAATCGACGGCATTCCTTTACATATTGTCGATACAGCCGGATTGCGTGAGTCTAGCGATAAAGTAGAACAGGAAGGTATGCGCCGAGCACACCGCGAGCTAGCGCAAGCTGATTTAGTCTTGTGTTTGCAAGACGCAAGCGCGCCGCATCAAACTATTCCTCTGCCTGAGGAAGCTGCAAATAAGCCAGTGTTGATCGTTCGTAACAAAATTGATTTAACAGGTGAAGCGCCCTCGTTTAATCCAGCGCTGTTACAAGTGTCCATTTCTGCCAAATCGGGTGCGGGTATGGACTTACTGAAAAATGAAATCAAGAAAGCAGCAGGTGTCGTCGATTCATCAGAAGGGATTTATCTTGCAAGACGTCGTCATTTGGATGCATTGAAACGCGCCGAAGCGCATTTGATACAAGCGTTTATGCAAATGAATCAGATCAGCACAGCAGAGCTCGCAGCGGAAGAATTGAGACTAGCTCAAAACGCGACATCAGAAATCACCGGTACCTACACATCAGAAGATTTACTTTCCAGTATTTTTAGCAGTTTTTGCATTGGTAAATAAATAGAGATATGTCATTCTGTACTCAACCAAATCTGCAATAAACAGGATGAATCCACATGCAAAAATATGCAGACCGCCACGAAGCCGGCAAAGAATTAGCAGCCGCATTATCTTCGTTATCGCATCAACAAAATCTTATCGTGCTAGCACTGCCGCGCGGCGGAGTCCCGGTGGCATACGAAGTGGCCTCTGCATTACATGCACCGCTAGATGTTTTCATCGTTAGAAAGTTAGGCGTACCTGGCCACAATGAACTTGCCATGGGTGCCATTGCGCAAGGTGGCGTGACCATTTTCAATGAAGAAATCGTCGGGTCGCTGAAAGTGACTGAAGAAGAAATAGAAAGTGTTATTGCGCGTGAAAGTGCTGAATTAAAACGTCGCAATATGTTGTACCGCGGACAACGCCCCTTTCCTAAATTACAAGGTAAAAAGGTCATTTTAGTCGATGATGGAATTGCAACTGGCGCGTCCATGAAAGCAGCGGTACAAGCAGTACAAAAGTTAAATCCACAAGAAATCATCGTTGCTGTACCTGTCGCTGATAGATCTATAGAACAGACTATGCCAACATGGTGTGATTTATTTGTCTGCCCTAAGCTGGTCGATCAACTGCAAGCTGTGGGCTTATGGTATCGCGACTTCACACAAACAGAAGATGAAGAAGTCATCGGGCTGTTAAAAAAATCAAATTTAGCTTAATGGATTGATGAGCCGCAACCAGTTGTCATGCGCAAAACGATCCTGTTTTGACATGAAATGCAATGTATAAGCATGTCGCGAATGTGGCGAATGGTTTTCTTTGCTCATGTGCGGCAGTAAGCCATGCAGCACAATAATACTGCCTTTTTTCACTTCTAGTGGCACCAGCTTTTCGAGCTCCCATGGTGTGGTGTCATAAACATGTTTTTCAATTTTGTCATTTTGATCACGCAGCATGCGCGATTTCAGCGGCGTATGATGACCACCAGGAATCGCCCATAAACAACCATTTTCCATCGAGGCATCTTCCAGTGCAAACCATAAACCTGTTATGGGCCTACCATGCACAAATAAATAAGTACTATCTTGATGGCATTGCACTTCACCTCCAAAATATGGTTGCTTGCAGATATACATGGATTGTGTGATCAAAGGATCTGTTATTTCCAGCTCTTGCAACAACGCATAGATTTGTTGCAGCCGACTGAAACAATAAAACAAAGGATCGAGCTGATGCAGTGCATGCCCAATTTTGTTAATACAAAGTGTTTTATCAGCACGCAAATTGCCTGCAGAATCAAATGCGCCTTCTTCAAAAAAGAAGCTGATTTTATCGCCGGAATCTAAAAAATATTGTTGTGCGGAATGCGCATCTTTACTCGAAAAAATAGCTTTAATGGATGAGCAATCAAAGGACTCTATTAATGTGCGCGCATGATTCCTTAAGTGATCACATACTGAGTTGGGTATAAAATTATTTATTATTAAATAACCATGTCGATTAAATTCTTCTAATAAATTGGAATGAGATAATTGTCTTGCTTCCATATTTTATCCTATCTGTTTTGCGAGTGCTGCGCCTAGTGTAACATTGTTTTTAATCAGGCTAATATTGGCTTCAATGCTTCTGCCTTTCGTGATATCAGCAATTTCTTTCAGCAGGAACGGTGTCACTTCTTTGCCAGCCATATTATTCCTGATGGCGGCGCTTAATGAATTTTGTATGACGGGCTCAATGATTTCAGCAGGAATTTCATCTTTTTCTGGTATGGGGTTAGTGATTAAAATGCCAGAGCGCATACCTAAATCCCAATGTGTATTTAGTACACTTGCTAATGTAGCTATGTCCTCAACTGATTGAGACAGGTGATAGTTAGTTTTCGCGGTGTAAAACGCGGGTAATGATTTGGTTCGATAACCAATGACGGGGACGCTATGAGTTTCTAAAAATTCCAAGGTACGTGGTAAATCCAGAATGGATTTTGCGCCAGCACAAATGACGGCAACCGGTGTATTCGCGAGCTCAATCAAGTCAGCGGAAATATCTAGCGCGTTACCAAAATGCACGCCACCTATTCCGCCCGTCGCAAACACTTTAATTTTAGCATAGTTCGCACAATACAAGGTGGCTGCAACAGTTGTGCCAGCGGTCAGTCGCTTACTAACCAAATAGGGAATATCACACTTACTGGCTTTATATTTCTTTTCAGCATTTACTAGCCTAGTTAAATCTATATCCGTTAAACCGATTTTAATTACGCCATCAATAATTGCAATGGTCGCTGGTGTGACCTCTTTTTCGCGAACTATTTGTTCCAGCGCACGTGCTGTTTCGATATTGCGAGGATAGGGTAAGCCATGTGTAATCACTGTGGATTCCAATGCCACTACCGGTTTGCCGGTATCCAACGCTTCTTTGACTTCTGGCGAAAATTCAAAATATTTCTTCATGGTGACTCGTTATGATTTTTTGATTGTGAATGAACGCTTGTAATTTAGTGGCGGTTAAACCTGCTGCTACTGTATCTGCAGATGACACGGTAAATGCAGCTGCCGCAGCACCCCATTGGCATGCTTGTTGCAAGGAAAAGTTTTGTTGCACACCGTATAAAATACCTGCCATGAAGGCATCGCCTGCACCGTTTGCATTGATAACATCATGAATAGGATCGATGTAAATAAAATCCTGAATGTCTTTATTCACGATGACATAGCCTGCTTTGCCTAATGTAATAACGACGTTTTGCGCGCCCATTTTTAATAACACTTCACCAGCGCGCATCGCCTCTCCTACGGTTTCAACTGGCATGCCAGTCATGGCTCCTGCTTCCAGAGGATTGGGTTTAATTAAATAAATACCGCTTAAATCTCTTGGAATTTTTGCTGTTTTTGTGATGGAAACTGGATCGATAAAAATTTTCATTTTCTTTTCTCTGGCGGCAGCAATCGCAGAAGCAATAATTTCTGCGCTGAGATTAGTGTCTATGAAAACCAGTTGATTTGGTTCCCAATGATGAAAACCTTGGGTGAATCTTACTAACGGCACTTGATCGAATATCATCATGTCAGACAAAGCCATGTGCAACTCACCATCTGGATTCAACACCGCAAAATAATTAGCGGTGCGAGCAGTTTTTAAAATAACGCTTTGACTGATGTCCACGCCTTTTTGTTTCATATTACTTAACATGAGAACACCGTCATCATCTTCACCTACTGCAGTATGAAGATAAATACCTTGTGTCCAGTTCGTTAAGTTTTCTGCAACGTTACGTGCAACGCCGCCAAAGTGGGTAGAGGTTGAAATGGGATTAGAAGTCGCGAAAACTAGCGGTGAGAGCGCTTTTAGTTTTCGGTCTAATGCAGTGCCGCCTACACAATAGATTTTCTTATTCATATCATTATTGATTCCATCGACTATAAACACCACGAAATTCTGCTTGATCCAAGACATGGCCTTGCAGCGCTTTTTCTAAATCCTGATCGCTAGCGCCCGCGGCTAATTTAATCTGTGTATCTAATGCATATATATTAAAGACATAAGTATGCGCATTACCTTTTGGCGGACAAGGACCACTATAACCTGCTTTGTCAAAATTATTTTGTGCGACATTGGCACCTGTTGGTGTTGCAGCACCAGCTGCTAGCGTCATTGTAGCAGCGGGAATATTGTAAATACCCCAATGATAAAAAATGCCACCTGGAGCATCAATATCTTTCATGAGGACGGCAAATGATTCGGTTTTGTTTGGCGACTTAGACCAGGTCAGTTGTGGAGAGATATCTTTTCCATCACAGGTATATAAAACGGGAATGGCCATGTTGTTGCTAAAAGCATTGGTGCTGAAAGTCATATTATGATTAGACATTGGAGATTCGTTAGCTTGACAAATGGTTGTCATCAACAATATTCCCAATAGACTAACCCAACATAATTTCATGTCATCTCCCTTCGCATCCATTCGTTGCAGACGATAATCTTATCGCAAGGGAACCAGGCTTGCGATGAATTTTTGCAAGTTACTATCTGCTTTGTCTAACACGGGAACCTCTTTTATTCCCTTAAAAAATCTACCCCATTTAATGACATTGATGCAGGTGGACTTGGTCCAGCCTAAGCCGCGGCGCATTAACTCTTCGTTCGATAAATGGGTAAATAAGAGCTTGCCGTGAAAATCTTGGTCGGGTTTTAATTGTAATCCTAAATATTTAAGCAGTGCTATTATCTCAGTCTTCAATTCTGGCTCAGCTTCTTTTGACTTTGCATAAATATCTTTATAGATTTTGGTGTGCGTATAATCCAACTCAAAGCACCCTTCTTCATTTAACGCTAATGTCGCTAGGCATAGCATATTTACTTCGTAATAATGACTATCATAACAACCGCCATCGCACGCAGGCTTTCCATACACAGACCTTACCATCAATTCCCAGATTTTATTTTTTAACGCAGCCAGCGCTTTTAGTTGCAGATTAAGCTGCTGATGAATAAACGCATCTGACGCTTTGTTTGGTTTATCTCGGCTAGACTTTGCCATTAAGCTAGTTTGCAGCCACGACAATAAAAATTCGGATTTCTGTTGATAATTGGTATCGGGAAAAGTTAGCTGCTTTTCAAGTTCATTCTTGGTGAGGCTGGCAATATCAGGAGCGAGGCTTTTGTCAGGATGGAGGCGATGAAAGATCTGGATCGAAATCGGCGTTAAAGGGTGAAGTAGGTAATTCGAAATCATTTCAACCGCTGCAAGCACTGGAGCTCTAGTGTCTTGCTTTCTAGTCTTTGAAATAAACGACTTCGCCATTTTACTTGCCACACTAACTTTCCCTGCCGGCAACAAGGAGTCATCTAAATAAAAGGCAATTTCAACGCCGTCATTTTTGCTTTGATATTGCATATGTTGCACAAAATAATCAATGGCTCCAAAGAACACTAATATTTTTTTCATATCAGCTGGTAGTTTGATGGTGATTTTGTTTTGCTTTTTTTCTTTATCGACTTCGTAGCTATCAATGAATTGTTCCACCTGACGTTCACCATCAGTGGAGTCTTCTTTCATTTTATTGAATTGTGCTAAGGCTAATCTCAGATATCGTCGCGCAACTGTGTGACCGGATTGACGACTGTTGGTGGTAAAGACTTCTAAAATTTCAAAATCTCTTGTTGTGTCCGAACAACAAGAGATCCTGATTTCCTTTCTAGCAAGAATCCTTCCTTGCATAGTATCCAGTTTATTTCTTTAAGTTTAGCCTCTCTTCAGCAATCTTAACGGCGACAGTATGAGTATCAAGATTTTCGCTGGCAGAGCGTTCAAAAACGTCATATACCATTTGATACAGATTATTAATTTTTGTCAAAGTCTGCTGCATGTTGCCATGAGCATACGTGACGGCAACGTGGATTAAACCGCCTGCATTGATCAGAAAGTCAGGCGCATAGAGTATGCCGCGTTCGTGAAGATAGCTCGCGTAATGATTATGGGCTAATTGATTATTAGCAGAACCGGCAACGATGGTAGCTTTCAAGCGTTTGATGGTTTCCAAATTCACCGTGGCACCTAAGGCACAAGGAGCGAAAACGTCGGCATTGAGGTCGTAAATTTCGTTGGGTTCGCATACATTTACGCCAAATTCATCGATACACTTTTGTAAAGCGACTGGGTTGATGTCTGTCATGGTGACTCGGGCGCCTCGCTGCGTTAATTCCTGAGCCAGGTAATAACCAACGTGTCCTGCGCCTTGAATGGCAACGTGAATACCATCGATGGTGTCTCTGTCTTTCTGGAATTTCACAGCAGCTTCTATCCCGCGGCGTACGCCTAAGGCGGTCAAAGGTGAAGGATCGCTCCCACTGCCTGAGCGCGTGGTGCAGGTGGCAAATTTGGTTTTGGTGGCAATGATGTCCATATCCGCGGGCGAGGTGCCGCTATCAACGGCAGTGATGTATCTGCCACCTAACTCTTCAACGAATTCACCAAACTTTTCCAGCAATGCAGTACGGTCTTTGATGACTTTAGGTTTGATGATGACTGACTTGCCGCCGCCATGGGGTAAATCAGCAATGGCTGCTTTGTAACTCATCATGTACCCAAGACGTAAAGCGTCTTCCATGGCTTTGTTCATGGAATTGTAATGAATGAAACGACAGCCGCCGATCGCAGGACCGCGATTCAAATTATGAATCGCAACGATGGCGTGTAAACCAGTCTTTGCATCAAACTTGATGTGCACATCGCCATAACCCAGAAAGCGGGCATAGCGCATTAAGCTGTCATAGGAGGCATGCTCAGTTGATTTTGTGCGGCGATTGGCATTTGATTGAGTGGTCGCGAGAGTTTTTACGACGTTATCTGTCATATGAGTAGAGTTCCTTTCTTCTATTGTTTCAACTGCCATAGGCGCAATTCCTTACGTAAGTAGAATGAGTTCCGTCTCTAAGAGCTTAAGTGTATTAAGCTCTATCGCCTTTTGCACGCCGCTTTAACTGCTGAATTGCGCGTATCTGCGCGGTGACTTCAGCGAGTTCAGTGGTTGCTTTTGCCATATCAATAGCAGACACATGACCTGCTAGTGCTTTTTCAGCTTCAGCTTTGGCAGCGAGGGCAGCGACTTCATCAATATCATCTGCGCGTTTGGCATCATCGGCAAGTACTGTGACGATGTATGGTTGAACTTCCAGCATGCCGCCGGAAATATAGAACACTTCTCCCTCTTCAGCTGCTTTGCCTGGCAATATGGCACGTACATAGCCTGGACGCAGGGAAGTTAAGAGTTGTGAGTGACCGGGCTTAACGCCCAGTTCACCCATTTCTCCGGTCACAAACACTGATTCGACTTCGCCAGAGAAAATCGCTTTCTCGGCGCTGACGATATCAAGGCGCAAAGTCGAATTATTCATCATAATGTTTTAGCCTTTTCGATCGCTTCTTCAATGGTACCGACCATGTAGAACGCTTGTTCTGGCAAGTGATCGTATTCGCCGCTCAAGATGCCTTTGAAGCCACGAATGGTTTCTTTGATTGGAACATAACGGCCTTTGGTACCGGTGAACACTTCAGCAACAAAGAATGGCTGTGACAGGAAGCGCATGACGCGACGTGCACGACCAACGACTTGTTTATCTTCTTCAGACAATTCATCCATACCTAAAATGGCAATGATGTCTTTCAGTTCTTTATAACGTTGTAAGGTACGTTGAACAGCCAGTGCTACTTCGTAGTGTTCTTGACCTACGACCAATGGATCAAGTTGACGGCTGGTGGAATCCAACGGATCGATAGCTGGATAAATACCTAATTCGGCGATTTGACGTGATAACACAACCGTCGCATCCAAGTGAGCGAAGGTGGTCGCTGGTGACGGGTCAGTTAAGTCGTCAGCAGGAACGTAAACAGCTTGAACGGAGGTAATAGAACCGGTTTTGGTTGAAGTAATACGTTCTTGTAACACGCCCATTTCTTCAGCCAGTGTCGGTTGATAACCCACAGCAGAAGGAATACGACCGAGCAACGCGGATACTTCCACACCAGACAAGGTGTAACGGAAGATATTGTCGACGAATAACAACACGTCTTTACCTTCATCACGGAAGCTTTCTGCAATACTCAAGCCAGTTAATGCAACGCGTAAACGGTTACCTGGTGGCTCATTCATCTGACCGTAGACCAAAGCCACTTTATCCAGAACGCCCGATTCATTCATTTCGAGGTAGAAGTCATTACCTTCACGAGTACGTTCGCCCACACCAGTAAACACGGATAAACCAGAGTGTTGTTTTGCGATGTTGTTAATTAATTCCATCATGTTAACGGTTTTACCTACACCTGCACCGCCGAACAGACCGACTTTACCGCCTTTCGCGAATGGGCAAACGAGGTCAATAACTTTTATACCGGTCTCTAACAATTCTTGTGATGGAGCTTGTTCAGCAAACGATGGAGCTGGGCGGTGAATGGCTGCGAATTGATCTGTTTTGATTGGGCCGCATTCGTCAATCGGTTCACCAAGTACGTTCATGATACGACCGAGTGTGGCTTTACCGACTGGCACTTTGATGGGTTCGCCAGTGTTAATGACGGACAGACCACGTTGCAAGCCATCGGTGGTACCCATAGCGATGGTACGCACAACGCCGTCACCTATCTGTTGTTGTACTTCCAGAATCAGGCCGACTTTTTCTACTTTTAACGCGTCATAAATTTTGGGGACATGATGATGCGAGAACTCAACGTCAACCACCGCACCGATAATTTCAACAATTTTACCTGTATTCTGACTCATTTTTTCACCTCATTAGATAACTGACGCACCGGCGACGATTTCCGAAAGTTCTCTCGTGATCGCTGCTTGTCTTGCTTTGTTATAAATTAATTGCAAATTGGAAATGATCTCGGCTGCATTATCGGTTGCATTGCGCATCGCAAGCATACGTGCGGCCTGTTCGCAGGCAATGTTTTCAATGACTGCGCGATAAACCTGAGATTCGATATAACGGTTCAGCAACTTGTTCAGCAGTGCCGGAGCGTTGTCAGGTTCATAGAGATAATCCCAATGATGTTCTATGTCTGTGTTTTCAGCGGGAACCAATGGCAGGACTTGCTGAATTAAAGGTTCTTGGCGCATGGTGTTGACGAATTCATTCGAGCAAACATATAACGCATCTATCCGCCTTGCGAGATAAGCATCTAGCATCACTTTCACCACACCAACAAAATCACTTGGTGTAGGCGCATCACCTAAGCTGCTGGTGTGAGCTACGATGTTGCCACCCATGCGTTTGAAGAAAGCGAGTGCTTTGGTGCCAATGACACATAAATCAATTTCAATGCCGGCATCCATTTTTTGTTTGATGTCTTTCAACACGGCTTTCAGTAAATTACTGTTTAAGCCGCCGCATAATCCGCGGTTTGTGGAAACAATAATATAACCAGCACGTTTGACTTCACGCTTTTCCATGAATGGATGACGATATTCGGAGTGACCTAATGCGACGTGACTAATCACTTCCATGATTTTCTTCGCGTAAGGTACAGCACGGCGCATGCGATCTTGCGTCTTACGCATTTTGCTTGCCGCCACCATTTCCATGGCTTTGGTAATCTTTTGCGTATTCTTCACGCTATGAATTTTGATGCGTATCTCTTTTGCTATTGGCATGCTTGCCCCTTACTCCCAGGACCTGTTCTTTTTGAATGAAGTGATGATATCGATCATTTTCTTCTTGATGTCATCATTCAGATCACCAGTTTTCGTAATTTCCTGGAGGAAATCATTGTGATTGGTGTGTGCAAAGCTCAGTAATTCCTGTTCGAACATCGCAATACGGTTCAATGGTACATCATCCAGGTAACCAGCATCGGCGGCGAACAAGAGAATTGCCATTTGACCAACAGACAAAGGAACGTATTGTTTTTGTTTCATCAGTTCAGTAATACGTTGACCACGTTCCAATTGCTTACGAGTTGCGTCATCAAGGTCAGACAAGAATTGTGAGAACGCTGCCAATTCGCGGTATTGCGCGAGGGCGAGACGTACACCACCAGCAAACTTCTTAACAATCTTGGTTTGGGCTGCGCCACCTACACGAGAAACGGAAAGACCGGCGTTGATAGCTGGACGAATACCAGAGTTAAACAAGTCAGTTTCAAGGAAGATCTGACCGTCGGTAATAGAAATAACGTTAGTTGGTACGAATGCAGACACGTCACCAGCTTGCGTTTCAATGATAGGCAGAGCGGTCAATGATCCGGTTTTGCCTTTGATTTCGCCGTTTGTCTGTTTTTCTACATAAACAGCGTTCACGCGGGAGGCGCGTTCCAGCAAGCGTGAATGTAAGTAGAAAATATCGCCAGGATACGCTTCGCGACCTGGTGGACGACGTAACAGCAAGGAAATTTGACGATATGCCCAAGCATGTTTGGTTAAATCATCATAAATAATTAATGCATCTTCGCCTCTATCGCGGAAGTATTCACCCATTGCGCAACCAGCATAAGCAGCGATGTATTGCATAGCAGCTGGGTCAGAGGCGGTAGCAGCAACGACAATCGTGTGTTTTAATGCGTTGTGTTCTTCTAACTTACGAACAACCGCAGCAACAGAAGAAGCTTTCTGGCCGATCGCCACGTAAATACATTTCACGCCGGTATCACGTTGGTTGATGATGGCGTCGATCGCAATAGCGGTTTTACCGGTTTGACGGTCACCAATGATTAATTCACGTTGTCCGCGACCAATTGGAACCATCGCGTCAATTGCTTTTAAACCTGTTTGCATAGGTTGAGAAACTGGTTGACGGAAAATAACACCTGGGGCCACTTTTTCAATTGGTGAGGTTTTGGTGGTGTTGATTGGACCTTTGCCATCGATTGGGTTACCTAAGGCATCGACTACGCGGCCTAATAAGGCGTCACCAACGGGCACTTCAAGAATACGACCGGTACATTTAGCGGTCATACCTTCTGACAAACTTTCTGTGCGGCCTAATACCACGGCACCGACGGAATCACGTTCAAGGTTTAATGCCAGACCATACACTTGACCTGGGAATTCAATCATTTCACCTTGCATAACATCATCTAAACCATAAAGACGAACAATACCGTCTTTGACGCTGACGATGGTACCTTCTGAGCGGACTTCGGGTTTCAAATCAAATTGTTTGATGCGTTGAATAACGAGTTCACTAATTTCTGTTGGGCTTAATTGTTGTACTGGCATAATAGATTACCTTAATAAAAATTCGAGTAAGCGATTTAATTTTCCACGCACAGAACCATCAATGACATTGTCACCGACATGGACTACTGCACCGCCTAATATCGCTGGTTCAACTTCAGTAAACACATTGACTTCACGCTGGGTCATTTTCGCAAGAGCAGCTTTCATGTTTTGAATAAAGCTGTCAGGTGCAGGAACGGCTGTAATCACTCGTGCATTGCAGACTTTTTCTAGAGCCGCGACATGGGCTGAATAGGCTTCTGCCATGTCTGGCAAAGCATTCAGGCGGCGTCGTTGTGCTAAAAGACGTAAAAAGTTCTTTTGTTCCTGGTTCAAGTGACCGGCAAGTACGCCTTCAAAGAAACTATAAATTTCTTGGGTCGCAATTTCAGGATTCGCCAGCAGTTTCTGCACTTTCGGTTGACGTACTACCGAGGAGGCTGTCAATAAAAATGCTTTCCATTCATTTAACTGCTGTTGCTCGCGTGCATAATCAAATGCCGCGAGTGCGTATGGTCTAGCAATGCTTGAGAGATTGGCCATAATTTTTATCCTGCTTTGATCTCACGTGCTAATTGATTCATTAATTCCTGATGAGTGGCATCATCAAGATTGCGATTAATGATCTTTTCAGCGCCGCTAACGGCAAGACGAGCCAGATAAGCTTTTAGCGATTCTTTAGCTTGAGAGATTTCAAGATTAATATCGCCTTGAGCCAGCTCAATCATACGTTGACCTTCAATCTTGGCATTGGCTTTTGCTTCTTCTACCAGTTGGGCAGAGTGCAAGTTTGCTTGCTCAATGATCTGATTTGCCTGTTGTCTCGCTTCGCGAATAATGGTTTGAGCTTTGTGCTCAGCCATTTCCAGCTCACGTTGACTACGATCAGCTGCTTCCAGACCTGCTGCAATTTTCTTTTCACGATCATGCAAGGTCTTGGTAATTGGCGGCCAAACATATTTAGTCGTAAACCAAACAAATAAGGCGAACGTTAACAGTTGTCCGACTAGTGTTAAGTTAATATCCATCGTCTTTCCTCGCGGTAGTAAAACCCGTTAATTCAGTTTCCAAACTAACCAGCAGCTGTGGTTTTAACCGCAGTTAATGCAGCAGCCAGGAATGGGTTAGATGCGAAGAACAGGTATAAACCAAACACGATAGAAATAGCAGCGAATGCGTCAAGCAAACCAGCAACAATGAACATACGACCCATTAACAAGCCGCCTAATTCTGGCTGACGTGCAACACCTTCTAAAAACTTACCGCCTAACAAGCCGAAACCAATCGCTGTTCCGAATGCAGCAAGACCAATTAACAGACCTGCAGCTAACACGCTAAAACCTTGAATTTGTCCAACTATGCCTACGATTTCCATGATACCTCCTCAAAAATTAAAGATAAATGTAACTAGTGTTTGTCATGCGCCATGCCAAGATAAATGATGGTTAGCATCATGAACAAGAAAGCTTGTAACGTAATAACCAGAATGTGGAAGATGGCCCAAATGAGACCTGGTGGCCATTGCACCCAATATGGCAAGAGTGCGATTAAGATAAAAATTAATTCGCCAGCAAACATGTTGCCAAACAGTCGAAGCGCAAGAGAGAGAGGTTTCACGCATTCTTCAACAATGCGAAAAGCGAAATTAACAGGAGCCATATACTTACCAAAAGGAACGGTAAACATTTCCTTTAGCAGGTAGCTTCTTTTCACTTTAATGTTATAGAAAATAATTAACAGGAATATGCTGATCGACATCGCAAAAGTAGCATTCGGGTCAGCTGTAGGCACGGCTTTGAAATGCTCAACACCGGCATAACCTAGAGCACGTGGAATGAAATCGACCGGAATCAAATCCATGGCATTCATGAAAAATATCCAGAGAAAGATCGTCAGCGCGAGTGCAGGTATGAAATCACTTTTATGATGAAAGTTTTCTTGCACTGAATTACGGACAAATTCGACTACCATTTCCACCATATTCTGAAAACCCGTGGGAACCAGTTTCATTCGTGTGGCGACAAATCGCAGGGAGCCAAACACTAAGACTCCAAGCAAGATGGAAACTATCATGGTATCAAGATTAAGCGACCAAAAACCGCCACCTTCACCAATCGTGAAAGTCTTAAGATTGAGCGTCAGGTGCTCAAGGTGATGCTGGATATATTGCCCGGGTGTTAATAACTCACTCATCCACCCACTCCTTTTTCAATAGAGTTACTGTTACGGCTAACCTCTTGTCGCGTGTATCGCCAGAAGGAAACAATCCAAAATAAAACAATAGCTCCGGCGAAACCGACGAGCGTGGATAATAAACTAACTGGCAAGTATTTCACAACCAATAAAAACAAAATCGCGCTTAAAAACAGCTTTATCATTTCACCAAGAAAGAATGCCGCCATAAATGCGTTCATTTGATGTGCACCGGAATAACGAAATACTCGCCAAACAAATAACCAGTTTGGTATGCAATAAGCGAGACCACCAGCTAGCACTGATAAACCAGCGGTGACACCACTTATCGGCAATGTGATGAGGGCTAGCAAAATGACGCCCAGAATTTGCCAGTTCACTACGGCAAAAGCTTGCTGTTGAATACGTTGTTGGAGAGATGCGACGACCATGAAGTGCCTGTTTCAACAAAAAGCGCAGTATAAAGAACAGCTTTTATCAAGGCAATAAGGAAAAAAGTTGCTAATATTTGCTCAAATTGATAGTCTTTAAGCCAAATAAAATATAAAAATCGACCCGAGGATGTTCATGCGCAGTGCAAGCCACATCATTGATGCTAATCTAGCTACGATTGAAGAACGAAGAACCACTAAACAATTTATCCAGCAATTTCACGGTTTTTTAGCGCACCACGCGAGAGCTGAAACCGCTTACCTCAGCAAACAACAATTGCGACTATTACGTGAGCTGATGTTTGTGAAAGGCGAAGATACCTACTTTCATTTCAAAGGGTCCCATTTGCGTCGATTGTCTCGTCTTAAGCATTTCGACTGCTTGATTGAAGGGTGTTTTTTTCCTGAAGGGCCTATTAATTACTATGTAATTGACGCTCTCAAGTATTTACATGGGAATCACGTGCCGCACGATGTATCGCTATCGCTGTTGTATGAGCAAGGCTGTTTCTCTTTGGCGAGAATCATGATAAAGATTGAAAGTATTAAAGCCAAATACAAGCTATCTGATTATATTGCGTTTTCCTTCTATCTCTTGGAAGGGAAACCTAATCATCAACAAGTATTCCTTGATCTGTTTATTAAAGGTAAAACGAATTCGCTGGGTTATATTTTTGACTTATCAGACGAGGAACTCGTCAGTTTTCAAGATCGTACTGATAGCGGCATGAATATTATGGCTGCTCGTATCCAGGTCTTGCAGCAAAGCAAGATAGAAGCACAAGTTGAATTCATATTAGCAGCGGCTGAAGAAGAGGCAACAATCGATAGTTCATTATCGATGTAATGCTTGATCCAAATCTTTCTTCAAATCTTCGATATCTTCAATACCAACGGACAATCGAATGAAATTATCATGAATGCCTAATGCTGCACGCTGCGCTGCGGGCACGCTGGCATGCGTCATGATCGCTGGATGCTCAATCAGACTTTCTACGCCGCCCAGACTTTCTGCCAAGGCAAAAATCTGACAGCGTTCCAGCATGCGTCTGCTTTCTTCAATGCCGCCTTTGATGTAAATGGAAATCATGCCGCCAAAGGCTGACATTTGTTGTTTGGCTAAGGCATGTTGCGGATGTGTGGTCAAACCAGGATAAATGACGTTATCAATATGAGGATGTTTTTGTAGCCATGACGCTAATTCTGCTGCATTTTCGCAATGACGCTGCATGCGCACGGATAGCGTTTTTAAACCGCGCAGCGCAAGAAAACTGTCAAACGGACTAGCCACGCCACCGATGGAGTTTTGCAGAAATGGAATTTGTTCACTTAGTTCTGGGTGATCTCCCACAATAATCAGTCCGCCAATAATATCGGAATGACCGTTTAAGTATTTGGTAGCAGAGTGAATGACAACATCAAAACCCAATTCCAGCGGACGTTGTAACATCGGTGTAGCGAAAGTGTTGTCGACTACAGAAATTAATTGATGTTTTTTCGCGATAGCCTGAATTTTTTTAAGATCCAGCACTTTTAACATGGGATTAGTCGGTGACTCTACCCATAGCATGCGCGTGTTGCTTTTGACATGTTTTTCAATGTCATCTGCATTAGTCATGTCGACAAAACTGATTTCCAAACCTTGCGAGCGCTTTTTCACTGCATTAAACAAGCGAAATGTTCCGCCGTAAACATCATCACAAGCAATGACATGATCACCTGGTTTTAACACTTCAATTAACGTGGCAATCGCTGCCATGCCTGATGCAAACGCATAACCGTTTTTACCAGACTCAAGATCGGCCGCACATTTCTCATAAGCGAAGCGAGTTGGATTTTTAGTGCGTGAATATTCATAGCCTTTGTGTACGCCGGGGCTTTCCTGTACATAAGTCGACGTTGCATAAATGGGCATGCTGACGGCGCCAGTGGTAGGGTCTGGTGCTTGACCTGCGTGAATCACGCGTGTGCCGAGTTTCATCTCTGATTTTGTCATGTTAGTTCCTACGCTTTATCGAGGAAGCCGTGTGCTTCCATCCACTTGTCATCAATAAATTTACTCATGTAGTTGCGTATGCTGTCTGGCAGTATGACCACACATCGTTCGCCTTGCTTTAATTGTTTTGCAGCTTGCAGCGCGCCCCAAACAGCGGAGCCAGATGAGCCACCGGCAAGCAAGCCTTCTTCGCGTATCAAGCGGCGTGCCATGATAAATGAATCTTTGTCATTAACTTTGACGTATTCATCAACCAGTTTGTTATCTAATACTTTTGGGAAGAAATCGTAGCCTATGCCTTCCACTTGATAAGGACATACTTCGGTACCGCCGCCCAAAATAGAACCGTAGGGATCAACACCAATAATTTTGACATGCGGTGCGACTTCTTTAATATGCCTTGCTACACCCGTAATGGTGCCCCCTGTACCCACGCTCATGACGACCATCGCAAGTGCACTGCCCATGTCTTTTAAAATTTCATTGGCAGTACCTTCGTAGTGTGCTAAAGGGTTTCCGGGGTTGGCGTATTGATCGAGAATGTGGGCATTCGGAATTTCTTTCTGTAATCGCTTGGCCAATTCAATGTGACTGTCTGGGTCATCCCATTTAGCTGCTGTGGGGGTACGATAAATTTTGGCGCCCAGTGCTTCCAGGGTGACTTGCTTTTCATGACTCATTTTTTCCGGCATGGTGATCACGATTTTGTAGCCTTTAACGGCACCTGCCAATGCAAACCCTATGCCAGCATTCCCAGAGGTGGCTTCAATTAAGGTATCACCCGGTTTAATGCGCCCTTCTTTTTCGGCAAGCTCAATCATTTTCATGGCGATCCGGTCTTTAACAGATCCGCCGGGATTGAAGAATTCGCATTTTGCGTAGATTTCACAGGGTAATTCTTTGCCGATACGATTTAATCGAACTGTGGGAGTGTTGCCTACGGTTTCCAGGATAGAATTGTACAGCATACGAGCTCCTTCATCAGGGAATGCTTTTTTTTAATCTTGTGGTGCGATGTTAAAGTTTGGATCGGTGTATTTCAAGACGCGGCAGGTCACAGTGTCAGGATTTTTTGTCAGCTTGCCGCTGACCATAATATCCATGCTGGTGCCGCGATGAATGGCACCCATGCTTTCCAGGTCGCAAAAGTTCGTGATTTTTTTGTCGTAGGGATTCATGGCGATTTCAGAAGCAACAACGTAGTAGTCATGGCCATACGTCAGTGCAATCCAGTAATCTTGATTTTGCTTAATATCAAATAGATAAGGAATGTTTTGGCCGTGATCCACATCACGAATCACGATCAGCCAGGAGGGTTTGCCGATAAAACGCTGCAAATTGAGATTAATCTTCAGCACCTGACCGAGATTTTTGGGCTCTGCTGCAAGATACTGTCCGCTGAAAATGAGTGTCAGGGTGATGCCTGTCATGAATGCCCATTTTGTTAATCGCATGCGAGTCCCTTACCTTGCCTATTCTTTATTCTACTCTATTAATTGCAGCTCCTGCACCAGTTACGACAGAGAAAATAAAGACTGCCTAGTAAGAACAATCCAAAAAAGATTAATGACCATTCAGGAATATTGAGTTTCATGAATTCCCAGCCGCGTTGTGAGCATTCAGTGCTGCCAGAGAAAATTCTTTGAATGACATCGCTCAGCGGCAGGACGTTTAACATGTAATTGAGGCTGACGCCGCATTCGCCGGTGGCAAGCGCAGGATTGGCTTGAATCCAGATTTGTCTGCCAGCCAGCAATAAACCGCTGCCAGCAAATATCATCGACATGAAATTAATCAGGAAGACCGCGATGCGTGAACGGTAGGCCAGGAATCCTATTAAAAATAAGACACCGCAGATACCAAAACAGATACGTTGTAAGGTGCAGAGCGGACAGGGAATGATGCCTTCGACGTATTCCAGATAAAAACCTGTGGCGAGAATAACAACGACAATGAACAATCCAAGCAGATAAGCGAAACGTTGTGTCATGGGCAGCCCTTTTATTGAGTATCTTTCAAATGATCAGCGAACCAGTTTTGTAAAATCAATTGTGCAGCAACTTGATCAACCTGGCCGTCTTGCAACGCTTTATAGCCGCCTTCAGCAAATAATCGCTCACGCGCATCTTTGGTGGTTAAGCGTTCATCCATTTCGAAAACTGGTAGATTGTATTGGTCTTTCAGAAGGTTGGCAAATGCACGAGCATGTTGTGAGATGGGTTGTTCTGTGCCATCCATATTTAGTGGTATGCCAACCACCAAAGCATCTGGGCGCCACTTCTTCATCAATTTTTCTAATTCATGCCAATTGGGTGTACCGTCTTTGGCGTGTAAAGTGATGAGCGGACGCGCCGTTTGAGTCAGCGTCTGACCGATGGCCATGCCTATGCGTTTCATACCGAAATCAAACGCAATCAAGATTTTCAATGATGGATCCATAGCAATGACTCTCGGTTAGTGGGCTGAAGCGCTATCCCAATTATCTCCTGAGCCTATCGAAACTAGCAATGGCACGCTCAGTTTGACAACGTTGGTCATGTGTTCGCGTATGCCTTCTTTCACGGTTTCAACGTGTTCTGCTGCCACTTCAAAGACTAATTCGTCATGAACTTGCATAATCATTTTGGCCGGTACATTTTCTGATTTTAACCAGTGATCAATGCGTATCATGGCGAGCTTGATGATGTCAGCGGCGCTGCCTTGCAATGGCGCATTAATAGCGGTGCGCTCTGCTGCTTTCTGGCGTGGAATTTTGCTGGCATTAATATCGGGCAGATATAAGCGTCTGCCCCACAAAGTTTCGACGTAACCTTTTTCTTTTGCGTGGGTACGCGTGTTTTCCATATAGGCTTTCACTTGTGGATAGCGCGCAAAATACTTGTCTATATAGTCTTGAGCCGCGTGACGATCAATACCTAGTTGTCTTGTTAAACCAAAAGCAGACATGCCGTAGATTAAGCCGAAGTTAATGGCTTTTGCATCGCGCCGCATTTCTTGCGTGACTTCATCCAATGGTACGCCCCACACTTCCGAAGCGGTTGCTTTATGAATATCTATATTATTAGCGAATGCTTTTAATAAACTGGGATCTTGTGAAATGTGTGCCATCAAACGTAATTCAATTTGCGAATAGTCAGCACTGACCAGCAAACAATTTTTTGGTGCGATAAAGGCTTGGCGTATGCGTCTGCCTTGCGGTGTGCGTACTGGAATGTTTTGCAAATTCGGGTCAGAGGATGAAAGCCGTCCGGTTGCGGCGCCAGTTTGATTATAAGAAGTGTGAACACGTTGTGTGACTGGATTAACTTGTTCTACCAGCTTGCTAGTATAGGTTGATATCAATTTACCTAGACTGCGATATTCTATGATTAAACGTGGAATTTCAAACTCTAACGCTAATTCTTGCAAGACAGCATCTGCCGTTGACGGTTGCCCGGTAGGCGTTTTTTGCAAGACAGGCAAGCCAAGTTTTTCAAACAAAATTTCTTGTAATTGTTTCGGCGAATTTAAATTAAATGTCTCGCCTGTTAACTCATGCGTTTCTTTTTCTAATTCATCTAAACGCTGTTGTAATTCTTTACCTTGTGCGACTAGTTTTGCGGGGTCAATCATGACACCGGTTAATTCCATTTTTGCTAGCACTGGTACTAATGGCATTTCTATATCACGGAACACATGCAGCAGGCCTTTTTCTTTTTGCAAGCGCGGCCATAAGGCATCGTGTAATCGTAAGGTGACATCTGCATCTTCTGCAGCGTAAGTGCCTGCTTTTTCAGTCTCTACTAGATTAAAAGTAATTTGTTTCGTGCCTTTGCCTGCGACATCTTCAAACGTAATGGTGCGCCAGCCTAAATATTTTAATGCTAGTGAATCCATATCACGTGTGCTGCCAGTGCTGTCTAACACATAGGATTCAAGCATGGTATCAAAGGCAATGCCTTTTACCTGAATGCCTGCGTTTGCCAACACTTCAACATCATATTTAATGTTCTGCCCAATTTTTTGTATGGCATCATTTTCAAAAATGGGTTTGATACCGGACAATACTTTTTCTCTGCTTAATTGTGAAGGTGCGCCTGCGTAATCATGACCAAAGGGAACATAATAAGCTTTACCAGGTTCAGCGCAGCAAGACACGCCGACTAATTGCGCGCTCATGTAATCAAGGCTGGTGGTTTCAGTATCAATGGCTAGTATTTTTGCGTGTTTGATTGTATCCAGCATGGCTGCAAAATCTTTTTCATCATAAATGATTTTGTAATGCTGATAATGACTGTCAGTGGAAGTTTTATTTTCTTCAGATCCATCTAATAATTCTGATAACCAGCCTTTGAATTCCAGGTCTTTAAACAACTCGATTAAAGTTTTGTTGTCTGGTGTGTTGAGTTGAAGATCCGAAAGCTTGACTGGTAATGGGACATCTAATTTGATGGTGACCAAGGTTTTACTCAATGGCAAATGATTCAAAGAATCTCGTAGGTTTTCGCCTATTTTGCCGCTGATTTTATCTGCGTGCTTGATAATGTTATCTAGTGTTTCATATTCATCTAACCATTTTACGGCGGTTTTCGGCCCTACTTTTGGCACACCAGGAACGTTGTCTGATGTGTCACCGACTAATGTTAAGTAATCGATGATTTGATCCGGCCGCACACCAAACTTTTCTTTGACGCCAGTGGGGTCAAGTGTGGTGTTGGTCATGGTGTTGATCAATGTAATATTGCGATTCACGAGCTGGGCGATATCTTTATCACCAGTAGAAATTAATACGGGAATATCGTTTTTTTCTGCTTGATGGGCAAGTGTACCAATCACATCATCTGCCTCAACGCCAGGCACGCTAATTAAAGGCAATCCCATCGCACGGATAATTCGATGAATTGGTTCGACTTGTTGTTGCAGCTCTTCAGGCATGGCTTTGCGATTGGCTTTATATTCTGGATAAAGATCATCACGAAATGTTTTGCCTTTAGCATCAAATATCACAGCGATGGATTCTGGTTGATAAGTATTGAGCAACACTTTCAACATCGCCACAATGCCTTTGATGGCGCCAGTAGGAAAATTCTTAGAATTTGCGAGTGCGGGCAAGGCATGAAATGCACGATATAAATAAGACGAGCCATCCACCAAAATTAACGGTTTTGTTTGCTTAGACATGATGATTTCCAAAGATATGAGCTTCAGTGAGGATAATCGCCTCAGTATTGATGCGCAAGCCTCCAGGCCACCGATCTGGCCGACTAGTCCGCCGTAGCACGAAGTGCGAAGGCGGAGTATAATCAGACCCTTCATATCACCAGTGTCTGTTTTTTATTTTATCATGGAGGATGTTTGTGATTCGATTTTTTGCAGTCTTGTTTGGCATAGCTTTTATATTTGTTGGTGTCATTGGTTTTTTACCTACCTATAAAATCGATTCCCTGCTATTTGGTTATCTCAGTGCAGCTTTGATTAACAATATAGTGCACATTTTGATTGGTGTGATTGCGATCATGTCTGCAACACGCGCAAAGTTGGCAAGGCAGTTTTTTCAGATTTTTGGTGTGATCTTTACATTGATTGCACTCTGGGGGTTTTGGACGGGCGGCGATTTGTATATTATGCACGTCAAATTGGCCGACAATATAATCCATTTACTCGTAGGTTTGGCTGCCATTCTGATCGGTTTCAAATTTGGCAAGAAAAATTAATTAATAAGTACTAGCGCCTTGAACGGAGTATCTCTTTTGTGAGTACGCTTTGGGACAAATGTTTGACCTCGCTTGAAGGAGAATTTCCTTCGCAGCAATTCAATACGTGGATTAGACCACTGCAAGCTGAACAAGCTGACGGCAAGCTGGTCTTATTAGCGCCCAATCGTTTCGTCATGGATTGGATAGTTGAAAAGTTTCTTACTCGTATCAATGAATTAGTGAAGAATTTTGCTGGCGGTGATGCGCCTTTGGTCTCACTGGAAATTGGCAGTAAACGTGTAGAATCACCTGCTGCTAAACAAGAATCACAGATCATTGCCTCTGCGGCTGCACCTGTACAGCCAGCGGTACGTAAAGGTGCTTTTTCATATACGGATACCACGTATCAAAGTAATCTAAATCCAAATTTTACTTTTGAAAGTTTCGTCGAAGGTAAGTCTAACCAATTAGCAAAAGCGGCATCACATCAGGTTGCTGAAAACCCAGCGGTTGCTTATAACCCATTATATTTATATGGTGGTGTTGGTCTTGGTAAAACACACTTGCTGCACGCAATTGGTAACAAGATCATTCAGAATAATCCAAAAGCTAAAGTGCTTTATCTCCATTCGGAACGTTTTGTGGCAGACATGGTGAAAGCGCTGCAAACCAACTCCATGAATGAATTCAAACGCTATTATCGCATGGTAGATGCTTTGCTGATTGACGATATACAATTTTTTGCTGGTAAAGACCGCTCGCAAGAAGAGTTTTTCCACACGTTTAATTCTTTGCTGGAAAGTCAGCAGCAAGTGATTCTGACCTGTGATCGTTATCCAAAAGAAATTAATGGTGTTGAAGAACGTTTAAAATCTCGTTTTGGCTGGGGATTAACCGTTGCAGTTGAACCACCTGAACTGGAAACACGTGTTGCGATTTTAATGAGTAAGGCGGAAAAAACGAATATTGAATTGCCTTATGAAGTGGCGTTCTTTGTCGCTAAACGTATTCGTTCTAACGTACGTGAGTTAGAAGGTGCATTAAAGCGTATTATTGCAAACGCGCATTTCACAGGCAAAGCCATTACGCTGGATTTCGTGAAAGAAGCCCTGCGTGATTTACTGGCATTGCAAGATAAATTAGTGACAGTAGAAAATATTCAACGCACAGTCGCTGAATATTACAAAATTAAAGTGGCAGATTTGTTATCCAAGCGGCGTAATCGTTCTGTTGCACGTCCGCGCCAAATTGCCATGGCACTTGCAAAAGAATTAACAAACCACAGTTTGCCGGAAATTGGTGATGCATTCGGTGGTCGTGATCACACAACGGTATTGCATGCATGCCGCAATATTGCTGATTTGAGACAATCAGATTCAGATATTGAAGAAGACTACACAAACTTGCTACGAATATTGACTACGTAAGAGAGAGCTAGCCATGGATATCATCGTACAACGCGAAGCATTATTGAAACCGCTGCAAGCTGTTAGCGGTGTTGTTGAAAAGAAGCAGACGCTCCCTATTCTTTCAAACGTCATGCTCAAAATTAAAAACAACCAGTTGCTGCTGCTGGGTACGGATCTAGAAATCGAATTAATCGGTTTTGTACCGTTGCAATCCATGCAGGCTGATGGGGTCACTACGGTGTCGGCGCGTAAATTATGCGACATTTGCCGTACGCTGCCAGAAGGTGTTGATATTCGCTTGTCGCTGGAAAAGGATAATCTGGTGATTCGTGCCGGTGAATCTTCGTTTCGTTTAAATACATTACCGCCGCAAGATTTTCCTAATTTAGAAGAAGCAGAATTCGCGACACGTTTTACGATGAAGCAAGGCGACCTTAAAAATTTATTCGCCAAGACGTATTTTGCCATGGGGCAGCAAGATGTACGCCACTATCTTAACGGCGCATTCCTGGACATTGGCGGGCGTTCTATTAAGTGTGTTGCAGCAGACGGTCACCGTCTCGCATTAACGTCGGTCTACGATGAAAATATTGCAGATGCGTCCGCCAAAATCATTCTTCCTCGCAAGAGTGTGCTAGAACTCATACGCTTACTAAATGGTGACGACAATCTGGATGCAACGATTAGTATTGGCGATGGTCGCTTTCAAGTGGCCACTAAAGACTATATTTTCACCACAAAGCTGATAAATGCACAATATCCGGACTATACGCGCTTAATTCCAGCAGGAACCACAGTTGCTGTTGCAGAACGCGATGCCATTAAGCATGCACTAACCCGTACTTCTATTCTCTCGAATGAAAAGTTTCGTGGTGTACGCTTTCAGTTAGAGCCCAAGACGCTGCGCATCACAGCTAATAACTCGGATCAAGAGCATGCTGAAGAAGCTATCCCGTTAACTTTTAATGGCGACAATATGGAAATTGGTTTTAACGTAGCTTATTTACTGGATGTGGTTTCCTCCATCTCTTCTAAATTCATTCATTGTGCTTTTACCGATCCTAATAATGGTGTGTTGATCAAGCCAGAAGATGACGAACAAAGTTTGTATGTCGTCATGCCTATGCGCTTGTAACAGCATAACTGGATATGACGATATATTCGCTTCGTGTCGGCCAGTTTAGAAATCTGCAAACGGCGCAAATTGCGCCGGTTGCACGAGGCTTAAATGTTATTTCCGGTAACAATGGCAGCGGTAAAACCAGCGTTTTAGAAGCTATTTATTTCCTGGGGCACGGCAAATCTTTTCGTAGTTCGCTAGCAAATCGATTAATCAATCACGATGCAGACAAGTTTTCTATCTTCGGACAGGTGCTGTCTGAATTAGAGCGCCAGGTGTCCGTTGGCGTGGAACGTGAACGATCAGGCTCGAGCCGATTACGCGTTGATGAACAAGAAGCGCAAAGTCTTGCAGAAATCGCTAACTACTTACCAATCCGATTAATTGACGCACAATCTCATGAGTTAATCGAGGGCGGCCCCGCTTTTAGACGTAAATATTTGGATTGGGGGCTGTTTTATCAATTTCCAGAATTCATGGCGGCGTGGCGACAATACGAGCGTGTATTGAAGCAGCGTAATAGCATTTTACGCGAAAAGCGTTCCAGGCATGAACTGGATGCCTGGACTAACGAGCTAATTAAATATGGACTAGAGCTGCATCAACTAAGAACCAGCTATGTTGCCAGCTTATTACCGCATCTTCGCCATTTTTCCCAGAACTTGTTAGGAATTTCTCAGCTAGATATTGTTTATCAAGCAGGTTGGGAAGTAGGCCAAGAATTCGCAACAACATTGCAAGAATCCATATTCGATGATTATCGTATCGGCCACACCCAACGCGGACCACACCGAGCCGATTTTGACCTTATTTCTGAAGGACTTACCTTGCGGCATATTTTATCCAGAGGACAGCAAAAGCTGTTAATCTGTGCTATGATACTAGCCCAAGGGAAGTTGTTGGCAGATAAGGGAAAAACGGGTTTAATCTACTTAGTAGACGACCTGCCCTCCGAGCTGGATCTGCAGAGTAAACAGAAGTTGGTTTCGCTCTTGACCACGCAAAATTCGCAGATTTTTATTACCGCGATTGAAAAAGAGGCCATCTGCGATTTAGTTAGCGATAAAACTATGGTTCAAATCAAGGTGTTTCACGTGGAACATGGTAAAATCGTTGAGGTAGCTGACCAGCTTTCATAATTCGGATATCCGAATTAATACAAATATGTATGTAGGACACGTAGCCCAGATTCGCGCGCAGCACGTAATCCGGGACGTAAACCTCCCGACACAAGTTGTCGAGACCGTTCCAAATGAGTAAAAAGCACGACAGTGATTCATTAGGAGTAAAAAGTGACGATCAATACCGCAGAAAACTACGATTCATCTAAAATCAAGGTGTTAAAAGGCCTTGATGCCGTTCGTAAACGTCCTGGGATGTATATTGGCGACACCGATGACGGCACTGGATTACACCATATGGTGTTTGAAATCGTCGATAACTCGATTGACGAAGCCTTGGCTGGTTACTGCAATACGATCTGGGTCACTATTCATAGCGATGAATCCGTGACAGTCGTCGATAATGGTCGTGGTATTCCTGTGGATATTCACCCAGAAGAAGGTCGTTCCGCAGCTGAAGTCATTATGACGGTGCTGCATTCTGGCGGTAAGTTCGATAACGATTCATATAAAATTTCTGGCGGTTTACACGGTGTCGGTGTTTCCGTTGTCAACGCACTATCAGAAGAATTGCACTTGGTTATCAGAACGCATGGCAAAGTGCATGAACAATATTATCGTTTAGGTGATCCTGTGGCGCCTTTAGCTGAAATTGGTGAAACCACTGAGCATGGAACAGAAGTGAGATTCAAACCTAGCGCAGAAATTTTCAAAAATATTCACTTCCAGTACGATATTTTAGCTAAGCGATTGAGAGAATTAGCATTTTTAAATACAAATATTCGTATTCATTTAAATGATGAGCGTTCTGGCGCCAAAGAAGTATTCGAATATCACGGCGGTTTAAAAGGATTTGTCGAAGATTTGAATCGTAATAAGACCGTTATTCATCCCAAAATATTTTATTTCACAGCTGAAAAAGATCGCGTCATTGTTGAAATCGCCATGCAGTGGAACGACAGCTATCAAGAGAAACTATTTTGCTATACCAATAACATTCCGCAGAAAGATGGCGGTACACACGTCGCTGGTTTTAGAAGTGCGCTGACACGCGTCTTGAATAACTATATTGAGACCGAAGCCTCTAAAAAAGAAAAAGTCGCCACCACTGGTGATGATTTCCGCGAAGGCTTAACGGCAGTTGTTTCCGTGAAAATGCCGTCACCCAAATTTTCTTCGCAAACCAAAGATAAATTGATTTCTTCAGAAATTAAATCAGTGGTTGAATCGCTGATGAATGAAAAACTGCAAGAATATCTGATGGAGTCACCGCAAGACGCTAAATCGATCGTTTCTAAAGTATTGGAAGCCGCACGTGCACGTGAAGCTGCGCGTAAAGCTCGTGAATTAACGCGCCGTAAAAGCGCGCTGGACGTCGCAGGTTTGCCGGGTAAATTAGCTGACTGCCAAGAAGAAGATCCAGCCAAATCAGAATTATTCATCGTAGAGGGCGACTCCGCAGGCGGATCCGCAAAACAAGCGCGTGATAGAAAGACCCAAGCTGTCTTGCCACTCAAAGGTAAGATTCTTAACGTCGAGAAAGCCAGATTCGACAAGATGTTGTCCTCTGTCGAAGTTGCAACCCTGATTACCGCATTAGGCTGCGGAATTGGTCGAGATGAATACTCACCAGATAAATTGCGTTACCACAGTATCATTATCATGACCGACGCTGACGTCGACGGCTCACACATTCGCACCCTCTTGCTGACTTTCTTCTATCGTCAAATGCCAGAGTTAATTGAGCGTGGCAATATCTACATTGCGCAACCTCCTCTGTTCAAGCTCACCAAGGGCAAGAAAGAGAGATATGTGAAAGATGAAAATGCATTAGATGATTTGCTACTGCAATCAGCGCTAGATGGCGTTGTCTTCCACCCTGGTGACAATGTTCAGATCACCGGTGAAGAATTGGTGAAAATGGTCAATGAGTATAATGCGGTAAAAATGATTGTTAAGCGTTACTCTAAGCGTTATCCCAAAGACTTTTTAGAAGCCTTAGTGTATGCACCATGCATGAACGATGCCGTGTTGAATCAAAAAACCGAAATGGAATCAATAGCTAAGCAAATTCAGGATAGGCTAAATACTGAAAATAGTATGCATGCCTACTTTGAAATCAGCTTATCTCAAGATGCTGAACGCCATTGGTGGATGCCGGTGGTAAACATGACCAGCCATGGCGTCTTGCATACCATACTGATTAATAAAGATTTATTCTTATCGCCCGATTATCGCAAGATGACGGAGTTCGGTAGCAAGCTTAAATCCATGATCAAAGAATCAGCCTACGTTGAACGCGATGGCAAAAAATTTGCCATCACTAACTTTGAGCAAGTGATGCAGTGGTTGATTAGCGAAGCCAAGAAAGGTCAATCAATTCAACGCTATAAAGGATTGGGTGAAATGAACCCTGAGCAGCTTTGGGAAACCACGATGGACCCAAGTACTCGCTGTCTACTTCAGGTGCGCATAGAAGATGCAGTTGCGGCAGATCAAATTTTCACCACCTTAATGGGTGATGAAGTTGAGCCGCGCCGCCAATTCATTGAATCTAATGCACTAGAAGTGAACAACCTCGATATTTAGGTAAGTGATTGCTGTTAAAGGAAAACCAGCAAACTGGCTATAAAACGTTCTATACTATATATATGTAAGAACGGATAGACCACCTCAATACAATGTTGAAGAGGTTTTACTATGGCAGAAGAAATCCTAAATTCTGAAGAGGGATCAAAAGAGCAAATGGCTATGCTCGAGCAGTATGCTGCTGCCACGAAAACCAAAGTCGTGATGAGCCCTGCAGATTTAGATCCAAAAGACCATCCGCTTGAAGAAATGATGGCGTGGTCGCGTGAACAAAAAAATATAGTAGTGTTACGCAGCGCGACAATTTTATCTTCTGATCCAACATCAAGAGCCGTACAAAATTGTAAATCCACTTTGCTCAGCAAAGGTATTCATCCCGGACAAGTTTACGCAGCAACTTATGCACTAATTAAATTGCTGCTCGCGAGCGCACAAGATGAAGAAGCGATTAAGAAACGCAAAGGTGAATCCAGCGCATCATTTAGCGATCAACAAAAACATTTACGCGATTTAGTGCTTGAAGCGATTCGACAAAGCGTCAGTGATATTCATATTCAAGTGCGACAAACATACACGCGTATTCGTATGCGACAACACGGTGAATTACGACTATTCGCAGAATGGTCGGAAAGATTAGGCCGAGAAATTGCATCCGTTGCATTTAACAAAGAAACAGATCACGCAACCTCACACTTTAATCCGCTATCACCACAAGACGCCTCGATGCCGTTAAAAATAAATGGCAAAGACATTCGTCTTCGTCTCGCCAGCGTCCCTGCGCACGGTGGCTTTGACATGGTGATGCGTATTCTCGCGACCGGCGAAGAATCAACAAAAACACTGGATCAATTAGGTTATACCAACAAGCAAATTGAATTAATCAAGATGGCAATGCGTTTGCCATTCGGCGCAATTATTGTTGCAGGTCCTACCGGTTCTGGTAAAACCACAACCTTGGCCAGTTGTATGGAAATGGTAGAAGACACGGCAAAGTTATATTCAATTGAGGATCCTGTAGAAAAAGTCGTAGAAGCTGCGACACAAGTTCCCGTTAACACTGAAAAAGAAGATCGCAGTTTTGCTATGATGGGCCGCGCTTCTTTACGTATGGATCCTGACGTCATCGTGCTCGGCGAAATGCGCGATGAAGACACCGCCAATGTGATGGTACGCGCATCCATCACGGGACACCTTGTGTTAACCACATTACATACCAATCGCGCGACTGCTATCGTCACGCGTTTAGTCGACATGCACATCTCACCAGTGTTATTAAGCGATAGTAGTGTGTTGCGCTTGCTGGTTTGCCAACGCTTGATTGCGAAAATGTGCAAGCATTGCGACATCCCATTACGATCATCAGAACCACATCAGGAATTCATTCCTGGCTGGGAAGCGGTGTTAGGAAAAGAAATCATTGATAAAGCAAGAGCTCGCGGTAAAGGCTGTGAAAAGTGTCATTATACCGCCGTTGGCGGACGTATTGTCGTAGCAGAAGTCATCTGGGTGGATGAAGAAGGAAGACAATACATTCAGAAATGCGATACGCTTAATTGGGAAAAATATTTAAAAGCGAATGGCTGGCAAGATTTTCGTGACCGTGCGGTGGATTTGATTGACCAAGGTCTATGCGATCCATTCGATGCGGAAAAAGTCGTTGGCCCTATCAACCCGTCAACTACAGCGAGAACGTTCAAATACTAGAGAAGGTGAAATATGAATTTACGCGGAAATTCATTATCAGATATGCAAGGAACGCTGAACAAGATTCTCACTTATTTACGCCATGTGGGTTTTGGCAGTAAAAAGCAATTAGCGTTTCTCGAAGATTTATATCTTCTTATCAATGACGGTATTCCCGCAAACCGTGCCATTGAAATGATGAGTCAAGTCACTACTGGTATCACGAAAGAAGTCGCGCTATCACTTGGCAAAAAGATTTCTCAAGGCCAACCACTCGCTGAAGGTATGAAAGAATGGTTTTCACCTAACGTCGTTGAAATTGTGCGAGTCGGTGAAGCAGGCGGTGCGTTAGCACAAACGATTAAGTCTGCTATTAATATGTTGTCACAGCAAGGCGTGGCAATGGGTGCGATTGTCGGTCAAGTTACCTATCCGTTAATTGTTATCGTCATGGGTTGCAGTATCGTTCTCTATTTAAAGGGCGGTGTGTTCGAACAATTTAAAGCGATTAAACCAGTCGCCATGTGGCCCGATGCCGGTCGTACCTTGCTTGCCTTGGGTGAATTCATTCAATCGTATTGGTGGACAACCATCATTGGTACGATTGGTATCGTGCTGATCATGAGGTGGGTCTTCTTCAACTACATTGGCAGCTTCAGACCGTTATTAGATAAATACCCACCTTTCTCACTCTATCGCAAAATGGCAGCCGCTCGTGTGCTTGAAACACTGGGCCTGTTAGTCGCAAACGGTGTGGTGTTTAAATCTGCATTAAAGGTTATGCAATATCAGGCTAATCCATATATTGCATCGCATCTGGTGCAAATGGAAGGCTTGTTAAGCCGCGGTAAATCTAATATTGCTGACGTGCTAGATACTGGATTGGTAGAAGATTCCGATTTAATGCGCTTGCGTGTCATGGCGGAAGTAAAAGGATTTGAACATGGTTTAGTACGCATGGGTGTGCGCGGAACGGAAGAAGCAACAAAAACCATGAAAACGATTGCGAAAATTATCGGCGGACTTCTACTGGCAGTCGGCGGTATGATTATCATCATCATGATTCGCGGCATTTTCTTGACTGGTATGTCCATGGGGCAGTAATGCAAGGTCGAACGGCAGGTTATACATTAGTTGAACTGATGATGGTGTTGGTTATTGCTGCCAGCCTAATCATGCTTGGCTATAAGTTCTATGTTTCCATCAGAAGTGACGCTGATGTCATGCAAGTTCAATATAATGTCGATAGAATATTTTCGGCGGCATCTGAGTACTATCAAGCTAATTGTCGTCAACAAGTTAATCCACTTCCGTCAGGGCCTGCGCCAACCAGTACAGCGACGTTGGATCCCGATAATTCACCCACATCTCCTTTTCCTGTCACCGTTTCTGCGATGCGAACCGCTGGTTACCTTGACGCAGCATTGCCTATCAACAGACTGATAGATGCCTCAACATTAAATGGCGGATACGTGGTGCAATTTAATCAGGCGCCTAAAAATGATCGACTAATTAACGGCAATAAGATGGGAAACATCTATGTTTGGACCATTCAGGTGGCCGTTGCTGTGCGAGCACCTCGTGGTATGTCACCAATGGCTATCGTTAGATTATTAGGCGCAGATTGTGCCGGCAATCCTGGTGCGACAGCTGGTACGGTCAATTCCTGCAATAGTGGTATTCCTGCCACCACGGGTTCGACTGTTTATGCGGTATGGGAGCGTCTGCCATCCTACGCAGACCCAAATGCAGAAACGCATACCTGGATGGGTAATGCAGAGGTGAAGTCATTTAATCAGCTATACACAAACTCAAATATTGGTGGCGGATTGCCTGGTCCCAGCGGGGTTCAGGCTAATTATCAAAATTATTTATGCGGCGGCTAAAGGTGAAATATGACTAAGCAACTTGGTAGAAAGCAACTGGGCGTAACATTAATTGAAACGATGCTAGTCGCCGTGGTGATAGGAATGATGTTTGTGATGTACGTTGGCTATACCGAGCAGCGTACCAGAACCATGACGATTGATCGTGCCAGTCAGCAAATGCAGCAGATATTAAATGCTGCTTTGTCATACTATATTGCTAACGGAGATTGGCCGACAGCGCTTTCTGATATGCAGCCAGCTCCGTCAGGTTCATCTACCATACCGTATGTCCCAGCGAATATTTCCAGTCCATGGCCTGGTTCGCCTTATGATGCAAAACCGATTGGGCAGATTCCCTCTACCTCTCCACCAAAATACATGTTGTTCCAGGTTAGCGTGACGTTACCAGCAACGTTACACGGTGCGGCTGCCATTGCGGCGACACTTGCGGGCAAGCTCCCGTATGGTCAAAGCACCTCAGTTGCGCCATTTACGGTGACAGCTGCGGTGAATCTCCCGGGACAAAACGTGAATAACGCCACCGCCGTTAATTTTGCCGGCTTATATCACAATGGCGCATGTGTTCCTGTTCCTACTTGTCCTGTGACTGATGCCAGCGGTAATCCCATGACGCCAGAAGTCATTGTGACACCAGTTTCATTAAGTGGCGCGAATGATGCTGGTACCACTAATGTCTATCCCATCACTAGTTTTACTGCTTTTGCTACTGGCGGCACCAACAGTTCTCCGGCAAACTGCGGAGCGAGCCCAGATCCTGCCTGCGATATTAATACATCTTCATCAGGAAAATTCTGGCGCGCCTGTGTGCAGGTCGTGACCTCCAAAGGTACAGTGACTTGGGATGCTAGTTCCTCTCCTGCAACAGCACAGCTACCAGTGATGATGGCCATGACACGCTGCATCATTCAGAACGAAGCAGCCGGTAGTGACTTCAGCGTCTTCGGTCCATAAAACAATCTTCTTTAACCCGGATACAAAAAATCGTATCCGGGCTCTGCGTCAAAGCCTCCTTTCAGCCCCTCATTTTTTACTACTTGAAAATCAACACGATTGCGATTATCTTGAACACTATGGCGTGTAAAAGGATGCGGTGATTAATATGATTAGACATGGGATCTTTTCAGGGATGTTGTTAGTTGCAATGATTGCCTTGCCTCAAGCGTTACTCGCAAACTGGCAAGTGAGTTCTCCAGAGGCATCATCACCAAACGAACCTTTTTTTCAGGCAGGTTCACAACGACAAACAGCGCTTGTGCCAACCTCCTACCGTAATACTTACCCCAGTGAATATGAAAATATCGGACGTCCAGCGCCGGTATATGCCATCAGCATTAGTGGTTCTTTAAAAGAAAATATTGAAAGAATCATGCGTCGTTATCGCTGGCGCGTGGTTTGGAAAGCTCCTTACGATTACAACTTCGATGGTCGCGTGACCGGCGCAAGTTTACCGAATGTACTTGAAAAGATATTACAGCCGTTTCCGTTGCAGGCTGTCATGTATATGTCTAATAGAACAGTCGCTATTGTCCCCAGACTATTAAATTAGGAATGCACTCAATGCTTAAGAAATGGATAGTTTTCCTCTTCGCTGTCGCCTTCATGCTGTCTGCTTGTAATTCTCCAACCTACAATCAGACAGAAAATAATGTTGCTGATGTGAAAATCAAATCCAAGGTTGCACGTGCAAAGTCTGATGCCGATGCCAGGGAAAAACCTTCATTAGTGATGAATAAAGGCTTGTATGTTGACAGAACGCCCATCAGCCTTTATCGCAATCCTTCCTGGTTGAATGACCATATCGTCATTAAAGGGGATCAATTACCGTTTTCCTATTTCAGCAGAACCGTGGCCAACGGTGCAGATCGCAACATTCTGACCCGTTATCAAGATGGTTTGAATCAAGCAGCCAGAATTTCCATGAACTACGCAGGTACAGTGCGCGGAGCATTAGATTTACTCTCAGCTAGAACAGGTTACAACTATGCGATTCATGGCAACACGATTTACTGGCAAGCCTTCATCACCAAAACATTCGATATCGCCTTTATGCCAGGTGGTACAGATTATTTAATGGGTAAGAAATCTGGTGGCGGTGCCAATGCAGGCGGCGCTGTTAACACCCAGAACTACACCACAACAGATGGTGCATCTGATCAGTACAGTAACTTCGCCGGTAAGTTGTCTATCTGGAAAGACTTAGGCGTGACCATTCAACAGATGCTGACGCCAGAAGGTAAAGTGATGGTGTCTGAAGCCACCACTAGCGTGACGGTGCGTGACAGGCCGACTAACGTTGCGTTGGTTGGACAGTATATTTCAAACATGAACCAGAATATTTCACGTCAGGTCTTAGTGAAGATCCAAATTCTGCAAGTCGATTTAACCAACACCTATAACATGGGTATTGACTGGCAGATCGTTGCAGATGCATTCCATCATTCACCCTTTGTGTTGAATGCAAACTACGGCACACCCATCAGCTTGACCAACACCACGTTTACCCCGCAAACCGGTTTACCAGGAACCGTTGGCGGGCCATATGGTGCTAGCGCTGGTGCGCCATCAGTACCGCAATTTGGTACAGTTGGTAACGGTAAAATCCCGAGCTATACGATTCTTTTCAACGCGCTCTCACAACAAGGTAAAACCTCAGTTGTCACCGAACCACGCGTTGTGTGTTTGAATAACCAGGTCTCTGTGATCAAGATTCAAGAGCAAAAAGGTTATGTCGCAAGTATTCAGAACACTACCCTAGCTGGTGCTTCTGGTACCGCTCCAACCAGTACCGTGACATCACAGGTTACACCAGGCAATATCATCACCGGTATCACGCTTTACATATTGCCAAAAATTTTAAACAAGAAGATTTACATGCAGGTTAACGCAGATCTTTCTATTAACACTGCATTGGTGAACGCCGGTCCTTCAGGCTCAACCATTCAGTTGCCGACTATCGACAGTAAGAGCTTCAACCAGCGCAGTGTGATTCGCTCCGGCGAAACACTGATCTTGTCAGGCTTCCGTCAAATGGCGAATCGCGCAAACGCAATGCAGCTGATGAAATCGCAGGCGTTAGGCGGTAAAGCCTCAAATCAGGAAAGCTCTGAAACGGTGGTGCTCATTACACCTATCATTCTTGACGGAGCTGTCTAATGGCATTTATCACGCGTGAAGATGGCGAACATTTTGTCATACCTTCATACCGCGATGTCATAACGGGTAAAAGCACTGGTGCGATTAAAGCGGATATACTCACGCTAAGCCAAAGCTATGGTGAGTACATCACCTTGCAGCGCAAAGGCCAGTTGCAGTTTGAAATAGCGTTTTCACCTGAAACTGGTTATCTGTTAGGTGAAACAGTTTGGTATCAGTTTAACCGTCCTACGGACATGATTTTTTGCGAAGCGATTCCGAATTCTTCTGAAGCCATATTAGTGATTGTGAAGAATGGCAGCGTCTATCTGGATGGTAGCTTCCAGGTCGACAATATCCCAGAAGAACTGGTTATCTTCCTGACGCAGCAAAATCATTTTGAAATTTATGTCCACGGCGATGTGCCTATCAGCGCAACTTCTGAAGAAGGCAAGTTCAGCTTCGATGAAACGTCAGTAAAATCATTCACAGTATTAGAGAAACCGGTCTTTAACTCACTGCCGCTCATTGCCGCTTACCATCTGCAGCCTGTCGATGTGACCATGCGAGCGCAAGGCATAGGCGGTTTGCCAATTAAAACCGTTTTAATTGCAATGGGTGCCCTGGTCGCAGCTTATGTTGGATATCTCTACGTCAGCCCAATGCTTGAAGCGAAAAAAGAAAAAGAAATTCCGATGGAGGTGAATCCCTATGCGTCTTATGTTTCCGCATTGAATACACCGGCTCCATCAGATGTGATGAATAACGTGATCGATAACATCTTTATGCTAAGACAAATTCCTGGTTGGTATGCAGTAAAGATGGAATATAAGAAAGACACGCTTTCCACTAACGTTTTTACTCGCAGCGGCAATTTGGAGAACCTGTATACCTGGAGTAAAGCTCGCAACATGGAAATTAGCATCAAGTCTGCGAGTGTACTGCTAGTGTCAAAACCAAAATTTACCAACCGTAAGAAGCCGAAGGTGATTTATCCATTAAAGCAAGTGCTCGTAACGTTGGTTGATAGGCTGTTTGTGGTCAATCCTAACTACTCACAGTTTTCCATCGCCGATCCCAAAGTCTCAGGACCATCTGGAAACAGTAAAATCACCATGCGTATGGTAAACTTAAGTACCGACATCTTGTCATATATTTCGAAACAATTGGAAGGTATGCCCATCACAATTGAAAGTTTTACTGTCGCGATTAATCATGGCTTGATCACAGGAAATCTTGTGATTGTTGCGTATGGCACTTAACAAACGTATTTAAGCTAATAAGGAAACGGTATGGATAACAAAGCGATGATCAAAATAGGTGCTGCGGTGGCGGTTGGCGCTGTGGTTATCTGGCTTGGAGTTGGTATGTTTGGTGGCAGTGATCAATCCACGCAAGTTGCCGCAAAACCGCAAACTCGTCCGAACCCCGAAATTCCAAAACAGGCTCAAGTCATACCGAACCCCGCAACTGTACCGACAGCGCCAGCGGCTCCAGCCTCTACCATCGCCATTAACAAAGCGCCCATGACACAGGCTGAAATTGACTTGATGCAGATGCAGCAAGCCACACAAACCAAATATATTGCTGCACTTGAGCAGCTACAAATGCTGTTAGTGCAAAAAGACATTGCGACAGCGAATAAAGATATTGCCAACTCTGATCGTGACGTCTTGAAAGCCAAGAGAGAATCCATTCTTGCCCAGAAGAGCATTCTGGACATGCTGGCCCCAACAAAAACTGCAACGGTGGATGCTGGCCCTAGCAAAAATGCTGGCAACAGCAATAATGGCGGTAACTTAGGCGGCACAGCATTATCTCAAAATGATTTTACTGTCGTGTCAGTTTCTAATACGCGCGGCAGATGGTATGCCGTGTTGTCCACGACAGATGGCAAGCTTTACAGTGTGTCTGTTGGCGACTCTATCGCATCGGATGGTTCAATCGTAAAAGCAATTGATCGTTCAGGCGTCACCTTAGATAAAAGCGGCGTGTCTCGCAAAATCGCAATGGCTTCTATCATCTAGTTGATAGGCCACTCACCACTAAATACATAAGCAGCAGGCCCGGTCATGTGAACGGGCTTGTCATTTCCTTCCCACTCAATGAAGACTTTTCCGTGCTCGAATTCAACAGCAACCCGCTGATTTAAATGACCTTCCAGAATGCCAGAAGCAACGGCTGCGCATGCATTGCTGCCGCAGGCTAAGGTGTTTCCTGCACCGCGTTCGTAAGTTCGCAAGCGGATATGTTCAGCGTTGACGACTTGCATAAAGCCAACATTGGTACCTTGTGGAAAGATATCGTGTGTCGAGATGTCTGCCCCCAGGTCAGAAATATTCACATTTTCCACATCATCAACCTTAATGATGAAATGCGGATTACCCATGGATAAGGCAGAACCTGACACAGAAATTTGACGCGTGGGTAAATGTACTTCCAGATTGCTGGCATCAATAGCTGCTGACGACATGGTAATCCGGACATGGTCGTAATCTTGAATGTGTACCGGAAAAATGCCGGCAACGGTTTCGAGCTTAAATTCCGGTCTGGTATAAAGACCATTTTCATGAATAAATCTGGCCACACAGCGCAGGCCGTTGCCGCACTGTTCTGCCTGACTGCCGTCTGAATTGACTATTCGACAAAAGAAGTCTGCATTTTTGCCAGACTCAATGATTAGCAGTTGATCGCATCCTATGCCTAAGTGGCGGTCAGCCATCAATTGTACAGGCAAGGTATCGAGATTAATGGTTTGATGTATCGCATCGATCACAATGAAGTCATTACCAAGTCCATGCATTTTATGAAATCGAATGGTGGAGCGAGTCATATGTCATTCTCCCATTAACTGTGTTGCTGCTGGGGTGCATTTTGCGGAAGATAAAGCGCGCCGCTTTGACCACATGCGACCAGCAGTAAACTGACTAACACCAAGCTTAGTATGCAGCGAACCGTCTTCATGCCCCAAGCTTTCCTTGTTTGAGTGTGTTGATAAGATGCTGTGTAGCGGTATCGGTAAACGTTTTATCGCTAGTGTTTTTTAACTGCTTCAAAATCGATGGCAGATTCTTTTTGCCAAGCTCCACGCCCCATTGGTCAAATGGATTAATATCCCAGATGGCCCCTTGAACAAATATTTTATGTTCATATAAGGCGATTAACGCGCCCAGACGTGCCGGAGTTAATTGATCGAGAATGATGAGGTTATCAGGCTTGTTGCCATCTATCGCCAAATGGTCGGCCAGTGCTTCAGCTTCATGTGGTTTGCGACCGGCGGCCAGCATTTCATCTTCGGCTTCTTGCCGCGTCTTACCATGTACTAAAGCGTAAGCCTGACTAAGGGCGCTGGCGAGGACGACATCGTGATGAACTTGGCTGGCCGCTTGATGCGGTGTCATCACCAAAATGGATTCAATGGGAATTAATTGCTTACCTTGATGCAGCAACTGATAAAATGAATGCTGACCATTACAACCTTCTTCACCAAATATCACAGGCCCAGTGGTGTAATGCACACGATCGCCATTCAAGGTGACCGATTTACCATTACTTTCCATTTCCAGTTGTTGAATATACGCCACGAATGAACGCAAACGATGTGAGTAAGGAATAATGGCTTCAGCGCTGGCATGAAAGAAATTAACGTACCAGATACCTAGCAATGCGAGAATCACCGGCATATTGCGAGCAAATGGCGCTTCACGGAAATGTTCATCCATGGACTTTGCACCATGCAGAAACTCGCTGAAATGCTTGGTGCCTATCATCAACACTAATGGCAAGCCGATCGCAGACCAGATGGAGTAACGACCGCCTATGCCTTCTTTAAACGTGAAGATCTGATCTTTCGGCAAGCCAAATGCTTCTGCTTTTGCCGGTTGAGCAGTCACGGCGACGGCATGCTTGATAAACGCATTCTCGCCCAATTTTGCATTTAACCATGCTGCCATGGTGTTGGCGTTAGTCAGTGTTTCAATGGTGGTGAAAGACTTGGAAGAGATAATGAAAAGTGTCGTTTCAGGGTCGATTTCTTCCTGTATATCGCGCACATGGTCAGGATCCACCGTTGACATGAAATGAAAAGACAAGGGCGCGGCAGCAAAATCTTTTAATGCCTGAATACACATGAGCGGGCCGAGATAAGAGCCGCCAATGCCAATATTAACGATGTGTTTAAATGGCTTCTTGGTGACGCCAGTGCGTTTGCTAGAATGAACCTCATCGACAAATTGATATAAACGGCGTCGCTCATCACTGGCTGCATCATGACTTCTGAGCGCAGTGTGCAGCGCGGGACGGTTTTCAGTGGTATTAATGGATTCACCAGCAAATAATGCGGTGATTTTCTTGCTTAACTGGGTTTCTTCCGCCAGCTTGATTAACAAGCCCAGTGTTTCTTCATTGATGCGGTTACGGGAATAATCCAGCATGATGCCATCATGCGCTATGGTATAACGCTCAGAACGATCAGCCTCCTGAGTAAACCAATCTCGCATGTGTTGATTGATGATGGCTTTATGATGCAAACCCAGCGCTTGCCAGGCGGGTAATTCAGTTAGTTTTTTCATGATGACAGTTCACAGTGTACACGTTGTTATTAATTTGAAGCATGTATATTATATGAATATGAATACATATGGCTTATTTTATCATAAAGATAGCTTTTCATCCCATCATTTAATGGGGCTTGGTACTTTTATCATGAACATACGGGTGATGTAATCATGGATGAATTATTTGGCCGCCTGGAGCGGCAAATCAGAAATCTGGTTGATCAGCAATCTCAGCTGCAGGAATCGAATCATCAATTGAAACACAGTAAAGGGTCTCTGGCGTTGGCAAATGAAGCATTGCAAGCTCGTCAGGAAAAAGCCATTGCAACGATTGAAGCACTGGTTTCACGCTTAAAAGCTATCGAGAAAAAATCATGATTGAAAATGACAAACAAGTAACAACGGCAATCGAAATCCTCGGCAAACAATACCCAGTTCGCTGTCCCGAGAGCGAAGTGAAATCGCTGCAAACCGCGGCGAAACTGCTGAATCAGAAAATGTCTGAAGTGCAGGAATCGGGTAAAGCAATCAATCTGGAACGTATTGCAATTATCACGGCGCTTAATTTTGCGAATCAGTTGCTTCAGGCTGATAGTCAGAAGTCATCGGTCATGCAGCGTATCAATTCACGTTTGCAGCAAATGCAGTCCCGCATGGAATCTGCATTGAATGAAGTCGCGCAAACGGAGTTAATTTATTCTGCAGAATAAACTCAACCTCCGAAAAACCTATCGCGAATTAAGAGCTGCTATTTCACCGGAAAGTCGGGAACAATCTGCGGCATCGGCTGCTGACAGGCTTAAACAACACCCGGTTTTTCAACAAAGCAGACATATTGCCTGTTACATTCCCTACGGTAGTGAGTTTTTAACGCGACCTATTATCGAGATGATTTGGGAAGCCGAGAAAATCTGCTACCTACCGGTATTGACCGACGCTAGAACTTTACAATTCGGGCAATACTGCGCTGGAGATGCGTTGCAGCCAAATCAATATGGGATTCCAGAACCGTTTAATACGCAACATAGTATCCAGTCTGAAAGATTGGATTTAGTGATTACTCCGTTAGTGGCGTTTGATATGCATGGTAGTCGTCTGGGAACAGGCGGCGGATACTATGATAGAACTTTTGCTTTTATAAATACGCACCCTGCAAAGGCGCCTTTTTTGCTGGGTTTAGCGTTTTCCATCCAATGCTGTGAATCCATACCGACGGAACCGTGGGACGTCAAGCTTAACGGGGTGCTGACGGAATCAACGCTTTCCCTTTTCTAAAAACGCGGTGATCCCATGCTGCGTAAGATAATCGACATCAATTCACGAATCGCAATGAAAAACACGGAATAGTCTATCATCGCACTGCTATGCAGCGCTGTTAACATCGCATCCCATCGATTCATGGATATTTTGTTTGATTCCACCCATCGATCAACTAATTCAGCTGAAGTAATCGAGTTGTCTGCATTTTGCAAGATCGCGCTGGTTAATCGTCGTTGAACTGCATCTAACTCGTCGCGCAACGTCAGTCTTGCCAACACGTTCCAGTGACCTTCACGGGTATCATGATTGATTTGATCACGGAACCATAACATATTGATTCGTTCACCAGAGGAGAAATACACCTCTGCTGTTTTCACCAAGTCATAACCTTCACGCGTTGAGATATCAATAATGTTTAGCGAAGTGTAGATCGCTCGATAAGTGGCGACACGCTGTGCTGTTTCACGCGGTAATCCTTGTGCTAAAAACTCATTGATTAAATCCGTCAGGTATTGACGCGTAAAGCCTGACATTAAGCTGGGAATGATTTTCTCCAGATGATTAACACGCTCAGCATAATGAGTAATTAGATCTTGCAAGTTGCCTGTCAGTAAATTGCTTTGCAAGAACCATCTGGTGGCAAGATGGATCAGGTTGCGAATGTTATGCAGCATTTCATATTGTTTTTCGACGGATATTTTAAAACTGAGATCTTCTACCATTTTAATTAATTTCGCTGCACCGAACACTTGAGTCGCAACCGTGAAAGCTCGCACGATATCCTCAATCGATGCGCCAGTTTCAGTTTGTGAGCGATGGACAAATGTGATGCCCATCATGCTCACAATAATGTTGGTTAACTGGGTGGCGACGATATCACGATACAGTTTGTGATCGCGCATGTTCGCTTGAAAACGCTTGCGAATAGCAGGCGGAAATGCATTTTCCACCACGATATTGATATGTGAATCTTCAGGAATGCTGGATTGTAAAATAGCGTGTTTTAAGTATATCTTGGTGTATTCCAGCAACACGGCAATTTCAGGTCTAGTTAAACCTTCTACAGCAGATTTGCGCTCCAATAGTTTTTTATCATCAGGAAAGTTTTCCACTACACGATCAAAGAAGCCATTTGCTTCCATTTCTTTAATATGTGAAATATGCAAACTGATATTTTTGCGCGCGGAGGCAGCAGAGAAACTCATAACCAGTGCTTGTTCATAGTTATCACGCAAGACTAGGCTGGCAACCTCTTGTGTTAACGAGCGTAATAAATCGTTACGCTCTTGTAGTGTCATATCACCTTTAATCATTTGCTCACTGAGTAATATTTTTAAATTCACTTCATGATCAGAGCAGTCAACACCAGCAGAGTTATCGATAAAATCTGTGTTTATTAAGCCGCCTTTTAACGCATAATCTACTCGGCCAAGCTGAGTGAAGCCAAGATTGCCGCCTTCACCCACCACTTTTGTGCGTAGTTCAGCGCCATCAACTCGACAATAATCATTTGTACGATCACCCACATCGGCATTGCTTTCGCTGGATGATTTCACATATGTGCCAATCCCGCCGTTAAACAGTAAATCAACCGGCGCTTTTAAAATGATTTTAACTAATTCATTGGGTGTGGCGGAATTAATGTCTGTCCCTAAGACCTGTTTCATTTCGGGTGTAAGTGTAATCGATTTTAATGAACGATCGAAAACACCGCCACCAGGCGAAATCAAGTTCTTGTTGTAATCAGACCAGGCTGAATTCGGTAAATTAAATAAGCGTACGCGTTCTTGATAAGAAATCTCTGGATCAGGCGAAGGATCAATAAAGATATGTTTATGGTTAAAGGCGGCGACTAACTTCAAATGATTGGAATACATCATGCCGTTTCCAAACACGTCACCACTCATATCACCTATACCCACTACGGTGATGTTTTTATCCATGACATCTATATTCATTTCACGAAAATGACGCTTGATGGATTCCCATGCGCCTCGCGCTGTAATACCCATTTTTTTGTGGTCATAACCGGCAGACCCACCGGAAGCAAATGCATCGCCTAACCAGAATTGATGCGCCGCAGCAATGCTGTTAGCCAAGTCAGAAAATGAAGCCGTACCTTTGTCTGCCGCCACCACGAGATAGGGGTCAAAGTCATCGTGACACACGACATCCGCCGGGCGCACTTGTTCCTTGCCAACGATATTGTCGGTAATGTCCAACAATCCGCTGATAAAATCGGTATAACGTAAAATGACTTCCTTATTAACTTCTTCGCGTGTTAACCCTGCCAGACATCGTTTTAATACAAAGCCGCCTTTTGCACCTGAGGGCACAATGACGGCGTTTTTCACAATTTGTGCCTTCATCAAACCGAGAATTTCCGTGCGAAAATCTTCGGGTCGTTCAGACCAGCGAATACCGCCACGCGCCACCTTTGTATTACGCAAATGTATTCCTTCAAAATGCGGCGAATACACAAATATTTCATACAATGGAACCGGCAGTGGCAGATCTGGAATGTCACGAGAAGATAATTTAAAGCAAAAATAATGCTTGCGACGATTATCTTTGTCACGCTGAAAGTAGTTTGTGCGCAGGGTTACTTTAATTAATAGCATTAATCGACGCAGAATGCGGTCTTCATCCAGACTAGGTACGTTTTCTAGCGCGGCATTGATTCTAGTTTCAATCTCTTCTGCTGCTGCCTTATCGGGTTTTCTAGCGGGGTTATGCAACGTCATAAACAAGGCGATTAAATCTTTAGTAATCGCAGGATGCGAGGCGAGTGTTTGCTCTATGTAATGTTGAGTAAATCGAAAGCCAATTTGATGCAGGTATTTTGCGTAGGCGCGCAAGATAATAATTTCGTGCCAAGTCAGTGAAGCACCTAAAACTAATTTGTTAAAGCCATCATTTTCAGCTCGTCCTGCGCAAATATTTAAAAAGGCATCAGTGAATAAGCTGCTGACTTTGGTGATGTCTAATTCTTTATTTTCATAGGAAATCGAAAAATCACTAATCCATTTGATCTCATTATTGGGCAGCGTTAATTTATTTGGTTGCTCGTTATCGGTAATTAAATTGAAGTTGGCCAGTATAGGCAAAATAGTGGAGAGTGGAATCGATTTGCCTAATTGGTAAATTCGCAGATGTAATGGAAAATCCTGATTTTCCATGTTGACGTACAACTTAATCAGTGTCGGTGTATCGGTGGATAACTGTTCAAGTTGGAGAATATCAGCAACCGCGTTGGCGGCCGTTGTTTCATCCATGTAGGTGTGAGGCAGTGCGAGGTGGTATTTTTGAAATAAGGCAGAGCCTTTGTCATTACCAAGCTCTTTAATTAGCTGTGCTTGCAACTTCCCAATCCACGTATTATCCATAACGTAATTCCCTATTTATAGTATCTATAATTATACCATCTAGTCGCTAGCCGGCATAATTTAGGGATATTTTTCTACCAAAACTTGTATTGATGCACAGAATTGCAGCAATAATACCTAGCGGAGCCAGCATGATAGGCAGGATTGGTGAATGACCCAGCATGAGTCCGCCTACTCGACCTGTAGCGCCCCACACCAGACCTACAATCAGAAAGTTAATGCCCATGACTTTCCCCTGCATGTGACCAGGCACGACATTGGAATAAAACGTTGTTAGACAGATATAAGCAAGCACATCGCCCACAGCGACTGGGAAGGTCGCAGCCCAAATAAACATTGAAGGCAGCCAGCCATAATAAATGCCAAGTGTCATTGCGATGCCAACTAGTTCAATCAAGCCGCTGGCAATTAATAATTGTTGATGCGAGAGTTTGGCGCGTAGCAATTTGAAAATCGGGCCAGCACCAATCACCAACCAAAATGCCATCAATCCAATAAATAAGCTGAGTTGCTCTGGTGTGAAGTGATAAACGGTTTTGACCAGTGGTCCTACAAATTGATAGTAGGCGGACCAGGTAATTTGAAACAACAACAAAAATAATGAAATTTTTAAAACGTCATGATGAGTTACGACATATTTAACGGCGCGCCAGTTTGCCTGCCAGCGGCTGGCTTGTGAGTGCATTTGTGATGCGCGAGTATGCAATGTTTCAGCAATTAAAAAGTAAGTCAGAATAATATTGATCAACGCGAGGGCTGCGGCAATAAAAAACGGCAAGGAAAAATTAAAGAATTCAAAATAAAATCGCTTTGCGAAAAATCCCGCTGTAATTGGACCAAGGCAAGCACCTAGCGCCATCGCGGTTTGAATGTAGCCCATGTACACCAGCTTTTGCTGTTTATGACAAGCATCGCCAATGATCGCAAGCGCTGTGGTATTGGTGCGTGAAAATGCGCCACGCAGTACAAAGGCAGAAATCAGCAGCCAAAGTTGTCCTGTGAGGACGCTAATACCAGCTAGCAGTAAATATAAAAAAGCGCTGATAATTTCGAATAATAAGAATTTACGCCGGCCAAATTCATCGGACAAGGTGCTGATGACTGGCGCGAAAAAAAGATTAATCAAATAAGGTGTAGAAATACAAATACCGTACCAAACACCGCGAGTCGCATAGTCAGTCGTTGCAGGGAGGATGCGGCTAGCAGGATCAAAAAAAATTAATGTCAGAATAGGAAATGCAAATTCAATATACGTTTGGTCTAAGGTGATAATGCCTAATAAGCGTTTGACGGTTGTGAGCGACGAGGTCATAGTTTCCGCCAGTCGTCGCTATCGATGATTCTGCCTGATGGAGGATGGCTTGGCTTTTTAGATTGAGGTGGCTGGAAATATAATTTGATGCGATTAAACACATAAGCCAGCGAGCTCACGAACAAGATAAATAAAATGAGATAACCCAGCAGCACCATGCCAAACATCATCATGACAAGGATAAATGCCGCGAGAAAAAGCGGGGCTATTTGGCGAATGATTTGCATGTCATTCTCTAAAATTTATCCCAGAATTTTTCTGGTTGCTTGACTGGCAGTGTCGTGCCGTCGCGCAACGCAAAAATGCCGTCGTATTTTTCAATTTCAGCTAGCTGAGATTTTGACGGTTTGGGGTGCTTCTTTCTGAAAGCAGCCAAAAATAAATCCAGTGGACTGGTGTAATATTCAAGACCGAGAAATTTTTTAATATTTATCATGCGTACAACCTCACATTTGGCAAAAAAGTATAGCATAATTAGTTATTAATACGAAAAAGTCTGATATACATACCTTAAATAGCAAGCGTTTGGATTATAGTCAGTATAGTGCAGAAAGTAAGCATACTTTACGGGTAGATTTGAACTTAAATGGAGCGGTAATGAAGTTTTGGCATATTTTTCTGACAATTATGTTGACTACGTTTTGCGCAAATAGCACAAATGCTGCCGCTCATCACAGTACCCATACTTCGAAAAAGAAACATAGCCGTCATCATGCGGCAAATGCGACCGCTAGCAGTAAATCTCCCCGCAAACGTTCAACCGATCCTTCCGGCTTGCAAGTGCCGTACCAAATTACCAGCCGAGAGCAATTAGAATATGTCTTGAATCGTGTGATCGCCTCAACCGATGTGAATGGCGCTAATGTTGCTGTCTTCATTAAATCATTAAAGTCGGGCGAGACCTTGTATGTCCGTAATATTTATCAGCCATTAATGCCAGCCAGTATCATGAAGATATTAACGGCGGAAGCAGCGTTGCTTTATCTGGGCCCTGAATATCGTTTTCAAACACAACTACTGACAGATGCTACCGGTGCACGTAATGGTATTTTGCAGGGCAACTTATACATCGTGCTAAGCGGAGATCCGTCACTGGTTTATCCAGACCTGGAAGAATTAATGACGAACCTGCAATCACAAGGCATCACTGGTATTGCTGGCAATGTGTACATTGATAACACGGCTTACGACCAACACTTTTATGGACCAGGCTGGGTGGTGAAAGATAAGTCTTACTGTTATGGCGCACCCATTAGCGCGAGCATTATCAATCATAATTGCCCACCGGTGAGTGTGCGTGTGACGCGTGTCGGCGGACATAAAAAGAGAATCGTGACCTCGAATTTTTATTTTGCTGGTATTGCCAATGGGGTGGTGACGGATATCCCTGAATATAACCGCTCTTTATTTAAAGGGTTGTTGAGCAAGCTGGGTGTGACCGTCTATGGCAATGTGACTTTTGGCGCAGCTCCGCGTTCATTATCATTAATTGCGGTACATAATTCAGAACCATTGACCACCTTGATCAAACACATGCTAAAAAAATCTGACAATGTGATTGCAGGCGCGTTATTCAAGAAACTCGGTCAACTCTATACAAAGCGGCAAGGTACTTGGGAAAATGGCAGTTTAGCGGTATCACAAATTTTATCAAAGTGGGCGGGTGTGCGTACGGATGGTATGCGTTTGATGGATGGCTCAGGTTTATCTGTCGATAATCTCGCAACACCTGCGCAATTCATGCAAGTGCTGCAATTTGCTTATCACAATCGGGAAACGAGCGATTACTTCTTTGAAGCATTGCCCATTTCCGGTGTTGACGGTACTTTGAAAAATCGCCTGTCAAACATTCCTCGCAAAATTCACGCGAAAACAGGAACACTAGCAGGTACCGGTGTGGCATCACTGGCGGGTTATGCGACAACTGCTAATAAAGAAGATCTCGCGTTTGTCATTATGATTAATGGCAATAAAGGCTTAACCTGGAGTTATAAAGGCCTGGAAGATAAAATCGCCACTGCCATGACTCGTTATAATGATTAAGCCCAGTGCGTAAAACCAATCACCGCTAGTAATGCTGAAGCAATACCAACGAAGAAATAACCAATTTTGGTTTTAGTGTCGGTTGAGTCCCTGCCGTTACTTGCGAGTACTTGCTCAAAGCGTGCTTGCTCTTGCTGCTGCTTTTTCTCGCGCAATACTTCATACATTAAGGTCGGTAATTCAGGCAGTTGTTCAGACCACATGGGTAGATTGTCACGAATGCGCTTCAAGAAAGAAACGACGCCAACCTGTTTACGCAGCCACTTTTCAATTTGCGGCGATGCGGATTCCCATAAATTAAAGTCTGGCGCCAACTGACGACTTAGACCTTCTATATTCAACAGCGTTTTTTGCAGCAATACTAATTGCGGTTGGATATTAATGTGGAAACGCGAGGCCACTTGAAACAGCCGCAGCAGTAATTTGCCAAAAGATATGTCGCGTAATGGTTGTTCGAATATGGGTTCAGATACTGCTCGTATGGCACCTTCAAACTGATCTATGCGTGTTTCAGGCGGCAGCCAACCGCAAGCAATGTGTAATTCAGCGACGCGTTGGTAATCACGTTTGAAAAACGCCAGCATGTTTTCAGCAATGTAACGTTGATCGTTATGATTCAAGGAGCCAACAATACCAAAGTCAACGGTGATAATGGTTGGGTCTTCCGGGTCTTTTTCAGAAACAAAAATATTACCAGGATGTAAATCAGCGTGAAAGAAACTGTCACGGAAAATTTGCGTGAAGAAAATCGAGATGATACGTTGTGCTAGCTTTTCCATGTTAACGCCCGCGTGTTTTAGACGTTCAATATCATGAATAGGTATGCCATAGATGCGTTCCATGACTAACACGCTATGACGGCAATAATCCCAGTAAATTTTTGGGATATATAGTTCATCTGAGTCAGCGAAATTACGCTTTAATTGCGAGGCGTTTGCGCCTTCGCGGGTTAAATCCAGCTCGTCATAAAGTGTTTGCCCAACTTCGGCGACAATTTCTTTTGGTTTCAAATGGCGAGCGCGTCGCCAGTATTTTTCGGCGATACCGGCCATGGTCATCAAGATGTCGACATCGCGATCGATGATTTCTGCAATATTTGGCCGTAATACTTTAATGACTACTTCATCACCATTTAACAAAGTCGCCGCATGCACTTGTGCGATGGAGGCTGAAGCTAATGCCGTCGCATCAAAATGTTTGAAGATGTGTTCTAACGGCGCTTCCAACGTTTTTTCTATGATTGCTTTAGCTTGTTTGCCCGGAAATGGTTTGACGCGGTCTTGTAATTTTGTCAGTTCATTTGCAATGTCATCTGGCAATAAGTCTCGGCGTGTCGAGATAATTTGGCCGGCTTTGACAAAGATGGGGCCTAGATCTTCCAGTGCCATGCGTATGCGCACTCCACGCGGCAATTTGCGCGTGGTCGTCCAGTAAAAAGGATTCATGTAAGTCAGAAAACGAAATGGATAAAACCAGTGTGTACCCAGCACAATTTCATCAATGTTGTAACGCATCAAGATATAATTAATGCGTATCATGCGGTAAACGCGTGTTATGGCCTTCACAGTTCGTCCTCTTTTTCCAGTTGCGCTTTGACATGATTGAAGCGAGCTTCCAGTCTGTCTGCATCCATGCGCAGCGTGTCGATGTCGTCAAAAAACTCATGCAATGCTTCGCGCGGCGGAAAACATTGTGCTTCTTCATGCAGATAATCATTCACATCTTGGCGTACGCCGCTGCCAGCTTTTTGTAACCATTGTTTGATGTTACCCGCGAATCTGCTGACTTGGAATGCAGGTATGTCGCCTATGAGTTGGGATAAATGCTCTTCCCAATCAATTTGTATATTGTCGAATAATTCCGTTACTTCTTGCGCGAGTTCAGCATCACCTTCAATTTGCAAATCTTCAGCAAAAAACTGTTTGCGTTTGGATTTGTTTAGCATGACGCCGCAAAGTTGCAATGGCGTGCCTTTGATTTTGGTGTGCGGTACAATCTCATCGTGCATGGTGACTTGCACCCGCTCACTGGAGAAGCTGCAGTTAAATTGCCATGACATGGGTAATAATTCCACGCTTAAGGTTTTACCCGCTAATTTCTTTAAGCGAAGTTTAGATTGCTCATCTTGTTGCAAATAAGCATTCATGGCTTTTTCAAGATAATTAAGAAATAACGTCTTCATGGTTTAATATTTATATCCTTGATGCAGCGCAACGATGCCGCCGCATAAATTGAAATATTGTACTTCTTCAAACCCCGCTTCTTGCATCATGTTTTTCATGGATTCCTGGTCGGGGTGCATGCGTATGGACTCTACCAAATATTGATAGCTGTCGCGATCATTCGCAACCAGCGCACCGATTTTAGGTATGACATTAAACGAATAGAAGTCATAGAATTTACCCAGAATAGCGGTGCTTGGCTTTGAGAACTCCAGCACTAATAACTTGCCACCTGGTTTTAATACGCGATACATGGATTTTAGTGCGGTGAGTTTGTCCGTGACGTTTCTTAATCCGAATGCAATGGTGACAAGATCGAAATCATTGGTAGCGAATGGCAAGCTCTCTGCATCTGCAATAACAAAATCGATATTGCCTATCACGCCAGCGTCCATCAAGCGATCACGGCCGGTATTTAACATGGCTTCGTTAATATCTGTCATCACCACTTTGCCATTAGCGCCAACGAGTTTTGCAAATGCCATGGCAAGGTCACCAGTGCCGGATGCTACATCTAAAATTTTTTGCCCTGGCTTGATGGCCGCTTGCGCTATGGTAAATCGCTTCCATAAACGATGTTGCCCGAAAGACATTAAGTCATTCATCAAATCATATTTAGGCGCGACCGATTGGAAGACTTCACGAACCAGGTTGGATTTGTCTTCGGTATTCACTTGTTTGAAGCCGAAGTGAGTTTGCTGTTTATTGGATTCATTATTCATGTGCAGTGTCCGGTTGGGAGCTGGAGCTATTATAGTGAAATTGTTTCTTATTGCACATGTTCCTGGCCGTACTCTCTTTTCCCCTCACCCTGTCCCCCTCCCGCTGCCACCTCTCCTAACTACGCCGCCCCGTATGGCCACGTGGTTGAGGGAAGTGATTGCGGGAGAGGGGCAAGGTGAGGAAAAACGAAAGTTTAAAACAGCCAGGATTGGCACAAAGCACGCAATCCGGGATAGAAATTAAGCAACTTTTTCTTCTGCACGCCGTAAGATTTCACCCGCCAGCGCAAGATAAGCAATCGCGCCCTGCGATTTCTCATCATATTTAATAATCGGGGCCCCATGACTAGGCGCTTCCGCCAGTCTGACATTACGAGGAATCACAGTACGATAAACACGATCTGGAAAATGAGCCATCAATTGTGCCGAGACATCGAGCGCTAAACGATTGCGACCATCGTACATCGTGCGCAACAGACCTTCGATATGTAAGCGTGGATTAATCGTCGTGCGAATTTGTTCAACCGTTTTCAGCAAGGCGCTCAAACCTTCAAGCGCGAAGTATTCACACTGAATGGGGATCAGCACCGAGTCAGCGGCCACTAAGGCATTGACCGTTAGCACGCTAAGTGAAGGCGGGCAATCAATTAAAATGTAATCGTATTTAGGCAGAATAGGTTTCAAAATATTGGTAAGGCGCTTTTCGCGATTAGCAGCTTGCAGTAATTGCATTTCAGCGACAATTAAATCCTGATTCGTGGCAATCAAATCATAGCCACCGGCGGTAGGAATTAAGGCATCCGTAATAGAGGCTTCTTCACATAAAACATGATGTGAAAAATAAGTCACATCATCTTTGTAAACACCAGAGCCAACACTGGCATTACCTTGCGGATCCAGATCTATCAGCATGACTTTGCGTTTCATGGCGGCAAATGAGGCTGCCAGATTAATCGTTGTCGTCGTTTTGCCAACACCACCTTTCTGATTGGCAACCGCAATGATTTTTGTCATGTTAATTCCTTTTGCAACTAGTCAAACTAAATTATGTAGGTTTAATGCAAACAATATGGCGATCTATCTTCATTCCACGCAGATGAATGGCAGTGACGGTTGTTTCACCTAACAAGCCTGATGCTTCATCCATTTCATCTTGCGGATATTTGCCTTTCAAGGCGATAAATGTACCATTTTTGCAAATAAGATGTCGCGTTGTTTTAATAAACTCACCCAGTGTCGCGTAAGCGCGTGACAAGATGCCATCAAAACATTTCTCAGGATGAAAATCTTCAGCTCGAATGTGCACAGATTGCGCATTCGTGAGTTTTAATTCAGCAATTGCCTGAGTCATGAAGCGTGTTTTTTTGTTGTTTTTATCCAGCAGCACCCACTCATGCTCGGGGTGCAAAATCGCGAGCGGAATGCCAGGCAAACCAGCACCGCTGCCCACATCTAGAAATCGTTTGCCAGATAAAAATGGCGCTGTGAGCAAGCTGTCTATGATATGCAAATAGACCATCTCGCGTGGTTCCGTAATGCTGGTGAGATTAAAGACTTTATTCCACTTCACGATCATGTCGAGATAATGCAGTAACCGATTCACGGCCTCTTCATTCAGGACCAGTTGATTTTCTGCTAACGCAGTTTCTAATAAGGCTTTCATTGCTAACCTGCCTTACGCTTTTTCAAATGCACTAACAGCAGCGAGACAGCCGCTGGGGTCATGCCAGGAATGCGTGATGCCATGCCAATGGTGGCCGGTCTGACAGCACGTAGTTTTTGACTGACTTCATTCGAGAGTCCGTTAATGGACTCGTAATCCATGTTCTCAGGAATTTTTAATAATTCTTGGCGCATGTGTTTGGCAATTTCATCTTCCTGTCGGTCAATGTAACCCGCATATTTCAACTGAATTTCAATTTGCTGGGCAGCTTCTGCATCGTCTATGCCTGGGCCAAATTGGGTGTGTTGCATTAATAAATCGTAAGTTAATTCTGGGCGGCGTAATAATTCTACTAATCGATATTCACGTGCCAGCGGTTTTTCTAGCAGTGTTTGCAGTGAGCGCGCGCAGTCAGTATCTGGATAGACAAAGGCAGCATGCAGGCGTTCTTTTTCTTGCGCAATAGTGCGCTGCTTGCTTTCAAAGCGCTGCCAGCGTTTATCATTAACCAAATTCAATTCACGCCCTTTTGGAGTCAGGCGTAAATCGGCGTTATCTTCGCGTAACATCAAGCGATATTCCGCGCGACTGGTAAACATGCGGTAAGGTTCAGTCGTGCCGCGTGTAATTAAATCATCAATCAACACGCCCATGTAAGCTTCATCTCGGCGCGGAGACCAGGCTTCCAGCTCTTGCGAAAAACGAGCTGCGTTCAAGCCCGCAATTAAACCTTGTGCAGCGGCTTCTTCGTAACCTGTTGTGCCGTTGATTTGCCCTGCAAAAAACAAACCTTGAATGGATTTGGTTTCCAGTGAGGGTTTTAAATTACGTGGATCAAAATAATCATATTCGATTGCGTAACCAGGTCGCGTGATGTGTGCGTTTTCAAAACCGCGCATGGTACGCACAAAAGCTAACTGCACATGAAACGGTAAGCTGGTGGAAATACCATTCGGATATAATTCATGTGTGTACAAACCTTCAGGTTCAACAAAGATTTGATGCGAAGATTTATCGCTGAAACGCACAACTTTATCTTCGATGGATGGACAATAACGCGGTCCTGTTCCTTCAATCACGCCCGTGTACATTGGCGATTCACCTAAACCTTGTTGAATTAATTCATGTGTGCGTTCGTTGGTGTGGGTGATGTGGCAGCATGTTTGCTGCGGATGCTCAGACACATCACCTAAAAATGAAAACACTGGCGTGGGTGTGTCACCGAATTGCTTTTCCATCACGGAAAAATCCACGGTGCGACCATCAATACGCGGGGGTGTGCCCGTTTTTAATCTGCCTACACCTAACGATAACTCGCGCAAACGCATGGCTAATGTTTTCGCCGGTTGATCACCAGCACGACCGCCTTCATAGTTTTTTAAACCAATATGAATCTTGCCGGCAAGAAAAGTGCCTGCTGTTAACACGACGGTTTTGGCTTTGATTTGCAATCCCATTTGGGTCACAACGCCCGTCACGCGATCTTGTTCAATCAAAATATCGCACACTTCTTGTTGAAATAAAGTGAGATTAGGCTGATTCTCCAGCATGCTGCGAATGACTTGTTTATACAGGCTGCGATCTGCCTGAGCGCGCGTGGCTCTGACAGCGGGGCCTTTGCTGGCATTGAGAGTACGGAAATGGATGCCAGCTTTATCAATGGCTGATGCCATCGCACCGCCCAAAGCATCGATTTCTTTGACTAAGTGTCCTTTGCCTATGCCGCCAATTGCTGGGTTACAAGACATCTGACCCAGGGTTTCAATATTGTGAGTCAGCAGCAAAGTCATGGCGCCAGCGCGTGCCGCGGCTAAAGCTGCTTCGGTGCCGGCGTGTCCGCCGCCAATGACGATGACGTCAAATTCTTTATTTATATCAAACATTTAAGCTGTCTCAATTATATTTTTATGGGTGATAAGAGCGCTTTTTGCGGCTCTTATGTGTAAATGAGTGGGGGCATTATAGCGCAAAAACGTCAAAATGCTGTACCATGTGCGCCGCGATTCAAATCAGGATTAAGTATGAATAAAGTAGTTAGTGTCGATATAGCCATATTCGGCGGCGGTATTGCCGGCCTTTGGTTATTGCAAAAACTGCATGCTGCAGGATATTCAGCAATATTATTAGAATCCGGCGCCTTGGGCGGTGGTCAAACGTGTAAGTCACAAGGCATTATTCATGGCGGTATGAAATACGCACTCACCGGTGCCATGAACTCAGAAGCCTTGGCCATGTCAGATATGCCAGAAATTTGGCGAGCTTGTCTTGATGGTAGAGGTGAAGTCGATTTATCAGCCGTTCCCGTGCTATCAAAAAACCAATATCTTTGGTCGCCACAAAAATTCGCCTCAAAATTAACAGGATTTCTTGCAGGAGCTGCTTTATCCAGCAAGGTGGATACAATAGCGAAAAATGATTATCCCGCTGTGTTTCAACATCCAGATTTCAAAGGCGAAGTGTATGCCTTAAATGAAATGGTGATTGATGTGCCCGCACTGATTCGTGAATTTGCGAAAGCAAATCAAGATGCGGTATATCAAATTGAACCGTTAAACGATCAAGAATTAAAGTTGGATCAAGATGGCCGTTTAGTGACAGCAACGGTTTACTCAGCTGGCAAAGCTGTGGATATTGCAGCACAACATTTTGTGTTTACAGCAGGCAGCGGCAATGAAGTGATTATCAAGAAATTGAAGGACGATCATCTGGCCATGCAGTTACGACCATTACACATGGTGATGGTGCAAGTGCCGTTTGATTTGCCTGTTTATGCGCATTGCATGGGCTTAGGCACTAAACCTCGCATTACCATTACCACACATCACACACAATCTGGTAAAACCGTGTGGTATTTGGGCGGTAATATTGCTGAAGAAGGTGTGTCGCGTTCTGAAGAAGAGCAAGCCGTGGTTGCGCGCAAAGAGTTAGCATCCCTGTTTCCGTGGCTAGACTTTTCAGCAGCGAAATTCGCTTCATTCTACGTTGATCGCGCCGAGCCAAAACAGCGCGGTATGTTAAAGCCAGATACGTCTTACACCAAAACCATAGGCAATATGACGATTGCATGGCCGACCAAGTTGGCTTTGGCACCAAAGCTTGCGCATGAAGTCATGGAAACTGTGACTAAAGCAAAGCTGGAACCGCAGGTTTTTGATTTCCGTCCATTGCGTTCCTGGCCTATGCCGCCAGTGGCTACTCCAGTATGGGAAACCAGCGAATTTCATGGCGTGAAGGAGTAAGCTTTGCAAAAACGTAAAATTGGCAATACGGGCATTGAAGTCAGCGTCCTTGGGTTGGGAACGGTTAAGTTTGGTCGCAATCAAGGCGTGAAATATCCGCAGGCATTTGAGTTGCCGAATGATGCTGCTATTCAGCATCTGTTAGAAACTGCCGCCAGTCTGGGCATTAATTTAATTGATACCGCGCCAGCTTACGGCACCAGCGAAGAACGATTGGGAAAATTGTTGCAAACTCAGCGTGACCAATGGGTCATTACCTCTAAAGCGGGCGAAGAATTTTTTGATGGGAAATCCAGTTTTGATTTTTCTGCAATGGGTTTAGTCAAAAGTGTTGACCGTAGTTTGCGGCGCCTGCAAACAGACTATCTGGATGTTTTGCTTGTGCATTCTTCTGGTGATGATGAGCGCATCATTCATGAAGATGGTGTGTTTGACACACTCGCACGTTTAAAAGAGCAAGGTAAAATCCGCGCGTATGGCATGTCGACCAAAACGGTTGCTGGTGGATTGCTGGCTGTCGAACATTCAGATGTGGTGATGATGACTTACTATCCTGGGTACACTGAAGAATACCCAGTGATTGCTGCAGCGCAGAAAAAGCATAAAGGTATTTTTATCAAGAAAGCATTGGCGAGCGGGCATTTAAGTCAATTGGGTGATAATCCAGTGCGAAGCAGTATGCAATTTGCTTTAAAAGAACCGGGTGTTACTAGTGTGATCGTTGGCACTATTAACCCTGATCACTTACGAGAAAATGCTAAGAGCGTTTAAGTTAGATCGAGCAAACAGTGCAGAACCCATATTTCAAACTATGATTTCTTCTGTTTCATCAGCGCCACTTTCTTGGCGTGCAGGTTTTTTTCAAGCCCAACATAATAAAGCTTGCCCGCATGATTTTGCATAAAGCGCTCGCTTTCAGTCATGGCGTCGCGACGTACATCATGAATGGAAGGTTGTTCTTGCACTAACTTGCCTTGACGGTACAAGGGGGTGAGCAAATCCACAAACGCATCGTAGTGATTAATGTGAATCTGTTTTAATGAAGGCTCAAGCAGCACTACTTCCGGATTTTCAGCAATGCCAGTGTCTAAGTCATAGATAACATCAGCAATCCATTGATCATCGGCAAAAAATCGGCGCACTTGATGGCGCCCCGGATTAGAGATTTTAATTTCTTGTTCGGATAATTTAATTTTAAATTCCCATTCACCACTTTTGTTTTTCAGCGCAGACATCTTATAGACGCCGTCTAATGCCGGATGATCGTAAGCGGTCACTAAATTTGTGCCTACACCCCAAACAGAAATTTTTGCATGCTTTTGCTTGAGATCAGCGATGACATATTCATCCAGGGAATTGCTTGCCATGATTTGCGTGTTATGAAAACCGGCTGCATCCAATAATGCACGTGCCTTAATACTTAAATCTGCCATGTCACCTGAGTCTAGTCGAATAGCCAGTAATTCTGCGCCTTGTGCGCGTAATTGCTGCCCTGCTTCTATCGCATGTTTAACGCCTTCAATCGTGTTGTAAGTGTCAACCAGTAACACGCTGTTATGGGGCATGACTTTGGCATAAGCCGCAAACGCTTTTTGTTCCGAATCAAATGCCGTCACCCAACTGTGGGCATGTGTACCGCGCACAGGAATGTCATACAATTTTCCTGCAAGCGTATTTGATGTGGCAGCGCAACCGCCAATGTAGGCAGCGCGACTGGCAGACAGTGCACCATCTGGCCCTTGAGCACGGCGCAAACCAAACTCAATAACAGGTTCGCCAGCAGCAGCAAGACAGGCACGAGAAGACTTACTGGCAATCAAGGTTTGAAAATTGACGATATTTAACAAGGCAGTTTCGAGTAGCTGACATTGAATCAGCGGCCCTTGCACGCGTAATAGTGGTTCATGCGGAAAAACAATAGATCCTTCAGCAATTGCATCAATGTCGCCGCTAAAACGCATGTCGCGTAGATAATCCAAAAAGGCCGTATTAAACATGGGTTGGCCGCGCTGGTCTTTTAGGGAAGACAAGTACGCAAGATCATCTGCTTGAAATGTCCAGTTTTCCAAATACTCCACTACACTACCAAGACCCGCACTTAACGCATGGTTATCCTTGAATGGATTCTTGCGAAAGAGCAAATGGAAAACTGCTTCCTGCTCATGCATGCCGAGCTGCCAGTAGCCATAGGCCATGGTGAGCTGATAGAAGTCGGTTAACAATGGTGTGTAGGTTTTTGACATTTTGATCCTTACTAATTTAATACTTATTTTAAATCAAACCCGGGCACATTATAATGGCTGCTCTCTTAAATTAAACATGAAGGTTAATGGCATGAGTATGAAAAGGCTGATCGCCTTTATCGGAATAATGTTTCTGGTATCGAGCTGCTCCACGGACAAATACGGCAATACTTTTTTTGGATTCAAGCAGCCAAGCACCATGACTGAAATGGGCGTGCAATATTCACTAGGCCGCGGCGTGCCAAAAGACGATGAAAAAGCTTTCTATTACTTCCAGCAAGGCGCACAGCAAGGCGATGCATTAGCTGAAAATAAATTAGGTTATATGTATGCCGCAGGCAAAGGCACACCAAAAGATAACCAAAAAGCCTTTATGTACTACGAACGTGCGGCAAAACAAGGCCTTGCCAGTGCACAATACAGCGTAGGTTTATGCTATCTGCGTGGCATTGGCACACCAGCCAATAAAGCGAAAGCTATAGAATGGTTTACTGTTTCTGCAAAAGCTGGCTTTGAACCTGCTGTCGTGGCGTTGAAACGCTATCATGGCTAGAGAGGTAACATGCACATCCCGCGTAAGCGATTTGGGCAGCATTTCTTAAGAGACCAACATATTATTTCACGCATTGTGGCCGCCATTCATCCGCAGCCACAAGATCATTTGGTGGAAATTGGTCCCGGCCAAGGTGCAATTACCATACCAGTGTTGAAAATTGCCCGTCATCTCGATGCCATCGAATTAGACCGTGATTTAATCGATGAACTTGAAGAGCGGGGTTCACGCGGAGGCTTGCGTGTGCATGAAGCCGATGCGCTGACATTTGATTTTTCGCGTTTACAAGTAGCAAAAAAACCGCTGCGAATTTTTGGCAACTTGCCTTATAACATCTCTACCCCATTATTATTTCATATCCTGACTTTCTCTCATTGCATTTCTGACATGGTATTCATGCTGCAAAAAGAGGTCGCCTTGCGATTGGCAGCAAAATCAGATGATGACGATTACGGTCGTTTAAGTGTGATGGTGCAATATCACTGTGAAGTAGAATTGTTATTTGATGTACCGCCCATGGCATTTCATCCACCGCCAAAAGTTAACTCCAGTATTGTACGGCTGGTGCCATATCGCGAATACCCAGTCGTGGCAAAAGATTATGCGTTGTTTGAATCGGTTGTGAAGCATGCTTTTGGTCAACGGCGCAAAACATTACGCAATAGTTTGCGTGATCTGGTCGATGCAGAATCCTGGGAGCGTATGCCGGTGGCTTCTGATCTGCGCGCAGAAAATTTATCAGTAAAGGATTTTGTCGCGATTAGCAATGAGCTCGCTGGCGCGAAATAGCCCCTCAGGAATGGATAATGGCAACGTACGCAATCGGTGATATTCAAGGCTGTTTTGAGCCTTTCATGCAAATCCTGCAAGCCATCCATTTTGATGCGGCACACGACACCTTGTGGATTACTGGCGATTTAGTCAATCGCGGCCCCGCTTCGCTGCAAGTGCTGCGATATTTACATGCAGCAGGCGATAGACATCAAATTGTTTTAGGTAATCATGATTTGCATTTATTGGCAGTGTCGATAGGCGCGCGTCCGCATCATCACAGTGACACCATGAATGATATTTTACATGCATCAGATAAAGCTGTGTTACTGGATTGGTTACGCCACCGACCGATGTTGGTGCATGACGCCGCTCTAGGTTATGTGATGACACACGCGGGTCTTGCTCCATGCTGGACTGTGGAAAAAGCGCAGGCGTTGGCGCATGAGGTTGAAGACGTGTTACGCGGCGCGCATTGGCGTGAATTTTTACCTGAGATGTATGGCAACCAACCGGATCTTTGGCAGGAGTCACTAACTGGCAATGACAGACTGCGCTGCATTATTAACTATTTCACGCGTATGCGCTTTTGCGATAAGAGCGGCCGCATGAATCTCACTTACAAGGGCAAAATAGGTAGTGCCTCATCAGATTACGTGCCATGGTTTGATGTCACGCCAAGAATGAATGCAGATATCAATATTATTTTCGGCCACTGGGCGGCATTGGAAGGTAAAACAGACGCTCCCAATTTATTTGCTTTAGATACCGGCTGCGTGTGGGGCAATCAGTTAAGTGCCATGCGTCTGGAAGACGGCAAGCGGTTTAGCGTGCCGTGTCCTCAATGCGCTCTAAAATAACAAAGCTATAATCATACGCATTCTTGTCATCCGCTAAATGCTTTTCGCGGCTGACTTCACGCCATTCCGCTGCATTTAATTCAGGGAAAAACGCATCGCCTTCGAATTGATGATGAATAATCGTCAAATACAAACGTTGCACGCGCGGTAATAATTCGCGGTAAATTTCAGCGCCGCCGATGATAAAGACTTCGTCTTGATCAAGCTCCAGTGCCATCGATAATGCCGCATCTGGATGAGGCACGACCAGACAATCTTGTGCAGTAAATTGCTTATCGCGCGTCAAAATAATATTGGCGCGATTCGGTAGCGGCCTGCCTATTGAATGAAAAGTTTTGCGCCCCATTAACACCGGATGCCCCGATGTCACTGTTTTAAAATGCTTTAAATCCGCCGGCATATGCCAAGGCATGCGGTTATTAAGACCAATGACGCGGTTTTCAGCCATGGCGGCAATGGCAGATAAAACAGGTTTTTGATGGGTCATATTCATTTCTCTATGTGGTTGCGCTTTCTATCTCATACCATTTTCGATAAGATTGTCAATTTTATGCAACCACCATTTTTCCCGAGACCACATGAAACCTATTAAATTGCCTGAGTTTGATGACTTAACAAACATGCTTGGCAAGACCGAGCAAAAACTGCATGCTTCTCAAGTGCATGGATTAATTACTGGAATTTTATGCGGTGGTTTCAATGATGAAACAGCCTGGCAGGAATTGGTGATGGGCGAAAAGCTGGATGAAGACACTGCCCATGAGTTGCAAGAAGTGTTCACCGGAACCAGCCAGCAATTAAAAGACTTCCTCATGCAGTTCGAATTAATTATTCCCGACGATAACTACGAATTACCAATACGCGCTGAAGCGCTCACTGTTTGGTGTCAGGGCTTTTTGACCGGATTGAAAGTCGCCGGTGTGCCCATTATCGGCCGCGAGCCATCGGAGTTAACAGACGCACTGGAAGATTTAATTGAAATTGCAAAAATGAATTACGAAGACGTTGTCGCCAGTGAAGAAGATGAAGAAGCCTATGTAGAGTTAGTCGAGTATGTTCGTATGGCGGTCATCTTGATTTATACAGAATTGAACGCGGCACCCGAAGCAATCAATCCGGCTGAAACCAGCCACCTGCATTAAGAAAAAAGGAAGCAAAAATGATATCAATGAATGAGTATGCCAAGCGACGTAAAGCGCTGATGAAGCAAGTCGGTAACAATGGCATTATTATTTTATTTGCAGCGAAAGAATGTATACGTAATGCAGATGCTTATTATCATTATCGACAAGACAGCGATTTTTATTACTTAACTGGTTTTGATGAACCAGAAGCCGTGATGGTGTTGGCGCCGGGACGTAAAGAAGGCGACTATATTTTATTTAATCGCGTGCGTGATCGCTTACGTGAAACGTGGGATGGCCCGCGTGCTGGGCAAGAAGGCGCGGTGAAAAAGTTTCTTGCCGACCAGAGTTTTCCTATACATGAATTAGAAGAAAAATTACCTGAATTATTAGTTGGGCGCGATACCATCCATTTTCCGTTAGGTAGCGATGCTGAAAATGATGAAGTCGTCTTGAATGCTGTAAATGAAATTCGTGCGGCTATTCGTGGTGGCGCTATCTCGCCACAGAAGTTTCAGGATATTTCACCAACGATACATGAAATGCGTCTGATCAAATCGAAAGATGAAATCTCCATCATGCGTCGCGCCGCGCAAATTTCAGCACATGCGCATATTCGCGCGATGCGCGCTTGTCGTCCTGGTATGCACGAGTATCAGCTGGAAGCAGAATTGACGCATGAGTTTGTGCGTAACGGTGCTCGCTTTCCTGCCTATTCCTCAATCGTGGGTTCAGGCAAGAACAGCTGTGTACTCCATTACATTACTAACGACAAAAAAATTGAAAAAGATGACATCGTGCTGATTGATGCTGGCTGCGAATATCATAATTACGCTTCTGATATAACTCGCACGTTTCCCGCAAAAGGCAAGTTCAGCCAGGAACAACGCGCGATTTATGATTTGGTTTTAAAGGCACAGTTAGCTGCAATCAAAGTGATTAAACCAGGCGCACTGTGGACAGCGCCGCAAGAGGTGATCGTCAAGATTCTGACCCAAGGCTTGATTGACCTTGGTATCTTGAAAGGAAAATTGGCTGATTTAATCAAGAATGAAGCTTATTTGCCTTTCTATATGCATCGTTCCGGCCACTATCTTGGCTTAGATGTACATGACCGCGGACGTTATCGCGTGGATAACAAATGGCGCAAGCTCGAACCAGGCATGGTGTTAACCGTAGAACCTGGTTTGTATATCGCGGAGGATATTAAAGGCGTGCACAAGCGCTGGCATAACATAGGTGTGCGCATTGAAGATGATGTGCTGGTAACAAGTAAAGGCTATGAAGTCTTAAGCAATCATGTGCCTAAGCAAGCCGATGAAATTGAAGCGATCATGGCGAGATAAACATGCAATACGATTTAATCATAGTTGGCGGCGGGTTGGTGGGGGCGAGTTTCGCTCACGCGTTAAAACACACACCGCTGCGCATAGCATTAATTGATGCGCGGTTGCCGTCGAATGATGATCCTCGTTTATTTGCATTGAATGCCAGTAGTTGTCAGTTTTTGGCGAATTTAGATTGCTGGTCGCAATTAGCAGAGCATGCTTCAGCGATCCAGCAAGTTCACGTGTCACATCAAGGACATTTTGGCGCAGTGCGTTTGCATCACCAAGATGTAAATTTGGCGGCATTAGGCAACGTGGTGCCTGCACGATATATTGAATCTGCATTAAATGATGCGTTGACTACGCAAGAGAATGTGACGGTTTACCGCCCCGCTCGTTTAACGGCTTTATCGCAAACCGATGACATGGCTGATGTCACGATTGAAGTGGATGGCAAGCCAATGTCATTACAATCACCCGTCATTATTGGTGCTGATGGCACGGCCTCCACGGTACGTGAGTTGGCAGGTATTCCAGTGAACAAAGTAGATTACGTACAATCAGCCATTGTGACACGCATTGGCATTAAACGTTCGCATCAACATATTGCTTATGAGCGTTTTTATCAACATGGTGCGCTAGCCATGCTGCCCTTGGGAGCGCATGAATGCGCTTCGATTTTATCGGCTGAGCAAGCGGAAATTAATCGTTTGGCGACATTTTCTGATGAAGACTATCTGGCGGAAATCCAGCGTATTTTTGGCTATCGCTTAGGTCGTTTACAATCTGTTGCCAAGCGCCACACGTTCCCGCTGCAATTGTTATGTGCCAAAACGGCGCACGAGAAATGTGTTTTGCTGTTGGGAAATGCAGCGCACACGGTGCATCCAATCGCCGCGCAAGGATTTAATCTTGCCTTATATGAAGCTGCGGTGCTGGCAGAAGGCATACAGGCAAAATGCATGCAACATGAGAAAATAAATATTGCCGCATTGCTTGCTTTGTTGAACCACTCAAAAACACAGCAAACGATTAGCGTGAAAGTGTCTCACTGGTTGGCGCAGTTATTTTCATCGCAATCAACTCTCGCCAGTTTTCTGTTGTCAGCTGGCATGACGAGTTTTAATTTAGCCACACCACTGAAAAATAAATTTACCAATATCATGACCGGCCGCGCCGGTCGCGTGCCTGCATTACTGCTGGCAAAAACGGAATAACGAGACTATTGCATGATGCAAGTTGATAAAGAACTTATTGGTATTACTCGCGAATTATTAGCAGAATCTGGCGAACCTTATCGTCGCGAAATCAAACTGGATTCCAGTTTTCAATATCATTTGAATATAGACAGCCTTGGGCGCGCAGAATTATTTCGACGTATTGAAAAGCGCTTGAATATCAGCCTGCCAGAGCGCTTGTTGATAGAAGCAAAAACGCTGGGTGATATTGCCGATTATATGCAGGCAGCACAGCCTAAAATTATTCTACCCATGCAGCGCGAAGTCATGGCAACACATGGCGAACGACCTCAGCTGGATTTGGGTCGTGCCAATACATTACAAGATGTCTTGCTTATGTATGGCGAAAACACACCAGACAAAACCCATATCTATTTTCAACATGAAGATGGTACAGATGAAATTATTTCATACGGCCATTTGTTGAAAACAGCACAGCGTGTGGCCTTTAGTTTACGTGAGCGTGGATTAAAAGAGCGCGATACCGTTGCGATCATGTTACCAACCTCGCCAGCATTTTTTTATGCTTTTTATGGTGTATTGTTAGCTGGCGGCATACCGGTTCCCATTTATCCGCCCTTCCGTATGCACATGTTGGAAGCGTATGCAAAAATGGAAGAACGCATTTTACGTAATGCAGAAGTACGTATGTTAATCACGTTTGAACAAGCAGAAAAACTAAGCCGGTTATTACAAGGATTTGTACCGAGCTTAAGAGAAGTCACGACGCTAGATAACCTGTTGCAGCCAGAAGCAAAATCTGTGTATTCAATTGTGCATCGTGATGACCCTGCTTTCATTCAGTATACTTCCGGCAGTACTAGCGATCCAAAAGGTGTTTTGTTGTCGCATTATAATTTGCTCACCAATATTCGCGCGTATGGTAAAGCTGTTCGCGTATCACCGGATGATGTGGTTGTCAGTTGGCTGCCGCTCTATCACGACTTTGGTTTGATTGGCTCGTGGTTGGGAAGTTTATATTATGGCGTGCCATTAATTTTAATGACGCCGTTTTCTTTTTTAAGTCATCCTGAGCGCTGGTTGTGGGCGATACATTATCATCGCGGTACTATTTCCTGTGCGCCGAATTTTGCTTATGAATTGTGTGCTCGCAAGCTAGACCCGCACCAAATAGAAGGCTTGGATTTAAGCTCCTGGCGTTTAGCGGCCAATGGCGCAGAAAAAGTGTATCCGCGTACGATGGAGCATTTTTGTGATAAGTTTTCACATTATGGATTCAAGAAAAGCGCCATGATGCCAGTCTATGGGTTGGCTGAATCTACCGTTGGTTTAACGGTTCCACCATTGGGTCGCGATTTTCTGGTAGATCGCATTGATCGCAAAGCGTTTGAAGAACATAAGCAAGCGATTCCTTCAGATGACAAACATGCGTTAGAATTTGCAAGCTGTGGCAGTCCCATCGAAAATCACGAAATACGAATTGTGGATGATGAAGACAATGTGCTGCCGGAGCGTCATGTCGGTATGCTGCAATTCCGCGGGCCTTCAAACATGATTGGCTATTTTAATAATCCGCATGCTACACGTGCAGCCATGCATGATGGCTGGATCAGTTCAGGTGATCTGGCGTATGAAGTGGATGGCGAAGTGTATTTAACCGGACGACGTAAAGATCTCATCATCAAAGCTGGAAGAAATATTTATCCCGCAGAAGTGGAAGAATTGGTTGGTAATATTCCTGGCGTTCGTGTTGGCTGCGTTGCCGTTTTTGGGGTGATGAATCCGCAAAGCGGCACAGAAGAATTAGTGATTGTTGCCGAAACGCGGGAAAAACGACTGGCAGAGCGTAATAAAATCAAAAGCGCAATTAACGAAGCTGTCATCAATGCCATGGACATTACGCCGGATCAAATCAGGCTGACTGCGCCGCGCTCCGTGCCTAAAACGTCTAGCGGTAAACTGCAACGTTCAGCGTGCAAAGAAATGTATCTGGAAAAACGATTAGGAAAGTTTCGCGTGCCAGCATGGTTGCAAATGGCGAAACTGGGTGCGCAATGGTGTGCACGTAAATTGATAGACTCTGTTGTGACAGTCCTGAAATTCATTTATACCATTTACATGATCATGATTTTCACCTTGTCATTATCTGCTTTGTTCATGGTGGCAAGGTTCGCGTCCATTAAAACAACGGCGAAGTTTTCACGTCTGTGCGGCAAGTTTATTTTGGCGGCCAGTTTTTCTCCGGTGCAAGTCATAGGCGCAAAAAATATTCCTGATGGAAAAGCGGTGATCTATGCGGTGAATCACGCCAGCTACATGGATGCAGTGATTGCAGTCGCCGTACTGCCACCCGGTACACGTTATGTTGCCAAGAAAGAAATATTCTCCGCTCGCTTCATTGGGCCGTATATGAAAAAGATGGGGAATTTGCCGGTAGACCGCACAAATTTATCGCGAGGTCTGGAAGATACCATGGAGATGGCTTCTACCTTAAAAGCCGGACATTCCATCTTAATTTTCCCAGAAGGCACGTTTGGTTATGCCGCCGGATTGCGTCCATTTCGCTTGGGTGCATTTAAAATTGCAGCTGAGGCCAATGTGCCAGTGGTGCCAGTGGCTTTTAATGGTGCGCGCAAAATGTTGCGTGATGGTAGTTGGTTAATGCGGCCGACCTATTTGAAAGTAGTGATTTCAGAGCCCGTGATGCCGCAAGGAAATGACTGGCAAGACATCACCAACTTGCGACAATCCGTGCGTGCGCAAATTGCTAAATATTGCGGCGAAACTACGCTAGATTTGATTGCTGCGCAAACAGTGGCTCCGCGCAAGCCCAAATCATGAACATAAATTGCTGATCTGCGCGAGGTCAATCTTTATCCAGCCGCTATCAATAGGTCTGTACTAAATGCTTCTTCATCCCAAGGATAGATTCAAGTACAATATTTAACTCTCAATAGCCACCATCAATCCCGGGGATCGTTTTGATCAATAAAATTAATACACCGTTTAGGGCTATCTTTGCGTGGTGTTTATATGATTGGGCCGCTGCATCGTATTCTATTATTGTCGTGACCTTTATTTTTTCGACATACTTCACCACCAAAGTGGCTGCGAATGAAATTGTGGGAACGTATCAATGGGCCAATGCAACTTCCCTGGCGGGCGTTTTAATTGCATTAACCAGTCCGTTAGTGGGCGCAATTGCAGATCACGGCGGGCATCATAAACGCTGGCTATTCCTCTTTACCGTCATCTCAGTCATTTTTACAGCGTTGCTATGGTTTGCTTACCCGAGTGTGACTTATGTGTATAGCACCTTAGCTTGCGTGGTGGTCGGATCATTAGGTTATGAAGTCGCCTTAGTTTTTTATAATTCATTTTTACCGACTTTGGCGCCCCGCTCTCATCTTGGACGAGTGTCTGGCTGGGGCTGGGGTTCTGGGTATCTTGGCGGCATTGTGGCTCTTTCAATTGCGCTAGTGTTCTTTATCCAAAATAATTCCGGCTGGCTTGATAGGTCCACAGCAGAGCAAATTCGTATTTGCGGACCTTTTGCAGCGCTTTGGTTTTTAGTGTTTGCTTTGCCAATTTTCTTCTTTGTGCCAGAGATGACAACCACTTCTAAACCGCTCAGTCAGGCCGTGCGATTGGGTTGCAAGGAATTAATGTCAACGCTGAAAAAAATGCCGCAAGAAAAAAATATGTTTCTGTATTTAATTGCCCACATGATTTACACCGACGGCTTAAATACCTTGTTTGCATTTGGCGGTATTTATGCCGCTGGCACCTATCACATGAGTTTCGAACAAGTATTGATGTTTGGTATCACCATGAATATTACCGCGGGCTTAGGTGCTATCACACTTGGTTGGGTAGATGATTACTTGGGTTCAAAATTAACGATCATCGTTTCACTGTTGTGTTTAAGCGTATTTGGCATGCCACTGCTCTTTTTACACAGCAAGTATGTTTTTTGGGGCGTAGCTTTGTTGTTGTGTTTATTTGTCGGCCCTGTGCAATCTGCCAGTCGTTCCTTGATGGTGCGATTAATCGAAGAGAAAAACATGTCAGCAGAAATGTTTGGCTTGTATTCGCTCTCCGGCAAAATCACCGCGTTTATTGGCCCATGGTTATTAGGGATGATGACAATCGCATTCAATAGCCAGCGTGTTGGCATGGCTACCGTGATCGCGTTCTTCATTATCGGCGTCTTTTTGATGTTGCCAGTAAAAGTGAAACACGAGCGTATAACAGCCAAAAAACATAAGTAGTTAATGCTTGCAAAAAGAGCCAGACTCTTATGAAATAATGCATCATTAGCAGCAGCATTCATCACAAAAAGTAAGGTAAAGACTATGAGCAATAACATTCACGCAATTAGCGATGATTCCTTTGAAAGTGAAGTCATCTCCTCCAATATCCCTGTCATCGTGGATTTTTGGGCGCAATGGTGCGGTCCCTGCAAAGCATTAGCTCCCGTGCTGGAAGATGTCGCCACAAAATATAATGGCCAGGTAAAGTTCGTTAAACTGGACGTGGACAGCAACCCCTCTACCCCGCCAAAATTCGGCGTTCGCGGCATTCCTACCCTGATTTTATTTAAAGACGGTCAGGTTAAAGCTACGCAAGTGGGTTTAATTGGTAAAGCCGATTTAATGCAATTTATTGATTCTCATATTGAATAATGTAATAACCAGATTGGGTATCCGCCTTCGTGTTGCACGCATGGCGGACGCCCAACCTACTAGAAATCCTTCAAAATCGGTGATAATATTATTCGCGTAAACAACCTCGATTACCTGTGATTCAAACACCCAAACTTTATTTAAAATTTTCTAATAATCTTCTAAAGGTATATTCCCCATATGAATCTAAGTGAGTTAAAGCGTAAAAGCGCAGCTGAAACCATTACCATGGCTGAACAATACGGCCTGGAAAACATGGCCCGCTCCAAGAAACAAGACATCATTTTCTCCATTCTCAAAGAACACGCCAAACGCGGTGAAGACATTTACGGCGACGGTGTTTTAGAAATTTTGCAAGATGGCTTCGGATTTTTGCGTTCCGCTGAAGGTTCATACCTTGCAGGTCCAGATGATATTTATGTTTCTCCCAGCCAGATTCGCCGCTTTAATTTGCGTACCGGTGATACCATTTCCGGTAAGATTCGCCCACCAAAAGAAGGCGAACGTTATTTCGCATTATTGAAAGTCGATGAAATTAATTTTGAATCACCAGAAAGCACCAAGAGCAAAGTTTTATTTGAAAACCTCACCCCGCTCTTCCCAGAAGAAAGATTAAAAATGCAATGCGGTAATGGCAGCACAGAAGATATTACTGCGCGCATTATCGATTTAGTGGCACCGTTTGGTAAAGGCCAGCGTGGTTTAATCGTATCACCGCCAAAAGCTGGTAAAACCATGATGCTGCAAAACATCGCGCACTCCATCACGCATAATCATCCAGAATGTTATTTGATTGTGTTGTTGATTGACGAACGCCCAGAAGAAGTCACCGAAATGGCGCGCTCAGTTAAAGGTGAAGTCATCGCAAGTACCTTCGATGAACCAGCAAACCGTCACGTTCAAGTGGCAGAAATGGTGATCGAAAAAGCCAAACGTTTAGTTGAACATAAAAAAGATGTGGTGATCTTGCTGGATTCTATTACCCGTCTTGCTCGTGCGTACAACACGGTTGTTCCAGCTTCCGGTAAAGTGTTAACTGGTGGTGTGGACGCCAATGCATTACAACGTCCAAAGCGTTTCTTCGGTGCAGCACGTAATATTGAAGAAGGTGGAAGCTTAACCATTATTGCAACCGCGTTGGTTGAAACCGGTTCGAAAATGGATGATGTGATTTACGAAGAATTTAAAGGTACTGGTAACATGGAAATCCATCTGGATAGAAAGATTTCCGAACGCCGTGTATTCCCAGCCATGAATATTAATCGCAGCGGTACACGTCGCGATGAAAAATTCGTGCCCAAAGAAGAACAACAACGTATTTGGATTCTGCGTAAACTCTTGCAACCAATGGAAGAAGGTGCCGTTGAGTTCTTGATCGATAAAATGCGAGATACGAAAACCAACGATGAATTCTTCGATGCAATGAAGAAGTTTTAATCGACGCGAGAGACCTTTCGAAGCGTCGTCCCCGCAAGCTTTTAGCGGGGACCTGTTTGTGCTTTTGTGCAAACAAAAGAAAGGCTTTTCTTCTAACGTGTTCACCCTTGCACTAACAGATCCCCGCTAAAAGCCAGCGGGGACGACGGTTAGTGAGAGTAGTGGGGTGACGACGGTTAAAGAAGTAAGTGCGGGGACGACAGCAACAAAAGATGGTAGCGCGATGACGGTACACGAAGCTCTGTGAGGCAATGCACTGAGAAGGATTGTTAATATGAACTACTGGCTCTTCAAATCCGAACCCGACTGTTTCAGCATTGATGACTTGCGCACACGCCCCAAACAAACCGAACACTGGGACGGTGTGCGTAATTACCAAGCCCGCAATATGTTGCGTGATGAGGTGAAAGAGGGCGATGAAGTCTTGTTTTATCATTCCAATTGCAACCCGCCAGGTATTGCTGGCATCGCAAAAGTCGTGAAAGCAGGGTACCCAGATTTCACCGCATTCGATCCGCACTCAGATCACTACGACCCAAAATCCACCACGGAAAAACCGCAATGGTATATGGTGGATGTGAAGTTTGTGGAAAAATTTCCGCGGTTAATTTCACTGGATGATTTAAAGCAAAACCCAGCATTACATGACATGTTAGTTTTGCGTCGTGGTAATCGACTTTCGATTACGCCTGTCACCAAGTCTGAATGGGTAGCTATCAATAAGATGAAATAAACCATTGTTCACGAGTAAGCACGCTGCGAGTAACTTGTGAACAATGCCACTATTTCTAACCATCGCCCGTAATCAGTTGCAATCCCATTTTTTTCAGCCGACAATGCTCAGGATATTTTTCAGGGAGATGAAAATGAAATTCAAACACCAAATCGCCTTACTAGTACTATCATTGATTTCTACTTCAGCATTCGCCGCAAAAGCCTCATTACTTGATTATGCCGCTATCATGAACGCATTACGTGCAGGTAACACTGTGCATGCCGTCATCGATGTCGATAAATGCCATTATGCTAATAACGGCAGTAATACCTGGAATGAAAAAACACGCGGTTTTCGCATAGAAGATATTTATGAACGTACAGCACCAGATATTGCTACCGGCAAGAAAATGCGCATGGTAGCTGCCAGCGTGCATGATTATGTTGGCAATCAGCGTGACGGTGCATACATCTCAAGAAGTCTGCTGCGTATATTTGAAAACGGCAATGTGGAAGTGATAGACCAAATGTTTTCAATGGAAACAACAAAGTTTACTGATGAGTCGGTGTTGCTCTGCCATCTGTCTGCAGATGGTTCGGGTGGTGTGACATTAATGGCAAAATTAGCTAAGGGAGCGTAAGCAATGAAAAAATTTACCGCGTTGTTAACAGCCCTGGCAATGGCTGTCAGTTCTACTGTGATGGCAAAAGACATCTCTAACTTTCAGGATTTGTTAGCTGTGATGAAAACAGGTAAAACCGTTTTCGCCTTGGTTGATTACAGCAAATGCACCACTAAACAAAAAGGCTCTAACCCGTACAACCTCGATGTGATCACATCTGGCATTCGCATGGATCACTTATACGAATTAACGGAAACGCGCTCTGACGGCAAGCGTATGAACGTGATCGGTTTCTCGTGGCATAACTGGGTCGGCAGCAAAACTTATACGCTGACACGACAGTTGATACATGTCTGGGAAGATAACGTCATCGATGTGGTTGAGGATAGTGTTGACCCCGCCACCTTCAAGTTGGTTGATCGCGATTGGTCGGTTTGTCGTGCAACTGGAGATGGCAGTGGTGGGGTAACCTTTACCGTAGCGTAATTCTCTTCTGATGGGCTAATCTCGCAGAACGCGCATCCAGTCAGGTGCGCGTTTTTTTATAACTAAATATAACCATTCAAAATGATAACATATTGTATAATATGGTTATTATATCGATGGACATATAACTAAATATAACATAATATAACCGAAAGCAATCGGTCGTGTAGGCGGGGTAGGGATGGTGTTGCAGATCATCAAATCAGTAGACGGTAAAGACGAATATGTCTTGCTGCCTATTACGATCTATCACTCGCTGCGAGATGAGATCACCGCCCGTGTCTCCAATTTGAAGATCAAACATCCATACGTTTCCTTTGAACCATCGAATTATGTCGATAACCCGGTGACGCTCGCGCGCATCAGGGCAGGGCTCACGCAAGAAGAATTAGCGCGCCGTATGCGCGTATCGCAAGCCTACATCAGCAAAATTGAAACCCAGGAGAATCTGACTGCGAAGTTATTGCAGAAAGTGAAACTGGCGATCGAAAGTAGTGAAATCCAACCGCAACGTTCCGTCACTAAAGGAGAAGACCATGATGCATGATGATTATGATGGATTTGGTGTTCGAATACAGGAAGAAGGAAATGCACTGATGGCGCAGTTAATTGAGCTGCCGCAAATTTCGGCTTGCGGGGCAACAGTCACTGACGCGCTCACTGAGTTGAAGCATGTGTGGGAGGCTACCAAGAAAGATCTTTACGCTAAGGCGTGAAACATTCTTGCTTATAGAGCGATGAAAAGTTCCCGGATAAAACTTTGTTTTATCCGGGCTACGATTACTTGTCGCGTTTTTTGCTGTCGCGGAAAGGTTTTTTGGTGAATTCGCCGCTGGCTTTTTTGGAGCGTATGCGGCCGCGTGCAAATTCGGCGTTGGCAGATTTTGCTTTGCCTGGTTTGTCCGTGCGTTTTTTGTACAGCACTTTTGGATTGTCATCGCGGCGTTCGAATTCATACGTTGGTCGTTCGAATACGCTTTCACGGCGTGAAAACTCTTTACCTTTTTTATCGCTGAATGATTGTCTGGTTTTGTCATCACGATCAAAACGTCTTTGTGGTTTAGCATCACCACGGTCGAAACGCTTGTTGTTTCTGTCAAATGGTTTGCCTGGCCTTGAGTCATCGCGGTCAAAACGTTTCTCTGATCGGTCGAATGACTTGCCTGATCTTGAATCGTCGCGATCAAAGCGCTTTTTATTTCTATCAAACGGTTTGTCAGTTCTGGATTCATCACGATCAAAACGTTTTTTGCTTCTATCGAAAGGTTTGCCAGATCTTGAGTCATCGCGGTCAAAACGCTTTTTCGGTTTATCGAATGAACGGCTAGATCTTGTTTCGTCACCGTCACCGCGCTTTGATTTGGAGAATGAGCGGTTAGCTTTATATTCTTCACGACCAGTGCGGCTTTTTGGTTTGTCAAATGATGATCGTTTGTCATCGAATTGACGCGGCTCATCACGGTCGAAACGTTTTTTGCTTTTATCGAATGGACGGTCAGATTTGAAATCATCGCGATCACGATGTTTCTTCGGTTTGTCGAATGACCTGAATTCATCACGATCAGCGTGTTTCTTTGGCTTATCAAAGGATTTAAAATCAGCACCTTCGCTGCGTTTTTTCTTGGGCGCATCACCAAATAATGCTTCGTATTCCTCGTAAAGTTTTTTCGCTTTTTCGAAGGCTTGATCGGAGGCCGCTTCTTTTGATTCAAAACGTTTACTGCTCTTGCCTTCATCGCGATCACGACGGAATGGCTTATCTGATTTTTCGAATCTAGCTGGACGATCACGGAACTGGCGCTTTTCGCCGCCGCGTCCACCGCGTCCGCCACGTTGATGTGGGTTTGACAACATATCCTCCAGTGAATAATTTTCGGCATCGGCACGCGTATTTTTCTCGGTGTCTGCATATTCAAATTTATCATGCTGAATTGTCAGACGTTGTCCGATGTAGCGTTCAATGCGTTGTAAGTGTTTTAAATCGGTTGAAGAACAGAATGAAATGGCTTCGCCTTCTCTGCCAGCACGACCAGTACGACCAATGCGGTGTACATAATCTTCAGAGAATTTTGGCAAATCAAAATTGAAGACATGAGAAATGTCATGAATATCAAGACCACGAGCAGCCACATCGGTTGCTACAAGGAACTGTACTTTGTTACGGCGGAAGGCATCAATGGTGCGGTTACGAACGTTTTGACGTAAGTCACCATGCAGTGCAGCCGCAGCAAAACCATCACCACGTAATTCATTGGCGAGCTTGTCAGCTAACGTTTTGGTGGCGGTGAAGATAATCGCTTTATAAATATTTTCATCGTTTAAGAAGTGCTTCAACATGCGTGATTTGTGTTGCATGTTTTTCGCTTTATAAACGGTTTGTTTGATTTTCGGAGTGGAAACTTTTTCTTTGGATAAATCAATGTGAACTGGATCTTTTAACAAGCGCTTCACAACTTGAATAATAGATTTATCTACTGTTGCGCTAAATAATAAAGTCTGACGATCTTTTGGCGTCATGGATGCAATATTTTCTACATCTTCAATGAAGCCCATGTCTAACATACGGTCAGCTTCATCCAGCACTAACATGCGCACGTTGGATAAATCCAAACGACGATTTTCAAGATGGTCGATTAAGCGGCCTGGTGTTGCCACGATGATGTCAGCACCGCGTTTTAAATCGCGGATTTGAGGTTCATAGGACATGCCGCCAACTAAGCTAATAATATTGAAACGTACTTGTGAGCCATATTTGCGAGCTGCGGTCATGATTTGGGTCGCGAGTTCGCGTGTTGGGGTCAGAATTAAAACGCTGGGTTTGCCTTCAATCTTTTTAGTAGCAAGCAGGTGCAGCGATGGCAAAACGAATGCAGCTGTTTTTCCGCTGCCGGTTTGGGCAGAAGCTACAACGTCGCTGCCTTCGAGAATAGCTGGGATTGCTTCATTTTGAACTGGAGTTGGTTGGTTGTAACCGCAAATTTCTAGCGCTTTTTGGATTTGGGGGTGCAGTTGTTTAAATGCCACTGTTTTATTCCTCGTAATAGCAAGCGTCACGAGTCGGCATTGAAGGCAATGTCGGCTTGCGGCTGGCGGTTTTTAGGTATCATCGCCAACGCAAGTAACTGTTTAATATTGCATTCCTGGGTGGTTAGCCGAGGGCATCATCAGTTGGTAATGATATATTCTTTTCTATAGGGGGCTATCTGAACACTAAATCGCCAAGAAAGCAAGCAAAGCTTGCTTTCTTGGCGTCCCCGCATGCTTTTAGCGGGGATCTGTTGGTGCCACTGTGAAAGTTTTCGAAGCGTGCTCCCTTCGGTTGCTTATACAGTGATACGAACAGATCCCCGCTAAAAGCATGCGGGGACGACGATAAATGTAAGGTTGAGTTGCTGGACTCCGGGACGATGATTGTAAGTGATGTTGCTGGATTCCGGTACGATGAGTGTTGGTAGTTCGGTATAACGGTGCACACGTTAGTGTAGCAGCGACAGACATTATCAAGCACAAGCGATTGGAATGGTCACAACTTCTTGCAAGGTGTCTTTTGCCAAGGCAAGCATGATTAATCTATCAATCCCTAACGCCACACCTGAACAATCCGGTAAACCAGAATGCAGGGCAGATAGAAACAATTCATCCAGCGGCATCGTTTTCAATTGTAGTGCTGAACGTTTGCAATTATTTTCTTCAAACCGTTTACGTTGTTCATCTGCATTCTGCAATTCATGAAAGCCGTTCGCGAGTTCCATGCCTTTGTAATACACTTCAAAGCGTGCAGCGGTGTCTGGATCATCTGCATTAATGCGTGCAAGCGCAGCTTGTGTTGCTGGGAAGTTGTAGATGAAGCAGGGCTTATCAGCACCAAGTTCTGGCTCAACAGCATGTGTCATAATTAAATTGAGCCACGTGTCACGGTCATCAATATCAGCATGCACGTTAATGGATAATGACTCAGCTAAATTTTGCAGAGTGGATAATGACGCACCAAACACATCTACATTAAATTTCTCAGTAAATAAATCTCGATACGTAATTCTTTGTGCCGGCGCTGTTTTGAGCACCAACTGCAATAAATCGTCCACCTCATCAATCAACTGCAGCTGATTAAAGCCGAGGCGATACCATTCAATCATAGTGAATTCAGGGTTATGCAATTTTCCAACTTCACCTTGACGGAATGCTTTGCAAATTTGAAATATGCAGCCGCTGCCAGCTGCGAGCAAGCGTTTCATCGCATACTCAGGTGAGGTTTGCAGATAATAGGTTTTTGGTGTGTCAGCGGGATGTGCTTGATAAAGCGCTGGAATACTTTCAATAAATGGATCTGTGACAGAAGTGTGACACATCAGCGGTGTTTCTACCTCCATCACACCGCGCGCATGAAAAAACGCACGGATAGTTTGTAAAATATCCGCGCGTTGTTTTAGCGATTGCAAAGAGGCAGTGGGTCGCCAGTGATTATTCTTTTGCACGAGAAACGTATTCGCTGTTGCGTGTGTCGACTTTAATTAATTCGCCTTCTTGCACGAACAGTGGTACGCGTACGACGGCACCGGTTTCCAGCTTTGCTGGTTTGCCGCCGCTGCCTGCTGTATCACCTTTCAAGCCAGGATCGGTTTCAACAATTTTCAAGATGACGAAAGTTGGTGGCACGACTAAAATGGGTGAGCCATTCCATAAAGTTAATTTGCACTCAGCTTGTTCTTTCAACCAGGCCTTTGCATCAGCCACTTCGGTTTCATGCAAAGCAAATTGTTCGTAAGTTTCTACGGCCATGAAGTGATATTCGTTGCCATCGCCATAGAGATACTGCGCATCAATTTCGACGACATCTGCGGCAGGAATGCTGTCACCAGATTTATACGTACGTTCAATCACGCGACCAGTTTTGAGGTTGCGATAGCGCAAACGGTTAAACGCCTGACCTTTACCTGGTTTGACGAATTCGTTGTCGACCACAACGCATGGGTCGCCATCAATCACCAGTTTCATACCGCTGCGGATTTCATTTAAACCATAAGATGACATGCTGATTTCCTCTGCTTAATTTTGCGCATATCATAACCGCGAGGGTCGCAATGGTAAACAGCAGAGCGTTTAAAACCAGTTTTTTCGCAATTTTTTTTGTACCAGCAGCTGTGCGAGTATCAGTACTATGGTTACAAAAAACGCAATGAACGCATAATCCTTAAACGCATGTGAGTAGATATGCAGTTTATCCGCGGTCACAAATAACGTGGTCGGGACATTGGCATGTTCTGCAATCAAGCCGCCAAACAAGCTGCCAAAACCAATAGCAACAAACCAGACACCCATCATGAATCCAACCAGATTTGGTGGCGCCAGTGTGGTGACGGCAGACAGTCCTATGGGTGATAAGAGTAACTCCCCAATCGTGACCAACAGGTAGGCAAAGAAAATCCAGCCAGGCGCAATTTGCCCTGCAGCATTTGGAAAGCGTGCGCTAATGCTGAGTACCAACATGCCTAGACCTGCCAAGAAAATTCCAAGAATGAATTTGTTCATGATGGAGGGGTTCTGTTTGCGAATGGCCAATACCGTCCAGAGATAGGCGAGTACCGGACCCAGCAAGACGATGAAAATACTTTCAGAAGCATAAAACACGGTGGTTGATAGCGTAAAACCAAACATGTTTTTATCGACTAATCTGTCGATATATAAGCTGCAAGATAAAAACATTTGAAAATACATCATCCAATACACAACAGATGACAGCACCAACAGATTCAGCAATGCCATATGGCGACGTTCAACACCATGGTGCTGAAAGGTTAAAATCAACATATAAATAATCAAGCCTATGCCGAATCCTGGCAGTATCCATTCTTCCAGCGCATTGACTTTCAATAAGAAAGAAAGTGAGAAGATGGTGATCAAGATAAACAAGATGGATTGCAGAATTTTATGACGTGATAAATTGGCGCGATGTTTGGCGTGTTGCAAGTACTTAATGCCAAATAAGAAGGTGGCAAGACCAATCATTAAACCAATGCTAGCCAGCAGAAAGCTGGCGCGCCAGCCGAATGCGTTTTTGATGTAACCAGAACTAATGCCTGCCAGGAAGATACCGGTGTTGATACCGATGTAAAAAATGGTAAAACCAGCGTCGCGTCTTGGGTCGTCTCTTACATATTGTGCGCCTAACAAACTGGAGATGCTGGGTTTTAACATCCCTGTGCCAATGATGATGGTCGCAAGTCCCGGGTAGAGTAAGACGCTTTTTGAGGGCAGCGCGAGCATGGCATAACCGAGGATGAGGATTAATCCACCCCAAATGACTGAAGTGACAAATCCCAGGTATCGATCAGCAAGATAACCACCAACAATTGGAGAGATGTACGCCATGGCAGTAAAAGCCCCCAGCATGCTGAAGGCTTTGTCATCTGAGTAGCCAAGGTGCTGAGTGGTATATAAAACCAGTAATCCCTGCACGACATAAAAGCCGTATCGCTCCCACATTTCTGTTAAAAACATAAAAGGTAGGGCAGCCGGTTGCTTTTGGTTGGATGACATGCATGACTCCAGTTTAATTGATCATTCTATTATCTATGTAATACCGCTGTGACGCAATAATGCATCAATCGTTGGTTTTCTGCCACGAAATGCAACAAAAGAATCCATGGGGTCGCGGACACCGCCGACTTCTAGGATGTTCTCCATGAAGCTTTTGCCGATATCAGGGTCAAATATGCCATGTTCTTCAAACGCGGAATAAGCATCCGCGGATAAGACTTCCGCCCACTTATAGCTATAGTAACCAGCGGCATAACCACCCGCGAAGATATGAGAAAAGCTATGCTGGAAGCGATTGAATTCCGGCACAGGGTAAGCGGCCACTTGTTCTCGCACTTTGTTGATCATTTGCTGTACCTGTGTCGCGGGTTTGGCTGGATCAAATTCAAGATGCAAATGAAAATCAAACAATGAAAATTCTAATTGGCGCACCATTTGCAAACCGGTTTGGAAATGCTTTGCTGCCAGCATCTTATTAAATAAGTCATCTGGGAAGGGCGCATGTGTTTCAAAGTGTTCTGACATGATGTTCATGGCTTCTTTTTCCCAGCAAAAGTTTTCCATGAGCTGACTTGGGAATTCAACCGCATCCCAAGGCACGCCGCCCATGCCAGAGACTGAGGGTAAATCTACTTTAGATAGCATGTGATGCAAGCAGTGACCGAATTCATGAAACAGGGTGATGACATCATCATGCGTCAGCAAAGCTGGTTGGTTTTCCATGGGGCGCATGAAGTTACAGGTGAGAAAGGCCACCGGGAGCTGGGTTTTGTCGTCGGTGATGTATCTTGATCGGCATTCATCCATCCACGCGCCGCTATTTTTATGAGGACGCGCATATAAATCGATATAAAAACCAGCTCGTAAATGATTGTGTTTATCGTATAAGGTAAAGAACTGTACATGGGGGTGCCATGTTTCAACGGATTTTTCTTCTTTGACCGTGACACCATATAATTTTTCTGCCACGGTAAATAAACCCTGTAAAACTTTATTGATAGGAAAGTAGGGGCGGATATCTTCTTGTGTAAATTGGAATTGCTGTTGCTGTAATTTTTCCGAGTAATACGCCAAGTCCCACACTTCTACTTTATCAATGTTGTCTTGTTTAGCGAGTGCCACCAGTTCTTGATATTCACGTACGGCAAATGGACGGCTGCGTTTGACCAGGTTGTTGAGAAAATCTAATACTTCGATAGGTGCTTTCGCCATTTTGGTTGCCAGCGAAAATTCGGCGTAATTATGAAAACCAACTAAGTGGGCTCTTTCATGACGCACACGCAAAATGTCATACATGATTTGCGTGTTATCCCATTTGCCAGCATGTGGGCCTTGATCAGAAGCGCGCGTGGAGTAAGCCTGGTAGACCTGTTTGCGCAGCTCGCGGTTATCGAGATATTTAATGGCGGTTGAATAAGAGGGAATATCCAGTGTTAAAACATAGCCAGTTAAGCCGCGTTGTTTTGCGCTGTCTTCAGCAAGTTGTAATGCTTGGGGCGGCAGCCCTTTTAGTTGGTTGATGTCAGTAATGTGTAAGCTCCACGCATTGGTGGCATCTAACAGATTATTGGCAAAGGTAGTGGTCAGTGCGCTGAGTTCTTGATCCAGTTCCGCAAGGCGTGCTTTCTTTTCTTTTGGTAAATGAATACCAGCAAGTTTGAAGTCGCGCAGGTCGTTCTCCAGGATTTTCTTTTGCGCGGGCGAGTAATTTTCATAATCCGGGCTTTTACGTAAAGCGGAAATCGCATGATAAAGCGTTTCATTCTGCGAGATTTCGGTATGGTAATCGGTTAGCAATTCCAGCGTCTTGTTGTACGCATCGCGTAATTCATCCGTTACTAACACATTATGTAGATGATTGATGGGAGACCAGGCATTGCTCAGCTCGTTATTCATGGCTTCCAGCGGATGCATCAGGTTATCCCAGGTGAAGTTGGTTTGAGCCAGCAGCTTTTGAATCTCGGCGCGATTTTTGGTTAAGAGCGCGTTTATTTGCGGCTCGATATCTTCTGGTTTGATGGCGGAAAAACGCGGTAAAGTGGCCGGATTGAATGCTGCCAGTGTCATGTGGTTTCCTTTAATGAGTTTGTTTCGATGTTCTGTAGTTGAATGCTATAATCCCCACACTCACTTTACAAGACTGGCGAAAATCTAAACATGTCGAAATCAAGCAATGTTGATACTTTTCAGGGGTTGATTGCCGCGTTGCAACAATTCTGGAGCAAGCAAGGCTGCGTCATCATGCAGCCGGTGGATATGGAGGTTGGTGCAGGAACATTCCATACCGGAAGTTTTCTTGGGGCAATTGGGCCTGAACCGTGGCGTGCTGCGTATGTGCAGCCAAGCCGTCGCCCTGCTGATGGACGATATGGCGAAAATCCAAATCGCGTGCAGCGTCATCATCAATTTCAAGTCATCTTGAAGCCATCACCAGATGATATTCAGACAATTTATCTAGATTCGTTGCGCATGCTAGGCGTAGACACCTTAAAAGACGACATTCGTTTTGTAGAAGATAACTGGGAATCGCCAACGCTAGGGGCGTGGGGTCTGGGTTGGGAAGTGTGGTTAAACGGCATGGAAGTCACGCAATTTACCTACTTTCAGCAAGTCGGCGGTTTGGAATGCAAGCCAGTGACGGGTGAAATTACCTATGGTCTGGAGCGTTTGGCCATGTCGCTGCAGGGTGTAGATGACATCTATGATTTAGTCTGGACGCGCGGCCCGCAAGGTGTTGTAACGTACCGCGATGTTTGTCATCAAACAGAAGTGGAAATGTCTAAATATAATTTTGAAGCAGCAGATGTGAAGCTGTTGTTTCAACAATTCAGCGATTTCGAAAAAGAAAGCGTACGCTTGATTGAAGCAGGCTTGCCATTACCAGCTTATGAAATGGTATTAAAAGCCTCGCACACGTTCAATTTGCTGGATGCGCGCCGCGCCATTTCCGTGACTGAGCGACAACATCATATTTTAAAAATCAGACGCCTCGCCAAAGCCGTGGCTGAAAGTTATTACCAATCACGGGAAGCGTTAGGCTTTCCATTGCTGCAAGAGAAATCATCATGATTAAATTTGCTGATTGTCTTATCGAAATTCACACTGAAGAATTACCGCCAAAAGCGCAGATCAAATTATCAGAAAGTTTGCGCGATGGTTTGGCTGAAAAGTTCGGCAAAGAAAATTTAGCGTTTGATGCGATTAAGGCATTTGCCACGCCGCGTCGTATTGCAGTGTTTGTAACAAAGTTGGCTGATGCACAACCAGACCAAGTGGTAGAACGTAAAGGCCCTGCATTAAATGCTGCCTTTGATCAATCTGGCCAACCAACTAAAGCTTGCGAAGGCTTCGCACGTTCATGTGGCATCAAAGTGTCTGACCTAATCAAAGTGAAAACGGAACAAGGTGGATGGGTTGTCAGCAGACAAGCAGTGAAGGGGAAATCTGTCTCTGTGTTGTTGCCTGTGTTGCTAGAACAAGTGATTTCCGTGCTCCCGATTGCAAAGCGTATGCGATGGGGTGGTAAGGAAATAGAATTCGCGCGTCCTGTGCATTCAGTGATTTTACTGTATGGCAAAAAAGTTGTGCCAGCGACTATTTTGGGTTGTCGCACTTCAAATGTGGCTATGGGCCATCGATTCATGGCCAATAAGAAAATAAAAATTACTCATGCTAAGGATTATGAAACGACCTTAGCGAAACAAGGCAAAATCATTGCTGATTTTGCTAAGCGCCGCGAGCTGGTGCAAGAGCAGGCGCAAGCAGTCATAGCAGATGAAATCGGCAAGAAAGGCAAAGTCTTGTTATCGGATGCCTTGTTAGATGAAGTCACAGGCTTGGTGGAATACCCCGTTGCATTATGCGGACAATTCGATAAAGCATTTTTACAAGTGCCGAAAGAAGTGTTGATCTCTGCTATGCAAGATCACCAACGTTATTTTCCAGTCGTGAATAGCAATGCTGAATTGCTGCCGTATTTTGTCACAGTCAGCAACATCAAGAGCAAGAAGCCACAGCAAGTGGTGCATGGTAATGAGCGTGTGCTGCGCGCACGTTTATCTGATGCGAAATTCTTCTTTGATACGGACAAGCATGAAAAATTGCTGGATAGAGTCGAGAAGCTGAAAGACATTGTGTATCAAGCGAAGCTTGGCACGCTGCATGATAAAGCCATTCGTCTTGCTAAATTAACAGCTGCTATCGCCGCAAAGCTTGGACTCAATAAGGCGCATGCAGAGCGTGCTGGATTATTAGCAAAAGCAGACTTGGTCACCAACATGGTAGGTGAGTTTCCCGAGTTGCAAGGTGTGATGGGTGAGTATTACGCACGCCATGATGGTGAAAGCGAAGAAGTAGCGATTGCATTACGCGAACAATACATGCCGCGTTTTGCAGGCGACACGCTACCACAAACTAAATTAGGTTGTGTGCTGGCGTTGGCGGACAAGCTGGATTTGTTAACAGGCTCGTTCGGGATCAATCAAATTCCAACCGGCGACAAAGACCCGTTTGGATTGCGCCGTGCGGCGCTTGGCATTGTTCGCATACTGGTTGAGCCAGATATGCAGTTAGATTTGCGCGAAATACTGGAAGATGCAGTACGTGATTATCAATCTACCGTCAAATTTGAAAACCAAGACACGGTTAACATGGTTTTGAATTTCATACGCGAACGAATGCGTGCGTGGTATCAAGATCAAAATATCACGCCGGATGTTTTCTCTGCGGTGGTTACGCTAGATGTGACCAGTCTGCAAGACTTTCATAAGCGTGTGCTGGCAGTGCAGTCATTCAAGAAGCTGCAAGAAGCGGAAGCGTTATCGGCCGCCAATAAGCGTGTCAGCAATATTCTATCGAAATACCAGGAAACCATTCAGTTGCATAACGTTAACCCGGCATTCTTTGAGGAAACCGTCGAAAAAGAGTTGGCGCGGCAACTGGAATTAATTCAGGGCGAAGTCACGCGCTTATGCCAGGCAGGGCAATACAATGAAGTGTTGCTGCGACTGGCCTCGCTGCGTAAGCCGGTGGATGAGTTTTTCGATAAGGTGATGGTGATGACGGAAGACAGGTCGCGCCGCGAAAACCGTTTGCTGTTGCTAACCCGATTGCGAAATATGTTCTTGCAGGTCGCTGATATTGCCCTGCTGCAATAAAGTAGTTTCCACTGTCTATTAAGTGGTTATATACTAATGACCAATACGTTAAGGAGGAAGATCTATGCACGGAAAGAAACTATTACCGGCAATCATTGGTGGTTTTTCATTGCTTATCGCCATGCCATCTTTTGCTGATATGTCACTGCCAAATGGTTGGTACCTGGAAGCAAATGCTGGAAACACATCACTTAGCAATTTCAACACTCCAGCCACAGGTTCTGTGAGTTCTTCTGGCGTAGGCTATAATGCCAACGTGGGTTATAAATTCATGCCATATATCGGCACAGAATTTGGTTATACACTTTATGCTAATAGCAGTATTTATAATGCGGCTGGCACGAAAGCTTCTATCGTCAAACATTATGCTTGGGATATCGCAGCTAAAGGTATCTTGCCTTTCTATAACAGTGGGTTTGAAGCATTCGCCAAGTTGGGCGTACAACGCTTAGCGAGCAATTACAGCACTCAAAATAACGCAGCAGCGACAGGGCTTGGCTTATCCAACTCATCGCATAGCGCAACAGGTGTTTACATTGGCGGCGGCGTGCAATATTACTTCATGCCAGAATTTGCAATTAACGCTCAATGGATGCAAGCAAAAGGCGACTCCACCACCGGCACAGAATCCCTACTCTCCGGCGGCGCCTCATTCATATTCGGTTAAAAATAGGTAGCCCGGATCAATGCGTTTTGCGCAGTGATCCGGGTTTTATCCAAAATCGTTTATTTCCAAATACCCTGTATCCACTCACTAATGTCGGCTACTTCCTTTCCGCAAACCGTATGCCCCATCTGATAGCTATGCCAGCTTACGGGGAAACCTGCTTGCTTTAACCCTTGCGCAGCTTCTTGTCCCAAACGATAAGGCACAATCAAATCTTCAGTGCCATGACAAATAAAAATGGGTAGCTGACGATGGATGCTTTTTTCAGCATACTCTTTCGCCTGTGGCAGTAGGCCTGATAAGGCAATGACGCCAGCTAACTGTTCAGGATAAAAAAGGCCGGTCAATGCTGCCATGACGGCACCCTGTGAAAAGCCCACCATCATAATATTCTCAGCAGCGATACCGCGCGCATGTTCTTGTTGAATGAGCATGCTAATGGCTTCACGTGATTTTTCAATCCCGTCGTAATCGATATCTTTCGTTAAATCAGGGTGTGGAATGTCAAACCATGCGCGCATTTCATAGCCATTATTAATTGATACTGGCATTATTGGCGCATGTGGAAAGACGAACCGTATGTTAAGCGAAGAGGGTAAGTGTAATTCTGGAACAATTGGCGCGAAATCGTTCCCATCTGCACCAAGTCCATGCAGCCAAATGATGCAGCGTTCAGCTTTTTCAACAGGATTGATTTCCAGTATGGGCAGTTGATTGATTGTCTTCATGATTTTCTTAATCCACTTGCTATCGTGGCTGAAAAAATAACATAATATAGTTCTGGGATGAAACAAGTTTTCTTACTACTGCCGTTCATGACGAAAAGGGACCAAATTATGAAACAAATCGCAAAACTTCTTGGCGTGACTTTACTTGAAGTCATGTTGGTATTAGCAGTTGCAGCTATGATCATCGTTATGTCAATTCGCTACTATCAAACCGCTAACTCGAACCAGCAAGTCAATGGTTTACTCCAGATGGCGCAAGGTATCGCTGCCGCAGCTGATGGCTTGGCACAAAAAGATGGCAGCTTCAGCAACTCAACCGTTACTTCAACAAACATTCAAGCTCTGTTACCAAATAACTCATTTGGTACACCATGGGGTACTACAGCTAGATTTGTTGTTGGCGACTCAACCAGCTATAGCGTAACGTTCCCAAGCACACCACAAGCAGTTTGCATCCAAGCAAGCTCACGCTTAAGTGCTAACCCGAAATTTGTAAACGTTATGGCACCAGCATCTTGCACCTCACCAAATGCTGACTTCTCCTACTCATACGACAGCTTGAAATAAGCTTTCACTGAAAAAAACGGGGCATATGCCCCGTTTTTTTTGTTTCTAATTATCCATATAATGATAAAGCTTTCTCACATTTTGGGGATATAGTTCATGCAATGGAAAAATACGACTACTAAATATGGTGTGATATCTAAAAGTTTTCACTGGTTAGTTTTCCTGTTAGTGACCGTTTTAATCGTGGTGGGTTTTTTTCTTGATGATGTTCCAGATGAATATAAAGGGACGGTTTACAATATTCATAAATTAACGGGTGTACTGGTTTTCTGGCTAATGGTGTTACGCATTATTTGGTCGTGGTGTAATGTGAAGCCTGCGTTGCCAGTAAATATGCCGCGCTGGCAGCAAGTGAGTGCACGCGTCACTCATTATCTTTTGTATCTACTGGTGACTGCTATGCCGCTGGTCGGATGGATAGGCAGCAGTGCATCTAGAAAAGCGCCGCATATTGGTGATTTGACACTCACACTACCAGTACCTGAAGACAAGGCGCTGTCACATGCACTATTTGATGTGCATGAAATGATTGCATACATGATTATTGCGCTGGTCTGTGTGCATGTCGCCGCAGCGTTATATCATCATTACATAAAGAAAGATGACATCTTGCGACGCATGCTGCCAGGTTAATCAGTCAAACGTGTAGTTTGCTGTGAACATGATGTTGCGATCAGCGGCCGGATAAAAGTACGAAGTATTTAATTCGGGCTGATAAACGGTATACAAGTAATAATATTGATTGAAGATATTATTCACATGCAACGCGGCGCTGAAATTTTGATAATGGAAGCGCACAGTGAAGTTGTAAACCATGTAACCGCCTTGTATACCGGTAACATTATTGTTGTCGTTAGCGGCGTATTCATTTCCAGTGAAAATCGCTTCTGTATATAACTCCCAGTATTGCTTAATGTGATATAACAATCCTCCGCGCGCAATGAAGTCAGCCACTAAAGGAATTCGATTGCCAGCATCAATCCCGGATCGGAAACGCGCATGCACCAGATTAATTTGCGCATCGCCACTCAGGTTTTTAACGATGTCTGATTTCACTGAAATCGATGCACCAGTACGTACCGTAGGTGCAAGATTTTCATTGGTACCAAATGGATTTTGCGGAGTTTGAAGTGGATTAAATGAAATTTCATCACGTAAATACAGTTGATACAGTGCAAAGTCGACCGCTTTATCCTCATAGTCATACTGAATACCACCTTCATAAGACAAACCGCGCTGGGTGCGTAATGGTTGATTACCGGCGGTATTTTCTTCTGCTTTTGGAAAGCGAAAACTGCCGGCTTGGCGTAAATACAGATTAGTGTCGGTACGTAATTTATATGTCACTCCAAGATTTGAGGCAAAAGCCTTATTTAATGTGTAAGCACTCACATCTGTTACCAAGCGCGTCGCTTGTAAGGCACCTCGGGCACCTATGACTAAATTTAACTTGCTGCTAAGAGGTTTATTGTATAACGCGAATAAGCCGCCTTGTTTTTGTTGATTATCTGTTACACCATAAGCGCTGCCTAAATGATATTTATCTAATCGCATATCAAGGCCTGACTTGAAGAGAGTGTTTTCTGCATCGTAGGCGACAGTCGGCTTGAAATAAAAAGTTCGCCGCGACTGACTAAATGGCGCGAATAACACACCGTCACCGCTCATTCCGCTAGCGTAAGCATCGGCCAACAATTTCCATTCAGCATTTAGTTTGCGTTTCAGATTTAAATGCAGATATTGATTATGATCGACGAAAAAATCGGTGTCGTTACTCGCAAGCCGACGATCTTGCCTGACTTGAGCTAAAGTCAACGCGCCAGGATATTGCATGCGTTCCTGTGTGAACTTGTAATCCAGCACTATGTCGGTGAGAGCTTGTTGATAAATGACGGTGCCCAGCAATGTTTCATCTACGTAATGATTATGCTCGCGATAATTGTCTGTGGATTTTGCCTGCATCGATAACTGATAGTTAAGCGCGCGATAATTATTAACTAATCTTGCGCTGCATTCGCGCGTTAAAAAGCTCCCGCTGCTGCATTGGAACCTAAGTAGTTTTTCTTTGCTCTGATCCGTCATAATATTGATAACACCGCCGACAGCCTGATCACCATACAACACGCTTTCGCTGCCTTGTGTGATTTCAATTTGACTGATATCTGACAATGGCAGCGTATTTAAATCGGGTGGAGCGATATCGGGGTTGGTGATGGGAATGCCATTGATGGCAAATAACGTATTATTTCCAGCGTTCGCCCCAAAGCCGCGCATGCTGATTAAAGTCTGGCTCCCATTGCTGCTAGCATCATGCAATTGCATCTCACCAGAGGATTGCAATACTTCAGCTAATGTGGCGGCGCCAGTCGCGCCGATCATTTGCTGATTTAAAATATGTTTTACACCACCTGATTCTGTGATTTTAGAAACAGATCGCTTAAGCACGACATCTGGAATACGTTGAATATTGACAGCGCTATAGGCGCAGCCAACAGAAAGAAAAAGACAATAGAATACCGTGTGCTTTTTCATGGAAGCCCTCCGCTCACCGAATGATAAAATAGGCTATAGGCCGGTCTCCGGGCTTACATTTCGCACGTGAGTGCGCGCATCTGCGCCTTCCCATGAAATATCACAGTGACGTTGATCAGATAGAAAAATGATTACCGTTACGGGGGTAGCGTTGGCATTGCAATGAATTCTCACCAAACTTCCCGACACCTGCAGCATTGCGACGGTGAGTGTAGCGTGATGGTGGCGGTGAGTAAATTAATTGTGGCGATAAAATTCCATTTCAGCGCCATAGAACTTTGATAACAGTTCTGTGAGCTGAGCAAGTGGTGCTTGTTGTGCAAAAGCTTGAGTGAAATCGGTTGTCCATTTGCCAGAAGATAAATTGACAAGTACTCGATAAGGCGCAGCAATATAAGGCTGATAAGTGATTTGGTGTGTCTGTTTGTTGATAAGCACATGATAACGATTTGCAGCAGGATAATAAGCCAGCATCCAGTCACCTGCAATCACCGCACGTTGTCTTTGCGTGTTAATCAGTTTTGCATCTTCTGTTTTGATCGACACCATGCCAGATTGAGGATTGACTTCAAATAAATTTGCATAATGTCGCACAACGTTGTCGATCACGATGCCATCTGATTCAATTTCAGGAATACTGAATCCGCTCTCAAGAAAAACAGGGCGATCATCAGCAACATGCTGTGCTGAATAGAGACTGGGTTTTAATGAAGTGCCATCAGCAGCGCTCATCGCTGGTAGTTGTAATAAATCCAGAATAGTAGGGGCAATATCATTCAATAAAACAGTAGCGTTCACCTGATGCGGGATATTTGGCTTATCGCCATAAATTCTAATGGCTAACAGCGGCATGTTTTGCTTCAGACTCAATACATCGCCGCCATAACCAAACGAAGTGTCTATGCCATATAAATTACTATTGAGTGGTGAATTTGAAAAATCGTTAGCGCCTAACTTGATAGTGCCTTTATTGTCAGCCAAATTTAGCTTGGTTTTGCTGCTAGCATATTTAGTGCGTTTTAGTTTGATGTTATTAGGGTTCCCCTGATAGCTGGCAATGGTTGTCATTCTGTCGCCGGGTTGCGCAAGTGTGATGCCATGATCAGAAAGCAAAATAACAATCGCATGCTGTAATAATCCATGAGCCTCTAATTCAGCTAGATATTGTTTGAGTAGTTGATCGCCTGCCTGCACCACGTGTTGATATAATGTGCTTGTACTAGTGGAATATGGCTGATGATCATTGAAATAATAAAATGGAAACGCTGTGATATTGAAATGCACGACCAGTAAAACAGGTTGATTGCGTTGTTGCTGAAGATGTTGATGGATCAAATCTAAAAAATTGTTGCTGTCATAAGTCGCTGCTGCACCATGATTGCCATAATGATAAGGAAAAAATAATTTACCGAAGCGAGTTGGAATCGCGAGATTACTCAATGGAAAATCATTTATCGTCCCCATGACATAAGTGACTATATTGCCATTTGTGCCTATGAGTTCCTGAATGCCAAATTCACGATTAATATTGCTGAAGCGATTATCCTCAGATGCAAATATTGTTTGATAGCCCGCTGCAGTTAATCGTTTAGGGAGAGTTTCATCCAGCTTGACAGACTCAATGTTGATATTGTCTTCACGAGCCAAGTGATGCAGAGGGTATTTACCAGTGAATAGCGTGGTCCATGCAGGAAATGTGCGTGCTAGCGGTGTGTAAGCTTTAGTGTATACAGTCGAAGACTTGAGAAAGTCATCAAACGTTGGTGTGGCTGGTGCATGTTGATTGAGGTGACTTAAGTAGTCTGGACGTAATGCGTCAAAACCTATCAAGATAATATTTGGCTTCGACGCGCTTGATTCTGATGCAATCAGTTTATGTGTTGATGGTGTTGGCGCGGTGAGCATAAACAGAGTGATAATCGCAAAAGCGATAGCGGAGGTTTGACGTAAAATATGTTTTTGATTTTTTAAATCCAGCATCATTTGCCAGCCGGTCATGACGGCAAGCAAGGTTAATGTGCTGACTGCAACATAATAGAGAGTAGTCAGCATCTCGGGATTAACCGTTGGCCCCACTGAGCTCTCAAGAATTAACTGTGTGAAGAATGAGTGTGGCACATAATATAGATGCAATGCTAACAATGAACTGGTGATCAGTAAAAATATCAGCGTGGTGAAAAGTCCTTTAGAGCCTTCACGAATAGAAAACAGATCAATCAAGTTCGTGGCTGTTATCCACACCAGGTAAACCAATCCAGCATAAAGTAATAATTGTCCGCACAATAATAATAAAAAGGGTTTGAGAAGCAGCGCTGAGTGTCCCGTTAGCGCCATGCGTTGCACAACCGCCATGCCGCTGACGGCATAATGTAAGCCGGCAAATAATAGTTGAATAAAGATGAGTGTTAGCGTTAACCAGATAATTCTTTTCATTCGGGGCTCGGTGCTGAGAATCTTTCGTTTTGCGCTAAGCGATGCTGCATGGTCGGCAAGGTTTGAAATTGACATTTATCAGCACCTGCTGCGCATTCCATTCTGCCAGTAACAGCATACCAGTATTTTGACGGTTTCATCAGGGCAGTGGTTTCTTTGGCGAAATAAGCTTCCAGGGATGCATTGTTTTGATCTTTGTAATAGCAATGCATCATGCTTTTGTTATGTGATTTGGATAATTCAGCTAAGGCAAATTGGGTAATACTGTGACGCAGGCGTGACTCGCGTGCAGGGGTAAGTGCTTTGTTATCGTCGCTGTCATACGCTTGCCAGCCTGTGGCCTTGTTTGATTTGATTGCGTCAACAGAAGGACAGTTTTCAGCGAATGCGATGTGACTGAGCAATAATAAAGAAAAAAGAATATAGACTTTATTCACGACCACACTCCTTGTGATTTTAATCGTAGCCCGGATTAGCGCAAAGCGCGTAATCCGGGTTACGGTATTACGACATAACAATGACAGCTTAGTAACGATAGTTGTCTGGCTTATAGGGCCCATCAGCAGAGATAGACAGATAATCTGCTTGATCTTTCGTTAACTTCGTCAGCTTGGCGCCAATTTTTTGCAAGTGCAGTCTGGCAACCATTTCATCCAGTTTCTTAGGCAGAACATAAACACCAACTGGATATTTATCTTTGTTTTGCCATAACTCAATCTGAGCCAACGTCTGGTTGGTGAAAGAGTTTGACATCACGAAGCTTGGGTGACCAGTTGCACAGCCTAGATTCACTAGTCTGCCTTCGGCTAACACGATAATGCGTTTGCCATCAGGAAAAATCACGTGATCGACTTGTGGTTTAATGTTTTCCCATTTGTATTGTTTCAATGAAGCGATATCAATTTCGGAATCGAAGTGACCAATGTTGCAAATGATAGCCTGGTCTTTCATCTGCTTCATGTGTTCATGCGTAATGACATGTAAATTACCGGTAGCGGTGACGAAAATATCGCATAAGCTGGCAGCTTCATCCATGGTGACCACTTGATAACCTTCCATAGCGGCTTGTAATGCACAGATAGGATCAATTTCAGTGATATAAACCGCCGCACCATAAGAACGCAGTGATTGAGCGCAGCCTTTACCAACATCACCATAACCGCAAACCACGACTTTCTTACCAGCAATCATGACGTCTGTTGCGCGCTTGATGCCATCGACCAGTGATTCGCGGCAGCCGTATAAGTTGTCGAATTTGGATTTGGTCACGGAATCGTTAACGTTAATAGCTGGTACTTTTAGCTCACCGCGTTTGTGCATTTCATATAAACGATGCACACCAGTGGTGGTTTCTTCTGAAATACCGTTTACGTTCTTCAATAATTCAGGATATTCGTTATGCATGATTTGGGTGAGGTCACCGCCATCATCTAAAATTAAGTTTGGCGTCCAATTGTTGGGGCCTTTGATGGTTTCACGTACACACCACCAATATTCTTCTTCGGTTTCACCTTTCCAGGCAAACACAGGAATGCCGGCAGCAGCGATGGCAGCGGCCGCGTGATCTTGTGTTGAGAAGATATTGCATGACGACCAGCGCACTTCAGCGCCGAGAGCAATCAAGGTTTCAATCAGGACGGCAGTTTGCACTGTCATGTGTAAGCAGCCAGCAACGCGAGCGCCTTTCAAAGGGTTTTTACCTTTGTACATATCACGCAGCGCCATCAAGCCTGGCATTTCTGTTTCTGCAATTTTGATTTCTTTGCGGCCCCAGTCAGCAAGACTGATATCGGCTACTTTAAAATCTTGGGTCATGGTTTTCATAGCGGTTACCTGCATAGTTCATTCATCCTTCTAGTTAGCGGCTTCGCGCAGATTGTTGCGACGTGCTGCATCGCGTAATTCGTCTGCTTTGTCGGTTTTTTCCCATTGTACGTTCAGGTCTTCGCGGCCGAAGTGACCGTAGCTTGCGGTTTGACGATAGATGGGGTTTAAGAGGTCTAGCATTTGTACGATACCGTATGGACGTAAATCAAAGTGTTCGACTACCAGGCGTTCGATCAAGCTGGTTGGAACTTTGTTGGTGCCAAAGGTTTCAATGCGTATAGAGGTTGGTTCAACCACGCCAATCGCGTAAGCCACTTGAATTTCGCAACGATCAGCAAGACCAGCGGCAACAATGTTCTTTGCAACATAACGTGCGGCGTAAGCAGCTGAGCGATCCACTTTAGAAGGATCTTTACCTGAGAATGCACCGCCACCATGACGAGCCATGCCGCCGTAGGTATCAACAATGATTTTACGACCAGTTAAACCGCAATCGCCTAATGGGCCGCCGATGACAAAGCGTCCGGTTGGGTTAACGTAGTATTTGGTATTTTGTAACCAGGCTTCTGGTAAGACTGGTTTGATGATTTCTTCGATCACGGCTTCCACTAATTCTTTCTGGCCGATATCTGGGTCGTGTTGGGTGGAAAGGACAACGTTGGCAATGCTATGTGGTTTGCCGTCTACGTAACGGAAGGAAAGCTGTGATTTGGCGTCTGGGCGTAACCATGGCAAAACATCTTCTTTGCGCAATTGGGCCTGACGTTGCACTAAACGGTGTGCATAGGTAATGGGGGCTGGCATTAATACGTCGGTTTCGTTGCTTGCATAACCGAACATTAAGCCTTGATCGCCAGCGCCCTGCTCTTCGGCGGATTTGCGGTCTACTCCCATGGCGATATCTGGAGATTGTTTACCTATTGCGGTAATGACAGCACAAGAGTCGGCATCGAAACCGATTGCAGAACTAGTGTAACCAATGTCACGAATCACGCCGCGGCAAATGTTTTCAATGTCGACCCATGCGTTTGTGGTGATTTCACCGCCAACAAATACCATACCGGTTTTGACCAGCGTCTCGCAGGCAACGCGAGCATTTTTATCTTGGGCAATAATGGCATCAAGTACCGCATCTGAAATTTGATCTGCGATTTTATCTGGATGGCCTTCAGAGACCGATTCGGACGTGAATATGTAATCATTGTTTTGCATAGTTTCCATACCTTTTTCTAGTTGTAAAATCGCTGAATCGTATCACATAACATCTTGATGCCAAAGTTTTTATGACAGGGTTGGTGATCGACCTATTTTTAAGGTAATATGCGCCCATTCTTAGTTAGGAGGACGCATGTCTGAAATCACTCGCCAAACCCGCGCCAATGCCATCCGATTTTTAAGTATCGATGCCGTCCAGAAAGCCAATTCAGGACATCCCGGCATGCCCATGGGCATGGCCGATATTGCAGAAGTGTTGTGGCATGATTTCATGCATCATAATCCAGCGCATCCAGGCTGGATTAATCGAGACCGTTTCGTGCTCTCGAATGGTCACGGATGTATGTTGTTGTATTCATTGCTGCACTTAACAGGCTATGCCCTCACCATCGAAGATCTCAAACAATTCCGCCAATTGCATTCCAAAACGCCTGGTCACCCGGAATTTGGTGAAACACCAGGTGTTGAAACCACCACTGGCCCGCTAGGCCAAGGGTTGGCCAATGCAGTTGGTATGGCCATTGCCGAGCGCCACATGGCCGCGCAATTTAATCGCCCCGAATTTAACTTAATTGATCATTACACTTATTGCTTCGTCGGCGACGGCTGCCTCATGGAGGGTATCTCACACGAAGCTTGTTCGCTGGCCGGTACGCTGGGTCTAGGCAAGTTAATCGTGATTTATGACGATAACGATATTTCCATCGACGGTGATGTGCGTGGCTGGTTCCGTGATAACACCCCAGAACGTTTTCGTGCTTACGGCTGGCATGTCATTGAAAATGTTGATGGCCATAACAGTACTGCTATCTACGAAGCCTTGGCAGAAGCCCGCATCCAGCGCGATAAGCCCACCATTGTCTGCTGTAAAACGACGATTGGTTATGGCTCGCCAGCACTCGCGGGTTCTGCGGCCACACATGGTGCGCCATTAGGCGATAAAGAAATCGCTGCTGTTCGGGAAAAATTAAACTGGTCGCATCCTGCATTCGAAATCCCGGCTGATGTCTATGCTTCCTGGAATGCCGTCGATAAAGGATCCGCGTTGGAAGCCAAGTGGAAACATTTATTTAACGATTATCAAACGGAGTATCCAGAACTCGCGCGTGAGTTGCTGCGCCGTATGAATGGCAGAATGCCTAGCGATTGGGATCAGCAAGCCAATGAATTAATGAATCAGCTGAATGAAAAGCAGCAATCGGTTGCTACACGCAAAGCATCGCAATTATGTCTCGATGTCTACGCTAATGTGCTCCCGGAAATGATGGGCGGCTCTGCGGACTTAACCGAATCCAATTGCACCAACTGGAAAGGTATGCAGGTATTTAGTGCAGATCACCCTGAAGGTCGATACTTGCATTATGGTGTACGTGAGTTTGGCATGTCTGCCATCATGAATGGTATCGCGCTATACAAAGGCTTGTTGCCATTTGGCGGCACGTTTTTAACTTTCTCAGATTATGCGCGTAACGCCATTCGTTTATCTGCGTTAATGAAGCAGCGCGTTGTGTATGTTTACACACATGATTCTATCGGACTGGGTGAAGATGGTCCAACGCATCAACCCATCGAACAATTACCAGGCTTGCGCATGATGGCGGGACTTTCCGTGTGGCGTCCATGTGACACCATAGAAACCGCAGCTGCATGGCGCGATGCCATTGAAAAACAAGGCCCATCGTGTTTGTTGTTGTCACGTCAGGCATTGCCATTCCAGAAACGAACGGCGGAGCAAATTGCCAATGTACGCCGTGGTGGTTACGTGTTGGCGGATTATGCAGACGGTGCTTTCCCTGATGCGATTTTAATTGCGACAGGTTCTGAAGTATCTTTAGTTGTTGAGGCCGCTAAAGCATTAGCAGAAGAAAACGTTCGTGTGCGTGTGGTGTCTATGCCTTCAGTGGATGTTTATCTGGCGCAATCAGCCGCTTATCAAGAACAAGTGCTGCCAGAAGCCGCAGTTGCTCGTGTGGCAGTTGAGGCAGCATCAGGCGATGACTGGTATCGATTTGTAGGCAGGGCAGGCAGTGTGTTGGGTATTAAGCGTTTTGGCGCCTCAGCTCCGCTGAAAGACGTCTACCGTGATTGTGGTTTGACGGTGGAAAACATTGTATTAGCGACCAAAGAAACCATTTTTCGTGCGGCAAAAGAAGCCCATATTTTACAAAAGAAATGTGTGTCCGGTTAGTTTGATACGCATTTATTGGGGTCAATTTTATAAAGAAGTGAGACAGGAGAACTAAGATGACGATTCGTGTAGCAATTAATGGTTACGGACGTATTGGACGTAACATCATGCGTGCGCATTTTGAAAAGAAACTACATCCAGAAATTCAAATTGTTGCTATTAACGATTTGGGCGATGTGAATACGAATGCTCATTTAACCCGTTATGACACGACGCATGGTAAGTTCCCTGGTGAAGTGCGTGTTGAAGGCTCTGATCTCGTCATCAATAATGAAAAAATCCGCGTTGTTGCTGAGCGCGACCCACGTAAATTACCGTGGAAAGAAATGAATATTGATATCGTGTTCGAATGTACTGGATTCTTCACCTCTAAAGAAAAAGCTTCCATGCACATTGAAGCAGGTGCAAAGAAAGTCATTATTTCCGCACCAGCAACAGAAGTGGATGCAACGATTGTTTACGGCGTGAATGAAAACGTATTGAAGTCCACCGACACCGTGATTTCTAACGCCTCTTGCACCACCAATTGCTTGGCAAACGTGGTGAAGCCATTGCATGAAGCGATTGGTATTGAAAATGGTTTAATGAATACTGTGCATGCATTCACTAACGACCAAAGCCTCATCGATGTTTATCACAGCGACTTACGCCGCGCGCGTTCTGCTCCGCAGTCCATCATTCCAACCAAAACCGGTGCTGCTGCTGCCGTTGGCTTAGTGCTGCCAGAATTGAATGGCAAACTCGATGGTTTTGCTGTGCGTGTACCAACGATTAATGTGTCATTGGTTGATTTAACATTTAATGCAAAGCGTGACACCACCGTTAAAGAAGTGAATAGCATTATTGAAAAAGCAGCAAACGGACCGTTGAAAGGCATTCTGGCTTACAATGAAGAACAATTAGTCTCTGTCGATTTTAATCATAATTCCGCTTCTGCCATTTTCGACACCTTTGGTACCAGAGTCATTGGCAAGTTAGTCAAAGTCCTGGCCTGGTATGACAACGAATGGGGTTTCTCAAATCGCATGCTGGATGTCGCAGCTGTTTGGATGAAAGGAAAATAAAACATGTCGGTAACCATGCAGCAAGTAATGGAAGTGATTCGTCGTTATCAGCCAAAGGATTTTGCGCCTAAAATAGGTATTATTCTGGGTTCTGGTATGTCTGCGCTGGCAGAAGCCATTGAACAGCCAGCGACGATTCCTTATAAAGCAATCCCTGGGCTGCAATCCGGAACTGTTGCTGGGCATGCTTCTCTGATGGTGATGGGTCGTTTGGCTGGTGTGCCTGTTATTTGTATGCGTGGTCGTTTGCATATGTATGAAGGCGCCTCACCTGAGGCTATCAAGATATTAGTGCGCATCATGAAGCACATGGGTTGCCATACTGTGGTGATCACAGCGGCAGCTGGATCATTAAAGCCTGATGTTGGCGCAGGTGAAGTGATGATGATTACCGATCACATCAATTTCCAGCCAGGCAATCCAATGGTTGGTCCAAATGATGAAAGTGAAGGCCCGCGTTTCTTTGCTATGGATGACGCTTATGACAAAGGCTTGCAAGACATCATGCAGGCTGCTGCCACCAAACAGAATATTCCTTTACATAGTGGCGTGTATATCTCAACACTGGGCCCAATGTTTGAAACACCAGCAGAAATTCGTGCATTTAAAATTTTAGGCGCTGATTTAGTGGGTATGTCAGTTGTGCCAGAAGTCATTGCTGCGCGTCATTGCGGATTAAAAGTCATGGGAATCGCAGCGATTACCAATTTAGCCGCAGGCATGAGCAATGAAAAAATCACACATGAAGGCACATTGCAATTCGGAGAAATTGCTGCACGTAAGATGACGAAACTGATCCCAGAGTTCTTGAAAGGAGTAGTCAATGCAATGGGCTGAAGCGATTGAGGCACATCTAAGCGCCTTAAAGCCGGTGACTGAAAACATGGCGTTGCTGCGTCGAGTTTATAGTCTTGTGGATTTAACTAGCTTAAATGACAATGACACGGACAGCAGTATCGCCAAGTTGTGCGAGAAAGCGCAGTCATCACTCGGCCATGTGGCGGCTGTTTGCATTTATCCTGCTTTTGTTCCCATGGTGTCTTCCAGTTTCGCTCGCACCAAAGTTAAAACCGCAACGGTAGTTAATTTTCCTGAAGGTGGCGAATCTTTAGAGAATGTCCTTGTCGAAATAAATGATGCGCTGTTAGCCGGCGCTAATGAAATTGATGTTGTTTTCCCTTATGCACGCTATCTCGCAGGCGAACAACATTACGCGCATCATTTTGTCCAAGCCTGTAAAGCCGCGTGCGGTGATCAAGCTTTATTAAAAGTGATATTGGAAACTGGTGCCTTGAATGATGTGGCCATTATTGCTGACGCAGCCTACACAGCGTTAGCAGCAGGCGCAGATTTTATCAAGACATCAACCGGCAAAATTCCTGAAGGTGCTTCCCTTGAAGCAGCAGCAGTCATGTTGATGGTGATCAAACACACGGAACCGCAAGTGAAACATCGCCTAGGCGTGAAAATTTCTGGTGGCGTACGCACCATTCAACAAGCGGCACAATACGTAGAATTGGCTGATATCATCATGGGGCGTGACTGGGTGACACCAGAGACATTCAGAATTGGTGCAAGCCAGTTAGTGGATGCATTACTAAGTGCAGAGACGAAAGTATAAATCATTATTTGATTATGCTGCATTGCTGTCAATTTGTTGGAATTTCACCCGGAAAATAGTTTTTTAATTCTGTCAGCAATTGCTGCGCGGGCGATTGCTTGGCAAATGCTGAGTCTAATCCTATGGTCCATTGTTTTGTTCGCATGTTGTAAACCACAAAAAAAGGTTTGATGGTGTGGTGTTCTGTTTCAAATTGATCTTTGAATTTCTTGGAACGCACTAATCGTATGGTGTGATTTTCAGGAAAGTGTGCGAGTAACCAATCACCTTTAATAATGGCTAATTCTTTATTTTTAACGATGGCATCAGACGCAGGTGTGATCATTTGCAACAAGCCTGTTTCCGGATTAATTTCGTAAATGCCTATCTCACGTTTTAACACTTTATCAACTTTAATGTGATCAGTTTCGATTTCAAAAAAGCTATCACCGGTTTCGAGAAAGGTGGCGCGTGCAGCCGCGGTTTTGATAGGTGTTGCAGAGAAGTAAGGTGTTAGTGAGATACCATCAATTTTTTCTAATGGCGGCAACTGTAAATAATCTAAAACAGTTGGCGCGATATCAACAAGACTGGTGTAAGCAGATTCGTTTCTAACGGGCAGTTGACCGCCGTAGCGCTTGAAAGACAGTAAGGTATGGTTTTGTACCAGACTTAACACAGTGGTGCCTTGTCCATAAGAGGTGTTGATTGAATAGTTGTTTAAGTCGGCTGTATTGCGTGGGGTGTTACTGTAGCGTGAAACAGGTAAGAATTTAATTTCCTTAGGTGTGCCATGATAGTTTTCTGGTGAGACGATGCGGTCACCCTTGATGCCAAGCGCTGTGCCGTGATCAGACATTAATATCACAAGACTATTTTGCAGCAAGCCATTCACCTTCAGCATCTGCATCAATTCACCAAGTTGCTTATCAACATTTTCAACGCTGCGCTGATACTGCATGGGCATGATGTCATTAGGTTGTTGCAAATCGCTAGCCCAAGTAAAAGGCCAATGCGTCAGACAGAAATGAACTGACAGGAACAACGGTTTATTCGGGCGATTTTGCAAGCCAACTCTGATTTGTTGCATGAACTGTGAAGGATAATACGTAATAGCCGCGGCACGATTAGCATAATTATATGGCATGAGTAAGCGACCGATGGCAGATGCGCTCAGTAAATTACTGATTGGAGAATCGCCTATACTGCCGAGAAGAAAATCATTTGCGCCCATTGCGGGCCCAATCAACTGGTCAAATCCATAATTCTTGGTGATGTTGCTGTAACGCTTTTCATCGCTTGCATAAATGGTTTCGTAACCTGCTTGTTGCAAATGACGCGCAAGATTGTCTTGTGCTAATGGAATAGTTGGATTGATCAGGTTGTTGCGCGCACCGCTATGCACAGGATGTTTGCCGGTTAATATGCTGATCCAGGATGGATAAGTGCGTGCCAGTCCAGTGTAGTTTTCTGTAAAGGTTAAACCAGTGCTGAGAAACGCATCAATATTCGGTGTGCGAATATTTTTATTACCGAAATACCGCGTGAAGTCAGGACGTAACGAATCCAATCCAATGATAATAATGTTTGGTTGATTGCTGGCGGTGACGATGGGTGGTCTTGCTGGTGAAACGAAATAATTGTCATGAATAGAAAGTAGCGCGGTAATGCCTGTTAATGTCAGTATCGCAATGCCCATTTTGCGCAAATGCCAGTATCGAAAGAAATGACAATAAGCAGCGATGGTTGCGCTTAGCAAAATAACACTGCTGGCGATCAGCAGCCATGTGCTTCCAGCCGGAATCAAACCAGCGTCTTGTACCAGCGCAGAGAAGAATGACCCTGGAAAGTAATAATGGTTCAGTGCAAGCAGAGCAAGGGCGCCATTGCACCAAAAAAAAATGCCCAGCCATAAAGCCGCTCGCGGTGCTAATTGCCATGCCTCACTCAGCGAAACGGTGATAAACCAAATCCAGCCAGTAAATAAGACATATGCGGCCACCAGGCAGGCGAGATAAACAAGGATAGGTATTAATACAACCGGATAGTAAATCTGGGCCGCGATCGACGCCCCTGATAAAGCATTGATCAACCCTTCCAGCGAAAAGTGAATGATAAAAAAGCTGATTTGCCAGGCAATGAAAAGCAGGGTCAAACAAGTGAGAATAAAGGCAATACGCGGTTTTGCTGCAGTGTGTTGAGTTGATAACAAGGGAGAGTCCTTTCCGGGCGTACTAATAGTATTAGTTTATAATGATGTTCACAGAATCTCTATCCTAAAATAGTTCGTTCGTTTAAAATACGGGGACTCAATTTTAGGTGAAACACATATGCAGGCTATTCATAGACTTGAAAAAACGTCTTATTCTATGCTCGCGTGGACCGTCACGCTCACTTCCGCTTTATTTTTCTTTTATGAATTCATACAGATGAATATCTTCAATACCATTAACGTGGAATTGCGCGAGGCATTTAAGCTCGATGCCGTCCAACTTGGTCAGTTGTATTCAATGTATTTCTACGCGAATTTCATCTTCCTCTTTTTCGCTGGCAACTTGCTTGATCGATATTCAACCAGAAAGCTGTTGTTAATGGCCTTGTCTGTCAGCACGATAGGTGCGTTTATGTTTTCGATCGCTCAAACCTATTGGCTGGCCGCAGCAGGAAGATTTTTGGTGGGAGCGGGTGCTTCATTCTGCTTCTTAAGCTGTATTCGTATCGCTTCTCGCTGGTTTGCACCGCACCGTATGGCGCTGGTGACCGGGGTGGTTGTTACCTTGGCCATGTTAGGCGGTATGGTAGCGCAAACCCCATTTGCGATGCTGAAAGACGCTGTTGGTGGCTGGCGTAACGCGCTGTATGTGAACAGCATGCTGGGTGTGGCGATTCTAGTCGCTATCTTTTTCATCGTGCAGGACAGGCCACCAGATGCCAGCGCCGAAGCACAAATGGATAACCAGCGTTTAGAAGAATTGGGTTTATGGGGTTGCATCAAGCTGGCTGCGCTGAACCCGCAGAATTGGTTTGGCGGCTTGTACACCTCGCTGATGAATTTGCCTGTATTTATTTTGGGCGGCTTATGGGGCGTGCAATATCTCTCTACCGTTCATCACTTAACGACTGAACAAGCGCAATTTACGACATCGCTCTTTTTTATCGGTGTGATTTTAGGATCCTTAGCGTTTGGCTGGTTCTCAGATTATATAGAACGCCGTGTGCTGCCCATGATTCTTGGCGCCATTATCTCCTTAGTGGTGATGGGTGTGTTGATGTACATGCCAGGCTTGTCGGTTAACAGCGTGATCTTTTTATTCACGCTAATTGGTTTCACCACCAGCTCTCAGGTATTAACTTATCCTACGATTGCTGAATTGAATCCGATTTTCTTAACCAGTACCGCTGTCAGTATCGACTCGCTTTGTATTATGTCCAGCGGGTTCATTATCCCAGTGTTGTTTGGCTGGTTAATGGAACACTTTGGCGCGCATACCATGGCGAATGGTATTCAGATGTATACCGCGCAAAATTATAATTACGCAATGTTAGTGATTCCCGCTTCATTTGTGGTGGCGCTAATCATTACTTTCTTCATGCGTGAAACTTATTGCAGGTCACAAGCCTAATGCCGCGCGCCTTTATTATTATGCTGGATTCTTTTGGGCTGGGAGCCGCGGGTGATGCTGCAAAGTACGGTGATGAGGGCGCAGACACACTGCGCCATATTGCAGAAGCCTGTCTGGCCGGCAAAGGTGATAAAGCTGGCGTGCGACAAGGCCCGTTACATTTACCTAATTTGACACGTCTTGGTTTGAATGGTGCTGCGAAAATCAGTACTGGAAAAGATGTGCCAGGATTAGATCCCAATGTGCAAATTGAAGCAGCCTATGGTTGCGCAGCCGAAAAAAGTCACGGCAAAGATACACAAAGCGGTCATTGGGAAATGGCTGGAGTGCCAGTTTTGTTTGATTGGGGTTATTTTAAGCCAGACTATCCCAGTTTTCCGCCAGAATTAATCAGTAAGTTTTTACAGCAAACAAAATTGCCGGGCGTGCTTGGTAACAAACATGCATCAGGCACTGTTATCATTGAAGAGTTAGGCGAGGAACACGAGCGTACATTACAGCCTATCGTCTACACCTCTGCAGACAGCGTTTTTCAAATTGCCGCGCATGAAGAAACGTTTGGATTACAGAAGCTCTATGATATTTGTGAAATCGCGCGCAAATTAGTGGATGAATATAACATTGGCCGCGTGATTGCGCGTCCATTCACTGGTAAGCCTGGCAGTTATAAAAGAACGGGTAACCGCCGCGATTATGCCACCCCACCACCAGCACCAACTTTGCTGGATGATTTGAAACAACATGGGGGTGAAGTAATTGCAATTGGTAAAGTAGCTGATATTTATGCACATCAAGGCATTACTAAAACAATTAAAGCCGTTGGCAACCAAGAGTTGTTTGCCAAATTTATTGAAGAAGCCAAGACCGCTCCAGATCGCAGCATTACGTTTGTCAATTTGGTCGACTTCGATATGTTATATGGCCATAGACGTGATATTGCTGGTTATGCCAAAGCATTAGAAGATTTCGATCAAGCATTACCGTTGTTTGAAAAGAATTTGCGTGCGGGAGATGTTGCGATGATTACGGCTGATCATGGTTGCGATCCGACGTGGCAAGGCAGCGATCATACACGTGAACATGTACCTGCGATTGCGTTTGGTCCAGCCGTGACGGCGGGTCCTATTGGTGTTCGTGAAACGTTTGCGGATATCGGACAAAGCCTTGCAAAGCATTTAGGGTTGCCGCCGCTAAAATCTGGCACTTCGTTTTTATAATTGGTTGTTTTCGTAGGATGTAGGCTTTGATTGGTTAGGATCCCGAGTTACACGCTGTGCGCGTAACTCGGGCTACGATGGATGCTACTTAATCAAGCTTAGAAATTCAGCTCTTGTGCGTGGGTCTTCTCTCATTAAGCCTAACATCACTGATGTGCTCATTGTGGAATGTTGTTTCTCCACACCACGCATCATCATGCATAAATGCTTTGCTTCAATCACCACACCAATACCTTTGGCGTCTGTCACGGATAATAAAGCTTTCGCAATTTCACTGGTCAAATTTTCTTGCACTTGTAAACGCTGTGCAAACATATCAACAATGCGTGCGAATTTAGACAGGCCAAGAATTTTTCCGCGTGGCACGTAGGCAATGTGACATTTGCCTATGAATGGAAGCAAGTGATGTTCGCATAAAGAATAAATTTCGATGTTTTTAACGACGACCATTTCGCTGTTATCAGACTGAAACAGAGCGCCATTAACAATATCATCCAGCTTGGTTTTATAACCTTGGGTCAGAAATTCCATGGCTTTGGCGGCGCGTTTCGGCGTATTGAGCAAGCCTTCGCGGTTAGGGTCTTCGCCAATGGATTCAATGATTTTTTTAAAATGTTCCTGCATTATGTGCGCCTCAATTAGTCCGGCGGCCAGCCCATGCGTCTTCCGCCCAGCAAGTGAGCGTGTATGTGAAATACGCTTTGGCCCGCGCCAGCATTACAGTTAAATGCTACTCGGTATCCTTCCTCTGCGATGCCTAGCTCTTTTGCCATCATGGCACCAGAATGCACCATGTGACCAACCAGGCTATCGTTTTCTCCATGCAAATCGTTCAGGGTCGCTATGTGGTCGATAGGGATAATCAATTTATGAACAGGTGCCTGAGGGTTGATGTCGTCGATTATTACGATCAAATCATCGCGGTAAATGATCTTGGCGGGAATTTCGCCATTAATAATTTTGCAGAACAGGCAATCCATATGCGACTCCTTGTAAAGAGGTGCCTAGTGTAAAAGATCATGCTTTAACTTGCAAAATCATTATACGAAAGTACACTATCTTGCATTACCTTGGACAATGTGAGGAAAAAAGAATGGGCTTTGAAAACCTTCAAGCGGGCAAACAAGTACCAGATGATGTGAATGTGGTAATTGAAATACCATCTAATAGTTACCCTGTGAAATATGAAGTCGATAAAGATAGCGGGATGATCATGGTAGATCGTTACCTTGGTACCAGTATGTTTTACCCCTGCGAATATGGTTTTATTCCACATACCTTGTCTGAAGACGGTGATCCAGTGGATGTGCTCGTGGTATCGCCATATTCTCTGCAACCAAGATCAGTTGTGCGCTGCCGTCCAATCGGCATGTTGCGCATGACAGATGAATCGGGCAAAGACGCCAAAATTCTGGCTGTACCCGTTTCCAAGTTGACCCCTCGATACGATCATGTGCAAAAGCCAGAAGACCTAGGTAAAGACTTGTTGAACGCCATAGAGCATTTCTTCAAGCACTATAAAGATTTAGAAACTGGCAAATGGGTCAAGATCGACGGTTGGGAAAATGTAGACTCGGCCAAGAAAGAAATCATTGCTAGCGTTGCACGTTACAAAGAAAAAGTGGCAGCCTAAAAACGCGAAAAGGGACAGCTTAATCCTTAAGCTGTCCCTTTTTGCCTACCCAGGCTTCCAGGCCAATTCTGCCTTATCCATGGCAGGAACATCCTTGCTGCATCTACCTTGATGCGTGTCCCTGATTCATCCTTGAATAATATTCAGATTAGCAAATCAGTTTTCTGCGGCACAATCTTTTTGTAAGTGCTTGAGTTGTGCTTAATTTGCTGAAGAAAAGATTAAGAGAGTAATTTCAACAAGATGAATTTTTTTGCATAAAATAAATGGCGACAATCTCGCATACGGTTTATGGTTAAAGACTCACAACGAATTGAGATTTTAGCTAGGGCGATTTTCTTACAAAATTAACGTTTGAAAAATAAGGAAGAAATCGAGTCCAGTCACTTAGATTAAATTTGACTGGTAAACGAGGATTTTGCACTTTTTTCTTTATCTGAGGGGAGGATAAATTCCTCTAACCATTTGCCAATCACGTTGGCAAACATGGCAGTGCCAAAAATAATGATACCGATATAAATTGGCAGTACACCCATAACGAACAGGTGCATGCGAAGAGGCAAACTATGCGCATATTTGATGATGTTGTTAATGGACATCCCAGCGCTGTTTTCTGTCAGCAGCAAATAATACATAAAGTAGACTGAAACGAGCTGAGTAATCAGTCGTAATGGATTCAGCTGCAGGAACATTTTTTTCATTTTTTGTCTAAATCGTTCAATAATTGATTGGGTGATTGTATCTAATGAAGCTTAAGGCACACTTATCAACCCCGATCTTAGAGGAAAATGCCATATTAATGAAGCCCTAACGAGGCTAATATTTGCCCCAGCTTGAGGTCGTCTGACGGCTTTAACCCGCTGTTCCAGGCCAATTCGCGTTTTGGCAGCAGAACAATCACAGAAGAACCCAGTAAAAACCGACCCAACTCATCACCTTGTTTGAGTTCAATGGCTTGTTTGGGGGTGATATTCTCGATTTGATTACCGCGGAAAGGTTGCTGCATCCAGACGGTTTGAATACTGCCAACAATCAAGGCGCCAATCATGATGACTGCAATTGGCCCAATTTCAGTATCAAAAATGGTAACCAGTCGTTCATTGCGCGCATATAAATTGGGGATGAGCATAGAGGTCATGCGGTTGACTGAAAACAACTTACCCGGAATGAACGTGGCTTCCCGTAATTGACCAGTCATTGGCATGTGCACACGGTGATAATTGTGTGGAGCAAGATAGACAGTCGCGAAATAACCGCCCTCAAATAAGGCGGCGTTTGTTTCGCTCGCCAGCAAGGTTTTCAAGTTGAAGTACATGCCTTTGGCTTGCACTAGCTGTTGACCGTTAATCGTGCCGAACTGCGCTATTGCACCATCGGCAGGCGAGAGAACCTTATCGCTGTCCACTTTAATTGGACGAGCGCCTGGTTCCAGTGCGCGTGTAAAGAAATCATTGAAGGTTGCAAACTCATGTGGATTTTTTATGACCGCTTCACTAAAGTTGATTGAGTAGTGTCGGCAAAAAAGATCAATGAATCGATTCTTGATCCAGGTTCGGCGCGAGTTGGCCAGCTTGCCAGCTAGTTGTGATAGACAATGTTTAGGGAGTAAATATTGACTATAGCAAAGTAAACGTTTCAGCATTGACAGGACATCATGGAAAATGAATAAGGGACTATTATGTCAGATAACCGATTATTTGCACTAAATTCCGAAAGCTACCCTGAGGCTGTGTGTGCGCTCATTCAGAAGTATATCGATCACAAGGTCAAGGAAGAAAAAGCAGATCCAGAAACCAGTGTCGGGGTTAGGCGTGCTAGGGCGTTACTAAAGCATATTAATGAAGTGCTACTGCAACAACGGCAATTCACTGCTAAGCAATTGATGTGGATTATCTATGATTATTGCTCGCGTGATCATGGCTGCTGGCCGCTTGAAACCAGCCTATTATTGCGCGGCTCTCTCATGCATCAACTTTGTCAATGGCTGCACATTTTAGAACTTGATATCACAAAGTGCGCACAATCATATGACGAAGGCGAATTGGATGAAGACGCATTGCCAGTGACACGTCCTGGTGTTTTTAATATAAAAAGAATTAATGAGCCATTTAATTTTGCCACGGAATTTTTAATTAAGCAGAGATTAGTGATGACAGCGCATCCTGTAGTACGATCAGAAAACTTCTGTCTTTACTCGCAAAAATTAATCGAATCGTTGGATGATTATATCGCATGGGCAGAAAAGAAATTTTTTAGAAGCGAAGGCATTACACGTGCAAAGAACATAAAAACATTAATTACAACCGAATGGCTGCCATATGAAAAGTTAGATGAGAAACAATTAATGTGGCGCATACTGGAACACATAGAGCTACCACACGAAGATAGTTACGGCATATTTGGTACCAGCATCGATTGTCGTGCCCAGGTATTGAGAGGGTTATGCGATTACCTGGATTTAACGCAAACTGTAAAAGCGAAAACTAAAAAGGCGGTAAATTTGCATTATACCCAGATGGTTGGTTTGTTTTATCTGGATAGAATTGAAGACGATTTTGAAAAACAAAATCGAGTATGTATCGAAGAAATCAAACGTGAGTTGATAGCTAGAACTGATCCAAGAAAACTTTCAAGTCGTGAACGTTCTGCGGTAATGATCAGATAAACCTAATAGCCGGCATACTAGCGCCACAAGACGTAATCCGGCCGTTTCTTTTCACATTAGTCATTAACATTAGTCGTTCACAATAGTCGTTCACATTAGTCGTCGTCCCCGCATGCTTTTAGCGGGGATCTGTTTGTGCAACAGTAAATATAAGCCTGCTATAGATCACATAGACATATATAAGTACCATATGAACGACGATTAACTCACTTTCGTCACTTCTGTTATCGCATCTGAAACTGACTTCTCAAACACAGCTGGCGATAATCCAAATTTAATCATTCCAACCCATTTACCTTCTGGGCTTATTAACATAATCGAAGCGGTGTGCTGCAACTGATAATTGCCGGATTTTTCAGTGCTATTGTCACGTGCAGAATAAATACCTAAGTTACCTTGCAGCTTGCGCACACTTTCAATTTTGCCGCTGACACCAATAAAGTCTGGATGAAATGACGTCGTGTATTTATGCAGCGCAGCCTTGTTATCGCGCTCAGGATCCAGCGACACCAATACGACTTGTAAATTAGGAAACTGCGTATGCAATGAAGGATACGCTTTACTCATCATATCCATTGTCACCGGGCAAATGCTGTTGCAGTTAGTAAAACCAAAAAACATTAATGTCCAGTGCGACAGTAAATCGCGGTTGGTAAATGGTTTGCTATCGGTGCGCTCAAGATCAATCGCGTTAATTTCACGACCCATGGTCATGACCATGCTGGTATCGGTATTAATCAAGCCATTGTTAGCTTTATGATTGCCGCGATAGATAAATAAAGATGCCATCAGCGCCGCACAAACCAGCCCGACTGCAATAAAGATAATATAGTTTGCGACAACAGGTTTTCGATTTTGCATGATTAACTCACCAATAAGTAGTGATCTAGTAAGATAGCCAGGAATAATCCGGTTAAATACAAGAGAGAATATTTAAAAGTTTTTAACGCAATAAATTTATCGGTAGTAGAGAATTGCAACTTCAAAGCATAGTACATCATCCCCGCATTGAGCAGGATGACGGTAATTAAATAAAACTCCCCGCTCATGCCTATCGCGAACGGCAGCAAGCTGCAAGCAACTGTCAGCAGACTGTAAAAGACTATGCTGTTTTTTGTGTAAGGAATACCATGCGTGACAGGCAACATGGGATAAGAAGATTTTTTATACTCATCAAAACGATGTAAACACAGCGCCCAGAAATGAGCCGGTGTCCATGCAAAAATGATTAATACTAGCAACCAACCCTCTGGATCCATTGAGCCCGAAACTGCGGTCCAACCTAATAACGGCGGCATCGCACCAGACAGCCCGCCAATCACAATGTTTTGTGGTGTGGCGCGTTTTAAATAGAGTGAGTAAACAATCGAGTAGCCAACGGCAGCCATTAAAGTAAGCCATGCTGTCAGTGCGTTGACATAAAAATACAGAATTAAAAAGCCAATCACACTTTGCACGCTGGCAAATGCCCAGGCGGCGCGCGTTGTGAGCCGTCCTGCCGCAATAGGACGGTGCTTGGTGCGTTCCATCACAGCATCCACATGCTGATCAATAATATGATTGAGCGTCGCCGCTGCGCCAGACAATAACGCAATACCAACGGTAGCATTAATCCACAGCGACCAAGGAATAGTAGTTTGCGCCGCAAGGTACATGCCTGCCCATACCGTTAACAGCATTAACAGCACGACACGCGGTTTACACAGGGTTACATAGTCACGCATGCCGGCTGTCATCATTATTATGCTCTCGAAATTACGTTAGCTTTCACCAATGAAGTAATCATGGTGAGTAAGATTAAAATAGCGGTAAATTGATGCATCATGGCTAACCACACGGGTCTCAGCCAAATAATGTTTAAAATACCTAAAGTGATTTGCAGAGTAATCAGGCACAGTAACACGGCACCAATGCCGCGTAACGATGGCTTGCGTAATAAGAATAATGAAAGCAGGCCAATATAGAGCGCTGTGGTGTATGCGCCGAAGCGATGCAACATATGAATGGTAATGAGATCTCCATTCAAATTGCTCCATTGCATAGTAGGGAATAAGGTACCGTTGCAATAAGGGAAATCAATACAAGCTAACCCGGCATAGTGAGTGCTAACCCAGCCGCCTAAGGTGATTTGCGCAGCAACAATAAAAAAGCCTAACCACAAAAATGGTTTGATATTACGTATGGCGTAATCGCGGCGGAAAAAGTCATCCCTAATATGTAAATCCAGATACGCCCACCACAAGACGCTTAATATAGAGATACCAGTTAGTAAGTGTGAGAGCACAATCACGGGCCGCAATTTTTCAGTCACCGTTAACATGCCTAGCGCTACTTGCATGGTAAGTAAGCCGATTAAGCACACACCAATTAATACGGCTTTGGCATCTTTTGCTTTGCGCGTAAAGAAAATGGAGCCAGCTAGCAAGAGAATCAATATGCCTTCAGTGCCGGCGAAATAGCGATGGGTCATCTCGGTCCAGGCTTTTTTCACATCTACTGGTAATTGCGGGTAAGTGGCTGCAGCGCCAGCAATTTGCTGGGCAGTATGAGGCGCGGTGATATAGCCATAACAAACCGGCCAGTCTGGACAAGATAAGCCTGCATCTGTCAGGCGTGTAAATGCGCCTAATATGATGACCACAAAAGCCAGGCAGAAAGTGAATAGTGCAAGCATGGAGCCGCGGCGATATTTCGCCGAGATAAACCAATTCTCTGTCACGATAACCTCTTATATATTTGCTATTTTTTCTTTTTGTCGCGGTTCTTTTTATTGCTACCACGGTTAAGGACGACAGATATTATCAACAAGGTGAGGGCAAAAGCAAACCATTGCACTGCGTAGCCTTTGTGCCGATTGGGGTCAACGGTAACGATTTGCCATTTGACCTGCAGCGCACCCGAGCTCTCTTCATTCAAATTGACAATATAAGGATAAAAGTTGGTTTTTAAGAAATGGCTCACTTCATTCAAGTTGATGTATTCCACGCGCAGTGGCCACTTTACGGTGCCGCCATCAATAATGTTACCGAAGGCCACATACATTGGCGGTGTGTTTAACATGCCTTGAATGTTGACGGTGTCTTTTGCCGTTCTTGGAATTGCAGGCAAATGTTCTCTGCTAATGCCTAACGGAACAAATCCGCGATCAATTAAAATCGGTTGATCCAAACCTTTTGCTTTGAACGGCGTGTAAACTTCATAGCCAATTTTGCCGTTAAAGATTTTATTATCTAAAAGAAATGTGTGTGCATCGTCATATTTGCCGGTGAGCGCAACTTGCTGAAAGCGCCAGTCATTTACTTTGGCTAAATCTCTCGCAGCGATTGGCGGTAATTTTGTGCGAGCTTCGAAACTATTAAGAATCGCGATCTTTTCTTGCGCACGACGGAGTTGCCAACAACCTAAGGCAATAAAAATTGAGATACAAACAAGACTTAATAAATTTAATTTCCAGTGCTTCATCATGACCACTTTATTTGATGCATTCCTTGCCAGATGTAACTATACTAAGGCGCTTTTGAGATGTGCGCTAATTTATAGGAAATATTTGTCTATGACAATTTTTATCAAAGGTCTCGTAATTGCCTTCCTGTTTTTTATATTATTCTCTCTTGGTAGCGCATTAGTTTTCTTGGTGAAAGATCCTTCCCAGTCAACACGTGTAGTGAAAGCGTTAACCTGGCGAATCACTCTTTCAGTCATTGTGTTTTTACTTTTAATGGCAGCTTATGCACTTGGCTGGATAACGCCAAACACAGTTGTTCCTGGAGGTTAAAATGGGTTTTAGAAATTTCGGCTCGTTGTTAATGGTGTTTTTAATATTAATGATGGTCTTTGGTACACAACGTTTACGTGATGTCGGCGGCGATCTTGCAGCAGCCATTCGCAGTTTCCGCAAAGCATTAAACGAAGACGAAGAAGTGAAGGAAGATAAAAAAGCGTGAACTTCAGCATCACCGAAATCATTTATATCTTGCTGATCGCGTTACTGGTAGTTAAGCCTGAACAATTACCTGATGTGGCGCGGTCGCTTGGACGCATGATTAAATCGGCTCGCGGCATTTACGCCAAGGTCAAAGCTGAAGTCGACGGCATCATCGACGAAAAAGAAAAACCAGCCAGTAAAGAAAACACGCCGCTATGACAGCAATGGATAATCAGAATGCGGTACGGCTGCTAACGGAATTAAGATCGCGGCTGATGCGCGCGATGATTCTATTGATGCTGTTGTTTTCTGTTTTAATGTATTACGCCAATCCTCTTTATACCTTTCTTGCTAAACCGTTATTAAGATATTTGCCGCAAGGGCATCTTATTGCGACGCAAATCGTGGCACCGTTTTTTGTGCCGTTCAAACTCGCCTTTGTGGCTTCCATGCTGATCGGCGTGCCGTTTTTTCTTTACCAGCTCTGGGCGTTTATCGCGCCTGCGCTTTATGGCCATGAGCGACGCATGGTGTGGCCGTTTTTACTGGCGAGTGCTGTTCTGTTTTATTCAGGGTTAGCATTTGCCTATTTTGTTATCTTCCCAATGTTGTTTCATTTTCTGGCAGGTGTTGCACCTGAAGGTGTGCAGCTTAGTCCAGACATTACGGAATATCTGGATTTCACTACCCACTTACTGCTCATTTTTGGCGGCTTGTTTGAAATTCCTATCATCATGGTGTTGCTGGTCTCAACCAACATCGTCAGTCGCAAAAAATTAATTGCGATGCGCTCCTATGCCATTGTCGGTGCATTTGTGGTAGGAATGTTAATAGCGCCGCCAGATGTGTTATCGCAAACTATTTTAGCGGTTCCCATTTGGCTGTTATATGAATTTGGAATTCTATTATCGCGATTTGCAGGGAAGAAGCAGGATGCAAAAGAAATTTAATGACAAGCTGCCACAATTAATGTTGATATTATCAGACGGTGAGTTTCACGACGGCACCGCCCTCGGAGAGAAGCTGCAGATTACCCGCAGCGCTGTCTGGAAAATCATGAAAAAGCTGGAACGATACGGACTTCAATTTGAATCAATAAAAGGGAAGGGCTATTCATTGCGTGAGCCAATGATCTTGCTGGAAGATAAATTAATTCGTGCCCATTTGCAGGATAAGAAATTACGTCTGCACTTATTTGAATCCTTGGATTCTACCAACATTTATCTTAAGTCGCTGCAATCCAATCGAACCATTCAGTTTTGCATTAGCGAACAGCAAACGGAAGGGCGCGGGCGTTTGGGTCGTGACTGGTATTCCCCTTTTGGAAAAAATATCTATCTCTCATGTTTGTATCCATTTCAAAAAGATGTCAGCGAACTGGCAGGTTTGAGTTTAGTGGTGAGTCTTGCGGTGTTACGTACGTTGCAGCAGTTTGGTATTGATCAAGATGTGCATGTGAAATGGCCTAACGATATTATCTGCCAAATGAAAAAAATGGCAGGCAGTTTGATCGACGTGCAAGCGGAAAGTAATGGTGCGAGTCAAGCTATCATCGGCATTGGCATTAATGTGAATATGCTGCACGAGCAAGGTGACAACATTAGTCAGCCGTGGATATCCATGCGTGAAGTCAGCGGAACGTATATGGATCGTAACCAGATTATTGGTGGACTGATTAATCACATGTTGGCATACCTGAATCGTTTCGATAAAGAAGGTTTCAATGTCTTTATCGAGGAATGGAATGCTGCGGAAGGGATGCAAAACAAGAAAATCGCATTGAAGACATTAAATGAAACGATCTCGGGTGTGGTGACGGGGATTAATGCGCAAGGCCACTTGTTATTGAAAATGCACGACGGTCAAATTCGCGCATTTTCATCAGGCGATGCCAGTATTCAAAAATAATTAAGCGGATTTCCAGAGTCTAGGAATGACTGCACTAACTGCCAACAGCTTGAGTGGCTCTGTGATAATGAATGGCATCAGTCCCAGGCTAATTGCATTATGCCAGCCGACAAACATCGCAAGCACTGGAATACCAGCGACAAAGATAATGGCTGCAGCCAGCAATGAAACGGCGAGTGCGCCTAGATAGGTGCGGCCATAACCGCGCTCTGCCAGTAAACCAGCAGTGTAAGCTGCAATCACAAATCCAACTAAATACCCAGCGGTAGGGCCAGTAAAATGCATGAGGCCTGCTGAATATCCTGCAAACACCGGTGCACCCGCTGCACCGCAGAATAAATACGACAATATCACTGCGCTACCGTAGCGCGCACCGAATGCCATGGCGATTAAAATCACGGTGGCGCTTTGAAATGTGATGGGCACGGGTTGTAGAGGGATGACAAGTTGAGAGGCAATGGCGAGTGTGAATACGCCGCCAATAATCAAGAAAAGTTTCTTGAACCAGGTTGAGTCAGTAAAAAAAATATTACGAAGTGGTGCCGTTAAGTTGGTCGTGTATTGCATAATTTCCTCGTCACGAAATAATCTTTGTGCACCAGATGATATGCATTATATTTCATAAAGTAAAATCTCAATCTCGTCACAAAAAAAACTGGCTATCTCATTTTTGAATGATTAAACTTACGAACTTTTAAAATCCGTAAAACAATAAATTTTTTAGCAAATAGGAAACAGGCGTGAAGGATGAAATAGACGAAAAGCGGAGATGTTTTCTTCGCCTAGCAACGACTGCGGTGGGTGGCGCTGGCCTGGTGGCTGCTTCTGTACCGTTCTTTCAATACTGGATGCCAAGTGCTGATACTGAAGCCGCATCTGTCCCAATCAAAATAGACGTTAGCTCACTGAAACCAAGACAACAATTAACGCAGCCTTGGCGTGGCTTCCCAATTTGGGTCATCAAACGCGATGCGGAAATGTTAGATAGTATCGCGAAGTCAGACAGCTTTTTGCGCGACCCGTTGTGTGAGCAAACAACACAACAACCAGACTATTGCAAAAATACGACACGTTCTATCAAGCCAGAAATTTTTGTGGCCATTGGTATTTGCACCCACTTAGGTTGTGTGCCGACATATCGTCCGGATGTTGCGAGTGTCGACCCACAATGGTTGGGCGGTTTCTATTGTCCATGTCACGGTTCTAAATATGATCTCGCTGGCCGTGTTTACAAAGACGTTCCCGCACCACTAAATCTCTTTATTCCTCGTCACATGTATACAAGCGATACGGAAATCCTGATCGGTCAGGATGCAAACGGGGTTGAAGGCAATATTACTATTAGTTAACACCAGCAAGGAGTTGGAAGACTATAATGACAGAACACGTTGCTGATAAAACGCAGACCGGTTTCTTGGGATGGATTAACAAACGCTATCCACTAACCGATTTTTGGCGCAAACATTTATCTGAATATTACGCACCGCGTAATTTTAATTTTTGGTATTTCTTTGGTTCATTTTCATTGCTGGTATTTGTCAGTCAAATCATTAGCGGTATTTGGCTGGTAATGGAATACACGCCAACGGGTAATCCTTCATTCGACTCTGTGCAGCACATCATGCGCGAAGTTCGCTATGGCTGGTTGATCCGCTTCATGCATACCACGGGTGCATCAGCGTTTTTTGCTGTGGTGTATCTCCATATGTATCGTGCAGTGATTTACGGTTCTTACCAAAAGCCTCGTGAGTTAGTCTGGCTAATTGGTATGGTCATCTATTTCATGCTGTTGGTAGAAGCCTTTACCGGTTATGTATTGCCATGGGGTCAGATGTCATTCTGGGGTGCTAGCGTTATCACTTCATTTGCCGGCGCAATTCCTTACATTGGAAACCTGTTGTTAGTGTGGTTGCGCGGTGGTTATGCTGTGACTGGTGTTTCCTTGCATCGTTTCTTCTCATTGCATGTTATCGCCATTCCGTTGTTATTGTGCGTGATGATATTCGTCCACTTGGTGGCGTTGCATCATGTTGGTTCGAATAATCCAGACGGTATCGATATCAAAGAAAAGAAAGACAGCAAAGGCATTCCTTTAGACGGTATTCCTTTCCATCCCTATTACACAGTAAAAGATTTAGTGGGTGTGGGCGTATTCTTGTTCGTGTTCTGTGCCATTATGTTTTTTGAACCGAGCATGTTTGGCTGGTTCATTGAGCCAGATAACGCAAGATTAGCTAACCCATTAGTAACGCCGCCGGAAATTTCTCCAGCATGGTACATGACACCTTACTATGCCATTTTACGCGCGATTCCAAATAAACTGCTGGGTGTAGTAGCAATGGCGTCAGCTATCGCCATTATGTTTGTGTTGCCATGGTTAGATCGCAGCAAAGTGCGCTCTATCCGATACAAAGGCACCTGGTCGAAAATTGCGATTGTTGCATTTGTCATCGCATTCATGGGCCTTGGTTATCTAGGCGCAGAGGGTGTGTCGCCAATGCGCACACTGATGGCACGTCTATTCACTGTAGTGTACTTCGGCTTCTTCTTGTTAATGCCATACTACACTTCCATTGAGTCCACTAAACGCTTACCAGAACGGGTGACGGAATAATGAAGCGAATACTATTATTAATTGCCACCATTTTAGTATCCACCCATGTGATGGCTGCTGAAGGTCAGTTTGAAAATTTAGTGCTGTCCACAGCGCCAGTGAATCATGACGATATAGCTTCCATTAAACGCGGTGCAAAGTTTTTTGCGACCAACTGCATGAGCTGTCATACGCTGAAATACATGCGTTATGACAAGATTGCCCAGGAAGCCGGTATTACTTATGACAAAATGCCGCTCAATGTAACGAAATGGCCAAACGACATTACGCCGCCAGACTTGTCGCTAGAAGCGAGTTTCCGTGGTGTCAACTGGATTTATACTTACTTGCACAGCTTCTATAAAGACACCAGCACAGCAAGTGGTATTAATAACTTATTAGTACCAAACACCGGTATGGCCAATATCCTTGGTCCTTACCAAGGTGAGCAGGTATTAATTAAAGACCCAGTATCCGGTGTGTTCGATAAATCAGTTGAATGGTTTACCTTGTTGAAGCTGACTAAAGAAGGTTCCATGACTTCTCAGCAGTTTGATGACACTACCATCGATATCACTAACTTCCTGGCCTACGCCTCAGAGCCGTATTATCAGGAACAACATGCAATCGGTAAGTGGGTATTAGTCTTCCTGTTCTTCTTTACCATCTTGTTGTACTTCTTGAAAAAAGAATACTGGAAAGATGTAAAGCGCAAGGACTAAACTAAAGCTGTCGCAGGGAGATATGACAGCCATTACTAAGCCATTCAAACGTATCATTGCCGCCGTTCATTCGGCGGCAATTTCTTTTAAGCTGCTGTTCACTGGTAATAGCGAAGCACGCTGCCAGGTGCAACTAGTGCGGCATCTCCAATATTTAATTACGAATATTTTTTCCTGTCTGGTTGATGAAGATTATCAAGACACTCTCTATGCCTTTGAGCGCCGCATCCATAAAGAAAAAATGAATTGCTTATCCTGGCTGGAAAAGCTTGGAAAATACCGTTCAGTGGAGCGTGAGAATAAATGTTTTTCCTTATTAATTGACCTCGGACAAATTCGACGCCGCATCACTGACCACAGTACGTTTGGAGTCTGTCGTGTGGAGTTGTTTGAACTTGAGTTGGCACTCATTAGTTTTGCGGCGGGGTTAGAACAGCCGAATATGGCGGAAGCAGCAGCAAGATTGACTCGCTGCGTTAATCAATTTGAGGATATCTTTAACCATGTCTTGAACGTCGCCGCTCGTGAACCTGTGATATTTATTCTGTTTATTGGCGCTTTGCGAGAATTAGAAAAGCTCGCCTTATGGGAGCGTAGCAATGATTGACGCCAATTACCGCAAATTCAGTATGGCTTTGTTGCCGATCTTTAAAGGCTTATCTGCTTACACCGCTGAGTTACAACAAGCCGTGACCACCATAAGTGAAATCAGTGTGGAAAGCGAACATGAATTCACTGCTCTGATGTCCATGACACCATTTCTGCAGCGCATGACCCATTGGTGTGAAAACGATTATCCAGAGTGGGTATTAAAGCGCGGCTTTAACCGCCATTTACGTAGTGGGTTCAGGTATGTGTTATTACATCTAGACGAAATCATGGAAGCCTATTTGTCGTTGGATTATCACTTACGCGAATTATCAGACCTGGCGTTGTTACAAGACATTGCGAACCAACTGAGCGATGTGCTCGACAATAACAAAAAGATGTTCAGCGTCATCATCGCATTTTTTGCGGCAGAACCCATAGACCAAAGCCAGCAAGACTTCACCAGCGATGTCACCGATCTTTACAATATCGCGCGCAGCGTACTGCCATCCAATATAGAATTGCTGGATCTAAACCCAGACTACATACATATGGCTTCCGCCATGCGTGATGCAGTCGATACGCGGCAAATCCTTTTAAAAATTCTAACAGCGTTGCCTATAGACGAATTGGCGGTGAATGAATGACACAAGAAAATAGCTATGACCGCGCCATTGTCATGGAGCTGCAGAAAGCTAACCGGCTGAAAGCGGAGGGCAACTATCAGCAAGCGGTGCAAACACTGCAAGAGGTCATTGCAAAAGACCCGCAATGCGCACCTGCTTATAATAATTTAGGCGCTATCTATTATATTTGTCAGGATTACCAACTGGCGGCTTCCGCCTATCAAACCGCCATTGATATCAAGCCAGATTTTCTGGATGCGTATTACAACTTGGCGTTAGCGCAAAGTAAAAGCCACTTGTATGAAGAAGCCATGATTACCTACCGCGCGTTATTGGCCTTGAATCCGCAACATGCTGGCGCACAATTTCAAGTGGCGATTTTATTCATTCAGCGTCGCGATTACGCCAGCGCGGAAAAGATTTTAGTGAAGCTGTCTGAGGACTACCCCAATCATTTTGAATCCATCGCAAATTTGGCGCTGTGTTATTTACAACGTGGCAGATTAGACCTTGCAGCTAATAGTTATTATCGGGCCCTTGAGGTCATGCCGAATGACAGAGACATTCTTTATAATCTGGGCGTCATACACATGCAGCAAGGCTATCCTGCAGATGGCATGAATTTCTATTTGCGAGCAGTCAAGGCAGACCCGGATTATTTCGAGGCGCACCATAATCTCGCCGCTGCTTATCTGATGCGGCGCAAATATGAAGAGGCAGAAAAGCATTTCGAAGAAGCCTTACGCATCAAACCAGACGATGCAGCACTCAGGCACACGCTGCAAATTTTACGTCAGGATAAAACCTTAACTGGCTCAGCCCCGGCTTATATTCAATCGTTATTCGATTCTTACGCCAATTACTATGAGCCACATTTGCTGACTTACCTGCATTATCAAGTCCCTCAAAAATTACATGATGCGTTTCAAGCAACTGTGCCCAACGCGACTCCCGGTAAGGTGTTAGACCTTGGCTGCGGCACGGGTTTATGCGGTCCCATCTTTAAACACTATGCCTCGCATCTCGCTGGCGTAGATTTATCACCTAACATGCTGGCCATTGCTCAACAAAAGCAAATTTATCATGAGCTGGCAGCCGCAGACGCTATTATCTATCTGTCACAGCACCGTGATGAATACAGTTTGATGATCGCTGCCGATGTGCTGGTTTATTTTGGCGAACTGCAGTTTCTCATCGCTGGCGTTTCTAAAGCCTTGCAACCCGGCGGGTATTTTCTCTTTAACGTTGAAGTGGGCACTGCAGAAGACTTTGTGATTACCCCATCCGGTCGTTTTGCTCATAGTGAATCGTATTTACGTCGTTTGGCGGCTAGCCATCAGTTCGAAGTGGTCTTGTTGCAGCCTGAGGTGTTGCGTTATCAGGAAGAGCAGCCAGTGAAAGGTTATATCTGTATATGGCGTCGGGCTTCATAAGTTACCCCCTCTTGTGTTAAATTTTAGTTATCTATGCCTAATGACTAAAGGATAGTCATGAAACAATTCTCGATGTGGATTCTGGTTCTCATGTTGACGGCGTTCATCGTTGGCTGCTCAGCAGGTCGTTATCCCTATGCAGCAACATCTGAATTAGCCGATGAAAGCTGGCGTAGTCAAATGGCGGTAGATCCCAGCAGTTGGGTATCAGGCGCCGATAGTTGGTTCCGCATCAGCGAAGCCACCATGAATGAATACCTGAATGATACGGCCCCATTATCTGAAGCCATCTCAAAAGAAGCCGTTCGCATCCCCAATGTCCCCAATCTCAAAATTCAGGGCGACTTCCAGGTACAGATTTCCGGTGATTGTGAAGACTCCGCTGTTTATGTGGAAGGGCCCAATCCAGCAGTTCGTTCAGTGGCAGTGAGTGTCAGTGGTAATACTTTAATACTGTCTCAAGCCCAAAACGCTCCAGCCAACATGAGCAGAGTCGTGGTGCATGTTTATATGAAGAGCCTCAACTCACTTTATTTTATTGGCTCAGGTCGCGTAGAGGGCAAGCACTTGTACTCAAGCCATTTAACGGTTGAATCAAATGCGATGGGTAACATCTATCTTGCTGGTCGATTGAATGTGAAGTGCGTGCTGGCGCGCAATTGCGGTTCCATCAACATTTATACTGTTAATACCACACAAACTGAAATTGTTTCTGCTGGTGCAGGCAACATCAACATCAAGGCGGAATGCAATGTGGGATTAAAATCCATTACCCATACGGGTGTTGCGAACGTGAATGTGGTGAATGCCGCAGGCGATAATGTGGTTATCGATGCTAAAGGTAAAGGCAGAATTAATGTAATTGGTCGTATTGGAGTCAGGCAAATTCGTGCATCTGAGCAAGTGTGCGTGTTTATCAGCAATTCATCTAGCGGCGTGCCATGCATCTATGTCTACGATGATGCACGAGTTGGTATTGCAGGACGCGCGGGTACGCTCTATGGCTACACAACACGTACAGCAAAATTGATGGCGCGTTATTTGGTGGCTGACACGATTTATGCGGAATCATCTGGTTCATCTCACATGAATATCGCAGCGACAGGCCGAGTATTCGCCACCGCCAGAGATTACAGCACGATTTATTTCTACGGCGATCCAGATATTGTTGAAGCCTTCCAGCGAAATGGCGGCGGTGTGATTTTAATGGATGCGGGTCTAACGCCAGCTGGTATTTGTAAACATCATCGCAAAACCAGGGATACCTTGGACCCAGCCATACGCATGGGCACCAATGATTTAGACCCGCAGCGGGATGACTTCCGTGCGGGCTATTATCATGCTTAAACTGAATTAGAGATAAGTATAGAACATCGAATCAAACGAGCTGCTTAATTGCCCGCTTAATACTTTCACCCAATTGGCAGAGCCGCCGAACTCGCGCAGTTCGGTGGTTTTGAATTCTTTTTGTGAGACATCGAGCAAATTACCCAATCCATCTACAAGCCCAAGGTTTTGTGCGGCCTGTCCAGACCAGAAATCACCCGTGAATAATTCTTCTGGTTTGCCATGCAGCTTGCCTTTGCGACCTTCTTCAACTGCTTTGATGAAATTACCTTGAACTTCTGTCATCACGGTGCGGATTTTTGCGAGATCGCCTGGTGATTGCGGTAAGAATGGGTCTAATCTATCTTTGTCGTTACCAGCAATATAGACACGACGTTCAACGCCAAGTTTTTTCATCAAATCCACAAAACCAAAGCCTTTCATAATGACGCCGATTGAGCCGGTTAATGTGTTTGGGTTGACGTAAATCTTGTCTGCAGCCACTGCAACGTAATAGGCGCCAGACGTTAACATGTCTTCTCCTACTACAATTACTTTCTTATTGTATTTCTTTTTGTAATAAATGATCGCGTCATGAATCATCGCTGCCTGTACTGGTGTGCCGCCAGGTGAGTTGATGTCGATGATGACGCCATTGGCATGTTTGTCACTGAAAGCAGCGCGCAAAATGGGAATGACCTCTTCACCAGAAAAAGATTTTTCTGGTGCGATCATGCCATCTAAGCGAATCAGTGCAGCGTAATTATTTTTGCCGACGAATGGTGTATCGGGTGTGCCAACACTTAGCACTTGATACACGACAATGGAAATTAAAACAAACCATGCAACAAAACGAATGTTGCGCCAACGCCTATCTGCACGTTTTTCTCGCAACAGTTCTATTACTAGATCAGAACTTATATCATTGACGGAATTTTCTTGCATAAAATGTTAATCCTGTTGTTTTATTCACACAAAAGTATCGTTATAATTCGCCCTTAAAATTTATCCCTACAATAATTAACCGAAGTTTCACGGAAGGAGATAGCGTGCGAAGCGTACAATCTACCTTGTTTGCTTTACTCGCCGCAAGCAGCGCGGCGTATGCGGATTCAGCACTGAATATGACTCAGGGCGTTTCACCACTTAGTCATGACATTTATCAATTGCACATGTTTACGCTTTATATTTGTGTCGCAATTGGTGTTGTTGTGTTTAGTGCGATGTTTTATTCCATGTACCATCATCGTAAATCCAGAGGTGTGGTGGCGAAAGATTTTCACTCGCATCCCGTGCTTGAAGTGACTTGGACTATCATTCCAGTCATCATTCTTATCCTGATGGCCATCCCCGCAACCAAAGTTTTAATTAATATGAACACCGATACAGAAAATGGTAAAGATGAAGTCACCATTAAAATTACCGGTTATCAATGGAAGTGGCATTACGAGTACCTGAATGAAGGTATTAGTTTCTTCAGTAATCTCTCGACACCAGAAGATCAATTAAAAAATCTTGTGCCAAAGGGCCCGAATTATTTACGTGAAGTAGATAAGCCAATTGTTGTGCCTATCCATCGCAAGATACGCTTCCTGGTTACCTCCAACGACGTGAACCACGCCTGGTGGGTGCCAGACTTGGCAGTGAAGCGTGACGCATTGGCTGGTTTCATCAACGAAGGCTGGGCCATTATCGATAAACCAGGCGTGTATCGCGGACAGTGCGCTGAGCTTTGCGGTGTAAAGCATGCGTTCATGCCAATTGTGGTGATTGCGATGTCTGAACAAGGCTACGCAGATTGGGTGAATCAGCAGAAAGGCGGTGCTTCTGAAGAAGAAATCAACGTCAGCCGCAACTGGACCATGCAAGAATTAATTTCTCGCGGTGAAAAAGTCTACGGCACCATTTGCGCTGCTTGCCATCAACCAACCGGTATGGGCAATCCGCCTACGTATCCAGCGTTAAAAGGCAGCAAGATTGCTACAGGCCCAATCGGCGAACATGTTAATACCGTGTTCAACGGACATCCGGGCACTGCAATGCAGGCATTCAAAAATCAATTATCAGATACTGATATTGCCGCTGTTGTGACTTATGAAAGAAATGCATGGGGCAATAACACCAATACCATGGTGCAGCCAGCAAGTATTAAAGCATTGCGCGATGGCAAGTCCATGGCGGATGCGCTGGCAACCAAGCCATCAGGTAAAGTACCAGCCGCTAAACCAGCAGCCGGCACACCTGCAGCTTCTGCTCCCACACCCAGTGCAAATGCAGCTGCCGCAGCACCTGCTAAACCAGCGTCTCCAGCAGATCAGTTGAAAGATGCGATTGCACGCGGTGAAAAAGTTTATAACTCAACATGCGTTGTTTGCCATCAGGCCACAGGCGAAGGTATGCCGCCAACATTCCCGGCTCTGAAGGGCAGTCCGATTGCAACCGGTCCAAAAGAAGGACACATCAATCGCGTGATGTATGGTAAACCTGGCACAGCAATGCAGGCATTCAAAGATCAGTTGAATGATCAGGATATTGCAGACGTTATCACATACGAACGAAATGCCTGGGGCAATAATAAAGGTGACCTCGTGACGCCGGAAGAAATCAAGGCGGCACGTAGTGGACAAGTCAAGAAATAATGGAGAGAACCATGACTCACGAACATCAACATACTCACGGACATGGACACTCACACGATCATGATCATGTTCCGCACCATCATTCATTAAGGAATGGTTTAGGTAAGTGGATTAAGGGTTGGGTTTTTACAACCAACCATAAAGACATTGGTACGCTGTATTTGCTGCTGAGCTTAATGATGCTGTTTTATGGCGGCACCATGGCCCTGCTGATTCGTATGCAGTTATTCGAACCAGGTGGTGCGTTGGTGCAAGCAGTATTTGGTAAGGCGTTTGATCCTAACACTTACAACGTGCTTGTCACTGTGCACGGTCTGATAATGGTGTTCGGTGTCATCATGCCGGCTTTCGTTGGCTTGGCAAACTGGATGGTACCGATGATGATAGGCGCGCCAGACATGGCGCTGCCGCGTCTGAACAACTGGAGCTTCTGGATTCTGCCGTTTGCTTTCTCGTTGTTGACCATTTCGTTATTTGTATCAGGTGGCGGACCTAACTTCGGCTGGACTTTGTATGCGCCGCTGTCTTCCACTTATGGTCCGCAAAGTACCGATTACCTGATTGTGGCTATTCACTTGATGGGTATCTCATCGGTGCTAGGCGCTATTAACATTATTGCGACCATTATCAACTTACGCGCTCCTGGCATGCATTGGATGAAACTGCCATTGTTTGTCTGGACATGGTTTATCACGGCGTTCTTGTTGATCGGTGCAATGCCAGTGTTCGCCGGTGTGGTGACCATGATTCTGTTTGATCGTCACTTCGGTACCAGCTTCTTTAACGCAGCTGGCGGCGGTGATCCTATCATGTATCAACATTTATTCTGGTTCTTTGGCCACCCAGAAGTTTACATCATGATCTTGCCAGCGTTCGGTATCATCTCTGAAGTGATCCCCACGTTTGCTCGTAAGAAGCTATTTGGCTATGAATTCATGGTTGGTGCGGTTGCTGCGATTGCCTTCCTGTCATATATCGTGTGGGGACATCACATGTTCACTGCTGGTATGGCACTCGGTACGCAGATGTACTTCATGTATGCCACCATGTTGATTGCGGTGCCAACCGGCATCAAAGTGTTTAACTGGGTAGGTACCATGTGGGGCGGCGCGATGACATTTGAAACACCCATGTTGTTTGCTATCGCGTTCGTGATTTTATTCACGATTGGTGGTTTGTCTGGTTTGATGCTTGGTATAACGCCAGCAGATTATCAATATCAAGATACTTACTTCGTTGTTGCTCACTTCCATTATGTATTGGTGGCTGGTGCGCTGCTTTCCATTTTCGCTGCTGTTTACTATTGGCTGCCGAAATGGTGTGGTCGTTACTACAACGAAAGATTAGGCAAATGGCATTTCTGGTTGACCGTGATTGGTGTGAACATTACCTTCTTCCCAATGCACTTCCTGGGATTAGCCGGTATGCCGCGTCGTATTACTGACTACGCCATTCAATACACAACCTTTAATGAAGTTTGCACCATTGGCGCTTTCATCTTCGGTTTTGCACAGCTACTCTTCCTGTACAACGTGATTAGCACGATGTTAGGAAAAGGTGAAAGAGCAACGGCGCATGTGTGGGAAGGTTCACATGGTTTGGAATGGACATTGAGTTCTCCACCACCATACCATAGCTTCAATACACCACCTGTTGTGCACTAATTAACGAGGTTTGTTATGCCACAACAAAAGAAGTCGAACAGATTAATTATCATCATCAGCGGCGTTGCAGCCGCTGTGATGTTTGGATTCTGTTTCGCGGTGGTGCCATTTTATAGCGCGATCTGTAAAGCAACGGGCATCAGCACAGCCGTGCCGATTGAATTAACCCAACGCTCTAATGTTGCAGAAAGTCTGAATCCAGATGAAAAGCGCGAAGTGATAGTACAATTCACCGCAACGAATAACATGGGCATGCCATGGGAGTTTTACCCCAAGACCAAGTCGGTAAAAGTCGTGGTTGGTAAAAATACCCAAGTGATGTTCTATGCGAAAAACCCAACTGACAAAGACATGACCGCGCAAGCCTTACCAAGCATGACGCCTGTGGAAGCCGTAGCGCATTTTCATAAAATTGAATGTTTTTGCTTTAAGCAACAAAGTTTAAAAGCTCATGAAGACCGTGATATGCCGCTGATTTTTAATATCGATAAAGATTTACCAAAAAGCGTGCGTGTCATTACACTAGCCTATACTTTATTTGATGTGACTAGCCAAAGGAACCAGAAGCAATGACCAATAAACATTATCATCCGACCGATCAATACTATATTGCCGATCCAAGCTATTGGCCTATAGTCGCAACGTGTGGCATGTTTTCATTTGTTTTTGGCTTAGTACAAGTTCTGCATAATGGCGCACTGGGGCCCTACATTATGGGGATTGGTGTTATGCTGCTTTTAACCACCATGTTTGGTTGGTTCGGCGCCGTCATTCGTGAAAGTTTAAGTGGTCTGCACAGCGAACAAATGGACCTCACTTATCGCTGGGGTATGGTTTGGTTTATCGTTTCAGAAATTTTCTTGTTCGGTATTTTCTTTGGCGCATTATTTTATGTCCGTGTCTTTGTCATTCCTGAAATGGGTAATTCCGTTGGACCGCTAGCGCAAACTTTATTGTTATCCAGCGGTGCTTCTACCCATAACTTGCTCTGGCCAAACTTCGTTGCACATTGGCCGTTATTAAGCAACCCAAACAACGAATTGTTTGTTGGGCCAAAACAAGTCATTGACACATGGGGAATTCCAGCCATTAACACAGTGTTGCTCTTATCCAGCGCGGTGACGGTCACTTGGGCGCACTGGGGCTTGAAGAAGAATATGCGCAAGAGCTTGATCATCGGCCTTACTGCCACCATTTTACTTGGCCTGACATTCGAGGCGTTTCAAGTACATGAATACATGAATGCCTATCAAGAATATGGCTTAAAATTATCCAGCGGCATTTACGGTACCACTTTCTTCACCTTGACCGGGTTGCATGCGATGCATGTTACTATTGGTATCATCATGCTTTCTGTGATATTAGTGCGTTCGTTGCGCGGCCACTTCTTACCAGAACACCATTTTGCATTTGAAGCGGTGTCTTGGTATTGGCATATGGTGGACGTCGTTTGGTTAATATTGTTTGTGTTCGTTTACTGGTTGTAATTACATGAGGTAACCAGCATGGCCTGGCTGATCAATGCGTCGCAAGTGGACAGGTTCCGTAAGAACCAAAAAAATGTAGCGATATTTGACGCCACTTGGTGTACGCCAGATGACCCGCGCGACATGCGCCAGGCCTTTAACGAAAAACACATACTGGGCTCAAGATTTTTTGATTTAAATGCTTTTACCGACCCCAATACATCCATTCCCAACATGCTGATGCGAGACGAAAAAATCATCGCAGAAAAATTAGGTGAACTTGGCATTACCAACGAACATAAAATCATTTTTTACGATAACAGCAAAATGCACACCAGTTGCCGTGCATTATGGATGATGAAGGTGTTCGGTCATAACAGTAATCTGCTTTACATCATGGATGGCGGTTTGACCGCGTGGGAAAAATATGGCGGCAAAATTGAATCCGGCGAACCTCGCGCTGTCAGCGCAAAAAGCTATACGGTAGATTATCAGGCACATTTCATTCGCAGCTTATTGCAGATGAAACAAAACTTGCATCACCCACACGAACAAGTAGTAGATTTGCGTAATCCAGTTCGATACGCGGGCGGCCCCGAATCAAGACCAAACATGCGCGCAGGCCACATCCCCGGCAGTTATTGTTTCCCTTTCGCCACCATGTTTGAAGCCGACGGTCGCTTTAAACCAGTGGAAAAAATCCGCAAACAGTTAATGGGCATAGGCGTTGACCTTAACGTGCCTATCGTCACGACTTGCGGCTCTGGCACCACCGCCACAACATTAAATTTTGTTCTCGATATTCTTGGCATTCCAGATTCCGCCGTCTATGACGGCTCGTGGTCAGAGTGGGGATCCTCTTCAATCTACGAAGGCGAAGAATCCATTCACGAACGCCCCGTCCAAACCAGTTTAACCTGACAACCAGTTGCTCCCTTCGTCTAGTGGTTAGGACGCCGCCCTCTCACGGCGGCAACACGGGTTCGAGTCCCGTAGGGAGTACTATCATTAGAGGGGTTCATTAAACAGGATCAACATATGAAGCGAACACGTCCCCCGACAATTTGTACTCGTTCATCGTTTATTTTTGCTTAATTCAGACGATGGGTTTGTATTGTATTTCTCTATAAAGCCAACGGAGTTATCCTTAAATTCTGTTAGCGCCTGCTTCTTATCTATCTGAGAAAGTAATTGATTTAGTTGCAGATACATCGGTGATCTTTGGTTGTTACCGAAAAACTTATCACTAAACAGCAATTCATGTCTTGCAAAATTAAGTAAATTGAATAGAGCAACATTATCTTTTTTCTGTAATACATCATCAATACGTTTAACTAATTTCATTATCCTGGTATCAGAATTGATAACAGACCCGTCCAATTTTTTTAATTCATCACTTAATGCGGATAGTTTTTCGAATAAGCCGGCAGTATTGACATGAGCATCAGTGCGATATTTAAATCGACATAAATCAAAGAAACTTAAAAATTGATAAGCTTCCGGCTCGCTTTCCTTTTCAGGCTTTGCGTATTTTCCAAATGGATAAGGATTTGATGCGACGTCTATATCGAAATTGGTTTTAGAGAATAGTGATGCCGCTGCTGTATGAGGTCGACTGTGAACATCGTATTTTATTAATTGTTCATCCGTCTTGTTAGCGTAATCAACAATTTCAGCTATTTTTTGTTTAAAGTCTTTTGACGAAAAAATCACTCCTTGCTTTTCATCTTTACGGTACCATGCATCAATGACCCATGCATCATCACCCCATGTATCGGGATTATTGATATCACTATTTGGTGCACGATTAACAATTAAAATCTCATGATCAATGCTGCCAAGTGAAGCACCTTCCAGACGTTGTATACCTGTAGAATGCTCCCAGAGATACATAGCCAATAATTGAGTTCTATCGCCGCAATTGCCGCTGCCGCGTTCGCGAGGAATAATGGAGGTGAAGAGTTGTGAGGGCAAATTATTTTTCGGCGAATATGGCGCCTTTAATGGATGTAAATTGGTTTGATAAGTGACGGCAAAGTCTGGTTGATTCGGTAAGTACATTGAATCAGAAACCCATTCCCATCGAAATTCATTCACTTTGTTGCGTATCTCAGATTCCATTTTTTTCGTTTCATAATTAAACGTCTGATTAGGGGAAGCTGCTAAACCAAATACTGGCGAATCTTCCTGATTTTTCCTGACCCATTTTCCTGGCGCATTATAATGCCAAGCTGTCTGAACCGACCAACCGCTAGAATCAAGATAATCTTCAGCGCGATTACTTGCCGAATGTAATGTCACCAACACATGTTTCATTGCAGTGTATAGATTCCGTTGAAGAGGATTCTTGATATCAATTAGCTCATCTGCTCTAGGTAGTGTCATTAATAACCCCCTACATATAAGCTAATTATAGACGATCAGCGGAATGTGTAACCGGATGATAATATTGACTATTATACGAGTAATTAGCCTAAATCAGGCTGATGCTAAACCTTTCATCCCAAGCCGCATAATAAAATGCGGCACCGGATGCCACGGTGCAATAAACTCCCCCACAACGCAAAACCCAGCCTTCTGATAAACATGCGCCGCTCTAGTGTTGCTCTGCTCGGGGTCAATAAAGACTTCAGCCACATCAGAAAACTGGCTCAGTAAAAATTCTTTTATAACAGTGACGGCGAGTCCTTTGCCAACATAGTCAGGATCCACCATGAAAATATCCAAGGTAATCGCCAATCCATCCGACTCGCTATATTTCGCATAAGTATCATCAGCATGCTTAAACACATTAGAGGTTAGCAGATAAACGAATGGTTTGCCGTCATTGTAACCAACCCAATGCTGTGTAATGTCGCACTGCCGTCCTAAGTCTTTACCCTCAATTTGATAACGAAAGAATTTCTCCAAGCCATTGAGTGTATTTTGCAATCCCTGACCGTGTATCCACTTGCTGATGTAGTCTTGCTTAAGCCAGCGGTGTATTAGTTCACGCTGCGCTTCGATAGCAGGCTTGAATGTAAATCGAAACGATTTTGTGTTCATGTGTTTTCATCCGCTGGCAGGCATCATTTATTGTCGATTCATCAGTGTAATAATATACTCTTTCGCCACAAATCCAATCGCATCATGACATTATCACCAGAGGCCATCATGACAATCTTCAGAATGATAATCGCTTTGATTTTTTCATTTCTTGTTACTTCAGTAAATGCTAAACCTACCGAAATTAAAGGCTAGCATAGAAAAATTAGGATTCAAGTTTGCAGATACCAAAATTGTTTTACTGTCACATGGGCACATTGACCATGCTGGTGCGTCGGAGCTAATTAAAGAGCAAACTGGTGCGAAGTTAATGGTGATGCAGCAAGATGTCGCCTTACTGGAGTCGGGTGGTAAAAAAGATTTTGTCTATGGTTCGGATCCAAAGTCATTATTCCCGGCGGCTAAAGTGGATAGAACTCTGCACGATGGTGAGCAAGTGAAGCTGGCAAATGCAGTGTTAACGGCGCATCTGACGCCAGGTCATACGCCGGGTTGTACAACGTGGACGATGAAAGTCACTGATCACCACAAGCCTTACAACGTTGTGATATTTGGTTCCACTTCGGTTAATCCAGGGTATCAGCTAATTAACAATAAAATTTATCCTAATATTGTTAGTGATTATGAGCATACTTTTAAAGTTCTCAAATCTCTACCGTGCGATATTTTTCTGGGTGCGCATGGGCAGTTTTTTAAAATGGATGAAAAATATCGGCAATTAGGGCGAGGAGAAAGTAATCCGTTTGTAGATAGGCAAGCGTATAAGGCATTTGTTGATGTGAAGGAGCGGGAATTTATAAAGGAATTGGGCATACAAAAGGATGTGGCTAAAGGGGTTGCTGGGTAAAAGCTCTGTGTACTGCTGGTATGGTGTGTCTGGGGATTTTGTGAGTAAGTGCGCATTTGACATCGCACCTGCTTCTGTACATATCACAGCGCACACTCTCGGCTATCGGAGCACATGCACTGGCACTATCGCATACTCTCGGATACCAGCGTAAGCCCTCGGATACCAACGCACGCGCCTGGACACTAACCTTACGTCAGAACACCAGCGCACCCCGCACACCAACAAGCCCGTCGTCCCCGCATGCTTTTAGCGGGGATCTGTTTGTGCAATCGTGCAATAGATCGTAGCCTTCGGTTGCTTGATCAGCTTCACAAACAGATCCCCGCTAAAAGCATGCGGGGACGACGGGCTTGTTAGTGTGCGGGTGTGTGTAGGGATGTACAGAGGCATGTACCGTGGCATGTACAGAGGCATGTACCGTGGCATGTACAGAGGCATATGCGGTGGTATGTGCAAAAGTGTGCAGTAGGTTGTTGCAGGGGTAGGTGGTAAGTAATCGGTTTCTTTAGTCATCCAGTTACATTGTGATGCATATAACTATTCAATAGTTATGCAGAAAAAATATACCACCCAAATCACTTCAAAATAGCGCGCAATGTCTCAAGGCTAATATTTCCACCACTCAAGACGACCACTACATTCTTGCCACGAAATTTTTCCGACAACTTAAATGCCGCAGCTAAAGCAGTGCCAGCGGCGCCTTCAGTTAACATTCTATGAGTGCCAATCAATTTAACAATCGCCGATTTAATTTCATCTTCAGTCACCAGCACATAATCATCAACATATTGCTGGCACAATTCGAAAGTGATCGCATCAGCTTCAATCCCACCCGCTGTGGCGTCAGATAAAGTTGGCAGCGTGTCCATTTCGATGATTTTCCCGGCTTTGATGGAGGCCTCCATCACCGGCGAATTTTCCGGCATACAGCCTATGATTTTAGTCGCAGGTGAAAGCGCTTTCAAACAACCAGCAATCCCAGCAATTAAACCACCGCCACCAATCGGTACAAAAACCGCATCAACTTGCTGCAGTTGTTTCACTAACTCAAGCGCAATAGTGCCTTGCCCGCAAATCACATCTATATCGTTATAAGGCGAGATATATGTTATGCCATGGCTAGCAGCATAATCACGCGCATGCAGTTCTGTCAGCATGCAGTCGTTGCCAAACAGTTCAACCTCTTCATGATAATTTTTAATATTACTGAGTTTTGCGCTGGAAACTGTTTCAGGCACAAAGATTTTGCCTTTGAGATTCAGCTGCTTCAAACCAAATGCCACTGCTGCGCCATGATTACCTGAAGAGGCTGTCACGACTCCATTATTTCGTTGCGCATCAGTTAATCTCAATAGCTTGTTCAGCGCGCCGCGTACTTTAAAAGCTCCAATCTGCTGTGAGTTTTCACATTTAAGATAGATGTTGGCAAGGTACTCGCGGCTCAATGGCGTTGAATATTCCAGCACGGTTTCTCGAATAAAAGGTTGTATAAGCTTAGCTGCGGCTAATACCGCTTGATGAATATTGTTCATAAGGAGGCTCTCAGAAACACAGGTGTTGTCATCATTATTATTTATGTATATAACGAAATAGATAAATCATGCAATAACAAACTCACGCAACGAGGCGATCATCATGAACACCATCAATTATGAAGACTTTGAAAAAGTGGAACTCCGTGCCGGCACCGTTGTAAAAGCAGAATTATTTCCTCGCGCGAAAAAACCAGCCTATAAAATCTGGGTTGACTTTGGTGCTGACATTGGCATCAAACAAACTTCAGCGCAAGTGACTGTGCATTACACGCCAGAAGGCTTGATTGGTAAACGTGTCGTAGGCTGCGTGAATCTCGGCGTTAAAAACATAGGCGGATTCACCTCGGAATTTTTACTAGTAGGTTTTCCCGATGAAAACAAGGCAATTTGCCTGGCTTCATTTGAAGGCAGTGTTGCTAATGGCGCAAAATTATTTTAAAGCACAAAATAAACTTATTTATTATTATATTGAGATGGGCCAGGAATATAAGCAGGTGGCTTGGTTGGCGGTTTTGGCCTGCCCCTGTTGCGTCCTTGTGGTAGTGTGGCAAGGTTGATTTGGTCATCCTCTATTAAGCGTTTCTCAAACTGATTCAGAAAGCCAATGGCTAGTCGTATGTCAACCTGAGCATCAGTTTCTAATTGTTTTCTTGCAACGACATTCTTTTCTTCTGGTTTAGCGTACAACCCAATGCGAGTGGCCGACCAGGACACGAGCGATGACACTGTGTCTGAAACGACGTTGACAGTATCCATGACAAATTTAAGATGGCGATGATCTGAGAACAAAGGATGTTCATACGCTTCACGCAAAATCAACATGGCTTTGTCTGCCGCCAGTGCTTCTTCATGTTGTATCAGCGGATTATCTTTCTGTCTTAAACAGGCGGTACAATACATAATTAAATCATCAGCAATCGCACCTCTTAACTCTGCTTTAAAAGCGTGGTATCTGATTTTATCAGACAGCCTGTTAAATGCATCTATGTGTTTACCCGTGCGAATGTCGCTGCGGTTGATGAAAATATTTTCTTGCTCGCTGAGTTTGCACTCTGTAAAGGTGGCGCCGGTAAAGTCAGCTTCAGAAAAATCTACGCCCGATAATGTTGCGTAGGAAAAATCAACGTCTCTCAAAATGGTAGTGGCAAAATTGACATTACGTAAAGTGGCGCGAATAAAGCTAGCATTGGATAAGTCAGACCTACTAGAAAAATCGGTGCCTGTGAGCGTGCATCGATCAAATCTTGCAAATGCAGCAGTGCATTGCTGAAAATTATTTTCAATCAAGTTGGATTGATAGAATATCGCGCCGCTAATATCCAGCCCTTGAAAGTTAGCCCCCGTTAAAGATAAATAAGGTGTATTGATAAAACACCCGCTCGCAGCTCTGATGCTTTGAAGCGTATGCGCGTTGCGTTCTTTGTCATCTGGGACAAAAGAAGCGGAGAGCCTCATGCGTGCTTTTGCGCTCGTTAATACACGTTTAAAGCCGATGCTGTAAACTTCCGGGTTGTTGAAGGCATCTAATAGATAGACTGTGTCTGTATCACTTAACTCAACCACATTAATCAGACAAAAGCAGATCGTTGCAAATCCTGGTATGGAGTTTTTCCTGATCTCTTCTTCATATTTGTCTTTTATCGATTGCCTATAACTAGAACCTTTATGGAAATATTTATGAATGAGGCGACAAATATCCGCTGCACTGGCTTTTTCAAACCACACTAGCAGCCATTTCGGGTTGGTCAGAAACTTCGTACCAGTGAAAGAAGATTGTTTGACTTGTTCGATGACACAGTCAAATGTGGGAGAGACCATGAACTGAGAGCGCACAAAAGTTTCGTTTTCGTAAGCCGATACGATTTCGGCTTTGGCTTTTTCTCCAACATCATTAATTTGTGTGGCATCAAATAAGATGTGAAATGCAATGTTTGGGTCTTGTGATTCGGTGAATTTTCTCAGTTGCTCGAATACTTCGATATCATGTTCAGTTTGATCAATGCCATCTTCTTTGTTTGCCCGCATGACTTCTACTTGCGACATGATGGACGCAGCGGCAGAGGATGCATATTGTTCATCATCTTGGTCTTCATATCTTTCGGGTAATGTGAATCTGGAATTCATCGCAAAGTCCCCCTATCAAGAAGTTATATCAATATCAGAAAATGATTACCAGTTTGATCAATTGATAATAAAATGTGCTAAGATGAAGAGGTCATGGAGGAACGTGTAATGGATTACGCTGCTCAATTTAACCTGCATCAAATCATTCTTGGTATTCAGCATATCATTTCATTGGCCGGCATATTAATTATCATGTCGGGTGTGTTCGTCGCTATCGGGCAATATCTGGCAGTTGTCGTGCGGGGCGAGTTGTTAACCGAAAGTGAAAAACTCAACACCATCCGCCTGAACTTAGGCAGAGTATTAGTGTTAGGTTTGGAGTTTATTGTCGCCTCAGACCTGATCGGTACAACAACCACACCAGATTATTATGCGCTTGGTTTAGCTGCCATTATTGTTTTGATCAGAACTCTGCTGAGCTTTTCCCTTAACCGGGAGTTGATGTCGTTGAGCCGCCGGTGATCCGACCATGGAGCGCGCAACAATGGCCGCTTGTTGATCATCAAATGGTGCAACGGAATTAACGCGTGAGCATGAGCCGAGTAAGCAAGAGTTGATCAAAATACAAATTAATATTTTTTTAGTTTTCATTATAAATCTCTACGTCTATCTACCAGTGAAAAGCCTGAGATGGGGTGTTCATGGTTTTGACTAATGCCCATGATTTTGATGGTTTCACCCATTTCAGTGGGTAAGGTAAGGGTTTTGATTGCCTGATGCAAATGAAATAATCCGCGCTCATCGAGTGACATTTCCATGTTTGCCGCTTCGTCCATCAGACCATTCGCCAGCAAAAAGGCGCTCTGTGTCGTAAACCCAAGCAAACGCGCGCCTTGTTCTGCCGCTGTTTCAATGGTGCGGGTAAAATCAATGTGCGAGGTAATGTCTTGCAAGCCCGGGTTTAGTAGAGGGTTTTGATTGGCTTGATGTTGATGAAAGCATGTCAGCGTACCGCGATGGCGTTGTGGATGATAATACTCACGTTGCCCGTAGCCATAATCCGCAAATAACATCACACCTTGCGTTAACACCTGACATAACTGTTTTACCAACTCCATGGCAGGCAATTGAATTTCTGATTGATACCCATCCGCTAAATGATATTGCTGTTGCAGCGCTGTGCATGCAATTTGTAATGCCTGAGAGCGAGGTTCAGCTAGCTGCCAAACCAATTCATCCTCTTGCAATGTAATCATGCATTGTTTGACTTGCTGATTTTCAATTTGGAAGCGCTCAAATGGAATAGCATCTAATAATTCATTGGCAATCATGATGCCGGCAAATTGCGGCGGCAACGTCTGCAGCCATTCTATGCGTGACAAGAAATCAGGGCGGCTTGATTGAATGAGCGTACGCTGTGCCTGACGTAATAGCGGGCTGATTTCATAGATATAATAACGCTCTGGCAATGCGTGCAGGCTATCGAGCTTACTTAATAAATCCAGGGCAAAACGTCCGCTGCCAGCACCCAGTTCCAGTATATGATTAGTCTCAAGATGGCGCTGTATTTGCTGACATTGCCGTGCAAAGCAATATGCAAAAAGCGGAGAAATTTCTGGTGCGGTGGTGAAGTCGCCTGACTTGCCTATCGTAAATGATGGCTGTTGATAATAGCCGTATTGCGGATGGTATAACGCTAACTCCATGAAATCGGCAAAACTAATCAAGGCGTTATGTGATTGAATCGAGGCTTTGATAGCGTTTTTTAATAACTGACTTCGTGGAAGATCATCATGGTAAGTTTTCATAAGTGGAGATAATATACCTATTAGTATTTCATTCGTCAGCATTTTGTGCTGAATCAGCTAAGGAACCCAGGTATGCAAAAAAAATCATTAGATGGAAAAGTTGCCATGATTACCGGCGGCGCGCGCCGTATTGGTGCGGCCATATCTGAACTTTTGCATCAGGAAGGAATGAATGTCGTTTTGCATTACAATGCCTCAGAAGATGAAGCGACTGAGTTATGCGATAAGTTAAACCGCATTCGCCCAAATTCAGCAGCGACTTTGCAAGGCGATTTGCTGTTACCAGAAATCGACAAATCATTAGTAACCAAAGCCTATCATACCTGGGGTCGTCTGGATTTGCTGGTAAACAATGCCTCGCGCTTTTATCGAACGCCGTTTGGTAAAGTCACCGAATATGCCTGGGATGACTTGATGATCAGCAATTTACGCGCTCCCTTCTTTTTGTCGCAAGCCGCAGCGCCATATCTGGCTGAAACCAAAGGTCGCATCATCAATATCGCCGATATTCATTCTTGGCGCCCGATGAAAAATTATTCTGTTTACTGTATTTCTAAAACCGGCATTTTAATGCTAACCAAGTCACTTGCCAAAGAATTGGCGCCAGATGTGGTGGTGAATGCGATTGCGCCCGGATCCATTGTGTGGCCCGAAGGTGAAAACTCATTATCGGCAGAAGAAAAAGATGCCATCATTTCAAAGACACCCTTGCAGCGCACTGGCAATGCTATGGATGTCGCGCGCGTAGCGCTCTTTCTTGCACGTGATGCCGATTTCATGACAGGCGAAGTGTTGGCCGTTGATGGCGGCAGAGGATTATAAGCATGCGAAATTTCCGCGACACCTTCATGGAGGCATACCGATCACGGTTGTATCCCAATTATTGGGATATCATCGCGCTCCTGTTTGTGTTTGCGGTTATTTCATTGTTTGCGTGGAATGCACATCAAATGTCGACGCCGTATCATGTCGGCGAAGCCATTGTGGTTTCATTAGATACTTCATTATTGCCATTATATGCAGCCCGTACCGTGGTGCGCATGTTAATCGCCATGTTCTTTTCATTACTGTTTACCTTTACTTTTGGCACTTGGGCGGCAAAAAGTAAACGAGCGGAACGCATTATTATTCCCATGATTGATATTTTGCAGTCAGTGCCGATTCTTGGTTTCTTGTCTGTGACCGTGACCGGTTTTATTAGTTTGTTTCCCGGCAGTTTGTTAGGCCCTGAATGCGCAGCAATATTCGTGATTTTTACTTCACAAGCCTGGAACATGGCATTAGGCTTTTATCAGGCTGTACGATCTGTGCCCTCAGAAATTCGAGAAGCTGCCACGGTGTTTCATTTATCAGCCTGGCAGCGCTTCTGGCGCATTGAAGTGCCATTCTCATTGCCTAGCTTATTGTGGAATGCAATGGCATCCATGTCAGCCGGCTGGTTTTTTGTGGTGGCAGCCGAAGCCATTACGGTGTCTCATCAGGAAATATTATTGCCCGGCATCGGGTCGTTTATTTCAGTAGCGATTGCCGCTGCTGATATGCACGCAATCGGCATGGCTGTGTTAACCATGTTTGTGGTGATTTTAATTTACGACCAATTGCTCTTTCGGCCGCTGGTAGCGTGGGCTGAGAAATTCAAAGCATCGCAAGTCACGCAGGAAAAAATTTCAGAATCCTGGGTCATTAATTTATTCCGACGTACGCGCTTCATGCGCAGCGTGGGCATGAAGTTAACTGTGTTGTTTGGGTATTTCGTTGATTTACGATTTGGCTGGCGTTTGCAAAAGCAAACAGCAAAACAAGCTGTTGCCAAGCCAGGCAGGTGGATTAACTGGGGTTTCATCTGTGACATGGCATTAATCGTGGCTGGTTTGAGTGCGGCTATCTTTTTGGTATTGGTGGCTATTAAAAATATTTCATTTTCCGAGCTGAGATACGTCATCATGCTGGGTTTAATTACCATGCTGCGTGTCTTCATCTTAATTATTCTGTGTTCGATTGTGTGGGTGCCGGTGGGAATATGGGTAGGTTTGCGTCCGGGCGTTTCTGCTTGGGTGCAGCCAGTTGCACAAATACTTTCAGCGTTTCCGGCTAATTTGTTTTATCCATTCATTGTCGTCTTAATTGTGAATTACCACTTAAACCCAAATATCTGGCTGACACCGCTCATGATCTTGGGCGCGCAATGGTATATTTTATTTAATGTGATTGCTGGAGCTTCCGCTATCCCCAAAGATTTATTGCAAGTCGCTGACAACTTTGGTGTGTATGGCTGGCTGCGCGGTGCTCGGTTATTGGTGCCCGCGGTATTACCCTATTATATCACTGGTGCGATCACGGCCTCCGGCGGCGCATGGAACGCGAGCATTGTGTCTGAAGTGGCAAGCTGGGGCGATCACACCGTTGCAGCAACAGGACTTGGCGCATATATTTCGCAATACACCTCATCCGGTCAGTTTCCGCAGATTGCTTTGGGTATTGGCGTGATGTGTTTGCTGGTATTATTCATTAATCGGTTAGTCTGGCGTCCATTGTATGTGTATGCCGAAACACGTTTCTTGCTGGAGTAGTGATGTCTGAACCCATTATTGAAGTCATCGACATTGAAAAATCATTTAAAACAGGTGACCGCCAAGAGTTACTCGTTTTAAATGATATTAATTTCAAAATGTATGAAGGCGAAATAGTTGCGCTGCTAGGTAAGTCTGGCTCGGGCAAATCTACCTTGTTGCGTATTATTGCCGGGTTGATAGAAGCTTCCAGCGGCAAAGTTAAATATCGCGGAAAATCCATTCATGGCCCAGCACGCGGTATTTCAATGGTATTTCAAACCTTTGCATTAATGCCATGGCTCACGGTATTGCAAAATGTGGAGTTGGGCTTAGAGGCCATGGGCTTGCCGCGCGACGAGCGCCGTGAACGTGCATTGAAAGCCATTGATATGATTGGTCTCGATGGTTTCGAATCTGCATTACCAAAAGAATTATCGGGCGGCATGCGCCAACGTGTTGGTTTTGCGCGCGCCATGGTGGTTAACCCCGATATTTTGTTAATGGATGAACCTTTCTCCGCGCTAGATGTCTTGACTGCGGACAACCTGAAAAGCGATTTGATGGACTTGTGGCAAGAAAAAAAGACTGGCCTAAATGCCATTCTATTTGTGACGCATAGTATTGCTGAAGCCATTGAAATTGCTGATCGTGTCATTGTTTTCAACAGTAACCCGGGTTCAATTCGCGCAGATTTACGCGTGACGCTGCCATTTCCGCGCAGTGATCTGGATCCACGCTTTCACAATCAAGTCGACCGTATCTACACTTTAATGACAACGCAACCGCAAGATGAACGCGTGCGTGATGATGTGACGCAATTTGTCATGATAGATATCGGTTATCGTTTACCTGAAGCCAGCATTTCTGAAGTCACTGGCTTGCTGGAAATTTTGAATTCGCCAGAGCACATGGGGCGAATGGACTTACCAGAAGTGGCCGATACGCTCATGCTGGACATCGACGACTTGTTCCCACTCACCGAATTGCTGGAAATTTTACGTTACGCCAAAGTGTCCAAAGGTGATATTTCTATTACTGATGAAGGCCGCGAATTCGTTGAGGCGGATATACAGGAACGTAAAAAATTATTCTCTATCCATCTGAAAAAATACGTCCCGTTGGCTCGTTATATTCACGACCAGCTTGAGCGTCACCCCAGGCACCGCGCGCTGGAAGAAAATTTTCTGTCGTTACTTGAAGACAATCTTTCTGAAGATGAAGCAGAACGTGTGCTGCGCACTGTGATTGAGTGGGGTCGCTACGCAGAGTTGTTTGCCTATGATTTCAATTCAGGCGTCTTGAGTCTTGAGAACCCGCGTTGATACAATGAAGTAAGTCTTACTTTCAGGAGCACGGATGAAAAAGCATCTATGGATAGTTTGCGGAATAATGGCAATGACTGCCTCAGCCGCGCAAAGTGAAACCGTTAGCTCCTGTGTCATCAATCGCAATCAACTGCCAATACGCAATCAAATTCTTAATCCAGCATGCAAACTGCAAGTGACTTATCAGTTCATGCCTCAAATGAACGTACTGCTTTGTCTGTCAAACACACTGAAAAACGCCGGCAAGATTACCTGGCCTTACCAGAGCAAAGAGCGGTCATCTGACTTGCCTGTTGTGTTGAGTAAAAGTGGTAAAGACTCAAGTACATTGATTGATGATAAGGGAAAGTTTTACATTGAAAACAATCAGAAAAAACAACTGGTGGTGAGTTGTCAGTTTAGCCGCGGTGTCGCGACATCGGTTAATGTTCGTGAGTTGATTAAATCATCCATTCATACCGCGGATGCGCGCTGCACGAGAGATGATTATTTTGCTTAAGAGAGAAGGTAGCACCCACCCTGTTTTGCCAAGCAAAACAGGGCAAGCTGAGGTGTGAAACTAGCCCGTCAAAACGTTGTAATAAGCTGTCTTGTATTCCTGACCGCGCATGCTGAAATGACAGTTGGAACCAACGAGTTTGCCTGGATGGGTACCATTCTGGTAATCAGCCTGGCAAATATAAAGTGTGTTGCCGTTGGCAATACCGCCTGGAATGGCGTTTGCTGGAACGTCGCCATTGCTGCTTTCAATCCAGCTTAGAGGTCTTCTACTGATTAGCACTTCATAGTTTTGCATCATCATCACCCTGCCGCCCCAGCTGATATTACAGTTGCCGCGGAAGTATTTGCCTGGGTGGACGCCGCCGCGATAATTGGCGCGGCAAACATAAAACATGGCATTTGGGTTGTAATCGCTGCCGCCTACCACTGCATCAACAGGCAATGGTTCGCCGGTATGCATGGCAGCCCAGAATGGACGACGTTGATGATAATGTTCAACGTGCGTATAGGTTGGGTAAGTGGTGACAACGGTTGGGTTGGTCACAATGATTCTGCTTGGTGCAGCTGGTGTGCTGGTAACAACAGGTTGGTTGCTATAAATGACAGTGCCTGTGCTGGATGTTGTAGAAGGTGGCGCACTAGGTGTGACGGTGACGGCAGTTTGTTGTGCTAGCGCGACAGTGGCAAAACCTGTCAAACAAATAAAGCCAAGGGAAATTTTTTTTAACGTGTTTTTCATGTGAGATCCTCATTTAGGGCGAGGCGGTTTGATGACTACCGCTCTGACGGCCGTAAATTTTGGACTTGTTCCATGAAATAAGCAACCTTAACAAATTAATAGTTAGGGATCAGTGCGGGTGTGGTAGGAATTTCATATAGTTGCGCGAGTTCGCCGATATTATGAGACAACACCTCGGCCGCAAAAATGAATCCATCAATGTTAATACGCAAGTTTTCAGATGTTTGATTGTTCTCTTGATTTAACGTGCTAATCAATAAACTTACTTGCGGTATGTGAACATGTGACCCGGTGGTGATATTGGTGCGCAATGCGTGTGTTAAAACATCTAAAGCATTTAACACGGTTTGATGAAATGGCTGCATGGCTGGCGAGCTTTGAGCAAAAGAATCGGTGCTGCCAAGCTTGGCTAAGGCAATATCCATAAAGTTGATGGATCTTAATATTTCGCGTTCACAATAAAGTGTGCGGGCGAAATGGTCGGGGTCGAAACGTTTACCCACCAATTCTTTGGCGGAGTCTTTTGCGAGTTGGCGTTGCACTAGCAGCGATTTAATAATGCTTTCATCAAGATCGCTGCCACTGAGGTTGCCGTCTCGCTGATGCTCAATAATTTTTTTGTAATAGTGTTTGATTTGCTCCAGCGTGGAAGCTTGTGCGCGGCGCAAATGCGTGCGTGCATGAATCGGAAAAATAAATTGTGACACTAATGCGGCAATTAATATGCCTAAACTGATTTCAAGAAAGCGCGCTACTGCCATTTCCAGTGTGGGGGTGGTGCTAAGCAGGATAATAACGGTGGTGACTGCGCCCAAGGTGCCCATTTGGTTATAGCTTTCTTTCGTCGTGCCTAAATAGCTAAAGAAAAATCCGGCAAAGGTAATGGAGCACATGACAGAAATAAAGGAATGTCCAAAAAGAAAAATGGTGGCGCTTGCCATCAGGCAGCCAAGCAAAGTGCCTAACAGTCGCAGATAAGATTTTTGCAGCATGCCGCCGACATAAATCTGGGCGCACATCACGACCATCATGGAGATAATGATCCATTGGTCGGATGGCTGCCCAATTAGCTTTGCCAGTAAGTAAGCGCAGACGGTGGCAATAGCGGTTTTGACACTATGGATCAACCGTTCTGTGTTCAAGAAGTTAAGACGCAAGGTTATTGTTCCAATATGCTGCGTAACATCCAGGCCGCTTTATCGTGTTCTTCCTTGCGGGTAATTAGCATGTCTAGCGTGACTTCATCGCCGGCTTCCTCGGCTGCAGCAAAGAGCCGATTTAAGTTCGAGGCGATGGTAGTGTGGCTGGCTAACAGGGCATTAACCATCTCAGCATCGCTGGTTTCGGCGTCGGCTTCTTCCAGTGAGGTCAATTTGAGAAATTCGGTGAATGAGCCGGGTGCTCTAATATTCAGTGCGCGCAAACGTTCAGCAATCACATCGGCGGCTTCGCCTAATTGTTCGTACTGTTCTTCAAATAGTTTATGCAGGGAGTAGAAATGAGGGCCGACTACGTTCCAGTGGAAGTTTTGGGTTTTAAGAAACAGCAGGTAAGTGTCTGCAAGTGTTTGGCGTAAGCCGTCTATTAGGTCTGTATTCGTGGTGGATGGTTTTGCGATATTTTTTGTCTTGGCCATTTGGCGAAAAGCTCCTTTAGATGATTAACCTATTATAAACCAGGATGACGAGGTTGAAGTAGCCCAGATTTGTTCACCAAATCGCAGTGCGCGGCGGCGGAATAAATATATTATAGATTTCCCTCGTTCTTCGCTTGCTACAAATAACTATTTTTAATAGAATAGCCACCTTACTGCGGGGTGGAGCAGTCTGGTAGCTCGTCGGGCTCATAACCCGAAGGTCGTAGGTTCAAATCCTGCCCCCGCTACCAATTACAAGCAGTATCAAAGGACCCCTTATGGGGTTTTTTGCTTAATGTGGGCCTAAAAGCCCATTTTTTATATGTGTTATCAATGTGGGTTGCGGCATGAAAAAGATCGATCCGGCGCTTTTAGAACGGTTATCGCTGCTAATTAGTTCCATGGGTTATGAGTTGTTGGGTTGTGAATCGCTCTCCATGGGCAGCAAGAGAATGTTTAGACTGTTTATTGATTGCGCAAAAGGTGTGTCATCAGATGACTGTTCCAAGGTGAGTCATCAAGTGAGCGCCATGCTGGATGTAGAAGATCCTATCCAGAGCCGGTATGTTCTTGAGGTTTCATCGCCTGGTATAGATAGACCGCTGTTCGAGTTAGCGCATTTCGAGCGGTTTATAGGAAGTGAAGTAAAGGTGCGTCTCTATGCACCTATGGCTGGACGCCGTCAGTTTCAGGGTGTGGTAACGCGGGTTGAGGGCGAATCAATTTATCTGGCTGTAGAGGGTTCAGGGCAGGAAGTAGCAATACCTTATTCTGCCATCGACCGCGCAAATGTGATTGGCAAAGTGCAGTTTTAATCCTATTGGTGTTGGGTGAGATGTTTGAGGTCACGCGATGAATAAAGAAATCTTATTAGTCGTTGAAGCGGTTTCCAACGAGAAAGGCGTAGATAGAGTCGTCATTTTTGAAGCTATTGAAGCGGCGCTCGAAATTGCGACAAAGAAAAAAGCTGACGATCCAATCGATGTCAAAGTCGAAATCGATCGTAAAACCGGTGATTATTCCACATATCGCCGCTGGCTTGTCATTGCTGACGAAAACGACGATGAAGAAGGCGACGGCGGTTTTGCCGTGCTCACTTTATCTGAAGCGCAGAAACGTCAGAAGAACATCAAGGTTGGCGAATATTTGGTCGAACAAATTGAATCCGTTGAATTCGGTCGTATTGCCGCACAAAAGGCCAAACAAGTTATTATTCAGAAAGTATTAGAAGCTGAGCGCGCTCAAATGGTGAGTGCGTATCAGGAAAAAATCGGCCACTTGATTAACGGTACCGTTAAAAAAGTGACGCGCGATTTTATTGTGCTGGATCTTGGCAGCAATGCAGAAGCCCTGATGCCGCGCACTGAAATGATCCCACACGAAGCGTTCCGCGTGAGCGACCGTGTTCGTGCCTACTTATATGAAATCAACACCGACGGTGGCAAAGGCCCACAAATTTTAGTGAGCCGCACTCGTCCAGAAATGTTGGTCGAATTATTCAAAATTGAAGTGCCAGAAATTGGCGAAGAATTAATTGATATCAAAGCAGCAGCCCGCGATCCAGGCTCACGTGCCAAAATCGCTGTTAAAACCAACGACGGCCGTATCGACCCAATCGGTGCCTGCGTCGGTATGCGTGGCGCGCGCGTACAAGCTGTTTCCAGTGAACTGGGCGGCGAGCGCATTGATATCGTGCTTTGGGATGATAACCCGGCACAGTTAGTGATTAACTCTATGGCGCCAGCTGAAGTCGCCTCGATCGTGGTGGATGAAGACACCCATACCATGGATATTGCCGTGAAAGCAGATCAATTATCACAAGCCATTGGTCGCCACGGACAAAACGTTCGTCTCGCCAGCGACCTGACTGGCTGGACATTGAATGTCATGACGGAAGAAGAAGCCCAGGCTAAGTCAAAAGCGGAAGGCGAAAAAATTCTCAGCGTGTTCCAGGAAAAATTAGGTGTCGATGCCGCAGTTGCCGAAGTATTGGTAAACGAAGGGTTCTCTACACTGGAAGAAGTTGCTTACGTTCCCGTGCAAGAATTGCTGGAAATTGATGGCTTCGATGAAGACATGGTCAATGAATTGCGCGAACGTGCGAAAGCAGCTTTACTGACTCAAGCGATTGCAAATGAACAGGCGCTGGAAACAGAACCTGCGAAAGATTTGCTTGAAATGGAAGGTATGGAAAAGCATCTTGCTTATGTGCTCGCCAGCCATGGCATTGTGACGCGCGAAGACCTCGCTGAACAATCAGTCGACGATTTGCTGGACATTGGCGAGATCGATGAGGAAACAGCAGCTAAACTCATCATGACAGCGCGTAAAATCTGGTTTGATGATGAGGCTAGCAAGGCCTAATAACAGTAGCACACTGTTTATAGTCGGCCGATGATGGTATTTGGAGATAAGTACGCGTGGTAAAAAACAAAATAGATGCAGAAAAAGATGGTGTGACAGTTACCCATTTCGCTGAAGAAATTGGTGTCTCGCCAGAACGTCTGCTTGCTCAATTCAAAGATGCAGGCATCACAATTGCCAATGTGAAAGACACCGTTACACAAGAACAAAAACAAAAACTATTAACCTATTTACAGCAGCATCACGGCGCCAAGAAAGAAGGCTCGCCGGATAAAATCGTGCTGCGCCGCGCAAAAACCAGCGAAATCAAGTTGGGCCGCACCCATGGTGCAGGTAAAACTGTAAGCGTGCAGGTGCGTAAAAAACGCACTTATGTCAAACGTCCTCTTGAAGAAGAGGTAGTGGTTGAAGAAGCTAAACCACCTGTTGTTGAAGAAGCCCCAGTGATTGAAGTCGCCGCTCCAGTTGTTGCGGTTGCTGAAACCACCGAGAAATCAGAACAGCAAGCGCCACAAGCGGAAGCCGCGGTGGCTGAAGCCGTTGCCGTTGCAGAAGCACCGGTTGCTGCGACAGAATCAACCGCAACAACGGAAACAGACGAAGAGATAGAAGCTAAAAAGAAACACAAAGAACGTCATCGCGTTGAGTCAGAAGAAGAAGCTGCCGGCGATAGACATAAAAAGAAAAAGAAAGTTCGCGATAACGCGCAAATGGAAGATAAAAACTTCGAATCATTACTCGCGCGTGGTGCCGACTTATCTCGAGTGATGCGTGTAAGCGATGATGATTTTGGCGATGGTCAAGGTCGTCGCGGCGGTAAATATCGCGGCGGTCATCACTCAAAAGTTAAAATCCAGGCATTTACCCGTCCTACCGCGCCAATGGTGCGTGAGGTGGAAATTCCAGAATTTATCAGTATTGCCGAATTATCTTCACGTATGTCCGTCAAAGCAGCTGAAGTGTTAAAAGTCATTATGAAGATGGGTGTCGTTGTCACGATTAATCAACCTATCGATCAAGACACAGCCGTTTTAGTGGTTGAAGAAATGGGACACAAAGCCAAGCCAGTTCGTTCCGACGCGATTGAACAGGAATTGGAAAAATCATTAGAGATAGAAGGCGAAGGCGTCACGCGTCCGCCAGTGATCACGATTATGGGTCACGTTGACCACGGTAAAACAACGTTACTGGATTACATTCGTACCACGAAAGTGGCTGCTTCCGAAGCGGGTGGTATTACCCAGCATATCGGTGCGTATCATGTGCAAACACCAAAAGGCACGATTACCTTCCTCGACACCCCAGGCCACGCGGCATTTACTGCTATGCGTGCACGCGGTGCCAAGCTGACAGATATCGTCATTCTGGTGGTAGCCGCTGATGACGGTGTCATGCCGCAAACCATCGAAGCCATTGAGCATGCCAAAGCTGCCGGTGTACCTATTGTGGTGGCTGTGAATAAAATGGATAAGCATGGCGTTGATCCTGATCGCGTCAAACAAGAATTATCTAAACATAATTTAATTGCAGAAGATTGGGGCGGTGACGCTATGTTTGTCCCGATCTCGGCAAAAACCGGTATGGGCATTGATAACCTGCTCGATTCCGTTCTCGTTCAAGCCGAAGTACTGGATCTGAAAGGTGTGACCGATTGTCCAGCACGTGGTGTGGTGATTGAATCTCGTATCGATCGCGGCCGCGGTGCAGTGATGAGCGTGTTAGTGCAGCAAGGTACTTTAAACAAAGGCGATATTATTCTCGCTGGTCTCGAGTATGGCCGCATTCGCGCCATGTTTGACGAAGCGGGTAAACAAGTTCAGCACGCAGGCCCCTCTATTCCAGTAGAAATTCTGGGATTATCTGGTCTTGCCCAGGCAGGTGACGATTTCACCATTGTCCCAGATGAAAAGCGCGCACGTGAAGTCGCTGCATTCCGCCAAGTCAGACATCGCGAAATGAAGTTAGCTCGCAGCGCACCAAAGCTGGAAGAATTAATGGAACGTATGGAGGCTGAAAAAGTCTCAGTCACCACACTCAACTTAATCATCAAAGCTGATGTGTTAGGTTCCGTGGAAGCCTTACGTCAGGCCTTAGGTGAACTAACCAACGCTGAAGTGAAGGTCAATATTATTTCCAGCGCAATCGGCGGTATTAATGAAAGCGATGTGAACCTTGCAATTGCTTCTAATGCCATCATTATTGCGTTTAACGTACGTGCTAATACGGAAGCGCGCAAGTTAATGGAAGTGAACAGCGTAGACGTCCATTATTACAACATCATTTATGATGTGATTAATGAAGTGAAGAAAGCCATCAGTGGTGCGCTCAAACCAGAAATCCACGAAAAGATTCTGGGTCTGGCACAAGTGCGCGAAGTATTCCGCTCTACCAAGACGGGAACTATTGCCGGCTGTATGGTAATTGAAGGAAACATCAAACGTAACTTCCCAATACGCGTGCTGCGTGACAACGTAGTGGTATTTGAAGGCGCGCTGGAATCGTTACGCCGCTTCAAAGATGATGTATCAGAAGTACGAAACGGTATGGAATGCGGTATCGCCGTCAAAAACTACAACGATGTTAAAGTTGGCGACCAAATCGAAGTCTTCGAGAAAATCGAAGTCAAACGTGAGATATAATGCATGAAACGAGGTTATGACCGCACGCGTCGCGTGGCTGACCTCGTTCAGCGTACGCTGGCTCAATTATTGCTAACCAATCCCGATGATGAACGTTTCCGCATGGTCACTGTGACAGATGTCACCATCAGCCGTGATTTATCTTACGCCAAAGTACACGTCAGCATGTTATTTGATGATGCCGCACAAATTCGCGACACGCTCGCATCATTAAATCGTTCCGCCAAATCATTACGTTTTCAGTTGGCCAAAGCAGTGCAGTTGCGCATCGTGCCAGAAATTAAATTTTACTACGATGAGTCTACCGCCAATGGTTTCCGCATCTCAGACGCGATTGATGCCGCCATCAAAAAAGAAAAAAAATAACATAATACCTGTAGCCAGAGGAAATCCCCCAATGCGCAAACCCATAAACGGCATCCTCTTACTGGACAAACCGCTAGGCCTGACTTCAAACAGTGCGCTTCAGCGCATGAAACACTTATTCCAAGCCAAAAAAGCGGGCCACACTGGCAGTCTTGACCCATTAGCCACCGGCATGCTCCCAATCTGTTTCGGCGAAGCCACCAAGTTTTCTCAATTTTTATTAGATTCAGATAAAACCTATTTAGTGTCGGCACAACTCGGTGTCACCACTAACACCGGCGACCGCGAAGGCGAAGTGACCGCCCAATGCGAAGTCCCAGTATTCACAAACGAACAATTGAATCAGATGATGCAGCAATTCGTCGGTGAAATTGAACAAGTCCCGCCAATGTTTTCCGCCATCAAAGTGCAAGGTAAGCCATTGTACGAGTTGGCGCGCAAAGGCATTGAAGTGGAACGTAAGGCGCGCCGCATCAACATATTCAGTATGACATTTCACGAATACAGTACTGAGACCAAGCAGTTATCGTTCACAGTACATTGCAGCAAAGGCACGTATGTACGTACGTTAGTAGAAGACATGGGTCGTGCGCTAGGATGCGGTGCGCATGTCGCGCAATTGCGCCGCATACACGTGACGCCATATGATGGGTTGCCGATTTACACCGAAGAACAATTACGTAACATTGCAGACAACCAAGGCATTGCTGCGCTCACTTCAACATTATTGCCGTTGGAGACATCCGTACAAGGTTTTCCTGGCATTAAACTGTCTACCTCTGCCGCATTTTACATGCGTACGGGACAAGCTGTGCGCATCACAGTGCCAATCAACACATCGTTAGTCAGATTGTTTTCAGAAGATGAGCGTTTTCTCGGTGTCGGTGAAGTTACCTCTGATGGCCGAGTTAAACCATTTCGCTTGCTGGCAAATGCAGATTTACCAGCAGCGAAAGTGAGTAACAGCTAGGTTAACGGCTTATTCAATAGCTTTTCCAGCACACGTAATGGCGATAATTCCGGATTTTGCATGGCATGAATCGGAAGATAAAACGTTTGTTCTAACAAGTGCTGGCCTTGCATCGCCGCATGCGACACATGATCTGTTTGCACAATCCAAGTGGTTGCTGGTGGAAATCGTACTTCTTGCTGTTCCGCATTTTTTTGATAATCCTCATCTGCTTTCATGCGGTCATGAATCTGCAGCATGTAATGATCATACAAAGTACGCGGTGTTTTGGTGATATTTAAAAAATGCAGCAAGGTAGAGCTGCCCGGAAACGGTTTAGGGATCTTGGGCACAAATTTTTTGGCAACTTGTTCAAACGGTTCACCAATACGCCAGACGCGTTCTGCGTTGGGGTTAATGTTGCAAAACACACGCAAAATGCGCTTGCCTTGATTGGGGGAGGAGGGAAAAGCATCTACGTGTAGTCGTTTATCATCTTTGCGATATGATGTTTCGCGTCCAACAATTTGCACGGGTCTGAAACTGGTGCGACCTACCATCAGGTGCGGATGATAAGCCGGCAATAAATTGCGAATCATGGTCAGTGCTTGCTGCGAGAAACGGTGCAACATGGTTTTGAGTTGATTGCGTTGTTCGTCTGACATGCGCTGCACACCCCACAATTTATTTTGTGTGGGGTGGTAGCTGATGTTTTTCGAGCTGGGGTCGGCAAACTCAGGTGAGAGAAATATTTTTTCATCCGGGGCGAGCGTGAATGGCAGAGACGGGAAAAACAGCACATGCCCGCTTTCCAATTGCTGAATGGCCCGATGTTGATTGGGCACAGTAAATAGCTCGTTTATCTCGGCTGTATCAAATGTTTCCACCATACTCTTCACCTTATAGTTATGTTGCCGGCTCTGCCAGTTCTACTGCGAATGCAGTTCCCAATTTCGCAAAGTCAGTCATATGATCGAGAGATAATAACTCCATTTTGTCATCAGAGGTATGAATGTTTGGGTCATCTTCATACATTTTTGTTTCAAATGGCATGACGGCGGGAACTTTGGCATTATACCAACTCACATGGTCGCTGCAGCCGTAACCACATTTGGAGGTATCGAATGGTGTTTTTACGTAAGTTTGAATGAGCTTCTTAACGTACTCCGTTAGATTTTTATCAACAAAATCGGTCATCAACCATATTGTGGACTCATTATTATGTTCATATCCAGTCATATCCATTTGCAGCGCAGCCGCAACTGGTATTTTTTTCATGGTAAAATCTTTCACTACATAGCTTGACCCCACCATGCCTTCTTCTTCTGCTGAATACCAAATGAAATAAATGGGCTTTTTAAATTGCTGACCGCTTGCAAGCAAGGTACGAGCTGTTTCCATTAACGTGACAGTGCCGCTGCCATCATCATCAGCACCAGGAAGATGTTGCTTAGCCAGACTCTTCAACGTATCTATGTGTGCACCCAGGACCACGCCCGCTTGATCGCTGTTACCAAATTTAGCGACAACAGATGGTTGTTTGTATTTACCGGTGGCAACATAGTAAACCGTCACATCGTTCGCATGACCGGCTTCTTTTGCAATGGTCTCGATATGATCTTTAATCCACGCGGCTGCTTCAACGCCGGTGTTTGAGTCAGCAAAGCGATCTTTCAAATCAGTTAATACTTTGAGGTTCGCCCACATGTTTTGTGGCTGCATATTGTTTAATATGTCATTGGTTTGCTTTTCATATTGAATCGCATAAGTTGGGTTCTTGCCTGGGGCAGAATGCGCAGCTAATTGCTTGGTTAAGAATACATCAGCGCTAGCTTTGCGATGCTTATTGGCTTCATTCCAATTCTCAGTCACGTTAACAAAGCCGCCGCAGCCGTTTTTAGCGCGATGTTTTGCAAGAGCAAGCTGGTTCAATTCCTCATCAGTGATCGCGAGTAATTGCAAACCTTGATTCACTGCCATCACATTCACAGATAAATTTGCTGCCTGTAATAAACAAGCAGGTGCAATCACATAATTTTTGTCAGTGGCGGCAAAGCAAGCGGTGGAGGTAAGTAATGCGGTGAATGAAAGTAACGCTAAAGATTTTTTTACCAACATTATTCATATTCCCTTATTTAATATAGAAGTGCTTTATGAGGGTAGCTTATTTTAAGAAGGGTGACTAGATAGATGGTGTTGCATAAAAAAACCGGCGCATGTAGCGCCGGTTTGGGATGAGTGAAGCCAATTAACTGTTTTTCTTGATCAGCTCAATTAATTGCGGCATTTGAATTTCGCCTGGGATGTAGTTGATGCTGCTAGCTGCGCTGGCATCGGTTTTGCCGATGAAGAAAGCTGGTGTGCCTAACAGTTTCAATTCTGTTGCGAGTTTCTTGTTCGCAGCAATTTGATCTTGAACGGCTGGGCTGCTCATGTCTTTCTTCAAGGTGTCAATGTTGAGGCCAACATCTTTAGCGGTAGATAACACGATATCTTCGGTCAGCGGTTGTTTTGCTTTCATTAAGGCATCGTGGAATGCAACGTATTTACCTTGCATGTTTGCGGCAAGAGCTGCACGTGCGGCGAAATCAGAAACTGGTCCGCGGATGGGGAATTCTTTGAAGACGACGCGTACATTTGGGCTGGTTTTAACAGTTTCAGACAGCACTGGGGTCATGCTGACGCAATGTGAACATTGATAATCGAAGAATTCAACAATGGTCACCACGCCTTTTGGGTTGCCAGCAATCGGGTCTTTTGCATTATGGAATAATGCTTGAACGAATTGCGGTGCATCTTTCTGGGTGTTCTTGATGGTGTTTTCAGCTTCTTGCATCTGGTTTTGTTGGAACTTTTGGATTGCACCGATAATGACTTGCGGGTTGTTTTGCAAGTAGGTGTTAACGATGGTTTCAATTTGTTTTTGTTGATCTGACGAGAATGCAGAGCCAGCAGCCAGCATCATGTTAGAAGCGGGTTGGTTTGGTGTTGGTGCATTTGGTTGTGCAGAAGCTAATTGCATGGCGATAGGTTGGGCAGCGGCAGGTTGTGCGGCTTGCTGTGCAGCAGCAAAAGAACCGGTTGCCACTAGGGACATGATGGTTGCTGCAGCCAGTGATTTAATAAATCGGGACATCTTATTCTCCTTGAATGAGTCTAGAATTAGTAATCAAGAGATCATATCAGAGCCATTACCGATGATAAAGCACCGTTATGCCGGCTGAGATCGGCGCCATTCCGCTATTTTTTCTCGTCGTTTTATCCTCAATTGCTCTGCCAGCGCGGCGCCATCCAGACCTTGTTCGACCAGAGTTTGCGGCGGGAATGAACGAGCCGCATTGGCGCATCCGCGCAGCCAGTCGGCATCAAATGATTTTTCAGCCAGGATATCGGCGATGGCTTGGCAGGAAATTACGAATGATTCAAAACGATCTGCGCGGCGGAAAATATCCAGCTTGCTGAATAAGTCGAGTAACGCTTCATCAGAGGCCGTTTTTGCGCTGAAGGTGGTGGTGTGAAAACTGCGTACCATTTTCGCCAGTTGTTGATATTGATTAGGCGCGCGAAAACGTCTGCACAATGCATCAGTATCAGGCGAATTGAAAAGCAGCGCGGCGAAGCGAACCGTTGTGTCAGTAGATAATTTACTGGCTGCCGTTAAGGCGGTTAAAGCTTGTTGTTGATCACCAAAACCAGGAAATAAAATAGTAAACGCGCCGCAACTTGTTAGCACTTCAAAAAACTTTTCCGGATTCTTTTCACCGAGTGCGCGTTCCAGTTCTTTCCAAACGCGCTCAGCCACCAATGCGTTTACCTCACCGTCTTTGACCATCTGTTGCATTAATGCCGTGGTTTCTGGTGCAACCGTAAAACCCAGATAAGCATAACGCGCGAGAAATCTGCCTATTCGTAAAATACGCACCGGATCTTCTGCAAATGCCTCGGAGACGTGACGCAATATTTTTTGCTGCAGATCTTGCTTGCCGTGGTAAGGGTCAATCAATTCACCTTCGGCCGTTTCAGCCATGGCATTAATAGTGAGATCACGCCGTTTTAAATCTTCTTCCAGGGTCACGGTTTTGGAGGCATCGAAAGCAAAACCTTTATAGCCGGGTCCGGTTTTACGTTCAGCGCGTGCCAGTGCATATTCTTCGCGGGTTTTGGGGTGCAGGAATACGGGGAATTCTTTGCCGACTTGCTGATAGCCTAGCTTTAGCATGTCATTCTCATCCGAGCCCACCACGACATAGTCACGCTCTTTCACTGGCAGCCCCAGCAGTTTGTCGCGCACCGCGCCCCCAACTAAATAAATTTTCATGTAATATATGACTCGCCAAGAATGAATGAGAGATGCGGTTAACATGCCAAAAAAGCAGGAAAAAAGCCATGCCCCTGAACAGCGAGGCCTTGTGGTTTCGTATTATGGTTCAACGGTTTCGATAGAAACGGTTGATGGGCGTGTTATTCCCTGCCATTTGCGCCGCAATCAAGAGCTGCCGGTGGTGGGTGATGAGGTCATCTGGCAGGCAGAGGCGGGTGATGTTAGCGGTATTATTCTGCGTATTGAGCCGCGTAAAACCTTGCTGGCCCGTGGCACCATGCGTGGCAGCGCACTGCAAATGAAGCCTATCGCCGCGAATGTTGATGTGTTGGTGGTGGTGATGGCGCCGCAGCAAGGCTTCTCGAATTATCTGCTGGATCGTTATCTGGTGGCAGCCGAAATTTTATCTATCGCCCCCATGCTGGTAATCAACAAAATGGATTTGTTGGATGGGGCTGAAAGTGAAGCCTTGAATCAGCAATTGTCCGCCTATCAGGCCGTGCCATATCCTGTTGTATTTACTAGTGTAATTGCCGACAAAGGGCTGGATGCGCTAAAACATGCACTGGCGGGCAAGCGAGGGGCGTTGGTGGGCCCTTCCGGTGTTGGAAAGTCATCGCTGATCAGAGCGCTGGGCGCGATCGATGAGATAAGAGTGGGTGAAGTCAGTCCTAAAGGGGCGGGCAAACACACAACGACCGCATCACGCTTGTATCATTTGGATGGCGGGGGTGAGTTGATCGATTCACCCGGGGTGCGTGAATTTAGCCTCTGGCCGGTTACCAAAGCTGAGGTTTTGCTGGGTTTCAGGGAGTTTAAGCCCTATCTCACCGGCTGTCGATTCCGTGACTGCACCCATGCTGTTGAGCCCGGATGTTCCGTGCAACAAGCGGTCATGGATGGTAAAATCAACGCCGATCGATTTAAAAGCTACCAAGAATTATTAAAAAATACGTAACCATGTCGACTAGTCAACAAACAGCATTTCGTGTGCGCAGCTTCGTCATTCGAGGCGGCAGTACAGCCGGGCAAGATCGCGCGCTGCGTGAGCTATGGCCTCAATTTGGTCTGTCATTAGAGGCCGGCATGCTCGATTTTAATAAAGCCTTCGGTCGCGAAGCGCCGACCTATCTTGAAATTGGATTTGGTGGCGGCCAGACCTTGGTTGCCGCAGCGAAAGCTAATCCGGATAAAAACTTCATTGGTGTCGAAACGCATAAGCCGGGTATTGGTGCGTTGTTGATGGGTGTTGAAGAGTTCAGCTTAACGAATATTCGTGTTTATCGCGGCGATGTGGTTGATGTGCTTGAGTCATGCATACCAGCGAACAGTCTTGCCGGCGTACAAATCTTTTTTCCAGATCCATGGCAAAAGCGACGACATCATGCGCGACGATTGGTGCAGCTCCCATTTTTGCAAACCGTCGCGAAGGTGTTGCAACCCGGTGGTTCGCTGCATCTAGCAACGGATTGGGATGATTATGCGGTACACATGATGAAAGTCGTCACAGCCTCAAACGATTTTACCAATGATGCTGGTGTTGGCGAGTTTGGTACACGTTCGCCTTATCGTCCTATTGTGAGTAAATTTGAAGGTCGTGCTATTCGCGAAGGTCGAATCATCAGAGAAATTCAATTAACGAAATGATTAGAAAGGGTTGTTAGCCTGCGTTCAGTCCGTTAGAATCGTTAGCCAAAATGGATGGGGAATATTATGCAGCGTTGGTTTTCTTTCGGTTGGTTAATCATTATTGTTGGATTTTTAGCGGGATGTTCGACCATTCAGCCATCTTATCGATACACACCGCCAGTTGGTAAAGCGCCGCTAGCCTGTGTTGCCAAATGCAAAGTCGCCAGCAATTCCTGCATGCAATTCTGCGCCATGAAAAATTCCACCTGCCGTGAAGAGCGCAACGATAATGCGTCTGCCCGTTACACCAGCTACAAATCAACACGTCAGTCACAAGGTTTGCCGGTGAAAAAATCTTACGAAGATTTTCTTCGTACCTCCAGCTGCGAACATTCATGCAACTGCATACCAGCTTATAACACCTGCTATCGCGCATGCGGTGGTGCTGTCACACAATCTTAACAATTCAATGACTGGGAGTGTCCCATGCAAAAAAGGAAATTGGCAAAAGTTATCTTGGCTGCAGCCAGCGGTTTATTAGCAGCGAATGCAATGGCGATTGGGCCTGGGTTGTATATGGGGGTGATGATGGGGCCCGCGAACAACGGTGCGAATCCTCAGCCGGTGCAAATTCAGTCCGCGTCGGATCCAGCAGGCAATAACTTGGATAATTCAACCGCACCACCATTAACAATTAATTCGTCGGGTGCTGTTACCAGTACTGGTATTCCTATTCCAACTTATACTCAAATTGGAAATCCATCGAGTACGCAATTTGGGACTAGAGCTTATCTAGGCTATAAATTTAATACTTACGCTGGATTTGAGCTTGGGTTTACTTTCTTTTCCGGGATTCAATTTCAAGTCTCTCAAAACCCGAACACCGTTAGCCCGAGTACTCCAATTGTTAATCCTAATGGCGGTGCTGGCGGCGGTTCACCTGTCCTTTATCCGTTTAAGAGCCCATATACTGCTGCCGCTGGTACAACAGCCAGGGTTAGATTGGTCGATTTGCTAGCTAAACTGGATTATTCCTATAACGATACGATAGGTATCTTCGCCAAAGCTGGTGTTGCTGCGGCATATGTCACCGTACCAGGTGCATTGCAGCCAACCACTATCCATTATTCACAAAATATCTATCCAAATGCTGGTGCTATCAATACTAAGCAAGTGCAGTTAATTAGGTCTGGCTCAAATAAATACCTTACCAAGTTGGCACCTGCCTTTGCCATTGGTGCAAGCTACGACTTAAATCAAAGTTGGCAGATGGATATTAGCTGGACGCGTTACTTCATCGGCAGCCAGGTCAAGAACATGAATTTGTATGCACTTGGTTTGTCATATCACTTCGTCGATGTGTATTGCGGTTCGTTCCTTTGCGGTAATTAATATTTTGTCCTCACCTTCCCGCCCTGGGTTGCGGCCTAGTTTGCAATCAGTGAGAGCGGGAGGTGACAGGATGAGAGAAAACTACAAAAACATTTCCACCAAATCGTTTAAAAACTTTTTACCTAAGTCACTAGGCTGAATGTGACGATGATTTCTGATAATCAACCCACGCTGTTCAGCTTGTTGTAAAACCGGTTCGATTCGCGTGACAGGCATGCCGGTGCGTGCAGAGAATAGCTCAACAGCAAACCCATCTGTCAGGCGCAATGCATTGAGCATGAATTCAAATATCAAAGCATGCTCATCCACATTCAATAAATGAATAGTTCGCTGCTTATTCACATCAAGATAGTCTTTGGGATGTCTGACTTGTTGAAAGCGTATCACAGTGCCAGTTTGTATATCGGTAATCTTGCTATGCGCTCCTGCACCAATACCAAGATAATCACCAAATTCCCAATAATTACGATTATGCACACATTGCTTTCCAGCTTGTGCATAAGCCGACACTTCATATTGCAGATAACCTGCTTTTTGCAGCAGTGCTTGTCCCGCCAGCTGCATTTCCCAAATATGTTCATCCGGCGGCAACGTTGGCCGTTGATGATAAAACAAGGTATTCGGTTCTATTGTTAACTGATACCACGAAAAATGCGTAGGCTCACAAGCCAGCGCATGCGAAAGATCAGCCAACGCCTCTTCCTGCGATTGTTCCGGCAAACCATACATGATGTCTAAATTAAAATTATCAAACCCCGCCTGACGCGCTGCATGAATGGCTTTCAAAGCATGCTCACGATCATGAATGCGCCCCAGCGTTTTTAATTTGTCATCTTGCAAACTTTGTATGCCCAGCGATAAACGATTCACACCAGCGTGACGAAAATCCACAAAGTGGGCCTGATCAACGGTGCCCGGATTCGCTTCAAGTGTAATTTCTGCGTTTGCAGGAAGTGTGAGGTGTTTCGCCACGCCATCTAAAATGCTAGCAATTGCCTGGCCGCTAAAAAGACTAGGCGTGCCGCCGCCAAAGAAAATGCTAATAATAGGGCGCCCAGCCAATGCCGGCGCATGCAATGCCAACTCATGCAACACCGCCTGAGTGTAAAGCTCTTCAGGCAGTCGGTCTTTCAGCGCATGCGAGTTAAAATCACAATAGGGGCATTTTTGTACACACCATGGAATATGAATATAGAGAGCAAGCGGCGGCGCGTTAGTAAAAATTGGCATGTCGAGTATCTACGGTTAGAATAGCGGCTAATTATATCAGCAGGAGTGTATCATGACTAAGCGCGTAAAAGTGGCGGTAACAGGTGCAGCTGGGCAAATTGGCTATGCTTTGATCTTTAGAATCGCTTCAGGGCAAATGTTTGGGCCAAATACTGAAGTGGAATTGCAGTTATTGGAGCTGGAACAAGCTCTGCCAGCCTTGAAAGGCGTGGCAATGGAATTAGAAGACTGCGCGTTTCCTTTATTGAAAAACGTAGTGATTACATCCGATGTTAACGTCGCCATGCGCGATGCCAACTGGGCTATTTTAGTGGGGTCTGTGCCTCGTAAAGACGGCATGGAACGTTCTGATTTGTTAGCCATCAACGGCAAAATCTTCACCTCGCAAGGCCGCGCGATTAACGAACATGCTGCGCCTGATGTCCGCGTGTTTGTCGTCGGCAACCCATGCAACACCAACTGCTTGATCGCCATGCATAACGCGCCAGATGTACCGCGTGACCGCTTCTATGCCATGACGATGCTGGATGAATTACGTGCTCGCAGTCAGTTAGCTATCAAAGCCGGCATGCCAGTCAGCGAAGTGAGTCAGATGATTATTTGGGGCAACCATTCCGCCACGCAATATCCCGATTTCTATCATGCAAAAATCAACGGCAAACCAGCCACAGAAATCATTACCGATATTAACTGGTTACAGAATGACTTCATCCCAATCGTACAAAAACGCGGCGCAGCAGTGATTAAACAACGCGGTGCTTCATCTGCGGCCTCAGCAGCCAATGCAGCGTTAATGACGGTTTATAACTTGGTGCATGACACCGCACAACATGAAATCTATTCAGTTGCTCGTTGTTCGGAAGGTGAGTATGGCATTGATAAAGGCCTGATCTTCTCATTTCCATGCCGTACCGAAGGCGGCAAGCTGAAAATCGTTGCCGGTTTGACGCAGAATGAATTTGGCCAGGAAAAAATTAAGATCACACTGGATGAGTTGCGTGCTGAGCGTGACGCTGTGTTGCAGCTTGGGTTGATTGAGTCGGTTGCATAATGATATTTGAAACCCGGATGAAAGCGGAAAACATTTCATCCGGGCGATTCTAAGTGGTCTTGCTATTTAAGACAGTCGACTCACCTCAACACAATACATTCCCCGCGCAACCCTAATGTACCCCAACTCATCAAAGCCACCTTGCCATAATCCTAAAGGCACAAAACAGCAAAACCACAAAACAGCAAAACGCCAAAACAGCAAAACGCCAAAACACCAAAATCCCAGCACCCCAACACGCCCGTCGTCCCCGCATGCTTTTAGCGGGGATCTGTTTGTGTAACCGTGCAATCTCTCGAAGGGAGTTCCACCACGATTTTCTCAGCTGCACAAACAGATCCCCGCTAAAAGCATGCGGGGACGACGGGTCGTTCTAAGGGAAGGCTCTTGTGCTTACGGGTCGTTCTAAGGGAAGGCTCTTGTGCTTACGGGTCGTTCTAAGGGAAGGCT
>CAZBHW010000001.1:0-127445 GCA_964492045.1 uncultured Coxiellaceae bacterium | reverse complement strand
CTTGTGCTTACGGGTCGTTCTAAATGCATGCTCTTATAATTTAAGTCAGCCTTTGATCCATTGCGCGATTATAGGAACAGCTTCCCACTGATAACATGCTGGGACGACGGGTCATGATTCGTAATTCGGTGTTTCATCACCCAATCAAGTCCACAGCCCAATCACACCCATCATCACCACGCCTACCGTCAAAAACACAAACTCCACCATCCCTTGTGCTTCATCGCCGTGATGGTGAAAGTGAACGTGATGTAATGTCGAAATATATAAGAAAGTCCCCGCCGCAAACGCCGTGAAAATAGCAGCTAATTCCTGATTGCTGCTGGATGTTGTAATAAAATCACCAAGCAAGATGCCAAGAGGCGTCATCAAGGAAAAGAGCAGCAGTATCACCATGACTCGCGGTAAAGGCAGCGCATAGCGCAACAGCAACATACATAATCCAAAGCTTTCAGTGCTCTTATGAGCAAGAATTGCAATAAACAACATCACTGTTTCCGCATAAGCAGACTCAAGCCCCAGAGCCGCGCCTTCACTTAAGGCGTGAATGGTTAACGTTAGCGCCAGAATATAAGGGATATAACTGCGCATGCGCAGATCATTGCTAGTCAGTGATAGTCTTTCTAAAAATAACAGCAGCAAAAATCCCGCCACACAAATTAATTCGGGAATTGGGTAATGCATGTCTGGATAGAGCGTATGAAAACTGCGTATGGAATCTGGCAGCATATGAAAAAAGGCGGCACCCAGGAAGATGCCGCTTGCGAGAGCTTCAAACACACTAGCCTGTTCTCCATGTTGCGAGGAGTGCCGGCGTTTAATCAGATAAATGGATGTCACGAAGCCGGCTAAAAAAATCAGCAGCGCCGCGGCGATTTTATAAGCTGACAACGTCACAGGTTAAATCCATTGGGGAACTTAAGCCGTATCCTATAGTGATTTTGTCTGCTTGGCTATGCATGACGGAAAACTTTCTTGCTGATCACGGTGTGAGTACGCAATAATGAGTGATATGGAAATTAATCTGATTCAACAAATTGCAATATTTATTATCCCGCTGCTATTTGCGATAACGCTGCATGAAGTAGCGCATGGGTTGGTGGCTTCGTGGTGCGGTGACCAAACCGCGCGGCTCTCGGGTCGCTTAAGCATTAACCCGCTTGATCACATCGATTTGATTGGCACAATCATTGTGCCGCTCTTAACACTCAGCACCGCCGGCATGATGTTTGGCTGGGCGAAACCCGTGCCTACTGACGTACGTAATATGCGTCACCCGCGTCGCGATGCCGCACTAGTGGCCATGGCCGGTCCCCTGGCAAATTTCATCATGGCTTTATTCTGGGCTGGAATGGCCGCGCTAGGTCTTTATCTCGAAGGGATGCAATACACGTGGGTTGGCGTACCGCTAACTTTGACCGGTATCGCCGGCATGAGCGTGAATATCTGGTTAATGGTGTTGAACCTCATTCCGTTGCCACCGTTAGACGGTGCGCAAATTCTCATGAGTCTATTACCGCCACGTTTGGCTTATAAATTCAGCGCGATTGAGCCTTATAGCTTTTTCATTCTTATCTTTCTACTGGTGACGCAAATACTAGGCAGAGTGCTGTCACCGATCATTGCCATGCTGCTGCTATTTATCGGCAATCTTTTTCATATCTAAGACACCTTGCTACAAACCAAATTTTGGCGGCGCAAAGGGATTGACCACTGGCGTCGTTTTGTCATGCGGATGGTGGTAGAAGAAACGATGGACTGGTGAATCGCTTATTGTAATAGGCGGCTCATCTTTTCTTGGGGCGTAAGATGGTTTGAATGCTTCTGGCTCTTTAGCGGCAGCAGCCATTTTTTCTGATGCGCTGAATAGTGCTTCCAATATTTTTTCCGTGCAGGCTCGCAGGTCTTGGATCGCTGCGTCAATCGTCACGATAGGCTCAGGTGCTGCAATGCCTTCCTCTGCTGTTACTGTTGCTTTAAATTCCGGGTTGTCGACTATTTCTACGTCATCCACTTTCATTTTTAAGTGATTGGCGAAAGTGGTTTGAATGCTGGCTGCATCGGTCAATTGATCAACATTGCGAGCCGGCGCACTGATCGCCGACACCATGATGATGCATTCGCGAATGGCCTTTTTAAATCGGTTGCTGCCGCCCCTGTATTCAGTTTCAGTGGCGTTGATGGCGCGTAATGCTTCATTGAGTAAATCATTGACTAGTTGATGGTCTTGCTCCAGATGTTTGGTGGCAATCTCTTTGGCGGCATTACGCAGCGCTTGAATAATGTTTTGATAGATAATGGGGTATGACTTTTGTTTAGCAAGCCTGCGTTCTAGTTTGCTGCAGACTGCATTGATCATCGTCATGCTTTTATCAGTAGATTTTGAGTTTCGCAGGGCATGTTGAATTTTTTTCTCATTGATTTCTTCGAGTAACCGGCCCAGCGAAGACGCTTTATTTAACTCGGTCTCATCTAGTGAGCCAAGTACCTTTCCGTCTTTCAAAATAGCTAGCGCTCTTGTGCGGTATTCTTTAGCTGCATCCATAGACAATGAAAGATCTTGCCCACTCAAGACCGGGTTTAATGCAGCAACTAATAATTCCCATTGCTTGTTTAACGGATTGCCGAACTGATAAAAAGTTGAAACCCTGATAGGTATTCCTGTTGGTTTCATCGGGATTCTAACATTTGGTGAAGCGTTCCATTCGCTATCAAAGTCTGGTTTGTTAGGATAATCTTTTAAACTGTAAAATAAGTCAGGATCTTTTTCTTTCATTACCTCAAGTGCTTTTCTGGTCTTTTCAGAAAAGTGCGCTTGAGTGGCAAATTCTAAACCATTCTGAAAATAGTAATCAATGACATATTTATAATGATCTTTGTATTGATCACTATTGAAAAGTCTTTCAAACACTAACTCCATGTGCGTGCGATCAATGAAATAATCTTTTCCATGTAAGAAGTAATCTTCGAGATGGGTGGTAAAATCGCGTGCCGGCGCATCTTTTAATTTGTCTTTTACTTTTTTTTGCGTCGTGTCAAAGTCAGCCTGCATCATCCTGATATAAGAAGCTAACTTTGCTTGATTATCTAATCTAGCTGCTTGAATGGATTTTCTATCGACAGAGTCGGCATATTGTACATGATTCAGTGATGGTTCTTTTAGCTTAATGCCATGATTTTCCGCGAACTCGGAAAGATCATGACAAACCAGTCGCGCAGCTTCTGATTGTTTGACGTCATTTGGCAGTTCTTCGTCGAAAGCTTTATCGCGCGCAGCAAGAGGATCTGCATAAAAATAATTTCCTTGTGAATGGACGCCGCGATAAATGTGGTATTTGACATTAGTCTTATTTGGATTTTGAACGGTGATGTTGCGTTTATCACGCACTTTAAACGCGGTGCGTGTATCGTTACGCATTAACACCGCTTCATAATTATCAACAATATCAGGAATCAGCCGCGCTTTGGTCGCATCTTGTCGCATAGGTCCGGGCACTGGGTCTAACGCGAAAATATTCACGACAACTTCTTTGCGAGTATATTTTTCTGCGATGGCATTAGCCAGACGTACTGCATTATCAGCGCCGCGGCTAAAGCCAGCGAGATTAATGGTTAAAGGTGTGCCGTCGTCTGGCTTGTCATTCAACATGGTTTCAATGACTAACAAAGCTTCTGCGATGGCATCATTGGTGCCTTTGCCTTTGATTAAACCTGCAGCTTGAGAACAAGCGCCAAAAGCTTTTGGTGTTTTCGTCACGCTGATGCGGCCATCGGATTCGCGTATGCATTCAGTGACGTCATAGGTTCCTAACATCGGATGTGCTGATTTGGCATCTTTGGGTTTGGCGGCAACACCATCAATTAAGTGCACCGATTGATTTTTTCCTACTTCGATGGAATGACAAAGTTGAGTGATCAATGTGGCACCTTGATCGCGATGCTCTCCGGTGCCTAACAGACCAATAGTCAGTACATAACCGTTGGATTTATCTTTTTTTGGTGCGACGAATTTAGATTCGCGTTCCACTGGGTTGGGCTTCTTGCCGGTTTTTACATTTAAAGCTTGTATTAATTGATCTAATTCATGTAGTGCAGTTTGTGCAGGCAGGTTGATGCCTGGAATTTGATAATTACTGAGAGTTGTGAAGTCAAAATAAGTTTCCATACAATCACTATAACGCAACAGGTATTTTTTATAGATCTCGTCATAATTTTTGGTTATAAAAGCATCCTGGTTAATCGTGTTAGATTTGATGCCTGCTTGCAGCGCTTTTAAATCCGAGATTTCTTTTTGAAGTGCGGCCTGCAGCTCAACAAACTTCTTTTCAGCGGTTTCACGTTTTCTAATCACCTCTGGGTTTTTTTCAAAAAAGCTTTTTACTTCTTCCAGGCGCTTCTTGTCGAGACCGCGGCATGGCTCATAACTGGATAATCGGTATTTAACAAACTCATTTAGTTCGTCGTATTTAGCAATAAGACTATTTAATAATGTAATATTGAGTGGTGCATTCGCATCAAATGAACCATCTTTAGCAGTAAAGCAATTTTCTAATAATAGTCCATAGCCAACTTGACCTAATGATTTTTTTCGGCTGATTGAGATGTCATAAACAAATTGACGCATTATTCCTAACAGCTGTTCTTTGTTAGCTGCGTCTTTGTATTGCTCTGTCGGCATTTGCATGCGTTTGCAGAGTGCGATGAGTGTTTCAAATGAAGATTTAGCCTCTTCCTCGGTGATGACTCGATTAACATGTTGCTTTAATGCTTCATCATCTAATTTGCTGGCGGCGATGAATTTTTCGGCCATGGTGATGCTATGAGTGACAGCCGGCGTGTAGTCTAGTAAATGATTTTTATAAAACGTGAGTTTAAAATTCTTCATGAACGCTTTCTTTTCGAAAGGATTGATGACGCTGGTCAGCTCCTCAAGTCCTGCCCCGAAATCAATTGAAGCTAATTTAAAGATAATATTTTTATTATCTGCACTTGGTTTGGCAATCACGATAAAATTGCCATTGTGGACGCCAAAATCACCAAACAATATTCTCACGGCGATCATTTCGCAAAACTGTTCTAGCAGGTGATATTTTATTATGAAGTTACTGGGAACGGTAATGTCAGTATGATCATATGACTTCAAGACGGCAGTAGGTCGATTGTTGCCTTTCTTGGTTTTAATCGTCTCTGCCAAGGTTTCAAGTGCTTTAATTCTTTCATTAGCTGGCAGTGAGTCGATAGCTTTGTAGTTTTCATCTTCTAAAGCAAGCGCAACCGCCCAAAAGTCACCAACATTGTCGATAATCTCTGACTTTAAATACAGAAGATGGTCGGCTGGCATGGGCTTTTTGTCGGAAAAACGTTTTGTTTTAACGTCATCCACATCAACGGCAGTTTCTAACGATACTTTCGCTACATATTGATTCGAATAATCAGGTTCTTTTGAGTGCATGCTCTGTAACGTGAGTCGTACCAGAGCACCAGTAAATTGTTCGCCTTGGACTTTTTCTTTTTCCGGTTCGCTTTTGAATAATGCGCGCTTGCGGCTAGCTTCTTCTATGTAAACACCGCCATAGTTGCCGGCGTCATTAGCCCCACCTTGTTTTTCCTTTTCTTTGGTGAAGCCAGGAAAAGCACTTTTTTTTGCTGGTTCGGCTAGTGTTACGTATTGACTGACACCCAAGTCAGTATCTTCAAATTTTAGATTATAAGCTGGTAGTGTCTTAATGAACTGAAAAAATGATTCTCTCTCATGAGTGGTTAATTGCTGCATTGATGCGTTGAAGATAGTCATGGCAGATGGGTGAGGTGGATGAGTATTGGCGATGTAATGTGCCATCGCTACCACTTTAATCAATGCAGGTGCTTGTGTCAGTTTATCGCTGGATGGGTTTTTAATGCCTTCGCATAACGATTTTGCAGCTTCATAAATATCTAAAATTTTCTCTGCTGGGCTTTCATTTGTTTCGGGGTTGAGATTCAGCCCGGTTAGTCCACTATAAATGAGATGCTTAGCTACTACACCACCCTCTGCAACACGCAGATGATAGTTTTTGTAATCCACTCGTGACGCTTCTTCTTGTCGAGCTTGCTTGGTGGCGGGTGTTTCTTGTGTGAGTGTGGTATCTCGTTTTATTTCTACTTGCTTTAATTGCCGATGGATTTCCGATTTTTTTGGCTCACCGCCTGCTTTTCCCTCTTCATCGCGCTTTAGATGGGTGATTTTGTCAGCTACTGTATCAAGTTCATCCTTTATGCCAACTTCACCAATGTTAGGTTTATAAGATGTATCGGTTATGCTGGCGCTTTTTGCACCAATAATTTTTTTTTCCATTTGAGCCAGCAAAGGTTCCCTGGATTCTTTCTTTGCATCGGCGACTTCTAATTTTTTTTGCAGTAATGCTAGTGGTACGATGCAGTTTGGATGATTGCTGATGAATTCTTCTGGTGCTTTGGCATCCTTGCTCAAGTCACAAAGCGCTGCCAGTTTTTCGTATTTAGCTTTCGTTTTATCATTGATTAGTGATGGTTTGCTAGTCAAAATAAGTTTCATGACACGCGTAAGCGTCCCGCTATGAAGACCGTAAATGATAGCAGTGGTGCCATGCAGATCTGGCAAGTTTGGATTGAATGCTAGCTCATAAGCGACGTTGATCCAGTAGTCTATAGAGAATGCGATTTGAGCGACATCTTTATTAGCTTTCTTATGCTGTAATATATCTTTTACTACGCGCCATGATAATTCATTGTAGTGATTAGAGTAATCGACGCAAGTTCCTTTCAGGTCTATTATAGCGCCAGTAGCCTCTGTTTTGATGTCTTTCAATTCGCTTAAGTTAAGGCCAACAAATAAATCTCTATCCTCTTTTAAAATAGCGCGCGCCATATTCTCAATGGATTTCTCATAAATTTCATGCTTAAAAAAATGATTGTTAATGATGCTATTGTTGGCTATGCCTAAAGCAACCTTGCGATTTTCTTCGCTTAATGCATCATTCAAACCTTCAAGCGCGGGGTCACCGTCATTTATTTTTCTTGCGAGAAATTTCAATTCGCTTTCATTTTCAAGGCGTGTCTTTTCAGCGACAGTGCTATCGAATAAAACCGTTCTTCGTCTATCCTTTGTTTCTTTCGCTGTGCCGTAATAATTTGTGCAAAGCAATTTGACATCATCGCGCAGTTTTTCCGCTTGAGTTGTGATGGCATCAATCAAATCCAGCGTGGTAGGCTCAGGTTTGACACCCGCCGCGCCACTGTCACGTTTACGTTTTCTAAGTGTTAGTTGACTGGTGGCATCATTTGCGAGCAATGCTCGAGTGATTTTATCTAAGGTGGTTTCCCATTGTTTTAATTTGTCCTTGTCATCCCAAAACTCAATGAGATTGGTTTTGTCGATGTTAAGGTGGGGAGGAAATAATGCATTTAGCATGGCTTTGACGTTTTGAGGTATGCCATCCACTTGAATGGTTGTATCCTCATTGATTTGAGTGATCACACGTTGAATGGCAATCAGTTTCCGCTGGATCGCCTGAATGTCATGCTGAAAATCTTGTTCTGACATGGTTCTCGTTTGCATTTACCACTCCACAGTTACTTTTATGTTCTTATTTTTTGTAAAGTGTGATGCACTTACATTAACAAAGCATTAATGTGATTGAGCTTTACCGGTTATTATTTCATGGAGTTAACTTCACTTTTTTCTTGTTCTTATATAGATAAGTGTAGTCCAAATCCAAAATTAAGAGATTAAAGCTTCAAATCAACGAGTTGTCTATGTTGTCGTGCCTAAAATAGAAAACCCCGCCGAAGCGGGGTTTCTTGTTTTAGCTAAGCAAACAGGCGCTTACATCATGCCGCCCATTCCACCCATGCCGCCCATACCGCCCATGTCACCATGGCCGCCGGCTTTCTCTTCTTTTGGTTCTTCTGCGATCATGCATTCCGTGGTAATCATCATACCGGCAACGGAAGCAGCTTGTTGCAATGCGGTACGTGTTACTTTGGTTGGATCCAGAATACCCATTTCCAGCATGTCGCCGTATTGGCCGGTTGCTGCGTTGAAGCCGTAGTTGCCTTTGTGTTCAACGATGTTGTTCACGACAACGGATTCTTCATAGCCAGCATTGCCAACGATTTGGCGTACAGGCGCTTCCAGTGCACGTGCAATCAGTTGTACGCCAACGGTTTGTGCATCATTGTCACCTTTAACATTCTTCAGTGATTGCATGACGCGAATGAGGGCAACGCCGCCACCAGCAACAACGCCTTCTTCCACGGCTGCACGGGTTGCATGCAGAGCGTCTTCAACGCGTGCTTTCTTTTCTTTCATTTCAACTTCAGAAGCCGCGCCAACTTTAATGACAGCTACGCCGCCAGCGAGTTTAGCAATACGTTCCTGCAATTTTTCACGATCATAGTCAGAGCTGGTTTCATCCAGACGCGCTCTTAATTGCTTGATGCGGTCTTGAATGTCTTTCTTGTCGCCAGCGCCATCAATGATGGTGGTGTTGTCTTTGGTGATGTGAACGCGTTTAGCTGAACCAAGATCGGTTAAGGTGGTGGATTCCAGTTTGCGGCCCACTTCTTCGGAGATCACCTGACCGTGGGTCAACACAGCGATGTCTTGTAACATTTCTTTGCGGCGATCGCCAAAGCCTGGTGCTTTCACAGCGCACACACGCACAATACCGCGCATATGGTTAACCACCAGTGTTGCCAATGCTTCGCCTTCTACATCTTCAGCAATAATCAGCAATGGACGGCCGGATTTTGCAACGGCTTCCAGTGTTGCCAGCATGTCACGGATAGAAGAAATTTTCTTATCGGTGATCAAGAGGTATGGGTTGTCTAATTCAACCGACATATTGGCTTGATTGGTGATGAAGTAAGGTGAGAGGTAACCGCGATCGAATTGCATACCTTCTACAACATCGAGTTCGTTCTGGAAGCCAGAACCTTCTTCAACGGTGATCACGCCTTCTTTACCAACTTTTGCCATCGCTTCAGCAATGATGGCGCCAATGGCTTCGTCGGAGTTGGCGGAAATGGTACCAACTTGTCTGATGGCTTTTTCATCTTTGCATGGAGTCGACATGGATTTCAGTTGTTCAACAGCATGGGCAACGGCTTTGTCGATACCACGTTTCAAATCCATTGGGTCGTAACCGGCAACCACCAGTTTCAAGCCTTCGCGATAAATCTGGCAGCCTAATACGGTTGCAGTGGTGGTGCCATCGCCAGCTTCATCGGAAGTGCGTGAGGCGACTTCTTTAATCATCTGTGCGCCCATGTTTTTGAATGGGTCGGCAAATTCGATTTCTTTTGCCACGGTGACACCGTCTTTGGTGACCACTGGGGCGCCAAATTTCTTGTCGATCACGGCGTTGCGACCGCGTGGGCCCATGGTGGTTCTGACGGCGCGGGCTAATTCATCGATACCAGCTTTCATCAGCGTACGTGCATCTTCGCTAAAACGTAAAATTTTTGCTGTCATGATACTTATTCCTCAATAAAAAAATTGGTTAGTGACATCAAGCTTATTCAATAACGCCCATGACGTCTTCTTCACGCATGACCAGAACGTCTTTGTCGCTCAGTTTGACGCTGGTGCCAGAGTATTTGCCGAACAGAATCTTGTCGCCGACTTTAACTTGCAGCGGGGTGATTTTGCCATCCGTCACTTTGCCGTTGCCGATTGCTAACACGGTGCCTTGCATGGGCTTATCTTTGTCCATGTTTTCTGGGAACAAAATGCCGCCTGCGGACTTGGTTTCTACTTCCATTGGGGCAACAACAATGCGGTCGTATAAGGGCCGAATTTTCAAGTTGGTCATGTTTTTCTCCGTATTATCAATAAATTAAAAAATTTTTAATTTTTGCTGGTTGTCCCCCATGCAGGGGGTTTGATTACCTATGTGGGGGCAATATTGCTAGCTTCAAGGGGTATAATAAGAAATGAGGAGTTATTTATGACGCATTTTACCCAACCTATTTCCCAGGCCATTTGGGAGATGAAATACCGTTATCAGCGCCCGGACGGGACAGTGGAAACGTCTGTGGAAGAGACTTGGCTGCGGGTGGCACGGGCGATTGCGCAGGCGGAAAAAGCAGATGAGCGAGCCCAGTGGGAGCGGGCGTTTTTGGGTATCTTGCAAGGATTTCAGTTTTTGCCCGGCGGCCGCATTTTGGCGGGGGCGGGGACTCAGCATGCGGTGACTTTGTTTAATTGCTTTGTGATGGACATTGCAGAAGATTCCATGACCGGTATTTTTGATGCGCTGCGTGAGGGCGCGCTGACGCTGCAACAAGGCGGCGGCATAGGCTATGACTTTTCAGTGCTGCGTCCAGCCGGCACGATGGCGGTGCGAACCGGTATGCCAGCTTCAGGTCCAGTTTCATTTATGCAGATATGGGATGCGATGTGTGGTGTGCTCTTGTCCACTGGAGCGCGTCGCGGCGCGATGATGGGCGTCTTGTCTTGCGATCATCCCGATATTGAAGCGTTTATCGACGCTAAAGCCGATGCACGGTTGCTGCGCCATTTTAATGTCTCAGTGCGTGTATCCGATAGGTTTATGCGGGCAGTGAAGGACAATCATGAATGGCCGTTAGTGTTTGGCGGCACAGTTTATCGCACGGTGAAGGCGCGTGAACTGTGGCATAAAATCATTCGTCACGCTTACGACTTCGCAGAACCTGGCGTGTTGTTTGGCGATACCATCAATCGCATGAATAATTTATTTTATTGTGAAACGATTAATGCTACGAATCCCTGTGGCGAAATTCCATTACCTTCGTATGGCGCGTGTGATTTAGGTGCGATTAACTTAACGCAATTTATTTCTGCTCCTTTCACCGCTCAAGCTAAATTAAATTGGACTGCGCTGGAAGAGACGGTGCGTATCGCGACGCGATTTTTGGATGATGTGATTACTGTTTCAAAATATCCTTTACCTGCGCAAGAAAACATGGCGCATCAAACACGCCGAATTGGATTAGGTGTGACTGGGCTGGCAGACTTATTTGTGATGTTGGGCTTGCGATATGGCAGTAAAGCATCTGCAGACTTAGCGCGTGATATCATGAAAAAAATGGCTGAGGCGACATGGCAAACCTCAATTGAGCTAGCGCGTGAAAAAGGCATATTTCCATTGTATTCGAAAGCCTATTTGCAAGGCGAGTTTGTTAAAACATTAGATGCTTCTTTGCAGAAACAATTAGCGACACATGGCGTGCGTAATAGTCATCACAACACCATCGCGCCTGCCGGTACGATTAGCTTGTTAGCAAATAATATTTCGAATGGAATCGAGCCAGTGTTTCAAGCTTCTTATCACCGAAAAGTAAGACAGGCGAACGATGATGTAGTGACTTATAGAGTGGAAGATTATGCGTATCACTTGCATCAAAAAACACAAAAAGATTTGCCGCCAGCGTGGATTGATACCAATGCTTTAACACCGTCCGAGCATTTGCTCATTCAAGGTGCGATGCAGCCATATATCGATAATGCCATTTCTAAAACCATTAATTTACCCGCCGATTTTCCGTTTGATCAATTAACAGATGTGTATTCAGAAGCTTATAAAATGGGATTAAAAGGGTGCACGATTTTTCGGCCAAATGCCGTCACTGGCAGTGTGTTAGAAAGTGATAAAACAGAAAAACCCTCCTCCGACCCTTGCTGCACATTGTAATTGCGAGCATTTCATCCGAGCTACCTATTTGATCAACAGCACCAACACTTCATGTTCATCAATTTTATAGATGAGACGCATTTCTTCGGCGATATCCGTATAAAGTCCCGTCATCCCTTCGATTTTTTTCGCGCCAGGCGGACGCGGATTTATTGTTAACGCTTCCAGCAATTTAACAATGGTCTTGCGTGACTTGCCAGGCAGCGCCATGATCTGACGATGAGCAGCAGGTGCAATACGTACATGATAAGGAGAGGTCACGAGATTAACCTATATTTGTTTTAAGCTCATCCAGCGTCAAGGTGCTAGATGCGCGTGCTTCTTTCAGAGCTTCGGTGGCTTCTTCAAGATCATTTTTATTTTGCAGCATTTCCAGAAATTTTAAGTCTTCAATGGGAATGATGGCGGCGACTTCTTTCTCGCGGCGCGTCAAAATAATGCGTTCTTTGTTGTGTACAACACGGTTGACCAAATCGGGGAGAATGTCTTTTGCATCTGCTGAATTGATTGACGTCGTTGTCATGATGAAGCTCCTGTTAAAGTTAAACAGGAGAGGCTGGCTCTCCTGTTTAAGATTGGCTCTGAGTGTACCATGCTTTTATGCGATGGTAACTTCTTCACGCTCCATGGCTTCTGTGTATTTGCCAGTTGCTGCCAGGCTGTTTAACTTGGCGCGCTTCAAGAACGCTTCTTGTGCTGCTTTTACGTTTGCTGGTTTGCCGCCCCAAATCTTCATGGCAATTTCCTGCAATGCACGAGCATAAGAGTAGCTGACGTTCCATGGCAATTTGCCGGGCTTGTTCATTTCATTCAGATTAGCGGTTGCTTGCTCTGAAGTTTGACCGCCTGACAGGAAGTTAATGGTTGGAACTGCGGCTGGCACGGTGCGACGTAATGCACGAACGGTGGCATCAGCTGTTTCTTTTGGATTGGATTTTTTGCTGCATGCCTTGCCGCTAATGACCATGCTTGGTTTCAAGATGATGTATTCCAGCATGACTTTGTGGCGATTCAGTGCTTTGAATAAGGCGCGTAACACTGGTTCAGTCACTTCTTCGCAGCGTTCCAGGGTGTGATCACCATCAATTAATACTTCTGGTTCAACAATTGGCACAATGCCTTGTTCTTGGCAGAGCGCTGCGTAACGCGCTAATACTTCAGCGTTGGTTTTGATGGCCAGCGTGCTTGGCAAGGTGTTAGTGATGCTGTATACCGCGCGCCATTTAGCAAAACGAGCGCCTTTGGATTTGTATTCAGCAAGACGTTCACGCAAGCCATCCAGGCCTTGGGTGATTTGTTCTTCATTGGTGTTGGCAAGATTCACCAAGCCTTTATCTACTTTAATGCCGGGAACAATGCCAGCTGCTTCCAGTGCTTCTGGAAATGGTTTGCCGGAGCTGGTTTTTTGATTCAATGTTTCTTCAAACAAAATGACGCCAGCAATGTATTGGTTAATGCCAGGTGTTAGCATTAATAATTCGCGATAAGCGCGACGATTATCTTCGTTCGACTCAATGCCAACTGCTTGAAAACGTTTGGTGATGGTTGGGGTGCTTTCATCTGCTGCCAGAATCCCTTTGCCGGCAACGGCAATCTGACTGATGGTTGCTGCTAGTTCTTTAATGTTGTTCATGCGTCTCGTCCTTAGTTTTATTAACTGTGAAATGGCTGATTTGCTTGAAAATTTTGGCGAAAGAGTAACACATAATTTTTGGGAGATCGACTGTTTGTTCTGTTCAAGAGTCATTTAGTCAACCGTTTAAAATCAGATGGTTGACTGATCATGTCGGCTAAATTATGATGGCCAGACTTGGAACTTAATGACATGGAGTAAATGAAAGATGAAACGTTATTACCAATACACACTCGCCGGTCTTCTCTTATTAAGCACAACTGTTTTTGCAGATGTTCAGCATTGTGATGCAACGTATATGGGTAAACCATTTGTGCAGGCAACGATTTGGTCTGATGTCGATGGTTACGGACCGCTAGAATGCGATTATAAAAATCCGGGCGATAAAAGCGTTATTGCCTTTAAATACCCAGCAGCAGATGACTATTACCCGGTACGAGGATACTGGCGCTCAACCATGCCCGGTTATCAGTGGTGCACAGTCGATGATAATAATCAGTTTGACACCTGTCTCTTCGCCAAACGAGAAAAACACCACCGATAAAAAGGCACAGCAAAGGCTTATTATTTAATAAGCCTTTGCAAATACCACTTGTTGTTTACTTGGTTCGCCGGTGAAGATGCATTCGCCGGGTCCATTGTGTTCGAATGGGATGCAGCGAATGGTGACGCTTAAGTCTTGTTTGATTTGTGCTTCAATTGCAGCATCGCCATTCCAGTGGGCTAATGCAAAACCACCGTCTTCGCTTTTAAAGAATTTGTAAAAGTCTTCTTTGTTATTGATGACAACGATGTTGTCTGTCTGAAATTTTTTGGCACGAGCAAACAGATTTTTTTGTATATCGTCTAAAATGGTTGGAATGGTGTTGACGAATTCATCACGTGGTACAGAGGTTTTTTCTTTGTAGGCTTTGTCTCGTCGCCCCATAAACACTGAGCCGGCAGCCATATCTTTGTTACCGATTTCAATACGCACCGGAATACCTTTCTTGACCCAGTGCCAAGCTTTTTCACCGCCAGTTAATTCGCGTGCATCTAGCTCAACACCAATGGCGCGCCCGTCAAATTGGACTTGGCGTAGTTCTTTTGCCAGCTCTTGGCAATAACCCATGATGCGTTCTCGATCTTCTTCTTTGTGAATGATCGGCAGAATCACAACGTGTGATGGTGCGATTCTTGGTGGTAACACCAAGCCATCATCATCACTGTGCGTCATGATTAGCGCACCTATCATGCGTGTTGTTGTGCCCCAGGAGGTGGTCCACACAAATTCTTCTGTGCCATTACTGCTGAGGTATTTGATGTTAAAACCTTTAGAAAAATGCTGACCTAAAAAGTGTGAGGTACCAGCTTGCAGCGCTTTCTTGTCTTGCATCATCGCTTCGATACAATAAGTATGTTCAGCGCCAGGGAATCTTTCACTCGGTGTTTTCTCACCTTGAATAACAGGAATGGCCAGATAGTCTTCAATAAAGCGCGTGTAGACATTCAGCATTTGCATCGTTTCTTCTACCGCTTCTTCTGCGGTTGCGTGAGCAGTGTGACCTTCTTGCCAGAGAAATTCAGTGGTACGTAAAAACATGCGCGTACGCATTTCCCAGCGAATGATGTTGCACCACTGATTAATTTTCAGCGGTAAGTCACGATACGATTGAATCCAGCGTGAAAACGCATCACCAATGATGGTTTCTGAGGTGGGGCGAATAATATAGGGTTCTTCTAGTTTGCCAGCGGGAACCAGTTTGCCTTCATCATCTGTTTCTAAGCGATGATGTGTCACCACTGCGCATTCTTTCGCGAAGCCTTCAATGTGCTCCGCTTCTTTTTGCATGAAGCTCAGTGGGATTAATAATGGAAAATAATAATTCTGATGTCCGGTTGCTTTGAATTCTGCATCCATGACGCGCTGAATATTTTCCCAGATTGCATAACCCCAGGCTTTAATAATCATACAGCCACGCACGGGTGAGATTTCTGCCAGATCAGCCGCCTTGACGACTTGCTGATACCACTCGGGGTAATTTTCTGCGCGTGTAGGTGAAATGGCGGTTTTGGTTTTAGCTGCTGAGTTCATTTAAAATCTGCTCCACGTGTCCGGTAACTTTTACATTGCGCCAAATGGCTTTGATCTTTCCTTTGGGATCGATCAAGAAGGTCGAACGATTAATACCAAGAAAGGTTTTGCCAAACATGCTTTTTTTCTTAATCACGCCGTAGGCTATGCAAACATCAGCCTTATCATCGACCAGTAAGGTAAATGGCAGCGTATATTTTTCCTTGAACTTCTGATGTGCGGCGACGCTGTCTTTAGAGACGCCCAACACCTCTACCCCCATTTTTTTAAACGCTTTGAATTGATCGCGAAAATCACAAGCTTCACGTGTGCAGCCAGGCGTGTTGTCTTTCGGGTAAAAATACAGAACCACGGGTTTGCCGCGAAATTGTTTGAGTGAAATGGAAACGTCTTGGTCTGACAGCAAGGTAAAATCAGGGGCTTGATCGCCAACTTCTAACGTCATAAGAGTGACCTATCCGGGAAAAATGAATGGCAGGAAGAATAGCATTACTGGTTAATAAAAACAAAAACCAAAGTTTAGAGATAACCTGTTCTTAGTTCACCTTGACCGTTGACCGACAGCGCTTGCCAGACCCATTGCATGGTGCTTTTGATGGTTTCATCAAATTGCCATGGCGGATTAATGATGGTGACGCCGCAGCCGTTGAGATGTGAGGGCAGGTCAGGGAAGATCGTCAGTTCAATCGCAAACGCCTCTTGGCTGATGCTTTTTTTAACAGCCTGGTGGAATTTATCGACATGTGCTTTTTCTTTAATGGGGTACCAGATGGCGAATACGCCGGATTCAAAACGCTTTAACGCAACTGGCAGTGTTCTGGCGATGGTGCTGAATTCATCTGGGTCTTCAAACGGTGGGTCTATCAAGATGATGCCGCGACGCTCTTTTGGCGGTAAAAAGGCTTTGAGGCCAAGATAGCCGTCGGTGTGGTGCACGGCCACGTGACTATCGCCGCTAAACACCTCTTTTAGGGAAGCGTATTCTTTGGGGTGTAACTCGCAAGCTACGATGCGGTCTTCACCGCGTAGTAATTGTTTGGCAATTAATGGCGAGCCTGGATAATAACGCAACGAGCTGATTTTTGTAGCGGTGAGTTTGCTATTCAGTTGATGCACGACGCGCAAATATTCTTTCACTAGTGGTGGTGGATTGGCGTGTTGAATGACTTTCTCAATGCCGTTTTCATATTCTTTGGTTTTGGCGGAAAACTCGGAAAATAAATCGTAACAACCTGCGCCAGCGTGCGTGTCTATATAACAAAATGGCGTTTTCTTTTTCATGAGCGATTCAATTAAACCGATCAAACAAATGTGTTTGACGACGTCACAAAAATTTCCTGCATGAAATGAATGTAGATAATTCATGTTAATCCCACAGTGGATAATGTTCCAATTTCACAGCTTCACCGAAAAATAATTTTGCGTTATCAGCGAAAGATTCCGTGTAATCTGACACGTAAAAATGTTTTAAGCTGGTGCCATTGTCATTCAACAAAGTGTTCTTGTCTAATTGATTTCTGACTGCGAGCGCGACAATTTCAGATGAGTCAATGATTTCAACATTCGGCGCGCAGTGCTTTTTTATTTGATTTTTGATGATGGGATAGTGCGTGCATGCCAGCACCAGTGACTCTATATTTTTTAAATCTGGCTGCGATAGATACACTTTTAATAACTCATTGATGACTGGATTGTCTCCATTGCCAAACTCTTCAATCGCGGAGGCGAGTAAATTCGTGGCTTGAGAGGAAAGTGAAATGCCGCGTTTGGCATCGTCTAATTTCTTTTTATAAATATGTGAGTTAACCGTTTGGCGCGTGCCGATTAAGCCGACTTTCTTTGTGGCGCAGTGTTCTTTGATGTGATGGATGACGGGGTCGATGACGTTCATCACGATGGCTTTACTGCCTACGTATTCTTTCACTAATTCATAAGCGGCGGCGGAGGCAGAGTTGCAGGCGATTAAAATTAATTTGCATTCCTGCTTTAATAACATGTGTGCGATTTTAATAGCGTAGGCTTGAATGGCGGCGGTGGATTTATCGCCATAAGGCATGTGTGCGGTATCGCCGAAATAAATAATATTTTCTTTGGGTAGTTGTTTCACCACCGCATGCGCGACGGTCAAGCCGCCAATGCCGCTGTCAAATATGCCTATAGGTTGCGATGGTAAGTGATTTGGTTTCATGGAATTGTATTTTAACATACAATGATGGTTTGTCTTTTCTTTTTATTGGTATGCAAAAGGAGTTGAGAATGAAAAAGTCGATTGCGGTGGTGGTTTCAATATTGATGGTCTGTGGTTTTCTGGGCGGCTGCTATTCTAAGTCTTGTGATACGACTTGCCCCTCGGTGAAATACAATTCTGGTAAGTAATTTTCCCTTTGCCCTCACCCTTCCCGCAACCGCTGCCTGTCAACTACGTTAGCGCTGTGGGCGGGAGAGGGTGAAGTAACGTCGATTAGAGAATGTGTTCTAACCCATAAAACAACTGCTGCAATTCCATCACTTTCACACAAGCCAGCATGACACCAGGCATAAAGCATTGGCGATCAATCGTCTCATGACTCAGGGTGACTGTTTCACCGGAGCCGCCAAATTTGATTTCCAGGTTCGCTAAGACCCCTGGCAGACGTAACGCATGTATCGGGATGCCTTTAAGCATGGCGCCACGTGAACCCGGGAGCGTTTCAATAGCCGCTTTTACGTTAGGATTCGGCGCGCTAAGGCTTTCCGCAATCATTTCAGCCGCACGAATCGCGGTGCCTGACGGGCTGTCTACTTTCATTTCATGATGCTTTTCAATGATCTCGACATGCTGCATATACTTGGCAATTTCACGAGCTGCTTTCATCACCAGCACCCCGCCCAAAGAAAAGTTAGGGGCGATCAGACCACCAAGTTTAAGTTCGGCACAGCGTTGTTGCAGGTTCTTAATTTCTTCCGGCTTCAAACCTGTCGTGCCTATGACGGGTCTAGCACCAGCTTCAATGATGGCAGAAGTATTTTTGAAAACCGCCTCGGGCAGTGTGAAATCAACCACCACATCGGCTCTGCTGTCTTTGATTGCCTGTTTCAAGTCATATTCACGGCCTGTTTGACCCGCGAGTTCCAGCTTGGGGTTAGATGCCACTGCTTTTGTAACAAATTGCCCCATGCGCCCAAACGCGCCACTCACTAATACACGGATTCCCATAACAGCTCCTATTGATGATTAACCGGCAGCCAGTAAGTTTGATCGTTGAGTGATAGCCCGTCAATGGGATATTGGTAAAGACGACTTAAACGCTCACTGGTTAGCATGTCTGTTGTCTTGCCGCAGCTAGAGCTGCCATCTGCAAATAACATTAAAACCTTATTGCAATATCTAGCTGCCAGATTGATGTCGTGCATGCTCATCATGACGGCTTTTGTCTGACTTAGCCGAGAAAATAATTGCATGACTTCCGCTTGATGCTGCAAATCCAGATTGTTAGTTGGTTCATCCAGCAGAAAAATGTCAGGGGCTTGCACTAATAGCGCGGCAATGGCAACTCTACGCTGTTCACCACCAGATAAAGCGTGCACTTTATGTTTGGCCAGTGCTTGCAGCGACAGGTTTTTCATGGCTTGTTCAACGTGCTCAGCATGCGCGTCAGAAAACCTGGCGAACAGTGATTTGCGCGGATATAACGCATCTTCACAATACTCTCGCACAGTTTGCGGAAACACAAATTGGGTTGATTGAAACAACATCCCGATCTGTTGTGCAATTTGACGTGCGGAATGGTGTTTGATGTGCTTTCCATTCAGCAGCAACTCGCCAGCGGTCAATGCTAACTGATTGCCTAAGGTCAGCAGCAAGGTTGTTTTGCCCGTACCATTAGGTCCTAGTATGGCCCAAAAGTCCCCTGGTTTAATCGAAAAATTTAATTCGCGATACAAGACCCGTTGTTGTCTCGCAATACTAAGATGTTTCACGTCTAGTTGCGTCATGGTTTTATCAAACCGATAAAAATGGGAATACCAATAAACGCAAGCACGATACCAACAGGTACTTGCACTGGCGCAAAGACGGTGCGGGATAAGGTGTCAGCCAAGACCACCAAGGTGCCGCCTGATAAAACTGTTGCAGGTAACATGATGCGATGCTGACAACTAAAAACTCTTCGTGCGACATGCGGCACGATCAATCCGACAAATCCAATACAGCCTGCGATGGTGACGGCAGCAGCGGCGCATAGTGCGCTTAACAAGAAAATAAAAAAGCGATAACGCTCGACAGGTAAACCCAGTGCACGCGCTTCATTTTCACCGCGTGCCAATAAATTCAAAGCAGGTGCAATAAAGTAAGTGACCAGCGTGGTAGCCATCAAGATAATGAAGCTGGTATAAGACAGCGATGCATCATTTAAATCGCCCATCAGCCAAAACAACATGCTGTGCAGGCTAGTGTCGGGGCTGAGCAATAATATCAAGCTAATGCCCGCCGCAAACCCGCCGGCTAGCGCCATGCCGGACAGTAATAACGTATAAATCTGCCAACGATGATGTCGCGCCAGCAATACCACGAGGCCCGCCGATAACAGGCTACCAGTCCAGGCACCAAGCACCAGCCAGTCGCTGTTCACGCCAAGCAGCATCATCAGCAAGGTAAAAAACGCAGCACCGCTTGAAACCCCCAGTACATATGGGTCAGCCAGGGGATTTTGCAGCAGTAGTTGAATCAGGGCGCCGGATAGCGATAAGAGGCCGCCAGCAGTAAAAGCCGTGACCGTGCGAGGCAGGCGCAAGGTCAATAAGATCGTATGAAACGTTTCTTGGTGGAGCGAAGTCATGCCCACAAACAGCGATAACATCAGACTGGCTGCAGTCAAACACTGCAAATAGATCAATCGTCTGTTAATTATGGTCATTATTAATTGCTCGCGCGGTGATATTTTGAAACAATGCGATTAAAGATTAAGCGGCGATTATAGGTGGCAGGCGGTGATAGATAAAGCAGGATATCGATATGGCGTGGGGATCATTCTGGTGAATGATAACCGGCAAGTCTTTTTTGCAAAGCGCATAGGTATGCTGGCCTGGCAATTTCCTCAAGGCGGCATGGCGGAAGAAGAAACACCTGAACAAACCATGTACCGCGAACTGAAGGAAGAAATTGGCCTGAACCCGGAAGATGTAGAAATTCTCGCTTGTTCGCGCCGCTGGTTGCGTTATCGTTTACCCAGCCGTTTAGTCCGTCATTATTCCAAACCATTATGCGTAGGCCAGAAACAGAAGTGGTTTTTGCTGCGTCTGGTCAATCCTCAGGCTGAAATCGATTTGCATGTGGATAAAGACCCTGAGTTTGATTCCTGGGCCTGGGTTTCATATTGGTTCCCATTACGACAGGTTGTGACATTTAAACGACGAGTTTATGTCATGGCGCTCAAAGAATTTGCTAAAATTGTATTATCGAAAAGGTTTAAGAGACAGGGCATCACTCCAACAGACAACGGATAAGCCATGCTGACGATACTGCGTCATATCCTACAAGAAGTCTCAAGTGCTCAGGATTTTTCTGAGTCGTTGGATATTATGGTGAAGCGTATCGCTAATGCACTGGCCACTGAAGCTTGCTCAATCTTTCTGCTAGACCGCCGTCGCGGTTGTTATGTGCTGGTGGCAACGCAAGGTTTAAATCCCAAAGGTATCGGTAAAATTCGTATCCCAGTTAATAAAGGATTGATAGGGTTAATTGGCGATAGAGAAGAGCCGTTAAATATCGATGATGCAACCAAGCACCCCAGCTTCTTTCATGTTGCGGATGCAAAAGAAGAAGCTTACCGCGCGTTCATGGGCACACCTATTATTTATCATCGCCAAGTATTGGGTGTGATGATTGTGCAGCAATCTGAGCCGCGCAAATATGATGAATCTGAAGAAGCATTTCTAGTGACGCTCGCCGCCCAGGTGGCTGTCAACATCTCACACGCAGAATCCACAGGCGAATTAAACGCCGTTTTAGAAAACACCAGCGAGCCATTACACAATCATGTTTACACTGGCGTTGCAGGTTCGCCCGGTATTGGCATGGGAACCGGTGTGATTGTTTACACGCAATTTGATTTGGAAACCGTGCCAGACCGCGTGCCAGATGAAATTGATCTGGAAATTGAATTGCTGCATCAGTCATTCTCTGCTGTGCGTGAAGATTTGCGCTTGCTTAGCGAGCGGCTTGCCAACACGCTGCCAAAAGAAGAATTGGCGTTGTTTGATGTCTATCAAAGAATTTTGGATAGTGCTGATCTGGGCGCTGAGGTTGAGCAAGCCATACGTGCCGGCAATTGGGCGCCAGGCGCGTTGCGTGAAGTCATTGGTGTGCACACACGTCGCATAGAAACCCTGGAAAGTGAATACATGCGTGAACGCGCAGATGATATAAAAAATCTCGCGCAACGTGTGCTGGGTTATTTGCAAAAGAGCGAACGCGCAGAGCCGTTATATACAGAGCAATCGATTTTAATTGGCGATATGCTGACGCCGGCAGACTTAGCGGAAGTGCCTGAAGGTTGTCTGGCGGGTGTGATTTGTGCTCGTGGTTCGAGTAATTCACATATCGCTATTTTGGCGCGTGCGATGAAAGTGCCAACTGTCATGGGGGTGGGTGAGGCGCCTATATTTGATTTGCAAGATCGTGAAATCATTCTCGATGGCTACTATGGTCAAGTGTATGTGTCGCCCACGCAAGCATTGCGTATGGAATTCGACAGGCTGCTGGAAGAAGAAAAGAAACTGGATGCAGCTTTAGATGAAATTCGCGATTTGCCAGCTGTGACGCAAGATGAACATCAAGTTAAATTAATGGTGAATACGGGTCTTGGCGCTGATGTCAGTTTTGCGCTGGCATCGGGTGCGGAAGGTGTTGGGTTGTATCGTACCGAAGTGCCATTCATGATGCGCGACCGTTTTCCCTCGACCGAAGAGCAACGAATTATTTATCGGCAATTGTTGGCTTCATTTGCGCCGCGTCCCGTCATCTTGCGTACTTTAGACGTTGGTGGTGATAAACCGCTGCCCTATTTTCCTATCGAAGAAGATAATCCATTTTTAGGTTGGCGCGGTATTCGTATCACGCTCGATCATCCAGAAATTTTTCTCTCGCAAGTTCGCGCGATGATGCGCGCGAGTGAAGGCTTAGATAACATGCGCATCATGTTACCCATGGTGACAGATGTGGCGGAAGTAGATGAAGCCATGCGCTTGTTGCGTAAAGCCTATGCCGAAGTCCGGGATGAAGGATACGAAATTGAAATGCCGCAAATTGGCGTGATGATTGAAGTGCCATCCGCTGCCTATCAAGCGCGAGCCTTGGCAAAACGCGTAGACTTCTTGTCGGTAGGCAGTAACGATTTAACGCAATATATGCTGGCAGTCGATCGAAACAATTCACGCGTAGCGGGTTTATATGATTCCTTGCATCCCGCGGTGCTGCGTGCCTTAATTCAAATTGTCGAGGGCGGTCATCACGAAGGTAAACATGTTAGCATTTGCGGTGAGTTGGCAGGTGACCCGGCAGCAGTCATGTTATTACTGGCGATGGGGTTTGACTCGCTCAGTATGAACGCCTCATCCGTAGGTCGTGTGAAATGGGTGGTGAGACATATCACTTATAAAAAAGCAGCGTCACTCTTGCAGGAAGTGCTGGGGATGGAAAGCGCTGTGATGATTCGTTGTCATGTGGAGCTCGCGCTTGAGCGGGCAGGTTTAGGTAATATTATTAGGGCAGGTCGTTAATCATGTTGCAGTATCCCGCTATAGACCCCGTTGCGTTTCATGTGTTTACTTGGCCGGTACATTGGTACGGCTTGATGTATCTGGTTGGATTTTTGGGCGCGTGGATCGTGATGTCGATTCGCATCAAACATTCGAACCTCGGGTTTACTCAGGACCAGCTTTCTGATTTGGTGTTTTATGCCGCAATAGGCGCGATTCTTGGCGGCCGACTTGGCTATGTTTTCTTTTATGATTGGGAAAAATTTGCAGCCGACCCATGGCTCATTCTGCAAACGTGGAAAGGTGGCATGTCATTCCATGGCGGCTTGCTAGGTGTCTTGGCGGCCATGACCATCTGTTCTTACAAGATGAATAAAACGTTTCTCGAGTTGACCGACTTTATCGCGCCAGCAGTGCCGATTGGTTTGGGCGCTGGTCGAATTGGTAATTTCATTAATGGTGAGCTTTGGGGTAAGGTCACGACCGTCCCGTGGGGCATGGTGTTCCCAAACGGAGGGGATTTGCCAAGACATCCATCTCAATTATATGAATTCGCACTGGAAGGTGTGTTGTTATTTATCATTCTGTGGATTTATTCCAGCAAGCCGCGACCACGCGGAGCCGTGTCAGGATTATTTGCGATCTGTTACGGTGTGTTCAGATTTACGGTAGAATTTTTCCGAGTGCCTGATGTGCAGATTGGCTATCTGGCTTTTGGCTGGCTGACGGAAGGGCAGTTATTATCTATCCCGCTGATATTAGTTGGGTTAGGATTGATGATGTTTGCGTATAGAAGAAAAGGTGCCGCTGTATGAAGCAATATCTGGATTATCTGCAACACATTTTGTCACATGGCGAAGAAAAAGTTGATAGAACTGGTACAGGCACATTAAGTGTGTTTGGCTATCAAATGCGTTTCAATCTGCAGGAAGGTTTTCCGCTGGTGACGACCAAGATGTTACACCTGAAAAGTATCGTGCATGAGTTGTTGTGGTTCTTAAGCGGCGATACTAACGTGAAATATTTGCAAGATAATGGCGTGCGCATCTGGAATGAATGGGCAGATGAAAACGGTAATCTTGGACCAGTCTATGGCAAGCAATGGCGTGCATGGGAAACGAAAGATGGCCGCGTCATCGATCAAATTTCTGAAGTGATACAGCAAATCAAAACCAACCCAGATTCTCGCCGCTTGATTGTGAATGCGTGGAACGTAGGCGAGATATCAAAGATGGCATTGCCGCCTTGTCATTTCATGTTTCAGTTTTATGTGGCAAACAAGAAGCTATCCTGTCAGTTATACCAACGCTCAGCGGATTCTTTCTTGGGGGTGCCGTTTAATATTGCTTCGTATTCCTTGCTGACTAGCATGATGGCGCAGCAATGTGATCTTGAGCCGGGTGAATTTATCTGGACTGGCGGTGACTGCCATATCTATCTAAATCATCTGGAGCAAGTGAAGCTGCAGTTATCGCGTACGCCGTATCCATTGCCAAAACTGGTGTTCAAGCGCAAACCGGCATCGATTTTTGATTACAAATTCGATGACTTTGAAATAGTGAATTATCAAGCGCATCCACACATTAAAGGCGTGGTGTCAGTTTAGCTGCAATTATCTTTATCGTACGTGTGTGCGATATTGGGTCTTTCAGCGGCCTGAATATTAGCCTGACGCGTGTTACTGGTGCTGGCGCTAAATATCATTTGGCTGTTTAACTGATTGCACATGGCGGCGTGCTGGCTCCCTGGGCGGTAAGGTGCGCATGCGCTTAATGTCAGTGTGGTGAAGAGCAAACCGGTGATTAGGGGTAGGCGAAGATCCTGCATAGTGGTGCTCCTTGTCCTTATCCTTCTATTGTATTTTAATAGCGCAAAAATGAAAAGTAACAAACGTCGAACTGTTCATTTGTTTGTCTACGCGGTTAAGATCATTGCAAAGGATGCGCTAACAGATTATTCTCGTTTCAAGGATTGCGTTATTTTCAAACAAAAAGTTCCGCCTGGATGCGGATAGAATAGGTTTATTGATGGTAAAACAGAAAAAAAAGAAAGATCCATTTGCTAAACGGGAAGCCGAGAAATACCAGAATCCCATCCCAAGCCGCGAATTTATCCTTGATTATCTAGCAGAAAAAGGTCGACCAGCCACCTACGAACAAATTCAGGATGACCTGGACTTGTTTTCAGATGAGCAGGCCGAAGCTTTGCGCCGTCGCTTGATTGCGATGTCGCGCGATGGCCAGTTACACCGCAACCGTAAAGGTGCGTATGGCCCGCTAAGTAAAATGGAAATGGTCGCAGGTCGAGTCATTGGCCACAAAGATGGTTTTGGTTTTGTTGTCCCCGATCAGGGCGAAGAGGATTTATTTTTAAGTCCGCGAGAAATGCGCAGCGTTTTTCACGGCGATCGCGTATTAGCACGAGTTTCCAACATTGATGCACGTGGCAGGCGCGAAGCGTCTATCGTTGAGGTGCTGGAACGAAACACGAAACAAATTGTTGGACGATTTTATTTTGAATCGGGCGCCGCTTATGTTGAATCGGCCAACCAGCGCATTAATCAGGAAATATTGGTCCCACCTGATTGCACGAAAGAGGCTGAAAACGGCCAGTTAGTGGTCGTGGCCATTACCAATCAACCCGATAAATTTGCAAGACCGATTGGAGAAGTGGTTGAAGTATTGGGCGATCACATGGCGCCTGGTATGGAAATTAACGTTGCAATTCGTAATCACGATTTACCGTTTATCTGGCCTGAAGGTGTGCAGGAAGAAGCAGCACGTTTTCCTGCTTTTGTACCAGATGAAGCAGTATTGGGCCGAAAAGATTTTCGTAAACTACCTTTTGTGACAATAGATGGCGAAGATGCTCGTGATTTTGACGATGCAGTTTATTGTGAGCCACGCGCAGATGGCGGTTGGAAGTTATACGTAGCAATTGCTGATGTCAGTTACTATGTGTTACCCGGCTCCATGTTAGATAGAGAGGCATATAACCGCGGTAATTCCGTGTATTTTCCAGCACGTGTGATACCTATGTTGCCGGAAGCCTTATCCAATAATTTATGTTCGCTGAATCCTGACGTTGACCGTTTAGTAATGGTCGCAGAAATGACGATTCACGAAAGCGGCCGTATCACCGATTTTGAATTTCATGAAGGTGTTATTCATTCACACCGTCGTCTGACTTATACGCAAGTGCATAAGATGATTGAAAAGAAAGATGCACGCATGAGAGAGCAATTCAAAGCTGTCGTGCCGCATCTGGAAGAGTTATATAAATTATTTCATGTCTTGCTAGACGCGCGTATTAAACGCGGCGCGATTGATTTTGATATGCCAGAAACCAAAATTGTTTATGGCAAAGACCGCAAGATTGAAAAAATTATTCCATACGAACGATTTGATTCACACCGTGTCATTGAAGAATGCATGTTGTGCGCTAATATTTCTGCTGCCAACTTTTTGCAGAAGCATAAGCAACCAGGACTTTACCGCGTGCATGAAGGTCCGCGCGCAGAAAAGCTCGAAGATTTACGCTTATTTTTGCAAGAACTAGGCTTAAAAATGCCGTCACATCGTGAGCCAGTACCAGCGGATTATGCAAAGATATTATTGCAAGTACGCGAAAGGCCAGATTACGCGATGATACAAACCATGTTGCTGCGCTCCATGAGCCAAGCAAATTATTCACCGGATAATAAGGGCCACTTTGGTTTAGCGTATGAAGCTTATACGCATTTCACTTCACCCATTCGTCGTTATCCAGATTTATTAGTGCATCGCTCTATCAAGCATATTTTGAATCACCGCAATCCGCAGGTAAATGAAGGATATTTCACGCAAGCTGGCGAGCATTGCTCCATGACTGAACGCCGCGCAGATGATGCGACCAGTGAAGTCATTGACTGGTTGAAGTGTGAATTTATGATGGATAAAGTGGGCCAGGAATTTGTCGGTCGTGTTTCTGGTGTCACAAACTTTGGTATTTTTGTCGAGTTAGTCGATGTGTATGTGGAAGGCTTGGTGCATATCAGTACCTTGCCTGATGATTATTATCAATTTGATGCAGTCAAACATGCTTTGTTTGGCGAGCGAACTGGTAAGACTTATCAGATTGGAACAGAAGTCAACATCCAGGTGGCGCGTGTCGATTTAGATAAAGGCGAAATCGATTTTGTCTTGGCAGGCATGCCGTTAACGGGGCGTAAACCGGCCAGACAACAAGATGATAGCAGCGAATCAAGCGATCGCAAGAAACCAAAGAAAAAGCATACTAAACGCCGTGAGAAAGAAGGCGGCAAGCGCAATAAGCGTGAGAAAGCACCACGAGAAAAAAAGAAGAAACGTAGAAGATAATCATGAGTTCAAATAATCAATATATTTTTGGTCTGCATGCTGTCACGGCATTAGTAGAAAAACATCCTGAGCGCATCATTCGCCTAATGGCAGTTGAGCAACGCGGCGATAAAAAAATGGAAGCATTGTTAAAGCTGGCACGCCAGCAGGGCATTGCCATTTCGTTTGCATCACGCGCAGAGCTTGATGGTGTGACACATCAAGGCAATCACCAAGGTGTGGCAGCGCTTTGTGAAAAAGCGAAAACTTACTCGGAAGAAGATTTGCTGCGCATGGTGGAAAATCTTGATCGCCCCGCATTTTTTCTGATTCTTGATGGTGTGCAAGACCCGCATAATTTGGGTGCCTGTTTCCGTTCAGCGGATGCAGCGGGTGTGCACGCCATAATCGCACCGAAGGATAAAGCCGCCAGCATCACACCGGTTGTCAGCAAAGTGGCATCAGGCGCGGCAGAAACCGTTCCTTTTGTGCAAGTCACCAATTTAGCGCGCACCATGGATCATCTAAAAGAAGCTGGCGTGTGGATTTATGGTGCAGCCGGTGAAGCAGAGGCAACGATTTATCAAACCGATTTTACAGGAAACATTGCCATTGTAATGGGTTCTGAGGGGGAGGGTTTGCGTAGGCTAACACGTGAAAAGTGTGATGGCCTGGTCAACATTCCGATGATAGGCACGGTGGAAAGTTTGAATGTTTCTGTTGCCGCCGGTGTGATGATGTTTGAAATCGTTAGACAAAGAAGTAAATAGGTAAGTTGGGTTGAGCACTGCTCAACCCAACTGACGGTTAGACATTAAATCTAAAGTGCATCACATCGCCGTCTTTTACGATGTATTCTTTGCCTTCCAGGCGCCATTTGCCGGCTTCTTTTGCGCCTGCTTCGCCGTTGTATTTGATGAAATCTTCATAGCCTATCACTTCAGCGCGAATAAAGCCTTTCTCAAAGTCTGTATGAATCACACCAGCCGCTTGTGGTGCTGTGGTATCTTTGTGAATGGTCCATGCACGAACTTCTTTCACACCAGCGGTGAAATAAGTTTCGAGATTCAATAATCTGTAGCCGGCATGTATAAGGCGGTCGAGACCAGGTTCTGTGAGATTGAGTTCAGCTAGGAATAGTTTTTTTTCTTCGTCATCAAGTTCCGCAATTTCAGCTTCGATAGAGGCGCAGATCACCACGACTTGAGATTTTTCTGCGGCGGCTATTTTTTTCACTTCATCCAGCATGGGATTATTTTCAAATCCCGACTCAGACACGTTAGCAACGTAGAGCGTTGGTTTCAGCGTGAGTAAATGCTGCGAATTCAACAGTGGCATTTCTTCTTTTGTGAAATCCAGCGCACGTGCTGGTTTTCCTTCATTTAATTGCTTTTTGATGCGTTCCAGAATGCCGTGTTCAATGGCCGCATTTTTGTCGCCAGACTTCATGCCTTTTTGTACGCGCTGTAAACCGCGTTCTACGGTTTCAAGATCGGCCAAGGCTAATTCGGTATTGATCACTTCAATGTCGGTAGCGGGTGAGATTTTGCCGGCAACATGAATGACGTTTTCGTCTACAAAGCAGCGTACTACATGCACGATGGCATCGGTTTCGCGAATATGCGACAAAAATTTATTACCCAGGCCTTCACCAGCGGCAGCGCCTTTCACAATGCCGGCGATATCGACAAACTCAACGGTGGTTGGCAGTACTCGTTCCGGATTCACAATGGCAGACAATTTATCCAGCCGGGGATCTGGCACCGGCACAATCCCGACGTTGGGCTCAATGGTACAAAATGGGTAATTCTCAGCTGCCACTTGCGCTTTGGTCAGACAGTTAAACAGGGTGGATTTGCCAACGTTAGGCAAGCCGACGATGCCGCATTTCAGGGCCATGTGAGTCTCCGGTAGCAATAAAAATAGTTGGCGAGTTTAGCATAAAAAAACCGGGTTTGCTTCCTTGGCAGGGTATAGATCTAGTGGCAATACTTGACGGCATTCAGCGGATTCCATAGTATGCCATTTCTTATTCTCGACTCTAGAAAAGCACTCATGGCCATTACAAGGAAGCAAGTTGATGTTTTAACCGGGCTACGTGGGGTTGCTGCCTACTCTGTTTTAATAGCTCATGCAATTAGCTCATCATTTATATATCAGGGAGTTAATCATTTGCAGCCGTTGGCGTCGCGCCTGGCTTACTTTGGCATGACATTATTTTTTGTATTAAGTGGATTTGTTATTTATTACAACTATGCAGATAAAATTCGAGATCAAGGCATCATTATTGGCGGGTATCACTTCATTGCCGCGAGAATTGCCCGCTTGTATCCGTTGTATGCGCTAGTATTGTTTTTGACGCTAGATAGTATTCCAAGCGGTGCTTTTCATAATAAACATAATGCAGAGCTAGCCTACTTAACGATGACGCAAAGCTGGTTCAACTTTCAGTTGGTTTTCTTTCCTCCCGCATGGTCTATCAGCACAGAATGGTTTTTCTACTTTGCATTTCTTTTTTTAATGCCACTAGTTGAGCTGATTAACCGCCCAAGGTTGATTTTGTCTCTGTATTTGCTGACTGTATTTCTGTTATTTCCCTCAATACTAGATTTTCAAATATCAAACTTCGGAAATAAAAATGGCTGGGTAACATACTTTTCTCCGTTTACTAGGGTCTTCGATTTCTTTGCCGGAGTGTTGGCAGCGCGAGCCTATATGTGTGTCAGGGATCGGATGCGTACAATTAACAAAACGGAATACTTTGTGCTCATTCTGATGGTGATCCTTTGCTTATTACTGATTGCTTTCGACCCGCTGAGAAATACTACATTTGCGGTTCTGCTCTCCAATTTTCTATATACGCCGCCATTGGCAATCTCTATATTTTTATTAAGTAGATTTCAAACTATGTTTAGTCGCCTGTTAACTAGCAGGCTTTTGTTGTTTATTGGTGAAATTAGTTATTCAGTTTATTTGCTGGGCTTTATGATCATCACCGCGCTGGCTGCTAGCTATGTTAACAACAGGCCAACTAGCATGGCGTATATTAACTCAAGCATTAAAGTATTTAGCATAGTTTTGCTTGCCACTTTTTTTGCGTATGGCAGTTACAACCTCTTTGAAAAGCCAAGTCGCAAATTTATGCGTAATTTACTAATGCCTAAAAGCAAAAGAGTGCCTGAGGGTGCTGGTTTGCAAAGTATGGTTGTTTAGGCACAAAAATCTGGATCATTCTTCTTGGGTGTGAAGCAACTGCATTGCTTTCTGAAACTCACCCTCAAGTAATAGCGGTAAAATTTCCAGGCTCTGATTAATGGCAGTATCAATTTGCTTCCGCTCGGTTTTGGATGGGCGGTCTAGCACATAATCAGCCGTATCGTGACCTTTGCGCGGGCGACTAACACCTATGCGTAGACGATAAAATTGCTTGGTGTTCAGGTGGCGAATAATGTCTTTTAAGCCATTGTGGCCGCCATCGCCGCCGTCATATTTTAATTTGATGGTGCCGACAGGCAGGTCGACTTCGTCGTGAGCCACCAGGATTTCGGCTGGTGTGATCTTGAGATAAGCGGCGAGCGCGCGTACGGCTTGGCCGCTTAAATTCATGTAAGTGGTCGGTATTAATAAATAACAAGTTTGATCGTGTAATTTCAACTGACCTTGCAGGCCGTGAAATTTGGATTCAGGACGCATTTTAACTTTGTCTAAATCGCATAACGCTTCCACAAACCATTCGCCTGCATTATGGCGGGTTTCATGATATTCGGGACCTGGGTTTGCAAGACCGACTATGAGTTTAATACCGGATGACAAGACAGGCTCCATGCGCAAGATTGGAATCTCAACAACGCGGGAAAAAATTCCCGCGTTGATTGAGGGGATGGTTTACTTCTTTTTATCTTCTTTTTCTTTTGCTTTTTTAGCGGCAGCATCTTCAGCAGCAATTTCTTCAGCACTCTTTTGATTAGTGGCTGGAACTTCAGCTGATTGCGGCTCAGCGGATTCTTCCGCAACCGGTTCTTCTTCGATACGCGGCATGTGGATAGAAACAACTGGTTTGTCGTCGTTATGTAACAGAGCGAGAATTTCAACGCCTTTTGGCAACTTGAGGTCAGATAAATGCTTGATTTCGTTCATCGCCATGGCAGAGACATCGACTTCAATGTATTCGGGCAAGTCTGCTGGTAAGCAGGAAACTTCCACGTCGCTCATGATGTGCTGAACTAAACCACCTTCCTTCGCGCCAGGGGCTTCTTCAGCGCCGATGAAGTGCAGAGGAATGTGCATGTGAAGTTTTTCATTCATGTTGATGCGTTGAAAGTCGACATGTAACAAGAACGGTTTGAACGGGTGACGCTGAACGGCTTTTAAAATGACGCGATCTGAGTCGCTGCCGGTTTTCAGGGTCAAGATGTGTGAATAGAAAGATTCGTGTTCTAACGCTTTGGCCAGTTTCTTTTGGTCTATCGACAGAGAGACAGGTTCTTTGCTTGCGCCATATACAACGCCTGGTACTTTATTTTCGCGACGTAGGCGGCGGCTCGCACCTTTCCCCATATCGTGGCGCACGCTAGCTTCGATTTCGTATAACGCTTTTGCTGCTTTCGATGCCATTGTTTTTACTCCACTTTATAAGATTTTAGTAATTTTTAAGCTAATTCACCTCAATTCCGCGACCAGAACGAGGACGGGGTATTTTACACGGAAATTGGGAGGATGGAAGTAGGGTTGTGGGTTGGGTGTCAACGCAGGGCAGAAGGCAACAGGCCCATTCATAGGCTGGGTGAGCTTCGCGGGGCGAAGAAGTGTAGAGAGGTTAGGCTTTAGTCCAGGAACATTCGGCTTAGTGAGCCGGCGCCGCTGATGCGTCTGATGGCTTCGGCGATCATGTTGCTGAGGCTAATGCATCGAATGCGTGAGCACTCGCGAGCCGCATCGGACAGTGGGATGGTGTCAGTGACGACTATCTCATCTAGCAATGAGTTGTTGATGTTATCGATAGCTTTGCCTGATAGAACAGGGTGGGTGATGTAAGCGACTACCTTGGAGGCGCCGTGTTCTTTTAGCGCTTCGACTGCGCGGCACAGGGTGCTGGCGGTGTCGACGATATCATCCACAATTAAGCATTCACGGTCTTTGACATCACCGATAATGTGCATGACTTGGGTTTCATTTGGGCGCGGACGGCGCTTGTCGATGATGGCCAAATCAGCGCTATTGATGCGTTTTGCGATAGCGCGGGCGCGAATCACGCCGCCAACGTCTGGCGACACGATCATGATGTTTTTGAATGCGCGTTCATGAATATCTTCCAGCATGATGGGTGTGCTGTAGAGGTTATCCACCGGCATATAAAAGAAACCTTGAATCTGGTCTGCGTGTAAATCAACGGTTACCAGGCGGCTGATACCAACAGCAGCCATCATGTCAGCTACAATTTTTGCGGTAATTGGCACGCGGGCTGAGCGTACACGGCGGTCTTGGCGTGCATAGCCGAAATAAGGAACCACAGCAGTAATTTTGGCAGCAGAAGCACGGCGGAGGGCGTCCGCTAGCAAAATCACTTCCATTAAATTGTCATTAGAGGGGGCACAAGTAGATTGAATAATGAAGACATCGCGGCCACGAACGTTGTCATGCACTTCGACCATGGTTTCGCCGTCGCTAAAGGTGCTGACATCAGCTTTGCCAATGGGCAGGTTGAGATGATGTGCGACTTGTTTGGTGAGTTCTTTGTTGGCGTTACCACTGAATAGCATTATTTCTGGCACGATCACTTTCCTACTTTTAATGGCTGGGGTGCTAGGATTCGAACCTAGGGATGTCGGGATCAAAACCCGATGCCTTACCGCTTGGCTACACCCCAACGACTATGCCGTTATGACATGGGCGGGTATTTTGCCAGAGAGAAGCGGTATGTCAATGAAATGTTAGGTGTGCGAGTAAAATTTTGTAGGCGCCCATTTCGCCTTGCGCTTGTCTCTCAACCTTTTTAAGTCAGACTCCACCGATAAATGACAATCTTGCTCTTAATTGCCGGTGAGGTAATTACCATGTGCTGCGGCAAATCAATGCCATTCGCGGTTGTGTACCCTTGATACTGAATATTGAATCCCTGTTGGGACATTGTTGCCAGGCGATGTGCGCCATCGAAACTGGTTTTTGCTGGCAGGTTCGGTACTGGCAGCCCACGAATCCAATATTGAATGGATGACAACGGTAAATGCCAGCCCCATTGCTGCGCGAGTAATTGTTCCGGTGTGCTGGCCGTTGCTGTTTTCCCATCGCTGGTTTTCATCGTTACATGTCCGGGGGTGCCTTTTAAGGTAATTGCATTAGAACCCAGGGGTCCATACAGAGAGATGGTGTAGTTACCAGCTCGTTCAGACCAGTCTACCGTTGCGCTGCCAGAGTCTTGCGCGGTAATGATTGCCATTTTTCCGCTAATGCGCCAATTTTGCAATTTGGCTAATTGTGGTTGACGTGCCTGCCAAGTGACATTAGAGGTAGCTGGTGCGGGCGGTGACATCGAAGTACAACCAGTGAGGTCGGCTAATATCCATACAGAGACAACAGCGGCGAGTAATCTTTTTTTCTGATGCACGCGATATTCCTTTATTTTCAGAAGTAATTGAGAATAAAATATGCCCAAAATAATAAGTTGGCAACTACTCCATGTCTATTTTTGTCATCGGCATCAATCACAAAACGGCAGCGGTCAGTTTGCGCGAAAAAGTTTATTTTGCGGCAGACAAGCTGGCGTTGTATTTGCAAGACATCGTTCATCGCGGCGTGGCACACGAAGCCATGCTGTTATCAACCTGTAATCGTTCTGAATTATATTGCGATGCGAATGATCTTGCGGCTGTGTGCGATTGGTTTGCTGCACAAACAACCGTTACGCGCAATGAATTGGATAACGCACTCTATATTCATCGTGACGAAGAAGCCGTCGCTCATATTATGCGAGTTGCCAGTGGTCTGGATTCCATGATTCTTGGCGAACCGCAAATTCTAGGACAATTGAAAGACGCGTTTTCCGAGAGTTGTTCTGCAGGTGCTATTGGTGCACTGTTTCATCGCTTATTCCAACAAGTTTTTTCCACGGCAAAAGACATCAGAACCACCACTTCGGTGGGTGCTTGCCCGGTTTCCGTGGCTTCGTCTGCGGTGCATTTTGTGCGGCAAAAAATCGTCAATTTCAATCAGGCGCAAGTTGTGTTAATTGGCGCTGGTGATACCACAGAATTAATGATGCGCTATTTAAAGCCGCATCTCACGAAACCATTAATGCTAGTTAATCGTACGCTGGAAAAAGCCTCTAGTCTGATCGAAGAGTTTGGTGGCAGTGTATACGGCATGGAAAGTCTGACCTGTGCACTAGCTCGAGCGGACGTTGTTTTCTCGGCTACTGGCAGCGCCACGCCCATCGTGACAAAAGCCATGGTGGCAGACGCCATGCAAGCGCGCAATCATCAACCTTTGTTGTTGGTTGATATCGCTGTGCCGCGTGACATTGAAGAACAAGTCGCAGAAGTGTCGAATGTGAATGTGTTTTGTATTGATGACCTCAAGCAAATCATCGAAAAGAATCGGCAAGGCCGCGAGCATGCTGCAGATAAAGCCAATGAAATGATTTTAATGCGCAGCAGTGCATTCATGCATCAGTTGTCATCGCACGATAAAGTGGCGAACACTATCTCTGCTTATCGCGAACAAATAGAAGATATTTGCCGCCTAGAGTTAATGAAAGCACGCAATTTATTGCAGCAAGGTGTTGCACCAGTTGATGCGCTTGAAATGTTTGCCAGTGCTTATACTAAAAAATTATTACATGCACCCAGTGTGCAGTTACGCCAGGCGGGTGCTGAAGGCCGCTTTGAATTATTGAATTATGCAAGACAATTGTTTTCCATTCCTGATCCGGAAGTTGAATTATCATGAAACCCTCTATGCAAGCCAAGTTGTCGGTAATGACGGCACGTTATGAAGAATTAAAAACACTGTTGTCAGATGCTGGCGTGACAGATGATATTAATCGCTACCGTGATTTATCTAAAGAATACGCTCAAATTGAACCGGTGATTCAAATGTACGAGCGTTATCAGGCAAGCCAACAACATTTGGCGGATGCAAAAGTGCTGCAGGAAGAAGGCGATGTCGAAATGCAGCAATTAGCGCGGCAAGAGATTAAAGAACTGGAAGACGTGCTGGTCAAGCTGGAAGATGAATTATTACTGACGCTGTTACCAAAAGACCCGGCAGATGAAAACAATATCTTCCTTGAAATTCGTGCTGGCGCCGGTGGCGATGAGGCGGCGATTTTCTCAGGCGATTTGGCTCGCATGTACACGCGCTATGCGGAAAATAATGGTTTCAAAGTCGAGATCATGAGTGAAAGTTTTGGCGAGCATGGCGGCTACAAAGAAATAATTATGCGTGTGATTGGTCAAGGTGCTTATGCTCGATTTAAATTTGAATCCGGCGTACATCGCGTGCAACGTGTGCCAGCAACAGAAGCGCAAGGCAGAATTCATACTTCTACTTGTACGATTGCGGTGATGCCAGAGCTCGAAGAAATCGATTCCATTGAAATTAACCCGGCTGATATTCGCATTGATACATTTCGTGCTTCAGGTGCCGGTGGTCAGCACGTGCAGAAAACCGACTCTGCAATTCGCATCACTCATATTCCAACCGGTACGGTAGTGGAATGTCAGGATGAGCGTTCACAGCACAAAAACCGTGCTCGCGCGATGTCGTTGCTGAAATCCAGAATATTAAACGCTGAGCGTGAAAAACAACATATGCAGCAAGCGGCGCACAGACGCAGTCTGGTGGGCACGGGCGACCGTTCTGAACGTATTCGCACCTACAATTATCCGCAAGGTCGATTAACCGATCATCGAATCAATTTAACCCTCTATCAATTACCCGCGATCATGGAAGGTGATTTGGGCGAAGTGATTTCTGCTCTCGCGCAAGAATACACAGCAGACTTGATAGCGTCGCTTGGCGATTGAGGTCTACGATTGTCGACAGTCAAAGAATTATTGCAGCAATCCGTCGTGAAATTGTCAGCCATCTCTGCAACCCCTGAGCTTGATGCAGAAATTTTATTAGCGCATGTGATGCAGATGTCTCGTTTAAGATTGCGCGTGGAGGCAGATTTAATTGCCACGCCAGAACAAGCAACGCAATTCCAGCAGTTCATTGATCGCAGAGTAGCTCGTGAACCCATTGCTTATCTCTTAGGCTGCAAAGAGTTTTGGTCGCTGGAGCTTGAGGTTAACCAGCACACTTTAGTGCCGCGCCCCGAAACAGAATTATTAGTTGAAACGGCGCTGCAGCTCTTTCCCAAAAATGCGGTCATCAAAGCAGTAGACCTTGGCACTGGCAGCGGTGCTATCGCGATTGCGCTAGCGAGCGAAAGACCGCTTTGGCAAATTGACGCAGTCGATATCAGTCAAAACGCGCTGACACTTGCCAGCAAAAACGCACAACGATTAGGGTTTGCTCACATATCTTTTTATCTCGGTAACTGGTTTACTGCTCTCCCTTCTGAAAAATACGATTTGGTGTTGTCGAACCCACCGTATCTCACGGAAGTGGAATGGCCAGCTTACTCAGTTTCACTGGCAGCAGAACCGAAAACCGCATTGGTGTCGGGTCATGATGGATTAGATGACATACGCGCCATCGCTCGTGCCGCGATGACGCGTATGCAGCTAGGTGGTTATTTGCTAATGGAACACGGCGAGGCGCAGGGAGCGTTAGTGCGTGAAATACTGGTAAATCATGGATATCAGAATATACGTACGCTGTTGGATTTGGCCGGCAAAGAGCGCGTCACAATGGGGCAATATCTCCTTAAATGACGCATTTTTACCTTAAGTGGTAATAATATTTTCATGCGTAAGATCGGACTGTTGATTTATATGCAGATTTTATTTGCCGTACGAATAGATTTTTTGGTATAGCTGACAAACTTGGACTACAATTATTCTCTAGGGTAGGAGAAACGATCATGGCAACTAAAGAAAAAGATATTTTAGAGCCCAGTCTCGAAGTGTTGGGAATCGCACCTTACAAAGTCAAAAAAACAGAGAAGTACATGAGCCAGAAAATGGCTGATCACTTCAGCACGATTTTAATGGCGCTCAGACAGCGCTTGCTTGAAGGTGGGGATAAGATTGTGACTCATATGAAAGAAGAGGCAATCAATTACCCGGACCCAAATGATCGCGCCAGCCAGGAAGAAGACTTCCGTCTCGAACTGCGTACACGTGACCGTGAACGCAAGCTGCTGAAAAAAATTGAAGAAGCCATAGAGTTAGTGCGTGAAAAAGATTATGGGTATTGTGAAGTCTGCGGAGTGGAAATCGGTTTGCGTCGCCTGGAAGCAAGGCCAACCGCAACACTTTGTATAGACTGCAAAACTCTCGATGAAATCAAGGAAAAGCAGCAGAAGCAGGAAGAAGAATACTAATTCTTTCAAGCGCCTGTATTATCCGATCAAAGGCAATATCTCTACTATAATTATTAGTAAGTGTTACTAATTATTAAGAGATAACGAGGCAGTTATGGCAGCTCCAGCGCAATCACCTCAAGGCGACAACTCCACAGGTCTGTTGTGGGGTGTCGCTGCTATTTTTGTTTTCTTTGGTATGATTTGGTATTCGTTCAAAACCCAGATCATCGCAGCCTATCTCACCCTAAAGCTCCATGAAGTCAATATTCTAAATACCGTGACTGGTGATAGATTTTTAGATCTGAAACAAGCGATCGTTGCAGCGATTCCACTTTCCAAAGATATTTCATTAAGTGCATTAATGGATATCGGTTCTCAAGTCGGTGACATCATTCGGTATCCTTTTGTGATCGTACTTTTTATTCTGACCATTGTGGTGTATTTCGGTAATACCACTCGCGTCTATAAGCGTATTTACTCGATGAAATCTCTTTCAGAATTAGAGGCGCCAAACTGGCCGCAAATCTCACCAGTCATTGGACTTGATTTAATTAAAGCAGATATTGATAAAGGCCCATGGGCCATGGCTATGTCTCCTATGCAGTTTTGCAAGCGCAATAATTTACTGCAGGAAGTGCGTCCTGAGCGTTTGCCTGGTATGTCACGTGCAGAATGGGATCGTATAGATGTCGTCTTAAAACGAGGCGAAGCAACACGCCTTTTCATTATGCAATTAGGCCCGCTGTGGACAGGCGTGAATAATTTACCGCCTTATGCTCGTGCCTTATTTGCAGCATTTGCTGCGCGTATTAATGCAGATTCTGCTGGCAGCAAACTATTGTTACAACTCGCAGCCAGCAATAAATCCGGTTTGAAATATGACGGTGTCGATGCGTTGCTCAAGAAACATTACAACACCAAGTTAGTGCAGCAAGTGGTGAAATCACACGCGTATGTGTTGACGATGATGGCATCCATGTTGGAGCGAGCACGCGATGATGGCGTGCAAGCATCTTGCGATTTCTTATGGCTCAAACCGCTGGATAGAAGACTCTGGTACACCTTGAATACGGTGGGCCGTGCAACACCATTCATTGAAGTTGGTGGAGTGTTCGCGCATTGGGTCGCTGAAAAAGAAGCACAAAAGAGATTAGTAGTACCAATGGTTGAAGAAGCAACCAACGCAGTTGAACTGGCATTGAAAGACATTCTCTATCGCCGTGATGATGCTTAATGACACTGTGATAGGAGGCATAAAATGAAAATGCGCGGGTTAGATGAACAACACGAACTATCGCCTCAGCTCTTGCTGCGTGATACACGTACGCTGGGCATGAAGATAGTGGATTTCTTTAAGGACCCGTTAAACAGCGCGATCCTGATGTTCACCTTTGCCATCAGTGCTTTCTTTTTTTCTGCCATGGTTGATCTCATTTCACTAATTGGTGTCTGTGTTTTCATCTATGCCTACACGCGTAGAACTACGTTACCATTTCGTTTGCCGCTGCGCTCAAAAGCCTATGACTACAACGATCCTATGCCAGGTTCAACCAAGCCGCGCAAAGCCCGCGGCATCTCGTTCTTTGGCAACAGTCGAATGACGGGTGATGAGCTCTGGTTTAATAACGATGACATGCGTACCCACGTTTTAATTTTCGGTTCAACTGGTAGCGGTAAAACAGAAGCCCTGAAATCACTCGCATTTAACGCATTAGTTCAGAGCAGCGGATTTTTATACGTTGACGGTAAAGGTGATAACTCACTTTTCGCCGGTATTTTTTCCATGTGCCGCAGCATGGGACGTGAAGATGATTTATTGTTAATTAACTTCATGACTGGTGCCCGCGACGTTATCGGCGCCCAAGAAAAACGCTTATCTAACACCATGAACCCATTTTGCCGCGGTTCATCCAGCATGTTATCACAGCTGGTTGTTAGCTTGATGGACTCGGGCGGTCAAAGCGCTGACGGTGATATGTGGAAAGGTCGTGCCATTGTGTTCGTTGAAGCGCTAATGAAAGTGCTGGTTTATATGCGTGACCAAGGCAAGTTATTGCTGGATGCTAACACGATTCGTAATTATTTCGAGTTGCCACGTCTCGAAGCTATCGCGATGGACAAGATGTTCCCGCGCGATAAACAAGAACCAGTTTCATTATCAGAAGCACCCGATCTAATTCTGGAACCTATCATCAATTACATTTCCAACTTGCCAGGTTATGACCGTTCCAAGAAAGGCAAACAGGGTTCACAGGTATTAGAACAACACGGGTTTATCACCATGCAGTTAACTCGTGTGTTTGGTCAGTTAGCGGATACCTACAGTCACATCATCCGTACTAACTTGCCAGAAGTGGACTTAAAAGACGTGGTATTAAATCGCCGCGTGCTAGTTGTGTTGCTGCCAGCGTTGGAAAAATCGCCAGACGAATTGTCAGCATTGGGTAAAGTGATTATTTCATCGCTGAAAGCCATGATGGCAGCTGGTTTAGGTGATGCGGTTGAAGGTACTTATCGTGAAGTGATTACACGTAAACCCACCAACGCTCCTACACCTTACATGTGTATTCTCGACGAATATGGTTATTACGCTGTAAAAGGTTTTGCAGTGGTGCCCGCACAGGCGCGTTCATTAGGCTTCTCTGTTATTTTCGCCGGCCAAGATTTACCGGCGTTCCAAAAAGCGTCGAAAGAAGAAGCCGCCTCCATCGGCGCTAACACAAACATTAAAATTTGTATGAAGCTCGAAGACCCACTGGAAACCTGGGAATTTTTCCAAAAAACCGCCGGCGAATCTTATGTCACGAAAGTCGACTCTTTCCAGACCAATGCTGGCAGCTTACTCAATAACTATATGGATAGCCGCAGCGCCTCTTCCGAAAAGCGTCAACGCGTAGACTTGCTGGATTTGAAAGATCAACGTGAAGGTGAAGCGCATATCTTCTTTAAATCCAAAATTATTCGCGCCACCATGTTTTATGCCAGCCCCAAACAAGCTGAAAAAATGCGTATTAATCAATTCTTGAAAGTCGAGCCCCCGCCAACTCGCTTGCTGGTTGATTTGGATGAACGTGTCTTCAGATTAGGTGAGGTGCTCAAGACTGGCGGCGACATGTTTGGTGAAACCAATGATGAGGGTGATGATATTCAAGTGTTATCTAACTCCATGTCTTCGCCGGATGAAACCAATCCAATCGAAAAAGCATTAAACGCTTTAATGTCGTTTCATAATCGCAATGCTGTTGCAGAAGAAACGATCGAAGAAGATGTCGTTGTTGAGTCTTCTGATGGCCGCTTGAATATCTTCAGTAAAGTTCAGTTGGGTGATTTTGTTCAGAATCTGGTGGGGCGTAGCGAGTATGGCTCGTTTGAGCAGCCATTGCTGAACCGCTCTTATTTACGCGACAAGCTGAGTTTCATCGAAAGATTGCTAGGCCGCACCAATGCGCAATCCGCTCCGATGGCAGCAGAGGTGGTCAAGGACCTTGGCACGGCAACAGATTATCCGCCATTAGTCGATCACATCATGTTACCGAATGAAGAAGTGGTGACACTTGCCAATCGGTTGTGTGATTATGTAACCTCTCTTAATGGCCATTCTCAGGATGAGGGGATTTAATCTGGTGCAAAGCGTCGTCAAAGTTTTCCTGTTATCCATCATCTCAATTGGGCTATTCAGTTGCGCATCATCGAATGTGTCGCGTACAGCTGCGGCAAATGTCGACAAAGGTTCGAATAATGCCCAGAAGCTGGGCGATGACCTCACTGGCGGTGATATAGTCGACTCTTATCAAAATAGCAGTCAAATGGCGAAAGGCGCATTACTTGGCGGTGCAGCAGGCGCTGTAGTCGGTGCGGCCACCACCTCTGTTGGTTTTCTCCCGGGCTTAGCGGTTGGTACGGTCTTTGGTGCAAGCTATGGTTCTTACATCGATTCAGAAACAACGCTTGCCGATCAGTTATTAAATCGCGATGTGAATGTCATTGAGTTGGGTGATCAGCTCATGGTTGTGGTGCCATCATCTCGTATCTTTGACGGGCAAAGCGACAAGATCAAACCTACTGCCTACACGACACTGAATTTAATCGCTACATACATTAATAGTCACACCACTGAACTCGTCAAAATTGCTGCTTATACCGATGATATAGGCACGCCGAGCAGAAACGTTGCTTTGACTCGCATGCAAGCAAAAAGCGTGGAAAAATATCTAGTCGCCACTGGCGTCAATACGCGAGTCCTTTATGCGGAAGGTTATGGCGGCACGAATTTAATTGCGAAAAACACGGCGGAATGGGGTAGCAGCGACAATTACCGTATCGAAATAACCATGGAAAAGCGTGAAGTGTAAGGAGAGCGGTCATGTTAGGCAACCGCAGTGAAATCGCACGATTACAGAGTGACTTTTTCCGCGATCAATTTCGCAAAGTAGTGCGCTGGCTGCTGGTGTCGGTATCAATTATGTTTATTCTGATTGCACTCATCGTGTATTTCATTTTAACTCAGCCCGCGCCCAAGTATTATGGCAACACAATTGAAGGCCGCATTTTGAAAATGCCGCCTGTGGTATAACAGCTATGGAAGGCGCTGGCATGGTAACGGAAGCTGCACAGAAATATACCCCTGATAAAAACGCATTTTATCGCGACAACTATCATTACTTTCTTTATGGTTTGAGCATCGTGATGGTGCTGGTGTTAATCGCTGTTTACGTTTCCTTTCATTTGCTAAACACACGACCTTTGCCAGTCTTTTATGCCAAACAGGCGGATGGCAAGACCATGCGTTTATCGAGCACGACTGAACCCAATTTATTACCAGAAACGATAATCCGTTTTGCCAGTAAGGCAGTAGTTGGTGTCAATACTTTCCGCTTTGATAAAGCGATGGATCAGATCAGTGAAATGAAACCCTTTTTCACTCAAACTGGTTGGGAGGGATTTCTAATTAGTATTCAGCCGTTGGTGAAGAAAGTCGTCGCTAATCATTTGACGGTTAGCGGTGTGGTGGTAGGAACGCCTGTGATTTCAAATCAAGGCGACTTACCCGGCTTGGGTTATGTGTGGCGTGTGCAAATTCCATTTTTGGTAAGCTTTCAAACGGAAAGCAGGGTCAGTAAACAGCGTTATCTAGCAGCGGTTTCTATTATCAGGGTGCCAACCTCAATCAACCCGCAAGGTATTGGTATAGAACAATTGGTGATGAAGTAATGATGAAAAATGAAGATGCGCTAGTCAGCGTAATATTGCGAAACTCATTTTATCGCCGCCAGTATTTCTTGGCGCTGGGTGCGTTTGTCTTGTCGATTCTCACTATCATCATCTTAAGTTTTGTATTGGTTTACGTCATACGCCATCGCAGTGAGCCTCTTTATTTTGCGACAGATAATGTAGGGCGCTTAATTGAAATCGCTCCAGTGAATAAACCCAATATGTCTTTGGATGAGGTGAAGGCATGGACGGTTAGAGCGGTTGAGCGTGCCACTTCTTATGATTACGTCAATTACCGTCGTCAAATGCAAGAAATGCAAAACTACTTCACCACCTATGGCTGGCGTACTTACATGGCAGCATTGAATGCCAATGGTAACCTCAACGCACTTAAACGCAGGCGAATGATTTACCTTTCAAAAGTAGTGGATACGCCAAAGTTAGATATTGAGGGTGATCTTGATGGTGCTTATTCCTACAAGTTCAAAATGCAAATGTTATTGACGACCTTGCAGCCTCCTTATGATGACACTACCAGTCAGCTCTATGCATGGAATGTTTCTGTCATTGTGCAACGTCAGCCTATCCTGCAAAGTAAAGATGGGTTGGGCATTCTGCAGTTGGTGATAGTCGCTGCCACTGGCGATCAAGCCACGCAATAATAGACTTGCACCTCATAGGCAATATGGCGATTTTACCTATTTGAGGCGCCCCATTGCACCACGATATCAAGCTGATGAAAAAACTTTTTACATGGTATATAGTACTTTTTGAAAGAGAGAAGGGAAGATGGCTGAAGAAGAATTCACAATTGTCACCATCGAAGACAATTACTATCGCGATTGTTTCAGTCGAGTTCTTTTCATCATCGGCTGTTTGGTGGCTTCCATTGCTGCGCTAGTCGCAATATCAGTCTATATTCTTTTTACCGAACCGCCGCCAGTGGTATTCAAAGTCGCTAATGAGTGGCGGATTGTGGCGCCAGTCGATATTCAAGAACCATATCTTTCAGAAGGTGAGATATTACAATGGGTAGCCGATGTGGTACCTAAACTATTTGACGTGGATTTTCTACATGTCGATGATCAGCTCGCCCAGCTCAAGCAGTATTTTACTGAAAACGGCTACCAGGTTTTTATCAATCAGTTTAATAACAATGTTGATAGAGACAAGCTGCAAACCGGCAAGATGTTTGCGACCGCTGAAATAACCGGTTCGCCAATTATCGTGAATCAAGGAACATTGTCAGGTCGTTATGCCTGGTGGGTGCAAATTCCAATCAATATAGGCTATGCTGGCATGGAGACAATTCCATCAAGCTCCATTAAGCTAACGTTATTGGTGGTGAGAACCGAAACCAGTAATAATTTGAATGGTGTGGCGATTGATAATGTGCTTGTGGAAAAGGGAAATGATTCAACGATTGTCAGTAATGGATAATGCGCCATGAAATATGTCAAATTGATGCTACCGATAGTGATCTTGGGATTGGTATCGGTTGTTTACGCGGATGATCTTCCTGTGACAAGCACTGGGGCTGCTCCTGCTGTCAGCAATCAGCAATTTCAAAATCTGATTACGCAAATCAAAGCACGGCAATATCGATCCCGCCAGCTGGCGATGCGTCCTCATCACCAGCCGCCGCCAGCGCCGTTGACCTATGAGCAACAACAGCAGCTTATGTTAAGTTCCTTGCCGCCGCACTCAGCGCCGACCGAAGAGTCAGACATGGCGTTTAATGCGTTATTGCAAAAGAATATCCCCATGAATCCTGAGCAGGTGCTCAAGCTGCGTCAGCAGATGGATATTTCTCAGCGCGCCAGTGCTGTGACGCCAACTATTCCGCCAAAGGCAGTGTCTTCTACGCTAATGATTAACCTTGCACCCGGTGCGACACCACCTGCGATTCGGTTATCACAAGGCTATGTCTCTTCATTGGTGTTTGTTGATTCTACCGGTACGCCATGGCCTATCGATTCATACGATATTGGTAACCCTGGCATGGTCCACATTCAGTGGGACGGCAGAGGGAATATTATTTTGCTGCAGGCAGTCTCACCCTATATCAGCGGTGACATTGTGATTCGATTGGTGGGCTTAAATACGCCTATCACACTCGAATTAATTTCCGGTCAGCGTGTCGTTGATTACCGTGTGGATGCGCATGTATCCGGCATCGGTCCCAATACGAAAGAATTACCAACCGGCACGGACTTACCTAACAGTGCAAATCAGTTATTGCTAGGTGTGTTAGATGGTATTGCACCTCCAGGCAGTAAATCATTAACCGTATCAGGCGCGAACAACACCCAGGCATGGATGCTGGGAGACATGATGTATATGCGCACTCGTTTTAACGTATTGTCTCCAGGCTGGGTTGGCAAAATGGTCAGCCCGGATGGCATGATAGCTTACGAGATTCCAAAAACTTCCAGCGTTTTAATCTCCCGTTACGGCGAGCCCGTGCAACTAAAGATTGAGGGATTATAATGGCGTTCGATTTTTCCAAATTGAATTTTATCTCCAAGCTGGATGCCCGGTCCAGAGTGTTTGTTTTATTTGGCGGTATCATCGGCGCATTCGTGGCAATCTACTTCTTGTCGACGTATTTCTTTGGCGGTAGTGCTGCAACAGGTACCTCTGTTGTTGCCACCGCCCCGCAAGGTCTAAGCTCTACTCCCGGCGGCCAAGCGACACCAGAGTTTGTCAAAGCAGTGAAGAACGCTGACTCGATGGCGGTCAAACAAGCTGAAATGTCTGGCACCAGCGCTGTGCCTACCTTGATTGGTAGTGGCATGAAAGGCGGCGGTATGGGTTCTTGTACTGTGCTTTGCAGTGATGACAATATCGACACCAAGGCCACTATTAATGAAATGATGTCCAAGGCAAAATTACAACCGGGTGATGCTTCCATGCTATCCGCTTTGGTTGATAAAGACGTTCCAGTCGCAGAGTTTGGCGCGGCTCTCGATAAATTAGTTAAAGCTAACAAACTCAGTCCAGAAGACGCTCGTCAGTTGTACGAGCAATATCAAAAACAACATAATAATCGCGCTGTACAAGAGAGCGCGAAAATGATTGATGGCTATTTGCAATCCGGGCAGATTCCACTGGATGCCGCAAACAAGTTGCTTGCAGCACAAAAGAGAGGCGCGTCACTGAGTGAGTATTCAGACTTACTGCAAGACATGGTTAAGAAAGGCCAGATATCACCCGAGCTTGCCAAGACCTTAATGGATCAATATATAAATCAATTATCCAAAGAAGGCACCAGCCGTAATTTGGCAACTTTGGGACAGATGGCAGAGAAAGGTGAAATTTCACGTGATGCCGCCAATGAAATCGGCCAATTAATTCAGGCAGGTGTTCCAGCTGATAGATTAAAAGCCAAGTTAGATGAAATGGTCAAAGCTGGCAAGTTGACACCTGAAGCCGCTAAAAAAATCATGGATGATTATCTGGCCTCCAAGTCTCAACCAAGTCAGTTGAGCTCAGTGAATAGTTATCTTCAACAGGCGGAAGCAGATGCGTATCAGGAATTAGTGGAGCTGCAGGCAGATAAAAAAATCAGTGAAGATACCGCTAAACAGATAGCCAAGAAAATTGAAGACAAAGTTGATTATGCGACTTTCTCAGCATTCATAAATCAGTTAGTGAAACAAAATCAGCTGACGCCAGAGATTGCGAAGTTGAAATTGAATGATTATCAGAAAATTAGCGATCTGCGTAATCTCGCCAATAAACTCACGCAATTACAGACCAACAATGCTAGCCCGCAAGAATATGAAGAAGCCTTAAAGCGTGCGGTGGCAGCCGGCATCATCACACCAGAACAAGGTGCAAAACTATTAGCTGAATACCAAGGCTTACGTAATCGGCCAACATTAGTTAGCACGCCTGGCGCATCAGATGCTTATAAAGCACTACAGGCTAATGTGACTAATGGTGCAATTGCTGAGGCGGCAAATGCCTCTACAAGCGCCGCCAGTACCAATGGGGCGACTGAGGTGTTATCACAAGCCCAAATCCAAGCGCAAAAAGAAGCGCAAGAACGTAAAGAACAGCGTTTACAAGCCATCGTTGCCAGCATGGATAATCAGGCTTCTCAGTTAATCGCAAGCTGGGGCCCGCCAAACATGGTACACAAAGATCGCAATAGAGATTCCAGCGCGACAAGCGGCACTGGTACCACCACTAGCGGCGGCAGTGCATCAGGCACAGATAAAGATAAAAGCGCATCTTCAGATACCACTGGATCTAACGCGCCACCGCTTATCAAAGCAGGTACGATCTTGTTTGCCGTGCTCGATACAACCGTTAACAGTGATTACCCAGATAGCCCAGTGCTCGCCACCGTGGTCGAAGGCAAGTTCAAAGGCGCAAAGTTGTTGGGACGCTTGCAGACAACAAAAGGTGTGTCTGGTCAGATGGACAGAATCATGTTGACCTTCAACCTGGTTAACATGGATGAGTGGCCAAAATCCAAATCCATGACAGGTTTTGGTATTGACCCGGATACGGCACGTTCTGCTCTGGCAACGAACGTCAATTATCATTACATGCAGCGTTTTGGCGCATTGATGGCGACGTCATTCCTGCAAGGTTACGGTCAGGCAGCAATGAGCTCGGGTGGAACGCAGGTTTCCAGTGCATTCGGTACCAGCTCTACCAATCCTCAGCTGAGCCCATCTTCCAAAATGGCAGTGGCTTTTGGTCAAATGGCACAAGCTGTTGGCGATGCAACAAAAAACTATACAAATCGACCACCTACAGTAGTAGTGGATTCTGGTGTGGGTCTGGGTATATTATTTATGTCAGATGTAACGTAAGGATTATTCTCAGTAAATTAGGTGCCAAAAGTAAGTGTTCATGGACTATACTTGTAAGTGACGGAAAAATTGGCGCATAGGGACAAATGAAAGAGGCTTAATACATGCGGAATGATCGAGACGACGACAAATACGAAGGGTCAGAAAATAGCGAATATCACTTCAGTGACGATAGCTATGAGGTAGATGCGAATGCTGCCAAACAGCAGTCTACTGCCTCTGATGTGACAGTCGAAAAATCAGCTAAATCCAAGAAAACATATATTACGCTTGGTATCTTTCTGGTATTAGTCGTAGTTGTTTATAAGATGGTAGTGCCATCAAGCACACAACCTTCTTTGGATATCACGCATCAAGCAGCCAATAACACAAGTGCAACACCTGCAAACAATTCTGCGGCGCAAACAGTCGCTGCCAATCAGCAGGCGACACCATCCAACCCTGTTATCCCGGTTCAGTCTGCTCCTGCGACACAGCCACAAGCAGCGCCAACCACTCAACAACAGCAGCAATTAGATGCCATGCAAAAAGTATTGCAGGCTCAACAAGCTAATGCAGCTGTTCAAAACCAGATGCAAGGCCAACCACAGGGTCAACCGCAAAATGCAGCACCCGTGATGGCGTCAAACGCGCCAACCGCGCAACAAGCCGCGAACAATATGCAGCAAATGATGAATCAGGCTGCGCAAGGTGCAGCTCAGGTGTCGCAACAACAAGCGGCTGTGGTCGTGCAACCTGGAACATCGACTTCAACCGAAGGTCTTGCCAGATTCGACTCCAATGCGCCGGCGGGACAGTCAGTGCAGGGTCCTGCTGTTTCCAACCAGGTGTCATCAGGCAATCTACCAACTACAAATGCCGTCACCACCAACAATTCACCCGTCAATCAAGCTATCGATGCGAGTGGCGCCATGATGAATAATCAAATCAACAGCGCTTCAGCCGCCGCTGATGCTGAGACAGCAAGACGTATGGCTGAGTTTCAAAATCAAAATAAAAATCTGCAAGATCAGGTTCAGCTGATGAACAGCCGCATGGCATTAATAGAATCTCAGATGAACCAATTGGTGCAGACATTAACGCAGCAATTCCAGGGTTCTAGTGGCGGTCTGCCATCTTTCAATCCTGCGCAATCACCTGCAACCACGCAGCAGCCTGCACAGCAGCAACAAATCCCACCTTCCTCCATGATGAATCCTCAACCCATTCCTGAGGTGGCTTCCGCACCAGTGCGCCTGCCTTACAATGTGCAAGCGATCATTCCTGGCCGCGCATGGTTACGCTCTAATACGGGCGACACGATCACCGTTGCTGAAAATGATGATATCAAAGGCATCGGACGCGTTACGAAAATTGACCCGTACGATGGTATTGTAACGATAGATGTTCACGGAAAGCCGGTTTCACTGTCATATGGAAATAGTAATTAAGCGATAGTTTGTAAGCTACAAACATAACGAGGTTAAATTATATGTCATTTAATCCGAAATTAGCTGACCGTTTCCATCCGACCATGTCCCGCAGCTGGTGGGTAGTGTTAGCTGCATTATTGGCATCAACGACTGTTTTTGCACAAGGTACAGTTGGTTCAACCGGCACACAAATCACCGGTATGACCGCGTCAGACATGTTGACCAACATCTCGAGTCAAATTCCCAATCTCATGCGCATGGTGACTGCCATTGCCTATGTGCTTGGGATGTACTTTATTATTTATGCGTTGATGAAGTTAAAAGAGTTTGGTGAAGCGCGTACGATGATGTCTGCGCAACATCATTTGAAAGGCCCTTTAATTTATCTGGCAGTTGGTACGTTATTGCTGTACTTGCCAAGCTCAGTTCAATCCGGCTTAACAACTTTCTGGACGAATCCAAATCCTTACGAATATGAAGATAACACCAGCCAATATGCAGCGGTGATGGGTAATGCGTTAGTAGTCGTGCAATTGTTCGGCGCTATCGCATTTATTCGCGGTCTGGTTATTTTAAGCCATGCAGGTGAGCAGCATGGTGGTGGTCAAGGCTCGGTTGGAAAAGGCTTAACCCATATTATTGGCGGTGTCTTCTGCATCAACATCTATGGGTTTGTGCAGATGATTTTTGCAACTTTAGGCATCTCTGTCTCATAGTGCTGATTTTGTTTACAGGTCGATTTAAAACGTTATACACTAACTAAATCATCGGGATAGTTGGTTTACTTTTTAAAGGAGTAACGGTAATGAAAAGAGTATTAGTGTTTATTGTAGCTCTGGTAAGCGCAGTAGTAAGCGCATATGTATTTGCACAAACCGGCACAAGTACTGGCGGTATGGGTGAAGTTGCTGCGAAAGTAACAAGTAACCTTGATGCAGTCGCTAAATTAATCACAGCAGGCGCATACGTTGCAGGTTTAGCCCTCGTTGTCGGTGCTATCGTTAAATTCAAAGCACACAAAGACAACCCAACACAAATTCCAATTGGCACACCAATCGCTCTCTTGTTTGTTGGTGCAGCATTAATCTTCTCACCAACCGTTTTCTTACGCAGCGGTGAAACCATGTTCGGTTCAAGCGGGTCAGTCGCGATGACATCCGGTATTTCCAAATTTACTGGTGCTAACAAGTCAGGCAGCTAATATCGCTAACGATGTGAATATGCATGAACTCAAACTGGCAGTAAATTTGATCGGATGGCGTCAATTTTCCAGACGAAAGGAAGATCAAAAATTTCTGCCAGTCGCTAAAAAGATCTACGAACGTGATCACTACATTTGCCAATTCTGTGGTTTTCAGGCAAAAGAATTTCAAGATATCATTAATCTCGATGGTAATTACGCAAACAACAAGCCGGAAAACATGATTACGGCTTGTTGTTTTTGTTCACAATGTTTATTTTTGCAAGCGGTAGGCTTTGATGAAATGAGCGGCGGACAAATGATCTATCTGCCGGAAATGAGTCAGTCAGACCTCAACAGTTTATGTCATGTGTTGTTTTGTGCGATGGGCAACAGCACCGGTTATCACGACACCGCACAAGGTATTTATCGAAGTTTCAAATTCCGCAGTCAAATGGTCGAAAATAAATTTGGTACTGGTACCAGTAATCCAAGTGTTTTAGGGCAAATGATTGTAGAATATCAAGACCAGTTTCCTGAAAAAGCAACGGTAGTGTTAAGCGATTTACGTCTCTTACCGTCGAATGTCAAATTCAGAGTGCAGTTGGATGCCTGGGCTGCCTCAGCCTTGAAAGAACTGGAAGCTGAAGCGCAGGGTCAAGCTCCAGAAAACGAGTAAGCGCATTCTGCTAACCAGTCGCGATGGCTAGCAGATAAACAAAAGGATTAGGTCATGCAAAATAGCTCTTTCATAGACCCCTTATTAGATGGCATAGATGCCGTTCTCGCCTGGTTTAGTACGGATTTAAAACAAACCTGTGAAGCCTATTGTGATCTGGAAACAGCAGAAGACCCTTATACTTTAGTTGCCAGAGACGGCTCATTAGTCTCTGTCATTCGCGTCTTTGGTGTGACCAAATTAATTGGTCAGGCAGAATTCGAAACCATACACGCCGGTATCACCCAAAGTTTACAGGCAACCTTAAAGCGCAAAGGCCATTTGGTTCAAGTCTATTTCTCGTATGATAAGGAAGCTGTGCGCACAGAGCTTGCGGATATCCTGGCGCCAGCTCGTGCGACAGCAAAGCGCTTGAATCTGGATTTGGAAGATTTATTTAACGAGCGTATCAATTACATCTCAAATTATTGTGCGCACGAAGAGTTATATTTTGTGTTGTGGACGCGCCCCTATTCGCTCACCAATGAGCAGTTAAGCCGTGCCAACAAAGATAAGCTGGCATTTATTCGTGAGAATAAAATACCACCCTTTAAGAACGGCCAGAATTTATTAGCCGCGGTGCCTGATTTACGCGAAGGCCACCATTCTTTTGTGCGCTCACTAGTAAACGATATGAATGGATTAAGTATTTATTGCGCCCAGTTGAAGGTGCATGATGCCGTTTATGCGATGCGCTATTCAGCTGACCCGGAATTTACCTCTAAAGAATGGAAAGCCGTGTTGCCAGGCGACAAAATTCCGGTACATGTTGCGCGTGAATCCGCTGGTGGTGATCTTGCAGGATTAATGTATCCACCATTAGCACGTCAGATTTTCCCACGCGATGCCAATGCGATGGATTTACGCACCATTCGTTCAGGCGACCGTATCTCTACGCCAATATTCATTGATTTATTCCCGCAAGAAGTTAAGTCATTCATCGCATTATTCGCACGTACTTTACCAACGCGCGTGCCATGGCGTATTTCATTCCTGTTTGAAAGCGGCGGCTTGTCTATCTTGAGTTTCAAAGCCACGATGGCAGCGATTTTAGGCTTTACTTCCGCACAAAACCGCTTAGTGCATGATGCGACCGAATTATTACGCAGTATTGAAACCAATACAGACGATGCAGTCGTCAAGCTACAAGTCAGTCTTGCCACCTGGGCACCGGAAGGCAATGTGCGCTTACTGCGTACTCGCGCTGCAGAGTTGGCCAAAGCAGTTCAGGGTTGGGGTTCCTGCGAAGTATCAGAAGTATCAGGCGATGTGTTCGCTGGTATCGCATCCAGCTTGCTTGGATATAGCGCGAATAGTGTGGCGACCCCATCGGTTGCACCTTTAAGCGATGTGGTTTACATGCTGCCATTTACTCGTCCGGCTTCCGCCTGGGAGTTTGGTGCCGTCTTGCTGCGTTCACCAGATGGCAAGCCATGGCCATATCAGCCTGGTTCTGCAATGCAAACCACCTGGATCGACTTAATGTATGCACGACCTGGTTCTGGTAAATCCGTTTTATCTAACGCATTAAACTTAGGGCTTTGTCTGTCCGGTGGTATCACACGCTTACCGCGTATCGCAATTATCGATATTGGTCCTTCCAGTAGCGGATTAATCTCCTTGCTGAAAGAAGCATTGCCGCCAGCGGTGCGACATTATGTGGCGTATCACCGTTTACGCATGACACCTGATTATGCGATTAATCCTTTTGATACCCAATTAGGCTGCCGCACACCGTCACCGCAAGAACGTGGATTCCTGGTAAACTTTATCACACTGCTTGCTACACCGATTGGCGCTGAACGCCCATACGACGGTATTTCAGACATGGCAGGTTTAATCGTCAATGAAATGTATAAGAGCTTGGGTGATGAAGGTAAGCCGCATCCCTACACTCAGGGTCTTGAGCCCATGGTCGATGACATTCTCTCTGAAATTGGTTTTGTGTTCGATGAGCACACCACTTGGTGGGAAGTCACGGATGCTTTATTCCTGGCAGGCTTCCAGCATGAAGCGATGCTTGCTCAGCGTTTTGCCATGCCATTAATGGCTGATGCCGCCGCTATCTGCCGTACCCAAGTCATCGAAGATTTATATGGTCAAGTCACAGCACCAACCGGCGAACCATTGATTCAGGCCTTTAGTCGTATGATTTCAAGTGCAGTGCGCGAATACCCGATTCTTTCCAATATCACTAAATTCGATATTGGCGATGCCCGTGTCGTTTCTCTCGACCTTGATGAGGTTGCGAAAAGCGGTGGTGATTCAGCCGATAGACAAACCGCGGTCATGTACATGCTTGCCCGTTACGCACTGGCAAGACATTATTATCTGACAGAAGACTCATTAACGGATATTCCGGATGCTTACAAAGAATATCATCGCAACCGTATTGGTGAGATTCGTGAAGATGCTAAACGCATTGTGTATGACGAATTCCACCGTACGTCGAAAGCGCGTGCTGTTCGCGATCAGGTTATCCTGGATATGCGTGAAGGTAGAAAATGGAACGTTCAGATCGCGCTTATCTCGCAATCGCTGGATGACTTCGATCCGGTCATGGTGGAGTTCGGTACCTCAATCTTCATTATGGACGCTGGTCCAGAACAAGCGATTAAACGTTCAACGGAAATTTTCGGTTTATCAGAAACGGCGAGAATTGCGCTCAAGACTCGTGTGCATGGTCCACGCGAAGGCGGTGCCACGTTCCTCGCGCAGTTTTCTACCAAGAGCGGCATGAATACGCAGTTGCTGACAAGCACATTAGGTCCGATTGAGTTATGGTCGTTTAGTACCACGGCGGAAGATGCGCGTGTGCGTAACAAGCTGTATCAGCGCTTAGGCCCCAAAGAAGCCCGTCGTGTCTTGGCGAACTTGTTCCCGTCAGGCTCAGTCAAGAAACTGGTGGAAGAACGTCTTGCTAAGCTGAAAGAAGAACAAGGCGTCATTCAGGAAGATGCAGGCCTCAGTATCTCCGATCAGCTTATCAACGAGATTCTGGATGCTTATTCCAAGAATGTGGATGTGAAGAGCTTAGCCGGTTGATCTATGTCAGGCAAAAATCTCACACAAGAAATTCTGCATCGCTAACCAGGCGCGAGCAGCAGTCTTTGGCTGATAAACCGTGCCAAAGGCATGATCATTTGCCTCAGGATTCATAAACGCATGCATGGTGTTCCCATACATGATAATTTCCCAATCCGCTTTAGCTTCTGTCATCTCTTTACCAAAAGCGATAGCTTGCTCAGGTGTTGCCATGGGGTCATCAAAACCATGCAGTGCTAACACTTTCGCTTGAATGTTATGCTTGGGTAGCTTATCCGGTGCATTGAACAAACCATGAAAACTCACCGCGCCTTTGATAGTCGCGCCACTACGTGCCAGATCTAGCGCACATAATCCGCCGAAGCAAAATCCAATAATCGCAATGCGATTCACATCCGCTGAAGGTAGTGATTTCGCCGTTTTCAAACCAGCATTCAAGCGAGCCAGTAACAGCGCGCGATCTTCTACAAATGGTGCGATTAAAGCGGATTTCTCTTCTTTCGTTTTACCTGTGCGGCCATCACCATATATATCTAACGCGAATCCGATGTAGCCAAGGGCCGCAATGTCTTCAGCAATTTTATTCGCAAAATGATTTCGTCCAGACCAGTCATGAGCAATCATGACAACAGGCTTATTGCTGCCTTCTGGTATGACAGCCATTCCCTGCATTTTCGTATTATGTTCATCGGCATATTCAATTTGTTTGGTTTGTGACATTTTTTCCTCGTTAACTATCATGAAACAATGGTTGTTAGTTGGTTATCTAATGTGAATTGGCTAAGGTTCAGCGCAGTAAACGGATTAGTTTTATCTTGTGGTGACAAGACATATTCTGCCGTCGCTGAATTTCTAGCGAAATTCAATAAAATATCCTTTTTGAATTTGGTCCCTACATAAGCTTGATTAATCAATTTAAACCAGCCCCATGACCCTGGGAATGATTCTAACAGCGGCTTGCCATTTACCGTCGCTACTTCAACCGTTGTCATGTTACCTGTTAGATCATGCGGCCAGGCTAGCACATGCGGATTATTGACTGCGCCACGCTTATCGACAATGACTTTATTGTTGATATTAAGGGTCACTTTATTAACGTTTGCCGCGACTTTTTCTTGCTGTAAAGCAAATGGCACATAAAGATTATTATCATCATTAGGAAAAAACGCGTGATGGATGGTCATTGCTTGTTGTACTTGGTGCAGTACAGCTGGAGAAAATGGCAGCGTTTCGCCATCTAACTGCTTCCAGCTCCATTCTGTTTTTGTGGTATCAATGAATGGTTGCAGATAATTATTGTAGTAACTGACTATCGATCCGGGTTTGCCAAAGAACTGGATGAAGTTTTTTAATGGGACTTCATCGGTAGCATTCTTGGCAAAAGGATAGCGGTTAGCAAGTTCTCGATATGGCGTGGCTACTTGTTCAGACCATGATGTATCCATGTAACGCATGGCATTTTTCAATAGATAGTGCCAAGTGTCGTTACTTAACTGATTAATCCAGGTTTTAATCGGTAATGGACTTTGATCTGCAGAAAGACGCAGTTTGGTGATGGGATCTGGTTCACCCTGGTGTTTCATGCGGTCTGAGATGAGTTCAAATGCTGCTTTGCGTGGGTTTTCTGCGCTCAAAACAGGCTGTAAATAGTCATGCAGCGCTTGCAGATTGGTGAGTAATCCATAGAGTTCCGCTTTTGATGCATTACTCTTATCAACTAGTTGTCCAATTGCAGTTAACTTCGGACTAGCTGAGCTGACGGGCGTGAAATAAGTATTTTCGTGAATGGTATTGAGTAATTTGATTAACGGTGAGTCGTAACTGGTTAACGCTGTAATCATGGCATCAGCTTGTTGCAAATCATGTGGTTGCTGCAGACGAATGTTATCGACTGCGTTTTCCCATATAGCAACATAGTTTTTGACATAATCAGCGCGCAATGCTTCTCCTAATTCAGCCGCATAGGTTGGGTTTGCGCTGACATGAATGCCAGTGCCTAGTACCCAATTACCATTGGCTGCTTCAAACGCAGCCACTTGAATTTCATGATCATAAACGTTGGTAAAGTTACGGCCTGTAAACATGACGGCAATGGGGTCTTGTCTATTGTTATTAAACAACAGATTTTCATCGGCGTTTCTGCTTAACAAGACATCGCTGTTTTGCGCGTTGTTACTGATATTTTTCAGAATGATGAAGCCAAGCTGCGAACCACGCAGCGAGAGTAAATATTTGCGCGTGTTAATAATGAGTTTGTCATTCAGCGGCAATGCATTGAATTGCTCAGCGGCAAGATCAAAGTGATGCTGCAATTCTGCGGTAGCGGTGAATTTATTCGGCAGAATGCCGAATAAAGTGTCGCGCACATAAGATGCATTGAATTGTTCGGTATCACCCAGCATTAAATAAGCTTTTAATACACGATAAATATTCTCAGCGTCTTGATTAATAGGATTATCCAGATAGTTCGCAAAGTAATTTCTAATTTCCGGCATTAAAAAAGTTTGTAATGAATGCTGATAAATTTGTACAGCATTTCTTTGTGACTTGTTCGAGTAGTAATTAATAACGCGGGAAAAAATAGTTTGATTTTCTTCTTCCTGCGATGATTGTTGTAAAGTATCTAGAAAAGACAAGGTTTTTATCAGGCTTTCGTTGGGATTTTGGAATTGGCGCAGTGTGTTGCGATAGGTAACAATGTTATTTTCAATCTGTTGCGTTTTCCTGAAGCCTTCATTGAAATCACGACCAAACACGATGCATGCTGCGACCACGGCGGCAGCACATGCGGCGTAAGTTGTATAATGGCCCCAATGTTTTGGTTGTTGGACGGGGATAATCACTTGCTGTTTAGGGAATAATGAGTCAGTGATTAATTGCCGGATAAAGAAGGAGCGTGATTTAGCGGCTGGATCTTGAAAAATCTGCAGGGAGCGTGAGTCGTGGTTGATATCGTTATCAATAACGATGGTTTCTGGTTCTGGTTTGACTTGCATGGCGGAAGTTAAGAATACTCCTTGAATGCGAGCATGACCAAGCTTAGTGATAAAGCTTTGAATGGATCCTTTTAACTTTTCCATTTGCAGTGGGAAATCTTTAATTAATGGCCTTGCCATTGGATTGCGCTCGTGATGCATGCGCCAGAGCAATTGTTCATTCAGCTTCTTGATAATCGCATTGAATCGTTTCATGAATTGTTGAGCGGTGTCATCAACATCGTTGCAGGCCGGTATGGTGATGCCCCAGGCTTGCGAGGTTTCATCTTCGGCAGATTCAGAAAAGAATTCACCAAACCCTGGCAAGAGATCGCTTTTGGTGACGATAAGATAGATTGGTAATTTCTTCTGTAACGATCCTTCAATGCTACGTATGTGTTTACCTAGGGTGTTAATTAAACGATCGGTTGCCTCGGGGTCATTTTGCTCGGTCAATTCAGCAAAAGGCACGGCAACCGCAATGCCAGAAATATATTTTTTACCGCTGTGCTGTTTAAGCAATTGTAAGAAGCAACCCCACAGTGCAGGGGCTAGATTTTTTTTACTGTTTGGTTTGGTGAATAGGTATTTGCTCGGTACGTCAATCATGCCGCCTTCGCGTGTTAACCACCAATCGCAATTCTCAGATGGCTCGAAATGTTCCGGGATGGAAGCGCCGAATTGTTTTTGCAGGATAAATGGAATTTTAGAGTGTGCCAGCATGGCGGTTTTACCTGCATTTGGGCCGCCTAACAACACAAACCACGGCAATTGCTGCAAGCTAACAGGTTTGCCTGCATGCGTAATGGAGGTTTTTTTCATGAATTCGATAGCGCCACGAAAGCGGTTAGTTAACGCTTGCAGGTGATGACGGATTTCTGGGTCTTTGGGTCTGATCGTGCGGACATTGAAATCGATTAATAATATTTTTAGCAGCCACAGCGAAAACGCTGCCGTGATCGCATACAGCCGCATGGCGACTGTCGCAAACGGTGCATGCTGGTTGTAATAAAGATGCGGCCCATAAAACCAAATGGCAATCGCGAGGATTGCCATCAGGCTGAACGAGAACAGGATTGATTGGTATAACTCATTGCTTGGAAGTGCTTTGAGTGACGCTTTGCAGGTTTGAAATATTGCTGATAGCTTCATTAGAAATCATTTCCATTAAGTAGCCAAGGCTGATGAAGATTATCATAATAATACAACCTGATATCAGAAGCGTAGTCCAAATTGATTCCGGTTTATGCAATAAAGTTTTGGTGGGAGATTTGGGTGCTTGTAACGGTGTTGGCGACAAGGTTTTGCTAAAATTGCCGCGATAAGCCCGAATGTGCTTATAAAGCGCATTCGTGATTTGCTCGAGTTCTGCGTGGTCGTATTCCTGGCTGCGATAGCGGCCCCGATAGCCCATGCTAAGACAAATATACATCAATTCCATTAAATCGATGTAATAGTCAGGCTCCTTAATCGCACGTTCCAAAATGCTAAAGAAGTTTTCCTGATGTCTGGTGTCCTGGCTATAGGTGCCAAGCAGCGAATAGGGTTCCCAGTTTTTCTGGCCGCCCCAAGAGGTAGACAGAATCAACTCATCAATCGAAGCGCAAATCACATAACGGCAAACCAGTGTGTACTCGGTGTTGTAACCGTGGGATTTGATGTTTTCCTGAAAAGCATTCATCTCTTCGATTAATTCCGATTGCAGTTTGCTGAGCGTGCGAAAAGTTTTAGAGGATTTGAGCTCACCCATGATGGTGAACAGCCTGCCAGCCGAATCGACTATTGGGTTCACACCGGCGCGTGGGTGGTGAGTCACAATTTGATGATGCAAATGGAGTTGCGGCGCAATCGAGATGGGTTTTAAAAGACAGAATGTTTGGTTGGATTCAGTTCCTGCTGTGAAATCTATTTCAGAGGCGTTTTGATTCATCATGTATCGTCTCCTTGTTCGGGTGAGGCTTGGAACTAAGAATTATTATACATATTTTAGGGGGAAATGCGATAAAGAGCGCAAAACGTCACGGTGTTGCTGAAATCGACAGCGTGACCGAGGTGTTGATGTGTCAAAAAAGCAGGGGGCAAAAAAATATCCCCGCAAGAATGCGGGGATATTATCACTTGAATGATGCGCTGCCTGAATTAATCAAGCAAACCATACATTTTGAGTTTCTTTCTTAAGGTGCCGCGGCTTAATCCGAGTACGATGGCTGCACGAGACTGGTTGTTCTTCGTGTATTCCATCACGCACTGCATTAAAGGCGCTTCTACTTCAGCAAGAATTAACTCATACAGGTTGCTTGGCATCTGACCTTTCAATTGAGCTAAATAATTCTCAAGTGACTGGCGAACGCTGTCGTGCAACGGTTGGTTTTTCTGCGTCAGTTCGAATGACGTTTCGTTTTTTTCTAATATTGCGTTTGTCATAGTTTCCCTCAGTTATCTCGGGATTGTTCACGATACAGCAACCATTCTAGCGTTTGACTTTTGTTAGGGCAATCGTTACGTGAACGAAAACTTAGCAAACTTGTCTCTGTTGCAGTTTATGAATCAATACACGGTTCGGATGTTACCACAATTTCATAATGTGTAAAATTGTATATTATGTAGACAAAATGATCAATCTTTTAATAAGAAAGCTTTAATGTTGCTAAAAATCTAATCCATTCATGTACATATCGTGTACTGGTTGACTGTTCAGCGTTCCTCAAGATCGATCAATAAATTTACTATTTAAGTTTTTTTTAATTTTTTTTGCTGTTGGTGACATTCTTGCTACTTATTTTGTACTGGTCACCAACTGCTTAGGCGGGGTTTGGCTTGCGCCTGGCCCTGCTTAAATTTACATATTCATCCACTTTTCAAGGTAATGGATGTTGACCTTGCCTTTCTGGAATGTGTTACCGCGTAATATATCCTGGTGCAACGGAATATTGGTGCGGATACCTTCAATAACAGTTTCATCCAAGGCGCTACGCATGCGAGCTAAAGCCATTTCACGGTTTTCGCCGTGCACAATGATCTTGGCAACAAGCGAATCATAATAGGGTGGTACTTTATAGCTGCCATATATATGAGAATCAACTCGCACACCCGGGCCACCTGGGGCATGGAAATAGCTGACGGTGCCTGGGGAGGGTAAAAATGTTCGGGGGTCTTCAGCATTGATGCGGCATTCAATCGCGTGGCCATTAATTTTAATGTCGGATTGTTTGAGCGATAGCTTCTCACCAGCGGCAATTTTTATTTGCTGTTTAACCAAATCAACACCAGTAATCATTTCAGTGACCGGGTGCTCGACCTGAATACGGGTATTCATTTCGATAAAGTAGAATTTATTATCTTCGTACAAGAATTCCATGGTGCCGGCGCCGCGGTATTTCATGTCGCGACATGCGCTTGCACACAATTCACCAATTTCTTCACGCTGTTCTTGTGTGATGCCAGGCGCAGGCGCTTCTTCAATGATTTTCTGGTGGCGGCGCTGAATAGAGCAGTCGCGTTCGCCAAGATAAATAGCGTTGCCATGTCCGTCGCCCAGGACTTGAATTTCAATGTGACGCGGATTTTGTAAATATTTTTCCAGATAAACTTTGTCGTTATTGAAAGCGGCTTTCGCCTCGCTGCGAGTTAACGCAATGGCATTAATCAAATGTGATTCAGTATGGACAACGCGCATACCACGACCGCCGCCACCGCCGGTGGCTTTGATGATGACCGGATAACCGATTTTACGCGCTAACTTAATTGTTTCGACGTCGTCGTCACCAACTGGTCCATCTGAGCCAGGAACGCATGGAATGCCTAGTTTGCGCATGCATTTAATGGCGGTGACTTTATCGCCCATTTGGCGAATTGTTTCTGGGTGTGGTCCGATAAAAATAAAGCCGCTTTTTTCTACCTGTTCAGCGAAATCAGCGTTTTCAGATAAAAATCCATAACCGGGGTGAATAGCAATGGCATCGGTAATTTCAGCAGCGCTAATAATGGCGGGAATCTGCAAATAACTTTGTGCGGCAGGATTTGGCCCAATGCAAACTGACTCATCCGCTAATCTGACATGCAATAACTCGCTGTCTGCCGTTGAATGCACGGCAACGGTTTTAATGCCCATTTCTTTGCAGGCACGCAACACGCGCAGCGCAATTTCGCCGCGGTTTGCAATCAAGATTTTGTCAATCGCCATGCAGCTTTCCTCATTATTATTATTTGACGATTATTCGATGACGAATAAAGGCTGATTGTATTCAACGGGGGTGCCGTTATCTACCAGTCGCGCGGTGATCACGCCGGCTTTGTCAGCTTCAATTTGATTAAACATTTTCATGGCTTCAATCAAGCAAATCACTTCGCCAGCTTTCACGGTTTGTCCGATCTCAACAAACGCTTTCGCACCAGGAGTGGCGGATAGGTAAACTGTGCCGACCATGGGTGCTTTGACGGTGTGTTTGTCTGCGAGAGAAGCTGCGGGAGTTTCTGCTTTGGCGGCAGGTTTGCTTTCTGCGGCGGGAGCAGGTGCTGCAGCAACAACTGGCGCTGCGGCTGAAGGCGCCATGATGACTTGAGGGCCTTTGTTCGCCACTTCGCGAGTAATACGAACCGATTTGCCACCTTCTTCGGTGATTTCAATTTCAGCAACACCGGTGCTTTGAATCAGCTCGATGAGCTTTTTGATTTTTCGCATATCCATAGACATAGAGCGTAGGCTCCTCTTATTGGTATGAATGTAAGCATTGTGCACCAACCGAACAAAGATGTCCAGATGGTGGCACAATGCCTAAAGATATTAGCAAGATATCAGGAGTTAGCAGATTTTCGTTGTTGAAACACGGCAAAGATGGCCGGCATGACAGATAGCGCGATAATAGCGTAAATTGCCATGGAAAAGTTATTTTTGATAATGGGCATTGAGCCAAAGTAATAGCCGCCGCCTAGTAATGCGCCAACCCATAAGAAGGCGCTAATGATGTTGTACAGGGAGAACTGCTTGATGCCCATGGCGCCGATGCCTGCCACGAATGGAGCAAAAGTGCGAATAATTGGCATAAAGCGGGCAATTATGATGGTTTTGCCGCCATGTTTTTCATAAAAACGGTGAGCATCATCCAGGTATTTTTTGTTCAACAGCCAAGCATCGCGAGCGGTGAAGATGCGCGGTCCAACTAGTCTGCCGATAGTATAGTTAAGTTTGTTCCCCAAGATAGAGGCGAGTAACAGTAAGATAAATAACAATTGAATGCTGAGTTTGCTGTCTGCCTGTGCTGCAATGCTGCCTGCAGTAAATAAAAGTGAATCGCCAGGTAAAAACGGTGTCACCACGAGGCCGGTTTCACAAAAAACAATAGCAAACAGTGCCACGTAAGCCAGCGTTCCATGCGCAGCCACGAAGCTGAAAAGGTATTGATCAATATGAATAACATATTGTAATAATTGGGAAATCGTTTCCATGTTTTATACCAGATAAATGTCGAAGCGGCTGCTTTTGCCGGTTAATGAAAAAGCTCTTGGCTGATTAGTAAGCGCAGGAGCAAGTCGAGGTCTTTTTACCACAACCCTATGTTTGCTACAAGCCAAGGCCATGTTTAACAAGGCTTCACTGTCGGTTTCCGCGCCCAGTAACTGCTGCAATATCACCATTTCTTTTTTCACGGAGGCGGATTTTTGTCGCTCAGGAAACATAGGGTCCAGATAAATAATGTCCGGACGGTCTGCTTCTGGTAATTGCGCCAGCCAGGATGTGGCATCGGCGTGAATTAACTGCATGCGAGCAATGACAGGTGCCATTTCGGGGTCTACTTTCGCGTGATGCATCGCATCTTGTAACAATGCATGCAAGATCGCCGATCTTTCCAGTAAGATGACGTTAAATCCCAGACAAGCCAGAATAAAACTATCACGGCCAAGGCCGGCAGTTGCATCGACGATGCGCGGTTCCTCTTTTGGTTTTTTACCAAGTGCGCGCGCTAGCATTTCACGCTTTAAGCCTGCTTGTTCTGCACGATAACGTAATTTACCGGCAAGAAAATCGATATAGAAAGGAGTGAATTTGACATCATCAGGCCGCTGCAAGGTGAGGCGGTCGCCAACGTGTACCAGAGTGAAGCCGCTCATCTTGTCATGCATAGGTGATTATGTTCCAATTGCCGTCAGTTTTTGGACATTATAAACATATAAAATAAGGTGCCGCTATGCCAAATCTGCCAACCCGAACTTACCCTGAATCTCGTTTGCGCCGTTTACGCTTTAGTGAATTTTCACGCCGCATGACAGCAGAAACTCGTTTGACAGTAGATGACTTGGTATTTCCAATGTTTATCATCGAAGGCAAAGGCAAGCGCGAACCTGTTGCCTCAATGCCTGGTATTGAACGCATGACCGTCGATGAATTACTGAAAGAAGCGGCAGAGCTAGTGGACTTGGGTATTCCTGCTGTCATGTTATTTGGCGTGACTGGCATGGATCAAAAATCGCAGATGGCAGAAAAAGCCTATGATGATAACGGCGTTATTCCAACTGCCGTCCGTGCTTTGAAAAATCGTTTCCCGCAGTTGGGAGTGATGACAGACGTTGCCTTAGATCCCTATACCTCAACCGGTCAAGACGGTATCTCCGACGAAAACGGTTACATCTTGAATGATCTGACGAATGAAGTCTTAGCCAAGCAGGCACTTTGCCATGCTCGCGCAGGCGCTGATGTGGTGGCGCCCTCTGACATGATGGATGGCCGCATAGGCGTCATCCGTAAATTGCTGGAAGCAGAAGGTTTTGTGAATACACACATTCTTGCTTACTCTGCAAAATATGCCTCTAACTTTTACGGCCCATTCCGTGATGCTGCGGGTTCTGCTGCCGCATTAGGTAAAGGAAACAAATATACGTACCAGATTGACCCACGCAATTCAGACGAAGCCATGCATGAAGTGAAGCAAGATCTGGAAGAAGGTGCTGATATGGTTGTGGTTAAACCCGCCACGGCATATTTAGACATCGTGCGTCGAGTGAAAGACACATTCAAAGTGCCGACTTTTGCGTATCATGTCAGTGGTGAATATTCGATGATTAAAGCCGCTGCGGCAAATGGCTGGTTAAATGAACGTGCGGTCGCGCTGGAAGCATTAACCGGTATCAAGCGTGCAGGCGCAGATGTGATTCTGACATATTATGCTAAACAGGCAGCCATCTGGTTGAATGAAGACATAAGGAAATAATGTGTTTCAGTGTGCAGCGCTACGCCCCTATATTGAATTAACCAGGCTCAATAAACCGATTGGTATTTTATTGTTGCTCTGGCCGACTGTTGGTGCGTTGTGGCTTGCTGCGGGTGGAATGCCGCCAATCAATATTTTGTTCATCTTCGTGAGCGGTGTGGTATTGATGCGTTCAGCAGGCTGTATCATCAATGATGTGTTCGATAGGAATTTTGATGGGCATGTGCAAAGAACCCGCTTGCGTCCCTTGGTGACGGGCGCTGTCAGTGTTAAGCGTGCATTATTATTAGCGGCTGTTTTGGTGCTGCTAGCGTTTTCATTGGTCTTGTTCTGTAATCGGCTCACCATTGAATTGTCATTTGTTGGGGCGGCTTTAGCCGTCATCTATCCGCTATTAAAACGCGTGACACATTTGCCGCAATTTGGTTTGGGGGCTGCATTCAGTTGGGGTGTCCCGATGGCCTTCGCTGCGGTCACAGGTAAGGTCACTGCTACCGTATGGATAGTGTATGCCACCGCGATGTTATGGCCTGTGATTTATGACACGATGTATGCCATGACAGATCGCGAAGATGATTTGCGTGCCGGCGTAAAATCCACTGCCATCTTATTCGGTAAATACGATATTTTTATCCTCGCTTGTTTAATGTCATGTTTGATGATCTTGCTAATATCCATAGGGCAGTGGTTTGATTTAAATGCGTATTATTTTATTTCTTTGTTAATTGCCGCTATCTTGTTCGCGTATCAACTCTGGTTGATACGCGAACGCAATCCACAAAAATGTTTTCAGGCTTTTTTGCAAAACAATTATATTGGCTTGGTGGTCACGGCCGGCGTTATTTTAGGAATCCATTGATAACGCGTTATGAAGACGGTGTTTGTTTGCTGCCATTGTAAACACATAATACGTTCATGGATGTCACGACAACGGATTTGTCGAAGTTACACCATGCAGCTATTTCACTATCTGTTTTAACTGCAATCACATCACCAGCGGCGTGTCCGCTGATGCCTGATTGAATAGCGAGTGCTGGGCAAGCAATAAAAAGCGCGAGTAGTGGTATGAATCCTTTCATGTTAATCTCCCTGATAGGTCTCTTGAAATAGTATAAAGCGAGTTAAATGATGAAGATAGTTGCAGACGGTCATTTACCCTACGTAGACGAATTTTTCGGCCGCTATGGTGAAATCACAAAAGTTTTAGGACGTGATATGCAGCCTGAGACGGTAGAAGAGGCAGATATCTTGTTAGTTCGTTCAGTCACGAAAGTGAATCAACACTTATTGCAACACGCCAGAGTAAAATTTGTCGGCAGCATGACAGCAGGCGCTGATCACATGGACACGAAGTGGCTGGATTGCGCCGGAATTAAATGGAGCACGGCAGATGGTTTCAATGCTACACCTGTGGCGGATTATGTCATTAGTACACTGGCGGCGCTGATGCAGCGTCATGTCATCCCCCAAAAGCGTGGACGTATTGCGGTGATAGGTGCAGGCAATATCGGCAAGAAAGTGATTGAGAGATTGCAGTTGTTAGATATGGAAGTGATGGTTTGCGATCCACCGCGAGCACGACAAGAGCCTTCCTTTAAGTCAGTCGCCCTGGACGACATTGCCGATGTTGATCTGATTTCATTACATGTTCCATTGCAATTAACCGGTGAAGATGCCACACATCACTTCATTAGCAGCGATTTTCTCAAGCGGCAGAAAGCCGGCACCGTGTTGTTGAATGCGAGCCGCGGCGCAGTCATTGATTCAGCCGCGTTGATGCAAGATGGCGGTCATTTAATTTGGTGTCTAGATGTCTTTGAAGATGAGCCTGAAATTAACAAACAAATTCTCGACCGCGCAGCGCTTGCTACACCGCATATTGCAGGTTACTCCGTACAAAGCAAAGTGCGTGGCATGGAAATGCTGTATCAATCCGCTTGTCATCTGGGGGTGATCACCGCGCAAGACAAACCGCCGCTAGCGATGCCGCAGCAAGTCTTGGGTTATGCGGGAAGACAGCATCGTTGGCAAGATATCGTGTTAGGTGTGTTTAATCCCGCCGTCATGACTGCCATGATGCGGACATCCGTGTTGCCAGCAGAGCATCACGGTGTGGTGTTTGATGAGTTGCGTAATCGGTTTCAATTCAGGCATGAATTCGCATTTACTAAAGTGCCGGGTCTGCCCTTGGCAGACCAAGATGTGCGGATACTGGCACATCTTGGTATTAATCTTAACTCAAATTAGCAAACAGCCAATCAACCGTTAATGATAGCGCTGAAGTTAATTGATCGCCTCTTCGTCATCACCTGTCACATCGTCAACAGGCGCGCTCGAAGTTGGTGTGGCGTCTGATACTGGCGCTGCCGCAGCAGGTGCAGTGTTAGCGGCTAAGTTGGGAACATCGCTCGCAACCACTTCGGGGGTGGCGCTATCAATATCTTCATTACTGCTTTCTGCTTTTGTCTGCAAGTGCGCTGATTGCGCAGCAACGGCAGCAGGATTTGCATTGTCTGGTAAATACGGCGGCGCGAAGAATTCAAATATTCCACCAGCATCACCAGCAGAGGTTGCTGCACCTGTGTATTGGTTAATGCGCATGGAAACAATACCAGGTGGTTGTTCAATGCCATGATCTGGCGTGCCATTTAATGCGTTATGCATGAATTGCGACCAGGTCGGCAGTGCGGCTTGTCCGCCGTATTCGTGTAATGATTGCGGTATATCAAAGCCCATCCAGGACACGGCAACCAGCGATTTATTGTAACCAGCAAACCAGCCGTCGACTTGATTTTGTGTCGTACCCGTTTTACCAACCACGTCATTACGGCCAACAGACAACGCCTGTTTTGCGGTACCGTAGAGAATAACGTCACGTAAGGCAGAGGTAATCAAGAAGGCGTTTTGTTCGCTAATCACGCGCGGCGCCAAGGCGGATTCTGGGTCGCAAGATTTTTCACAGGCAATTAGCGGTTTCGCCTGATAAATCAATTGATCGTGAGAATTGTAAATGGTGCTAATGGCAAACGGCACAACGCGCATGCCGCCATTAGCAAATATCGCATAAGCTTGCGCCATTTGCAGCGGCGTAACTAAGGCGGTACCTAACGCCAATGATAAACCAGGCGGTAACTGCGATGGCGCAAAACCAAATCGTTTTAAATAATTCACGGTGTATGACATGCCGGATAAAGCGAGCAAGCGAATCGTGACCATGTTGCGTGATTTGGTGATAGCGGTACGTAAACGAGTTAAACCATAGAATTTTTTGGTGTCATTCATTGGACGCCACAAGCTGTTATCCTGATTTTCAATCACAATCGGTGCGTCATTCACAACGGTTGCCAGGGTGAAGCCTTTGTCCAGTGCGGCAGAATAAATAAAGGGTTTGAAGCTGGAACCGGGTTGGCGGTTTGCATTCGTCACGCGGTTGAATTTACTGGTTTGATAATCAAAGCCGCCGACTAAAGCAAGAATCGCGCCGTTCTGTGGATTCAATGCGACTAATCCTGCTTCTGCTTTTGGAATCTGTTCCAGAATGTAGCTTTGTGGTGTTTTGAGCACTCTTACAACATCACCCAAGCTAACGATTTGATCGGCACGATGCGGCATTGGGCCAAGATAATCCGCATTAATTTGTTTGCGTGCCCAAGATAAGCCAGACCATGGCACCACAGCCATCTTGCCAGTTGGTAACAGCACGGTGATGCTGTCTTTAGTCATGTCCACAACAGCCCCTGGAATCAGGTTGTTGATGATGGGCATTTTCTTTAATTGTTTTTCCCAGGTATCCATGTTGTCGATGGATGGAATGCCAAGGTTTTTTTCAGGTCCGCGATAACCGTGACGTTTGTCATAGGCAAGCAGGTTGTCTCGCACGGAATCGGTCGCGTAATCTTGATAGCGGCTGTCGATTGTTGTGTAAACCTTAAAACCATCAGTGTAAATGCTGTCGCCATACATTTGTTCTAACTGACCACGAATTAATTCTGCAACGTAAGGTGCTTTTAATTCAGTGGGTGTGTCATGGAAGCTGGCATTGAGTGGTGCATTAATGGCTTTGTTATAAACCTCATCATCTATGTAACCTTCTTCATGCATGCGCGCGAGTACGTGATCGCGGCGCTTGAGCGCAGCATCAGGGTTGGCTAGCGGATTTAAAGTAGACGGTGCTTTTGGTAAGCCAGCAATCATTGCGTATTGATCAACGGTTAATTCATTCAGCTGTTTGCCATAATAGACTTCTGCTGCAGCGGCCACGCCGTAAGCGCGATTACCCAAGAAGACTTTATTGAGATACAACTCAAGAATTTTGTCTTTAGACAGGCGATGTTCGATTTTAATCGCTAATAAGATTTCACGTAATTTACGGCCGAAAGTTTTGTTTCTTGATAAATAGAAGCTGCGGGCCACCTGCATGGTGATGGTGCTGCCACCTTGAGTTTTACGGCCAGTCGCAATTAATTGCACTGCTGCGCGGCCAAGGCCTGGTAAGTCGACACCGGAGTGTTGGTAATAACGTTGATCTTCAGTCGCGAGTACCGCTTCAATTAACTGCGTGGGAATTTCGCTGAACGGAACAGGGATGCGGCGTTTCTCGCCAAAGGTCGCAATTAATTTATTATCGCGCGAATAGATCTTCAGCGGGACTTGCAGTTGCACGGTATTGAGTGCATCAATGTCAGGCAACTCAAATTCCATGTAGTATAACACCGCAGAAATGAGTGCAGTGCTTAGTATGAGAAATAGGGCGATAAAAATTCGGATGATTCTAAAAAAACGATTCATAAGTCAGCTCGGTTTGATGAAGCAATTTTTGAAAAAAGTATTGCATTTTGCAGGACGTTAAGTATATTCACAAGCCTCTTATTATAATCAGTTTTTTCCTTTCAAGCTAACTTTTTGCCCATCCCTTTTTTGTCCGTTATCCATTCATTTTTTATCCATACTATCAAGGAGTTGAAGTAATGTTGCGTTTGCCCCGCAGGCAAAAGACCATGATTGGTCTCTCGGTTTTGCCTGAATCGATTTATCTCGTGCAATTCAGACACGTTAAAAATGACTATGAAATTTTGCATGCCGCCAAGGCTGAGATGACGCATGAATGGCTGCAGACGGGGCAGTTGCAAGCCTACGCGCAACTGACAAAAACGCTCTCTGCATTCGTGCGCGATTTTCAATTACAAGATCATCAGACGGCTATTTGTGTGCCGCTGAATTTAGTGAAAATGCACAGCATCGTCGTGCCTGCAGGATTAGCTGTGCGTGATGTTGAGGCGGAAGTGTATGCAGAAGCAATACGTTTATTGCCTACTAAGCATGAAAAAATTGCTTATGACTATCAAGCTCAATCTTTGCGTGTGAAAGAAGAAAAATCAGTATTTCTAGCGGCAACTGGCGAAAGTTATTTAACACGTTATGCCGGTTGTTTGCGCAACGCAGGATTGAAACCTGCTGTGATTGAGATAGATATTTTTGCCATGTTACGTGCTGCACGTTATGTATTAAATCACATGGGGCAATCTGCGGAAAAATTTGCTGCGCTGTATGTCACGCCGCATTATGGGTTGATTGCAGCGCGCGATGGTGAGGAATTGCTTTTTTACAAACATTGGGATGAGCAATCGCTAGCGCGACATCAAATTACGTTAATGCAATGGGTCGAGTGGTGTTGTCATGCTTATCGTCAGGCTGGTATCCATCGTCTGGGGTTAAGTGGCACATCAGAAATGATGACGCAAGCCGCCGCGGTTATCAAACAGCATTGGGACTGTGACATCCAATTGCTAAATCCATTTAACTGCATGCGTATGCCGGCGGCAATGGCTGTGTCTGACGGTGAAAGTGGATTATTGGCGTGTGGACTCGCGATGCGGGAGCCGTTGGCATGGTTGAATTGAATTTATTGCACACACGCAGAGAGCAGTTAAGTTATGAAAATAAAATGTTGCGTCAATATTTGCTGGCTGCATTAGGAGTGGCATTGGCGATATTGATCGTTAGTCATGGCTGGATTCAGGTGGCGAATCAGCATGAACAAGAGCTAATTAATCATTTGAACGAGGTGGCTTCCACGCCAGTTAACAAGCTTGATGCGGATGTAAACAGCGAAAGCGATGTGTCATCAGCAGATATCCTGCAGCTCCTTAACAACGCTGCCATGACGATGATGAATGGTATTTGCTACACAAAAATCACTCGTGATGGACTGCAGGTTAACATGACGGGCAATGCCTGGACGATGGCAGGTATATCGAATTTATTAAAACAGTTCGCAGTCACGTCTACATTTAGTGAGTGGCAATTGCAGAATGTAAAGCAGCAACATAAAGAGGATATTTTACAGTTTAATTTAACAGCCAGCGAGGCGTGATGTGTTATTTGCATATCGACACGCTCTCGCCGTTTTGTTTGCGCTGATGATCTTGGCAGTAGGTTATGTATTTGATTTGCGTCATTTGCAAGAAACGAATAATGAATTAATGGCGAATGAAAACGCCTTGCGTCAGCCTGTCAGCACTGCAGAGTTAAAATCCGTAAGACAGCAAAAAAATGGAATTAAGCGTTCGAATATAGACAATTTGCAAGAAGCGTTTGTAACGCTGGTTGCGGCAAGTCAATTGAATGTACAATCAATCTTGAGAGTAAGCGCGCCGCCCAATGCGCCATTGAATGACGAGTATTATCAGATAGTGTTGCTATCAGATTTTTCTGGCTTGAGTCGATTATTAAGTAAGCTGGTGACAGCACCACATTTTGTTTTACGCAGCATTGCCGTACAAACTAAAAATCACGGGCAGTTACAAACGGACATGGTGATACGAGCAAGCAAGCAACGTATCAATCAACAAATAATACGTTTGTCACTAGCCAAGAATCCGTTTTGTGACAATGTCACTGACGTTTTTCCAAGACAAGAAAACATGGATGAATGGCGGGCGTTTGGGCTAAGTCAATTAACCTTGGTGGGAACGCTAATCATACAAGGTAAAACCAGTGCAATTATCTCGTTTCCAAATGGTGTCATCAAAGAGGTTTTTATCCATTCCAAGCTGGGGAAAGAGCAGGGAATTGTCGAAGAGATAACACGAAACACTGTTAAATTAAATTTACCATCACATCAAATTTATCAACTTAACACGGATTAGCTTATGCGTTTCATGGTATTTTTCAGTATTTTATTGCTTTCTACGATAGCGCAAGCGCAGCCAATGACGATAAATGTGGCTAACATTCCCTTGAGCGAAGCGCTGAAGTTATTAGCGGAGCATGCTCATATTAATGTCTTGATTAGCCCGGCAGTGCAAGGTACCACCTCATTACAAATGCAGCAGGTTGAGCCAATCACCATGCTGAATTCGCTGATGTTGTCGCATGGTTTGGAAAAATCAGTGACTAATGATGTCTGGCTAATCGCACCGCGAGCTATCATCATGAAAAGTTTGTCGGAGCAATCTGTGTGGCAGCAAAACAAGGAAGCAGTTGCACCGCTAACGACAAAGGTGTGGAAAATACGTTATGCAAAAGCAGCCGCGCTCGCCAATATGTTGCTTGGTGATAATGGCGCGCTTGTGTCAGACCGTGGTCAATTGCAAGCAGACACACGCACCAATATTATTTTTGCGCGTGATACCAGTGCACGTTTGCAGGTTATCAATCAATTAATTCGGCAATTAGATGTACCAGTAAAGCAGGTATTAATTGAAGCTAGACTTGTTAGTATTGACCAAGATGCAGAAAAATTATTAGGCGTAGAATTTGATGTGCAGCCTGCACAAAATAATCAACCTGCCACCACGCAAGCTGTCAGCAATACAGAAACAGCAGGGCGTTACAGCATCGCTGTCGCACATTTACCCGATGGTTCTCTGTTAGACGTAAAACTGGCGGCACTGGAGCAGCAAGGTCGCGCCGATTTAATTTCTACGCCAAGTCTTTTTGCCGGCAACGATCAAGAAGCATCAATCGAAGCCGGTGAAGAAGTGCCATATCAAGAAGTCAGTGAAAGCGGCGGCACAGCGGTGACATTTAAAAAAGCCGTATTAGGTTTGCAAGTGACGCCGCAAATTTTGCCCGGCAGCCAGGTGCTGTTAGCTTTGAAGATTAACCAGGATCGCCCCGCTGCGCGTACAGTGCAGGGCGTACCCGCCATTAGTACCCGCCAAATCACGACAAATGTGCAGATCAAGAGCGGTCAAACCATTGTTTTGGGCGGCATCTATGAGGTCAATCATGAACTTAATCAACAAAGTCTCCCTTTCCTTGGCAAGATTCCCTTGCTTGGTTTACTATTCACTCAAGAAAACCGTCGTGATCAAAAACGTGAGTTACTGATTTTTGTCACGCCTAAAATTATGCCGCAGGCGATATGAAAACGGGAATGAGCAATATATTTTTAGTAGGCCCCATGGGCGCTGGTAAAACCAGCGTTGCCAAATCGCTCGCCCGTCAACTCAATAAAGCTTGTTATGACTCTGATGAAGAAATTGAAATTAAAACTGGCGCAAGCTTAAGCTGGATTTTTGATTTGGAGGGCATGTCTGGTTATCGTCAGCGCGAAATGCGAGTGATTGACGAATTAAGTTTGCTGCAAAACATTGTCTTATCCACTGGCGGCGGTTGTGTTGAAACACCAGAAGTGCGTGAAATTCTGAAAGCGCGCGGTATTGTTATTTACATGGAAGTGTCGCTGGAAACGCAATTAAACCGATTAAAACGCGATAAACGCCGGCCTATGCTGCAAGGCGAAAATCCACAAGAAGTGCTAATTAGATTGTGGGAAGAGCGCGAACCCATTTATGAAAATGTGGCTGATTTTACCGTGACGACAGATAAACGCTCTGTGAATGATGTTTGTCACGACATTTTGCAGTGGCTAAAAAAACAAAAATAACCATCGGCAAATCAAGCCGCTAGTCTGCTGTATACAAAGATTGAATGACGCGATTCGCGTGATTGGCCACAAATCCGGTGAAATAATCATTCCACATCGCAGGCTGCGCTTTTTCACTATAACGCCAAACAAATTCCACGAATCCAAGCGGTAATTCTGCTGAGCCATCGGCTAATTGAACGTGTTCGGGTGTGCCAGCAGTTGAGCCTTGTTCTATGCCTTGCGCGCGGCCGCCTTTGATAACGCCGCCATCTTGATTCAATGGCAAGCCAACTTCGTTTTCCACAAAGCGATGAAAGTCTGTTAGGCTGGTAAATTCTGGCATGAGGTGAATGGAGTAAGTGAAATGATTTGGCTTTCTGCCAAACACAAGTACCCACGCTAACAGTTCATTAAAGTCACGCACCGCATGAAACTCAGCTAATGTTGGTAGCGGCCAGTCGCGGCCGGCGAAATAGTCGGTTAATAAAGTTAATATGGCGGAGGATGCGTCGTTGTGATCACCTTGTTGTAGTAAGCGAGTGATTTCAGTAATCGGTGACGGTTTTGCTTGATCGCTGTATTTGCAAATGATGTCGCGTACATTGACCGGCATTTCTTCAAGACGAAAATCAGCAATGACTACTTGCGGCAACACATCAGCAGCGGCATTGTCAGTGCTGTCATGTTCCGCAAGCCAAGTAAAATCATTTTGTTTTTCTGGCAAATAACCTTTGCCTTTCACTGTGTAACCAAGCGCATTAAATATTTTTTGTAATTCACGAATGCCTGTGCGCGCGCCAGGTAAATCAATAATCGCTAGATGATCTAACGTTGGTAATTTTATATTGTTAGTTTGCAAACAAGATTCAATTAACTTGACATGCGGAGTTGATGTGGAATAATTGCGCCACAAAATTTCGATCAAATCATGTCGAAGTTTTCCTATCATATCAATCCCCGTCTTTCTTTTCACAATTACATCTCTCGCCGATTAGCTTTGGACAAATTCTAATTTTTAGTTAAAGAGTTTACATTTGTTAAGGTAGAGTTTACATTTAAGTTGATACATTTTCACCACAGATATCCACTTTATGTTCGATGTACAGGAAGTACGGGCAATTTATCGTTTTCATTTAAAGGAGATTCAAATGGATTATCTTAATAAACGACTCGCCTTAACCGGCGTGTTGCTCATGGCTCTGCCAATTTTTGGTGCAACCGCAGCAAATGCAGCAACTCCAGTTAATCTGAATCATCAGCAGTTGTCTGCTTTGCAATCCTTCGTTGGCACTGGCATGGTTGAAACCAGTCGCGCCGTTAGCAGGTCAGAAACTACCCATATTCGTGTACAGCAAACGTATAAAGGATTCGATGTGTGGGGTGCGGATGCTGTGATTCATCTTCCAAAGAGTGGAAAAGCATTGCGCGGCATCAAACTGGAAGCAGTGCTCGGCCGTCAACATGACAACTCAACCATGAACGGTACATTCTTCGCGGGCTTAGATACCGATCTGGCACAAACACGCGAATCGAATTTGAATGCTATTCAAGCGGACAAAGCATTAAGCACCGCGATAACGAATTATCAACACAAAGCTGGCGGCAACTCGATTATCACGGAACAACAATCAACCCGAATTGTTTATATCGACAAAAACAACAAAGCCCATTGGGCCTATCACGTGAGCTTTGATGCCAGCGCAGTAAAAGCAAATGCATTACCGGCAAAACCAAATTATATTCTCGATGCAGAAAGATTAGAGGTGTATACAGAGTGGAATAATCTGCAAACCGCAGATCCAATCGTTGATGGCGGTGGTTTTGGCGGCAACAAGAAAATGGGTGAAATCTCATATGATGGCACAACAGGCGATTTGCATTATGCAAAGCTCGCCGTGTCTCGTAATGCCACCACCAAAATCTGCTCCATGAACAACGATGATGTGCAAGTCATGAATGCGGCAGCCCCCAAGAAGCCAAGCAAAATCATGACTTTCAAATGTGCAACCCAAGATAAAACCCACAACAGTTTATATTGGGATGGTGATCAAGACGCTGTGAATGGCGGTTATTCACCTGTGAATGACGCGTTATTCGGCGGCATTGTCATTAAAGGTATGTACAAAGACTGGTATAACTTGTCAGTCTTAAATAAAGGCGGCAAACCCATGAAATTAGTCATGGTGGTGCACGCGAGAATGGATAATGCATACTGGGATGGCACCAAGATGACATTCGGTGATGGTATTTCCATGTTCTACCCATTAACCTCGTTGGGTGTCGCAGCGCATGAAATCAGTCACGGTTTCACCGAGCAACATTCAAACTTGGTTTACAGCGGGCAATCCGGTGGTATGAATGAGGCGTTCTCTGACATGGCTGCGCAAGCTGCTGAGTTTTATGCGTATGACGGCAAAAACAGCTGGCAGATTGGCCCTGAAATCTTTAAAGAGCCAGACAAGGCATTGCGCTATATGGATCAACCAAGCAAAGATTGCGACGGCGGCAAGGCTGGTGAATGGTGCTCTATCGACTCAGCTGATCAATACTACAATGGTCTGGATGTTCACTATAGCAGCGGTGTCTTTAATCGCGCCTTCTATCTGATGGGTACCGCAGATGGCTGGACCGCAAGAAAAGCCTTCGATGTGATGGTGAATGCAAACCAAAACTACTGGACCAAAAACTCAACCTTTGAAAATGGTGCTTGCGGCGTCATCTCTGCGGCGAAAGACCTTGGCTATGATACCGCCGTGGTGGAAAATGCCTTCAAGACCGTTAAAGTTGATATTAGCGATTGCGATGGTTCAACCGGTGGTTCCGCTGCTTAACGACGAAAGTCACAAACCAAAAGCCCGGCTGTGTGCCGGGCTTTTTTTTGTTGAAACCGGCGCTCGCTGGTGACTAGAATACCCAACAATATGCGGGTGTAGTTCAATGGTAGAATAGGAGCTTCCCAAGCTCTTGGTGTGGGTTCGATTCCCATCACCCGCTTGGTTTAGTCTTTTGGGAGTTCAGTGTGAACAAACGAGTTGCCTTAGTAGCATGTGTAGTATTGTGTGGTGTTGCAACAGTAGCGGCAGCAGTGGAAGTGAATGATTCAGGCATTAAAACACATTGGTCTTATGTAGGCAGCAGCGGTCCGCAGCATTGGGGCATGTTAAGTCCGGCGTTTGAGCTGTGTGATACTGGCAAGGCTCAGTCACCAGTTAATCTTGGCCGCAATCGTACTCGTGTGCCGTATCAATTGAAAATCAATTACCATGATGCGCCGTTAGTGTTGGGCGAGAGTCTGACGACGAATATTACCTTGAGTCAAACACCCATGCTAATTGATACGGGGCATTCACTGCAGGTGAATTTCCATCCCAAGAGTGATAAAGAAATCATTAGCTATGCAGGCCATGATTACGATCTCATTCAATTTCATTTTCATTCACCCAGTGAAACTGAATGGCACAAACAGGCTTTTCCATTGGAAATCCATTTTGTGCATCAAGGTAAAGACGGAAGAATTGCCGTGTTATCTGTGTTAGTGAAAGGCGGTGAAGAAAATGCCGAGCTGGCTAAAATAATAGAACACATTCCCAATGAGTCTGGCCATGAAGCAAAAATCAATGGTGTCAATGTCGATCCGGCGCAGTTATTGCCTGCTGACAAACGTTATTTTTCTTATGAAGGTTCGCTCACGACACCGCCATGCTCTGAGGGAGTGCAGTGGATTGTGTTATCAAAACCCATCACTGCTTCACCAGCGCAAATTCTTAAAATCAGGGAAGCCTCACACGGTGCCAATGCAAGACCAGTGCAGCCGTTAAATAATCGTATTCTTTCATATGCGGTAGAGTCATAAAGGAGTTTCATCAATGAAAAAGGTTGTGAAGTTATTAACATGGATCTTCGTTTTGTTTTTTGTGGTTGCCGTGCTCGCCGTGGGCGCTTTATATGTTTTTGCCGACCCCAATAAATTAAAACCAGTGATTGCGAATGAAGTGCTAAAGCGCACTGGCTACCGCTTGGTGTTCGATGGTGATTTATCTTGGTCGCTCTATCCGCAAGTCGGTGTGAAGGCGCAGCACATTACACTGACCGAACCAAAACAGCAGAATCCATTCATTGACTTGAAACGGGTGAACATTGCGATCGAGCCATCGCAATTAATTTTTGGCGAACACACCTTGAGTGGTGAAGTGCACATTGCTGATTTAACTTTAATGAATGTACACATGACTAGTGCATTAGTTGGGTTGCATTATCAGAACGGTGCCGTGATTTTCCAACCCTTGCAAGCTACCTTATATGGCGGTTCCTTAAGCGGTAATGCACGCGCTAAAGACTTTTCCAGTGTGCCAGCATGGAATTGGGATCTCACACTGAGTCACGTTGATATGTTGTCATTAATGAGTGATGCCAATGGGTCTGATACCAGATTAAAAATTTCCGGCGCAGGACAGATTCGAATTAATGCTTCAACACGCGGAACCAATCAGCTGGAAATGATGAGTAATTTAAATGGTGGAGCGGATTTTAGTGTCTCTAACGGCAAGGTTGAAGGCATAGATATTAAATACTTGCTGCAAAACGCCAAGGCAATGCTCAATCAGGAAACGCCTAGCGCCGAATCTAGCGATAACACTACATTATTTGATACGTTGGCAGGCTCTGTCTTGATTAATAACGGCGTTGCGCAAACGAATAATTTAGCGCTTAGCGCACCCGATTACAAAATTAACGCTCAAGGTCAATATAACTTACCCACTCGTTATATTGATTTGTCTGTGAAAGTAGGTGCAGAGCAAGTGTTGCATGCATTTCAACTGCCTATCCTGGTGCGCGGCCCATTAGCCAATCCTGAAATTACACCAGACATGACGGAGATCAGGAAGCAAGTCGCCCAGTATATCGTGACCAAAAAGAAAGATGAAATTCGTAACGTCATTAAGAAAAAACTTCCTGGGCAGGCGGGCGAATTTTTACAAAATGTAATAGGTAATTAATAGTGAAAGTCATTACTGCCAATTTAAATGGAATACGTTCTGCAGCGCGCAAAGGATTCTTTTCGTGGCTGCAGAAAGAAAATGCTGATGTGATTTGTGTGCAAGAAATCAAGGCGCAAGCTGAAGATGTGTTGGATCCGGCGCTGGCATTAGAGGGTTATCATGCGCATTTTCATCACGCCGAGAAAAAAGGTTATAGCGGCGTGGGTATCTATTCACGTTTAACACCCCAAAAAATTATCACGGGACTAGGCTGGCAGGTGGCTGATACGGAGGGTCGATATATTGCCATGGACTTTGGCAAGGTTTGCGTTGCTTCACTCTATTTGCCATCCGGCACTTCAGGCGAAGACCGTCAGACGGTGAAATATGACTTCCTCGATCGATACGAAAAGGTGCTGCGTGATATTCAGCAATCCGATAAAGACTGGATTATTTGTGGCGACTGGAACATTGCTCACAAGCAAATCGATTTGAAAAATTGGCGCGGTAATCAGAAAAACTCTGGCTTCTTGCCCGATGAGCGCGCATGGCTGGATAAATTATTCGGTGAAATGCAGTTTGTCGATGCCTTCCGCGAGGTCAATCAAGAGGCGGAGCAATACACTTGGTGGTCAAATAGAGGACAGGCGTGGGAAAAAAATGTCGGTTGGAGAATAGATTACCAAGTTGTCACACCTAGGCTACGTTCTGCCATCCAGTCAGCGCAAATATATAAAGCTGAACGATTTTCAGACCATGCTCCATTGTCCATGAATTATGCTATCATTCCATAGGTTAGGCTAAGTTTAAGGCTTTCTTAAGCCGCTGTGCATAAACTGGAAATAGGTAGTGACAAAGGGGACTGTCGCGATGGAAGGTTCAACTCATCCAGAAATGACAATTGCTGAAGGTCCGCAAGGCTTAAAATCCGTGCTAGCTGCCCTTCGTGAGCGAGCACTGCAAGATGCAGATTTCCGGGCTCGTGAACACTACATTATGTATCGGCTGAAAGATCAAAAGTCTTTATTCAAAGTCGATTTAAGTCAACAGCCATACCAATTCTGGTTTTACGATTTGCTCGGTCGACCTGCTACTAACGCAGTAAAAGACACCGTGGCTGAATTTATTTGGGAATCTGCCAGCGAAACGGAAAGAGAACGATTTTTGTCAGGGAGTGACGAATCATGACCGCCAAATTTAATCGCGATACTGTATTAAAACATACTTTCTTTGACGTTCGTCTGGCAGAACGTGCGAAACAGTTGCAAGGCTGGCTCTCTAATGTGGTCACTGCTGCTGAGCCAAAAACGGAAGCAGAGGCATTGCAAGCGTTAATGCAGCAACATCGCAAGCCGTTTGAGCCAATAGTTGGCAAAGTCAGTCTGCATTCAGTGCATGGAACATTTTTCGGTAATCGCGAGCAGCACAATCGTCCATCCATAGACGAATCAGAACAAAACAAAAAGAAGCCGGGACCCGGCTAAACAAAAGTGAAAAAAACTAAGGCTGATTTATGGCACGCGCCAGAACTGAGGAAGTTGAAGAAACTTTGCAAGATGGAAATTGTGCCTTTAGTGCATTCGCACTGGCCTTATGCAAGCCAGATGTTTTCGCAAAAATTGAAGGCATCAGCCGCAGTCGACATTCAACACCTGATAAAACCTGGCATCGCTTTATCAAATTGGCCGCCGCCGCGTTCAATGTTGCTGAGGATTGGCGTTCGGTTAAATTGGCCATGCTTGCATGGCGTAAACAAGATAAAGCTGAATTTCAAAAAAAAGCGGCCAGAGTATTGAGAACCCTGTCACATGATTTAGCGCTAACCAGTACCATAGACGAATATTCATATTATTATCGAAAAACTACCAATGAACTTGAGTTTGCTTATCTAGCCTACACGCCCAATGATGGTGCAACCGAAGATGATATTTTTTGCCGCCATTCATTTATCAAGACAAAATTCGATGAGTTTAAGCTTCAGGGATCCTCAACGGATGCTATATTTATTTGGTGGTTGAGTCAGGGCTACGAATTGTTTCTGGATGCAATGAATAAGAATGCCGAGTATGCCGGTGATCTTGAATTGGCACGACTTGCTAGGTATTTTGAAGTATCTTTGCTGCGCCTCAATGGGCCACCCTTGTATCGTAACTTCGGATATTTCCCTAACATTAAAAGTTCGTTATTTGCCTCGATTGATATAACAGTCAAAGAACAAATTATGTATGCGCTCATTGATCGCGGTATTGTGGATAATGATTCTTCAGAGCCAGCGCGTGGAAATAAATTTGATTTACCGAGTTTATCCTTGATTTATTCTCGTCTGGGTAAGATGAAGGATTATGATTTGGTGGCAACTTATATCAATGCGCTAACAGCGAATCTAAAGGGAACGGCGGTGCCAAGAGCATGGCCGGAAAGCTGTGTGAGTGAATTATTACACCGCAATGTGATCGGTCGAGCGCCGAAAAGTGAGGGGCTTTTCTTTTATAAAGAGGCTGAGAATGCACTGCGAGCTATCGATGAGGTTCCTCAATTAGCATGGGTAAAATCGCTGTGCTTGAGTTACTACGAAAGTCATCCAGAATTAACATTGAAGCATAAGCTGATACAGTCTGAAGGAAGATCTGTGGGGCATTGGGATAACGTGAATGTGCGTGCCCCATCTGATCTTATTTCACCCGTTAATCAAGGGTTATTTAAAGCAAACACTTTATTTGAAGGCACTATTGCCGCAAAATTTATGTATCAGGCGCTGACCAATCAGTTAAAGTAAATGTGCCCATTATTCTGTTTTAGTCGTCTCCGGTTGGTGCGCTTTTTTATGATGAAAATGCACGATGCCGGTTCTGATATCATAAGTGGCGCCAATCAGACCTATGGATTTTTCTTTTAACATCTTACTCAAAATCGCACTATCACTTTGAATCTGGCTCACTGCGTTTTCAACATTTAATCGTGTGACGTTTGCCATGTACTCAACGTTATCAATTGTGCGATGGTCTTTATGTGTGGCGGACTCGGCCACAATCGCTGGTTTGATCTTATCTAATAAATGGCTGAGATAGCCGTGGTCTTTGTTATCGCAAGCTGCCTTAATTGCACCGCAGAAAGTGTGACCTAAAACCACAATCAATTTTGCGCCGGCGTAATGACAGGCGAATTCCAGGCTGGCAATGATGTCGTCGTTTACTACATTGCCGGCTATGCGCGTCACGAAGACATCACCAAATCCCATGTCAAATATAGATTCAACCGGTACGCGTGAATCAATGCAGCCAAGAATGATCGCGATTGGATGCTGGGTATATGAAGTCGCTTTCACGTCTTCAGATAATTGACGACTGATGGGTTTGTCTTCGATAAAGCGCTTATTACCTTCTTTCAATATGGCCAGCACTTCTTCTGGCGTTAAAGAAGATTGAGTCAGGTAATTTGTGACATTTAAGAACTCAATGTGATCATGAATATCGTAATGGTCTTTGAAGCCAAGCATATTAAGCATGATGTTTTTATCTGGTGCTTGAGTATTCTTGAAGGTTTCCAGTACTTCCAGAATGTCTTGATCAATGTATTGAGTGTATCTTGCATCGATGATCAGTCTGGAATTTTCGGGAAATGAATTTAATTCTGCGACCAAGGAAGCTTTGCGTAGAAAAGACATGTGCTGCGGCAGAATGAGACGGTTAGTTTCGCCGGATGGATATTTTTCTTTAATAATATCCAGTTTGACTTGCGCGTTGTTGCGAAGAATAAAGAAGAATCCAACGATTAAACCGATGATGACACCGGTGAGCAAGTTAGTGGTGATAATGGCGATGATGGTGACAACAAATGGAATATATCTGGAAGCGCCTTGTCTGTACATCTCTCTAAAGATTTTAGGATGAGTTAATTTGTAGCCAACATAGATTAAAATCGCAGCGAGAGCTGCCAGGGGAATGGCATTCATCCAGTGTGGAATCATTAAAGCGACTAATAAAATCCAGGCGCCGTGCAAGATGGTTGAGAGCTTGCTGCGTGCGCCAGAGTCTATATTCACAGAACTTCTGACGATGACAGAGGTTATCGGTAAACCACCGATCAAGCCGGCTATGGTGTTACCGACACCCTGCGCAATCAATTCGCGATTGCGAGATGTGTAACGTTGTACTTTATCGAGTTTCTGCACGCCTTCGAGATTCAGCAACGCTTCAAGTGAAGCAACGGCAGCTAAGGTGAAAGCATATAAATACACATTGGGATTGGTGATGCCATCCCAGCTTGGTCTATCGAGTTTGCTGATAAAATCACTGATGCCATGGCTCACAGGGAGATTCACTAATTCATAACTGGTTTGAGTGAGTAGTGGCGCGAAAAATTCAAAAGACTCATTGAGAAACGTGCCCACAATCACTACGACAACAGGCCCTGGAATTTGTTTCATGAATCTATTTTTTGTTTTGTCAAAATAAATTAATAATGCAAGAGACACCAGACCAATGACGGTCGCGCCCAAATTAAGGTGGTAGGCAATATTTACCATGTTTGGAATATTCAGATTGCCGGAAATGTCTTTAAATAAATCCAGTAAATGCTGATTCTCGCTGGTATACGTCAATACGAATGGCAGCTGCTTTATAATGATTAAAATACCAATGGAGCAGAGCAAGCCCTGAATGACATTGGAAGGAATGTAGTCTGCGATGAAGCCAACTCGTAATGCACCAATAATAATTTGTATGGCGCCGGCAAACACTAAGGCGAGTAAGAATAGATTAAAACTGCCTAATTGCGTGATGGCTGCTAATACCACGGCTGCCATGCCAGCAGCGGGGCCGCTAACGCTGACTGGCGACTCGCTAATCATGCCAACAATAATACCACCAATGATGCCGGATAAAATGCCAGACAATAATGGTGCGCCTGAAGCAAGACCTATGCCCAGGCAAAGTGGAATCGCCACCAGAAAGACTACGATGCTAGCAACTAAGTCGAATTTAAGATTAGAGAGTGGGTAGTGAGTGGCGTGATTAGGTTGATTCATGCGAGTTCCTGTGCGAAGCGTTACAGACTAGAAATAATACTATAGCATTATAATTAGCCGATAACACTTCAAAACAGGCTGAAAAACTACATGGCCAAGATGGCTTTCTGCTTGGCAATCAGCTCACGAATCCCTGACTTTGCCAGTGTCAGCATCGAGGACAATTCTTTTTCTTCAAACGTTTCTCGTTCGGCGGTACCTTGAATTTCAATGAACTTGCCTTGATCGGTCATGACCACGTTCATATCAGTTTCGGCGTTAGAGTCTTCATCATAATCAAGGTCTAAAATCGGTGTGCCTTGATAAATGCCGACAGAGACCGATGCAACGAATTGGATGAAAGGGTCTTGTTTTAATGCGGCAATGGTTTTCAGGTGTTGGATGGCGTCATAGAGAGCAATGCAACCGCCGGTAATCGAGGCGGTACGCGTCCCGCCATCGGCTTGTATCACATCGCAATCAACCACAATGGTATTTTCACCGATGGCTTTCAAGTCGACTGCTGCACGCAATGATCGGGCAATTAAGCGTTGAATCTCTTGCGTGCGACCGGCTTGTTTGCCTTTAGCGGCTTCGCGTTGCATGCGTGTATGAGTAGAGCGGGGTAGCATGCCGTATTCTGCAGTGATCCAGCCTTGACCGCTGTCTTTCAAAAAAGATGGCACGCCAGTGGTGACCGAGGCGGTGCAAATGACTTTCGTGTGCCCAAATTCTACTAACACGGAACCTTCAGCGTGTTTGGTAAATTGGCGAGTGAAGTTAATGTGACGTAATTCGTGGCTGGCGCGTTGGCTGGGTCGCATAATATTGACACTCTATTAATTAAGGAGTTGTATTATATGCCCGATTGAGGCCTTGTAAAGGCGCGAACCGCCCTCATATAAAAAGTAAGATTAGTGTAGGAGAAATGAAGTGGCAGATATGCATGGTACGACAATAGTATCCGTCAGACGCAACGGCCAAGTGGTGGTCGGCGGTGACGGTCAGGTGACATTAGGCAGCACCGTGATGAAATCAAATGCCCGAAAAGTCAGACGTTTATATCACAATAAAATCATTGCCGGGTTTGCAGGCGGCACAGCAGATGCATTTACTTTATTTGAAAAATTTGAATCCAAATTAGAAACCCATCAAGGTAATTTAGTGCGCTCAGCAGTTGAGCTTGCTAAAGATTGGCGTACTGACAAGATGTTGCGCCGTTTGGAGGCGATGTTAGTCGTTGCTGATGCCAAAGCTTCACTCATTATCTCGGGTAATGGTGATGTGATAGAGCCAGAAGACGGATTGATTGCGATTGGTTCTGGTGGCCCGTATGCAAAATCCGCCGCCATGGCGTTGCTAGGCAGTACAGAGCTTGATGCTCGCACCATCACCGAAAAATCATTGCAAATTGCCGCGGCAATCTGCATCTACACCAATAATAATTTTACAATCGAGGTTCTCGATGCTGCACAAAATTCAAAATAATAGTGAACCATCCAGCGAGGTACCAGCTATGGCAATCAGCGTCACAGCAACGCCGACACCGCGAGAAATTGTTGCGGAATTAGATAAACACATCATTGGTCAGCACGATGCAAAACGTGCCGTCGCCGTCGCGTTGCGTAACCGCTGGCGCCGCATGCAGTTAACATCGCCTATGCGTGATGAAATCATGCCAAAAAATATCTTGATGATTGGGCCAACCGGCGTAGGTAAAACTGAAATTGCACGCCGCTTGGCGAAGTTGGCTGATGCACCATTTATTAAAGTAGAAGCCACCAAGTTTACCGAGGTGGGTTATGTGGGGCGTGATGTTGAATCAATCATACGTGATATTGTCGACATGGCTATTAAGATGATACGCGAAAAAGAAATCAAGAAAGTGCGTCCGCTTGCAGAAAAAGCGGCAGAAGAACGTATTTTGAATGCCTTGCTGCCAGCACCGCGCGGCAGTTTTGTCGGCGAACCACGCGAAGTGCCGAAAGAAGATTCCGGCACGCGCCAGCATTATCGTAATAAATTAGTTGCTGGTGAGTTGGATGACATGGAAATTGAAGCCGATGTTTCCGTTGGTCATATGGGTGTAGAAATCATGGCGCCTCCCGGCATGGAAGAGATGACTAGCCAATTGCAATCCATGCTGCAAAATATGGGTAGTGAGCGCAAGAAAACACGCAAATTAAAAATTCGCGAAGCGAAAAAAGTATTGCGTGAAGAAGAAGCATTAAAACTCATTAACGATGAAGACATCAAAGCGCGTGCGATTGAAAGTGTCGAACAAAGCGGTATTATCTTTATCGACGAAATCGATAAAATTGCTAAACGTTCTGAATATGCCGGTGCAGACGTGTCGCGCGAAGGCGTGCAGCGCGATTTATTGCCGTTAATCGAAGGCTCAACTGTTTCCACTAAATTCGGTATGGTGCGCACAGATCATATTCTATTTATCGCATCCGGCGCATTTCATTATGCCAAACCTTCCGATTTGATTCCTGAATTACAAGGCCGTTTACCCATTCGCGTGGAACTGCAATCACTCTCTACCGATGACTTTGTGCGTATTTTAACGGAGCCAGAAGCGTCATTGACTGAGCAATACGTGGCGTTAATGGGCACTGAGGGCATGACAATTTCCTTCTTGCCAGATGGGGTCAGACGTATTGCAGAAATTGCATGGCATGTTAACGAGCGTGTAGAAAACATTGGTGCGCGTCGTTTGCATACTGTGCTTGAGCGTTTGCTGGAAGAAATCTCTTATGCGGCTTCAGACATGGCTGACAAAGTCATTAATATAGATGCTGCGTATGTCGATGCTCGTTTACAGCATTTAGTGAAAGATGAAGATTTAAGCGGCTACATCTTATAGAGTGAGAAAAGGAACTAGCATGAGTCAAGACGCAGGTAAAAAAGCAGCTGCATTAGCAGCGCTGGATTTTATTCAGAATGATATGGTGATTGGTGTTGGCAGCGGTTCTACCGTGCATTACTTTATTGATGCGCTGGCCAGAGTGAAAAGTAAAATAGAAGGTGCGGTGGCAAGTTCTGCTGAAACAGCACGTCGTCTACAAGCGCTTTCCATTCCGGTGCTGGATTTGAATTCTGCTGGTGAAATTCCACTTTATGTTGATGGTGCCGATGAAGTAAATGAAACTCGTCAAATGATTAAAGGTGGCGGTGGCGCACTGACCAGAGAAAAAATCGTGGCGACTGCGGCCAAGAAAATGGTGTGTATTGTTGATGAATCCAAAGTAGTGGATTTGTTAGGTCAATTCCCAGTGGCAGTGGAAGTCATACCAATGGCGCGCAGCATGGTGGCGCGACAAATCGTGTTGCTGGGCGGCGATCCTATGTATCGCGAAGGTTTTGTCACAGATAACGGCAACGTGATTCTTGATGTCTATAATCTGAAATTACTAGATCCACGCGCATTTGAAGAAAAACTGAAAGCGATAACTGGCGTTGTAGAAAGCGGTATTTTCGCCAAACGCAAAGCAGATGTGGTTTTAGTCGGCGAATCTTCAACTGTCAAACAGTGGTAGTATTCAGCAATGTAGATGCTGTCTGCAATAAGAAGACAGTATCTGCATAATGGCAGAAACATGCGGCATAACAGACGCCACATAACAGACGCCACATAGCAGATGCCACATGCGCATACCATAACCACGTCGTCCCCGCATGCTTTTAGCGGGGATCTGTTTGTGTAACCGTTCAATTATTCGAAGGTAAGCCCTTCTTTATCTTGCTTAGTTACACAAACAGATCCCCACTAAAAGCATGCGGGGACGACGTGCTATGTGTAATCAACCACGAACCATCATGTTCTATATGCTATATTTGCATGCCTAACAAATTCGCCCGAGTCAACAGGATCACTTTGATAGTTTACAAGTATAACTAGCACCGCTTTTAGTGAACGCCATCTCGGTCACCGGCGCGCTATCAGTTATTTCAAAATGACAGCCCGGCAAGCTAGGCCCAGTCGTTGCATGGCCTTCGACTAATTCATTTACCACTTTAGTGATATGATTTTGCGTCAAGACCTCCGCCGAGGTAGAAACCACGATATATCGCTCAGGGTGTGTGGCACTCATGTGGATCAAAGCCACTATCATGGTGCGTTTATCGTTGTAATAAATACTCTGGCGATAATAAAGATTGTCGTCAGTGATTTTAGCGCCGGTTTTATTTTGATAGCAGCCGCCCAGTTGATGCCACGGCCGCAATGTGCAATCGTCCGCATCTTCACGCACAATCGGTACCTGTTCGTAGTAGGCTAAGGCAGGTACCGCATGTGACAAGATGACTAAACCTAAGAATGCGAATGCCTTATTCATTCTGTCGTACCACCTGAAGCAGTTGGTTTTGGCACTTGTGCAACAGGTACTGGTACCGGTGCCATGGAACTGAAAAACTCTTTAATTTTTGCGGGGTAAAGTTTCAAGATATTGCCCAGAACCAGATGCATTTTTTCATCCACAATGGGTTCACCAGTTTTACCTAATGTTTCAAGAAACAGCATTAATGCAGGAATTTTAGCGGCTGGCATCTTGTTCGCTTGTGTCATCACTTCCGTTAGCATCTCGTTAATCAAGTCTGCTGAAGGCATCACCATTGGTTTGCCTGTCATGTATTGACTCAGTAGCGTATGTTGCTGTTTTAGCAGCGCCAACAGTTTGTTTAAGTAAACTGCCAGATCATTCTCGTTGGAATGGCTTCGTAAAGTCAGTGCAGTCTTCAAAGCCAGTGTATTTAATTCAAGATTCGAGCAGTTAGGAGGTAAAAAGTTGTCGCAAATGAGTTTGCAATACTCAACTTTCTCATGTGCGGCGAAATATTGCATGAAATAGGGTAGGTCACGTAAAGCTGCAGCAATTAAATGCTCTTTCGGTGTTTTTAAATAATTAGGTAATTCTTTAATGAGCGTTTTAATTTTTGCAAGCATCGTGCTTGTGTCGGTTTCCCATGCTCTACCAGAAGTGACGAGTTGATGGCAGTCGGTCCACTTGGTATTGGAGTTCGGGTTAGTCAACTCTGCTAGCGCTGCTTGATAAACTTGAATGTAACTCTTGTCTACAATACTGTTGATTTTAACGCCTTTAGGATCTAAGGTCATGCGCTGCCAAAAAAGAGGAATAATTTCTGCGAACTGAGGATGCTTCTGCACGCCCGCCGCGCTGTCATGACTTAACACATCATAAAATGTTTCCAGATCACGCGGTTCCAGCCAGTCAAATAAAATGCTGAGCCCTTGACGATAAGCATAGAGATATTGCGGATCCAGTAATATTTCTAACACGAGTGCTTTAGATTGAGTTTTAGCTTCATTGCCCAGGTTCAACATAGCATGAAATAAAAACGGCATGTATGTGCTAACACTGCTAACGTCGGACTGAAACTCAATCGTGAGATTGATGCCGGTTTGCTTATTACGAAGTTGGTCGCCAAGAAATTTATGCAGACGTTCAACCGTTTTAGCTTTGGTCTCTGCATCTGTACTCAATGCTGATAATGCTAGACAAAGGCCTATGTTTGTCAGGCTTTTTAAGTCGGTTTTTTCCAGCTCTTTGATCAAGTAGCCACATACATCTTTCTTTTGGTTTGGCTCTAGTTTATTCACCAGTTTGCTTAATGCCACGCAAACCCAGCCAGCATACATTCCTGAGTATTCTTCCGGACGCTGTGCGTTCTCTGCTGGTTCGTTTGGAAATTTCCCTTTCGTGCGTAATTGCTTTAACAGAAAGGTGGCATAGTCTACCGCCATCGATTTTGGAATAAGCTCGGCATAGTGTGAAAGCACTTCATAGTCTTCACTGCATTTGCCATCAATATGATTTTGCTGGAAGCTGGCTTGCCAATCAGCAAAGGTTCCAGCACCGGGGCATAATTGCGCTTCAGTGATGACTTTTTTACGTGCCGCTTCGCTTTGCAGGAAATGAATATGTTCTGGGTAAGTTTTAAAAAACGGTGTCAGCATCAAACCAAATTCGGTGCCGCTATGAATGGCTTCAGTGAACTTTGAGCCGATGGTGGTTAATGTGTTTTTAAGCCAGTCATTGTCGTCAAAGCATTGCAGCAGTTGATCGGCATCCTTGGTGTGTGTGAAAGCTCTATTTTTATAAGAGATGCTGCCTAATAATAACGTCTGAACTTTATAAGGTACTTTCGCGTTTGCAATATATTGTTGAAGTAAGTTTTTTAATATAAATGCTGCATCAGGCGTGGTTGGTGATTTGATAACAAGATCGCGTACAAAGTCTTTATAATCCACATAAGTTGCTTCTTCTGCTTGTTCTACGTTCCTTGCTTCCATGTTGTTCCCTCTCGAACTTAAATTAATTTGAACTGAGATCTACGTAAATTAACTGCACCACATTGCCGTCGGGATCGGCGCAATAAAAACTGCGCGTGCCGTCGCGATGATCTTTGGGCGCGGCTTTAATGGTAACTTGATTGTCTTGCATGAATTGATACCAGGCATCCACGTCTTCACGACGATGCAGGAAAAATCCCAAGTGATCCAGTCGTTGTGACGGCGCGGCTTTGAAGTCCGCTGATGCGCGATGCAATGCAAGATTATCGGTACCGGAAGATAAATAAATATTATCTACATCGGGTTGCCAAACAATTTTCATGCCTAATAATTCAGTATAAAAACGCACACAGGCTTCAAGATTGGATGAGTAGAGCGCCAAATGACGCAAGCCTGCATGTGGAGCTGGTGTTTGCATATCATGATCCTTTCACAGTCGCTAAAGCGCTGCGCATGTTGTTGATGACATTTTGATAAGACGATTCATTGTAGATGGCTGAGCCTGCGATGAACATGTTCGCGCCAGCGGCAGCAACAGTTGCGATGTTGTCAGCCTTGATGCCGCCATCGACCGCAAGGTCAATGTCATAATTGCCGGCACGAATTAATTCGCGCGTATGTTTAATTTTTTCTAACGCAGACGGAATGAATGATTGACCACCAAAGCCTGGGTTAACTGACATAATTAAAATGAGATCTAGTTTATCCATCACATATGTCAGGCATTCCAGTGACGTTGCAGGATTTAATGCAAGACCTGCTTTGCAGCCATGTTGGCGAATTAACGCAAGGCTGCGATCGACGTGCGTCGAAGCATCTGGATGAAACGTAATATTCGTGGCGCCAGCTTCGGCGAAGTCGTTTATCAGGCGGTCAACAGGGTTTGTCATGAGGTGCACATCAATCGGCGCCTTAATACCGTATTTTCGCAGCGCTGCACAGACTAGTGGGCCGACAGTCAGGTTGGGAACGTAGTGATTATCCATGACATCAAGGTGCAGCATGTCCGCGCCAGCGTCCAATACTGCTTGTGCTTCTTCACCTAATTTTGCGAAATCGGCAGATAATAAAGAGGGTGCAATTTTGAATTTCATGCAGCATTTCATCCCATAGATTCTGTATGACAATGAGTGTACTCTATAATTGCGTTAACGCAAACGTCACGGGTCTCATTGTTGATCGATATGAAAACAAATCTTTTATTGTTTGTACTCGCTTTGGCATTATTTTTAATTGGCCTCTCCTCGCAGGAGATTATTAGCTTTGATGCGCGCTTTTATCTTTTCGCGCTTGAGATGTGGCGCCACGGATTAAGCTGGTTTGCTACGACTTATGGTCAGCCGTATCCAGATTATCCCGTGACTTCAACGTTTCTTATTTATTGTTCTGCCAGTTTATTTGGTGTCTTAAATAAATTAACCGCAGCGCTGCCTAGTGCAATAGCGGCTGCATTGACCGTGGTGCTGACTTATCAAATTGGAGCGCTGCACCGAAAAAAATACGGTTTATATGCGGTATTAGCGCTATTCGGTACATTCGCTTTTTTCAAGAGTGCACGCTCTATCGCCTTGGATATGTATCCCGTTTTATTTACCACATGTTGTTTTTATCTCGTTCATTCGGCTCATCTAAAAAAGCAAGAGGCAAAACTAGGCTGGATTTACCCACTATTTGTGTTGAGTTTTATTTTCCGCGGGCCGATTGGTTTAGTCATGCCGGCTGGCGTCGTCTGCGTTTATTATTTAATTGAAGGCGAATACAAACAATTTTTTCTGAAAGGATTCGCTGCTTTTTTTCTCCTGTTGTTATGCACGGCCACGTTGCTGATTTTGGCGTACCAAACAGGCGGTGATGATTTCATGCATGATGTCTTGTCGATGGAAGTCATCGGGCGTTTTGGCGGGAAAACCATTCCATTTCTATTTTATTTCCGCGATAGTTTTGTCAGTTATGCGCTGACCTATCCATTCGCTTTTGCCATGGTGTTAGGTGTTTTAGCTGGTTGTCGCGGTAAAGCCCAAGACAAACGTTTGTTACTGCAATTGACTGGTTGGGTGTTGGTGATTCTAATTGGCATGAGCATTCCCGGCGATAAAAAAGTTAGATATGTTTTGCCAATGGCGCCAGCACTAGCCTTGCTGGTGGCGTATTTGTGGGATGAAATACCAACCGAACGCTATTTTTTCTGGATTCGCCGCGTTACCTTAATCACTTACTGTTTCCTGCCTACATTGTTTTTAATGGCAACTTTGTACATTTTGCAAATGGCGGTGAAACTGCAATTAGTGGGTGTGGCGCCATACCTGCCCATGATTATTTTTTTTGGCGCGATGCAAGTGCTGCTGGCGCTAATGTTAGTGCGTCAGCGCACAGGTTGGACGATATTATTCGGTACCATCACAATGTTAGCGGCAGAGATTTTATTAATAGAGCCTATTTCCCTTGCGATCGATAAAACCCATGATTTTGTCATGCAAGTTGAAACCATACGGCAACAAAAACAAGCAGCTTTGGTGTTTTATCGTGAGCGTATTGATGGGTTACCGATTAAATATTTAGTTAACACTCAGCTCGAAGCAAAACCCGTTTTTATTGACCGCGCGCCTGCTTTAGTAAAAATGCAGACACCCGCGGTCATCATCACCGATGCGGATGTTTACGAATCCATGCCTGCCAATTTGCAGCAGCAATATTCCGTCATTAAGACGGGGAAAATTGGTCATGTTGATGTGGTTGTGTTCACGCGCAAGGAAAAAGGAGAGCGAACCAATGGCCGATAAAGTCTGCAAGCATTATTGGGTGAAGGGTAAAGTCCAGGGTGTTTGGTTTCGCGCAAGCACGAAGAAAGCAGCGGATAAGTTGGGCGTGACAGGATGGGTGAGAAACGTTGAGGATGGGCGGGTGGAAGTGATAGCTTGCGGCTCTGAGCAACAAATTGCGCAATTAGAAGAATGGCTGCGACAAGGGCCTGAATTGGCGAGAGTGGATGAATTGCTGATGGAGGATGTTCCTTGGCAGCAGTTTTTAGATTTTCGTATTGGATGATTATTTTTTCTACTTGTTCCCTGACCCTGTCCCGCACTCCTCACCTGCGCACAACGCCGCGACACGGGACGGGAGAGCAAGCGGGTGAGGGAACAATGAGGACGATCAGTGACTTATAAAACTTCAATCATCTCAAAATCATCTTTTGTCGCGCCGCATTCCGGGCATTGCCAGGCCGGTGGCACATCTTCCCAGCGCGTTCCCGGAGCAATTCCATCTGCCGGCCAGCCTTTTTCTTCATCGTAAATATAGCCGCAAAGCAGACACATATATTTTTTGTAAGCCATTGTAATAACTCTCTTATTTTTTGGTTATCAAGCGTTGGTCTTGATGGTGCGGCGATTATAAATTGAATCGCTTTGAACGTCACCAGCAACGTGACAAATCAACCCTAACTGATTACCATGCACCAAATTTTAAATTCAAAATCGAGGGTGCGATGACAGCAACAAATGAATGGTTTGATGATGCCTTACAAGTGATTCCAGGAGGAGTCAATTCACCAGTTCACGCATTTCGCGGAGTCGGCGGTCAACCAGTGTTTTTTGATCATGGTCATGGCGCTTATCTTGTCGATGTCAAAGGCAAAGAATATGTCGATTATGTTTGTTCATGGGGCCCGTTAATCGCAGGTCACGCGCATCCTGCTGTGGTTGAGGCGGTTATAGAGGCCGTCAAGAAAGGCACCAGTTTTGGTGCGCCAGCTGTCGGCTCAATCAAGCTTGCCAAGCTGGTTCGAGAATTGATGCCTTCTATTGAACGAGTACGTTTCGTGAATTCCGGCACAGAAGCCACCATGAGCGCAATACGTCTGGCGCGAGGTTACACTAAGCGCGACAAGTTCATTAAATTTTCTGGCTGTTATCACGGCCACGCCGACAGCTTATTGGTTGCCGCAGGCTCCGGCATCATGACACTGGGCTTGCCATCATCGGCTGGCGTGCCTAACAGTTTTGTTGAGCACACATTGGTCGCAGAATTCAACAATCTGGATAGTGTCAAAGAAATTTTTACCAAATACGCGGATGAAATCGCCTGTATTATCGTTGAGCCAGTGGCCGGCAACATGAATTGCATACTGCCCAAACCAGGCTTTTTGGAAGGCTTGCGCAGCTTGTGTGATCAATACGGCAGCGTGCTCATATTTGATGAAGTCATGACTGGTTTTCGGGTCGCATTAGGCGGTGCGCAAGCACATTTCAATGTGAAACCAGATTTAACCACGCTAGGCAAAGTCATAGGCGGTGGTTTTCCGGTAGGCGCTTTCGGCGGCAAAAAAGAAATTATGGATGTCATCGCGCCGGTTGGCCCTGTTTATCAAGCCGGTACCTTATCCGGTAATCCTGTTGCAATGGCGGCAGGTCTTGCTACCTTGAAACTGGCCATGGAGCCAGGCTTCCATGAAAAGCTCAGCAAGACCACTGAGCGTCTGATGCAGGGCTTGCAAGCCAAAGCCAATGCAGCTGGCGTCCCATTCACCACAACGCATTTGGGCGGCATGTTTGGTATCTTCTTCACCGATGCCAAAGCAGTAGAATCCGAAGCAGCTACTAAAATATGTAACGTTGAGCAGTTCAAGAAATTTTTCCATGCGATGTTGCATGAAGGCGTGTATTTGGCTCCATCTGCATTCGAGGCGGGCTTCACCTCTTCAGCGCATGGTGAAAGCGAAATCGAACAGACGCTCAAAGCAGCAGAACGAGCATTTGCTAAAATCTAATCCTTAAGAATTTCTTAATGCATGGATGATATTGTCAAAAAAGGAACGATTAATTAACAAGCCGAAAAGGCGGTGCGCATGGGATTTTTTTCCTGGGTCAAAGAAGCGGTAGTCAGTCGAGTCAAAAATAATCGAGTTGTCAAAAAAGTCACGGAAAGTGCGGCGTATCAAGCTGTCACCAATGGCTTTAATGTGGCGCTTGCCTTTTTGCGAGCTAATCGCGATGGCTTAAACAGGGCGATGACTCAGTTTGTATCTGGGCTGACGCGAGTTTTACATCTCTGGAAATTGGTTTTGTTGCCGATTTTTTATCCCGATACTTATCGGGCTCTAGCCGCTGGGCAGAAGCAGGTGATTTTACGTTTTTTGACAATATTTGGTTACCATAAGATTCTACGTCCAGGCTTAACGGGGCTTTCCAGTTTTTCTCATAGTCATAACACTTTGTTAGGCACTGGTATTGGCTATACCTTGGATGGCGTCACCATCACTGCTGATGCTGCGATTGTTGTGTGGACAGTTCGAGAAGCCACCACCGCCATCTTTTTGGATAACATGATTTATAATGCAGCCGTTGCCGCTGCCAGTGCACGTGATAGCAACCTGCCTGCTAATTCAAATGAGATGACAACTAATCCACTCTTGAAAACTTATAATGATGGTGGTGCGTTGACAGCAAACCTAATGAATATCACCACTTGCTTTATCAACAAAGTGTTTTTCGTCTTAACACTGAATGCGTCTTATGAATTGAAGCCATTTTTATACATGGCAAGATTAATCAATGATGGTATGGGATATAGACAATACCAGACTGGTGCGACGGGTATGAACATCACCGAACAGAATAAATATTTTAAAGATAAAATTTTCGATGCGTTGGCAGAAGGTGTCATCGCTGAAGGCTTCTATCAAGGCAGTATGTGGATGTTAACCTCTGCTACGCCTTATCAAATCGTTGCCAGATTGCTACCGCAAGCGGTACTTAATGCGACACCTGGTTGGTTGAGTTATGTGCTGCCTTTTGAGCCAGGATTTATTTTAGCGTTTACATTGAGTGAAGTGGCATCCGCATCCAGTGTGTTGACCTTGATTGCGCTGGGTAACATGACGCGTTCATTGGAAGTGCCGCCAGGTACCGACATGTTTAATGCTTTGTATCCAGCACAATTGCTGACTGAAAAAATAGCCAGTTATGTTGGGTCACAAAGTACAGAGCAATACAAACTCGCCAAGTTGGAAAACCCTAAAGACTGGGTCACTGTTGCCAATGATAAGCTGGTAGCCTGGTGGGATGGTTGGTTGTTCTGGGGCTTCCGTAAAGCCTTTATTAGTGATTGTCCTGAAAGCTGGGATGAGTTAATGAGGCGTCCTAGTGTGCAAGTGTATTGGGTAGCAAGTCAGGGGCAACTCAAAGCAACGGTTGCTGATAGCTTGAAATTGCTAAATTCCCCTGGTGCCAAAGTCGGCCGCAAATTGGGAATTTCCAATTTTGCAGGCAAGATGTTTTTCTTGGCGCCGGAAACCAGGGCCGCTATCAAGTATTTCTTGAAATCCGGTGTCGTCAGAATTCTACGAGCTACTGATGCTGTGTTGCAAAGAGTAGAAATTATTGATGATAAAGTGGTAGTCACACCAAAGAAACAAGTTAAACAAATAGGCGCCTCCGCTGAAATGCAAGACATGCAGAAAGTGCGAGCGACTGAGCCTAGCCGCGTTAATCTTCATTTGGCGCCAAAAGAGCTAGCCAGATCCCCGGTAAACACACGTGCTAGTAGCATACCCAAGGCGACATCTGCAACATCAGCTGGATCAGTCACTGATATACACCGCACGCTCATGCTCGTCGGCGGTAGTCGAGTTAGCGGTATGCCAGTTACTTCTTCAACCAAAGTTTCTCGCAAGCCTGTTGCCGCTGTTTCAAAAGTACAGTTGGATCCTGTGATTGAAACTAGCTTTGCTCCAGTGCCAGAAGTGCCAGAAATGCGCGAAAACGAAGTTGAATCCATGTTTTTAATGGAAGAAGTTTATGTTGAGCCTCGTAAAGATAAGCCAGAGCAAAAAGTAGAAGTAGTGCTGGATGAGCAAGATGAAGAATCGAATGATAATGCTGCTGCGCAAGTCATTGCTGAATCAGTTGATGTGAGAAGCGACTCAGCACCTAAACAGCTTGAAGCCATTTTAGAGAAGCTTGATGCGCAAGAGAAAGCAGATGCGTTAACCGATACCCCCAAGTCTAATGAAGCGCAAGATGATACATCACTTTCACCGCAAATGTTGGCAGTCTCTAGAGAGTGGGATCAAAGGAGTGGAGCGCAACAGCAAGCCATTGCAGTTAGTGCACCTGTGGCCATACCTCAGCCTGTTAAAAATATTGAAACGAGAGAGGCTAAAGAGTCATCTGAAAAGCGTTCCATTTTTTCAGCTGAAGCGGCAAAGAAAAAAGGTGTGTCACGTATGGTGATAGGGATGAATGCAGCCAAAAAATAAGTTCGTTAGGCATTCATGATTGCATTCGTGGTGGAACTGCTCTATTTTAATACCCACGCTTTTGACTATCATCATGCAAGGACGAATTCATGCAAAAAAAATCGTTATTCCTTTCGATGTTCGCAGGACTGTTATCGCTAAACGCTGTGGCGAACACTAATACTTACGTGGGTGGTTCGCTTGCCATTCAAGATACGCTGATTTATCCATCGCAATATCGCGCTTGGCTGCCGGGAGCGTTTATTGGTTATGGTTCTGATCTGGATAAAGACTTTTACCTTGCTGCTGAATTAGCGGCACAGTTCCCCGCCACCATCTCTAGCAATTATGTCAATCGATTAGATAGCGTGCGCATGTCGCCCTTGCTGTCGCTAAGTGTGCTGCCTGCCATGTACTTAATTCCGAATGCGATGATGTTCATCCGTTTAGGTTTGCTGGAAAGTTATTTTCCGGCCTCCGGCACCTGGCGTCCAGGTGCAGAAGGCGGTGTTGGTTTAGAAGTGGTGTTCACCCCATGCTGGAGTGTGCGCAGCGAATATGACTACGCCATTTTCCGTAACATTAACGCAGGCACACCGCGAATGGATGAGTTCGCGCTTAGCTTCAAATATATTTTTGATGTCTAGCCAGTAAATGGTTTTACCACCACTAAAATGACTATGCCCACGAGAAACAGCACGGGTATTTCATTAATGATGCGATAAAAAACATGGCCGTGTTTGTTGCGGTCATGTTTAAACGCAAAGCATAATTTACCCAGATAAATATGATAGCCAAACAGCAGTGCCACGAGTGTGAGCTTAGCGTGCATCCATGGCTGGTGCAGATAAAAGGCTAAATTGCTGCTCAGCAGCCAGATGCCAAATATCAACGTACCGACCATGCCTGGTGTGGCAATGCCAAAATACAATTTACGTTCCATGATTTTAAAGCGTTCCAGGCTGATGGTGTCGGACGCCATCGCGTGATAAACGAATAATCTTGGAAGATAAAATAGACCGCTGAACCAGGTCACCATGAAAATGATATGAAATGATTTCACCCAAAGCATCTTGTAACTCCCTTCTTAAATGGTGCGCGCACATTAGCAGAACTCTGGAAAGCGAGTAAAGTCTGGTATACTACCCGCCTGACAACGAGGTATAAAACCATGCAAGACCCAGTCAATCTTACAGAAAAAGCAGCTGCCAAAGTTTGGGAGTTGATTCAGGAAGAGCAAAATTTTAACTTAAAATTAAGAGCTTATGTGACAGGCGGCGGTTGTTCCGGCTTTCAGTACGGCTTTACGTTTGATGAAGCGGTGCAAGATGATGACACCGTCGTAACACGCCAGGTGTCAGGCGGTGAAGTGAAGCTATTAATTGATTCACTGAGCTTTCAGTATTTGGCTGGGGCCGAAATCGACTACAAAGAAGATATTGAAGGCGAACAATTCATTATCCGTAACCCAAATGCCAAGACCACTTGTGGCTGCGGCTCGTCATTCACCACCGAATAACGTAGGGTGGGTTTCGCTGACGCTCAACCCAACCTTTATCTGGACTGTTTATTTGCCCGGGCTCATTCCAATCGTTATTTCATGGGGTTGGGCGGCTTCAATAGGCTCGCTCTTTGGGTTCAGTTGTGTGCCATGCTTAAGGTGGCTCAGTACTTCCTGCACAACTTCTGGATCTATATTATCTAGTGAGAATGGGTCACAATGGTTGTTCTTAGGTTTTTGGTATTCTTCACCAACCTTATAATAAAATTGTAAGATTCTGGCAGTGGAAGATGGGCACTTTGCTTTAAAAACTTCTTTAACTGTTTGAGGCGTGGGAATCACATCGGTGCGTTTGGTTGTATCCTGTTCGGATTTTACTGCGTGAGGTACTTCATCGGTAAAAGAAATATTTAAGCCAGATCTATTTTTCATGCTGATTCTCCGCGTTAACTTTATAATTATTTTTTATTCAGAATAGCTTCAGGCCGGGTAAAGTATCAGATTTAACCATGCATTTCCACCCTCCCAAAACCATGACATTTCCTTTGTAACGTGCTAATTTAATCCAACATTTGAGGTGTCAGCGTTGACCAAAGAGAAATCAAACACGCAACATATCGCTATCGTTGGCGGCGGATTTTCTGGAGTAGCATTAGCGGCTGCTCTGCATCGTTATGCCAAACAACCTGTAGAAATTTATATTTTTGAGAAAACTGGCCAATTTGGTGCTGGCGAAGCTTATCGCACACCTTACATTTGGCATTTGCTGAACGCACGCGCAGGCGAGATGAGCGCGCTGCAAGATGAGCCAGATCAATTTGTTCGCTGGCTGCAGTTAAATGCCGCTACTTATCTAGATACTGCTTCCCCGCATGCGCGCCAATTTGTCCCGCGTGTGCTTTACTCACAATACTTATGCAGTTTAATGACGACCATTTTCCGCGATGAAAACGGCTTAGTGAAATTGCACCTGGTGCCAGAGGAAATCGTTGATCTGGTGCATGACGCGCATAAAATCAAATTAACCGCAGGTAATGACAAAGAATATATTGTCGATCAGGCAGTGCTGGCGATCGGCAACAACCCGCCAGCGCGCATCCCATACGACATACCTGCGAATATACAATGCATCGACAATCCATGGGATTACACCGCGCTCAAAGACATTCCTAAAGAGGCGCCGGTCATGATTGTGGGGACCGGTCTTAGTATGATTGATGCGGTATTGACGCTGCATCATCAACAGCACCGCGGAAAAATTTATGCCTTGTCACGCCGTGGTTTACTGCCGTTGCCGCATACTGAAACTTGTCACACCGCTACGTTGAACATCGCAAATTTACCGCGAGATGTTAAAGGTTTGATGAAAGCCTTGCGCGCCGAAGCAGACCGCATGATAGAAGCAGGCGAAGATTGGCGTGCCATCATGCAGCAAATGCGTTGCAACTTGCAGGATATTTGGGTGCAAATGGATGAGCGTAATAAGAAGCGATTCATGCGCCACGTATTATCTTACTGGAATATACACCGCCATCGTGTGCATGAAAAATTATCCGCGCTGTTAACCAGGTTGCAGCAAGAAGGTCAGCTTGAAGTCATGTCAGGAAGATTGGCGGGCGTCAGTGAGCAAGGTGTCACGGCCCGTTTGCGCCATCAACATCAGCCAACTGTATTTCCAGTGACGCACATTATTAATTGCATGGGTTCAAGTAATAATATCAGTGCAACAGAGCAACCCATGCTGGCTGCATTAATGCAGCGTGGCAATGTTTGCCACGATGATTTAAAACTCGGATTACTCACCAATAGAAAATATGAATTAATTACTGCGCAAGGACATGTGCTACCGGCTTGTTATACGCTAGGGCCACCGATGCGTGGAGTGATTTGGGAGTGTATTGCTGTTCCCGAAATACGACAGCAATGCAAGGAGCTAGCACAGCTATTGCTAGGCTAGCAGTAATATACAAATGGAATAAATAAGGATGTTGTCATGGAATCGAGAGTCATACCGCTTACCCTAAAGCGAAAAATTTCCAATCAGGAAATTCCTTCTCATATTGAAGATTACAAATTCATTGCACATGAGCTTGCTGCATTAATTTTATCGCGCAGACAATTGTGTGATTTGGAGCTGTTATTGAATGGTGCGTTTGCTCCGTTAACTACTTTCATGTCTAAAGCCGACTATGAAAGTGTGTTGTTGCGTATGCGTTTGCAAGATGGCACTTTATGGCCTATGCCAATCACGTTAGATGTGGATCGCGCCTTTGCTGAAAGTTTGCAGCCGGGTCAAGAAATCGCCTTGCGAGATGCGGAAGGTTTGCTTTTGGCGGTTCTGAAATTTGAAGAATATTGGGAGGTGGATCATCAACTGGAAGCGCAATCAGTTTTTGGCACCATTGATGCGACCCATCCTGGTGTGGCTTATCTTTATGAGAAAACGAAAGAGTGTTACATCAGTGGTTCATTGTTACCGATTTCCTTGCCACATCATTACGATTTTATTCATCTGCGTTACACGCCAGCTGAATTGAAAGATATTTTCTTGCAAATGGGCTGGAAAAAAATTGTGGGTTTTCAAACACGTAATCCCATGCATCGCGCGCACCAAGAGTTAACGCGTCGTGCTTGTGAGCAAACTGGTGCGAATTTATTGCTGCATCCTGTCGTTGGCATGACAAAACCAGGAGATATTGAATATTACACGCGCGTACGTTGTTACGAACATGTTATTGAAACTTATCCTCCTTACTCTGCCTTTTTAAGTTTATTGCCGCTAGCCATGCGCATGGGCGGTCCGCGCGAAGCGGTATGGCATGCGTTAATTCGCAAAAATTACGGTTGTACGCATTTTATTGTTGGGCGTGATCATGCAGGCCCTGGCAAAAACAAAAAAGGCGAAAATTTTTATGACCCATACGCAGCGCAAGCATTAACGTTGCAGCATCAACAAGAAATGGGTATTGAAATTGTGCCGTTTCAGGAAATGTCTTACAGTAAAAAACACGATCGGTATTTTGCGCAAGATGAATTTCCCAAGGACGACAAGCCAGCAGCTATTTCCGGTACAGAATTTCGTGAGCGTTTATATACGAATGCAGATATTCCGGATTGGTTCTCATATCCTGCTATCATTAATGAGTTGCGCCGCGCACATCCGCCGCGTCATCAGCAAGGGTTCACGGTTTTTTTCACTGGCCTGCCTAGCTCTGGTAAATCGACACTTGCTAATGCCTTGTCCTTAAAACTGCGTGAAATAACCGATAGGCCCATTACCATGTTGGACGGCGATATCATCCGTACACATTTATCACGCGGTTTGGGTTTCAGCCAGGAAGATCGCGAAGAAAATATTACGCGTGTCGGTTTTGTTGCAAAAGAAATTACTCGACACGGCGGTATTGTGATTTGTGCTTTGGTGTCACCTTTTGAAAAGGCCAGAAAGAAAGTAAGAGAAATGATTTCTGAAGTCGGGGGTTATATTGAAACTTATGTTGCGACACCGCTGAAGGTTTGTGAATTACGTGATCGTAAAGGCATGTACAAGAAGGCACGTGAAGGTGTCATTAGACAATTCACAGGCGTGAGTGATGTTTATGAGGAACCGCAATCACCTGAAATAACGATTGATACCATTAACGCAAGTCCGGTCGAAATTGTCGATAGCATCATTGAGCAAATTCGTCAGTTGGGATATGTGCAATGAATCCGTACATGCAAGCCTATTATCAGGCGCAGTGTCAAAAACTGAAAATGCTGGAAAAAGAAAAGCAAATGCTTGAACAAACGCTCGCGGGCAAACTGTTGATGCCATGGCTGTATTTAAGGCCTTTTTGGCGCAAGTTACGTACTGGCCGGCATTTGAAAAAAAGAGGTATCGAGCATCATGGATGAGTCATGCGATTCTGATAAAAAGCGCGTTATTACGGTTTTGGCCTCTCCGCGCAATGGTACCAGTGTTATCACGCGTGGATTACAAGCTGCTGGCGTGTCGCTTGGTAGCCATATGCTGACACCAGATGAGCGCAATCCAACTGGGTTTTGGGAAGATGTTGAGATTAATTATAAAATCAATCAAGGCGTATTGCGTGAGCTTGATTATCCCTGGATTTGTCAGGGATTGTCTGAAGTCATGCAAGCTGGTTCCAATCTTACGTTGAATGCTTATAAACGTTTCGCAGTTGGGTTGGTTCGCCAGCGTTTGCGTCAATTAGATTGCTGGGGTTTTAAGGACCCCAATACAGTTTGTGTGCTCCCGTTTTGGGAAGAAGTCTTCCGTGAAGCGGATGTGCAGGACAGCTATGTCTTTGCGCTGCGTAATCCGCTAGATTGCGCGTATTCTAACATTAAACATAGCCATTTAGATCTTGAGGCAGGATTGCTAGTTTGGTTGCGTGGTCTTATGTTGGGTGTGCAGGGGACGCATGGCAAAACCAGAATGGTTGTGTCATACGATGTGTTGCTAAAGGACCCTGCCAAGCAAGTTGACCGTATGCATGCTCAGTTGAAATTAACAAACCAGTTGGATGACAGCGAAAAAGAAATTTTTGCCCGTAAATTCATTGCAAATGGATTGCATCACCATCGACATTCAGAGCAAGAACTATTAACTCACAAAGCAATGTTAGCGGTGCCTTTATGCTTGCCGGTCTATCAATTGCTGCTGCGCATCGCTAATGATGAACTGTCATTCACGGATGCTGAGTTTCATGCAGCTTGGCAGCCCATACGGCGTGAATTTGAAAATCAGTTTCCGCTTTATAATGAATTGCATTCGATACGCAAAGCTTGTCATCGGTTGCAGAAAGATATTCACAAGATTCAGCACTCGTTTATTTGGAAGGCGTTGGCTCCGTTTCGTCGGCACAGGGTGATAGAGGCTGGTAAGGAATGAGTGTACGTTTGCAGGCGTTAATAGAGGCTGTGCGTGAAGCTGGTCTTGCGGCTGTGCAGGTTCGTAGAGAAGGGCTGGCAGTGACGCGTAAGTCGAATAATGATGTATTAACGCAAGCGGATTTGCTGGCAAACCAGATTTTACAATCAAGGTTACATAATGCCTGTCCGGAATATGGGTGGCTGTCTGAAGAGTCGCACGACGATGCTGGGCGTTTGCAGTGTGCGCGTGTTTGGGTGGTGGATCCAATCGATGGCACGCGTGAATATGTCGCTGGTGTGCCGGAGTATGCGGTGTCTGTGGCGTTGGTTGAGCGTGGCCTTGGTTTAATGGCAGCGGTTTATAACCCTGAAACCAACGAAATGTTCACGGCGGTGCGTGGCGAGGGGGCTCAATTAAACGGAATCACCATTCATTGTCGCAGTGCATGCGCTGAGAAGCTCTTGTTGCTGGCTAGTCGCTCTGAGTCTAAGCGGGGGGAATGGGTTAAATTCCAGTCCGAAGACGTCAAGCCGGTAGGTTCAATTGCGTATAAACTCGGTTTGGTTGCAGCGGGCCTTGCGGATGCAACATTTAGTTTGGGTCCAAAATCTGAATGGGATATTGCAGCTGGTGTGCTATTAGTAAATGAAGCTGGTGGCGTGGTATCAGATGCAAGCTGGAATCCTATCCGTTTTAATCAACAAAACGTCATCGTAGACGGCGTCATCGCCTCCTCACAGGCGGCTCGCGACCGTCTGCATCAGCTAATTACCCAATAGACGCCATACAGCACATCCTGCATTAGGTAATCATCCAATAGACGCCATACAGCACGTCCTGCATGAGCTAATCACCCAATAGACCAAATACAGCACGTCGTCCCCGCAAGCTTTTAGCGGGGATCTGTTTGTGTAACTGTGGGCCTCATTTCTATCAATTGCACGGTTACACAGACAGATCCCCGCTAAAAGCTTGCGGGGACGACGTGCTGTATTTGGATGCTCTATGTGACGTGCTGTATTTGGATGCTCTATGTGACGTGCTGTATTTGGATGCTCTATGTGACGTGCTGTATTTGGATGCTCTATATTATGTGCTGTCTTCGGGTGCGCGATGGGTGTGTCTTGGGGTTGCTGTGTAATCATAAGCAAAAAAAAACCCGGGTTCCCCCGGGTTTTTTTGTTCGCCTTGCGAATTAAGCAAAGTGATACAGAACAGCCAACATGAATTGGTTGTCTGATGGGTTGGTTGAAACGCTGAGGTTTGGACCAGCGACTGTGCCAACGGAAGCAGCGGTGTAGTTGCTGTACCAGGTGTGGTCGAATTCGCCACGGAGGCTCCAGTTGTCAACGATCAATGTTTCCATACCGATGCCGAACACAAAGCCATTGCTGGTATTGGTTTTGCTACCAGAAACGGTTGCGGGAACGGTTGCATCAAATGCGGTGCCGGTTTGTTTCAGGTTGGCCCAGTTCCAGCCTAATCTGACATAGGTCAAGGTGGAATCGGTCATTTTGATACCTGGTAACAAGCCTAAGCCCCAGCTGCCGTTAACTTGGAAAGAGCTGTTGATGTTGCTGCCTGTGCCGGTGTTAACGGTGAAGGTTTGATTCTGATCTACGCCGCTGAAGTTACCGAATACTTCACCGCCTAAGTAGAACCATTCGTTCATCATCATGCCGTAGCCCAGCATTAAGCCGCCGACCCAGCCTGTGCCATTGAGAACTGGGTTAGCTGCAAAGCCAACGCCTTCAACGGTGCCAGTAATGTTTTCACGAACGCGATAAGAATCATAACCAGCTTGAGCACCCAGATACCAACCAGTTTTCAACATTTGTGGTGGTGGGCAAGCTTCGCCTTTGTAATCTCCTTTGTAACCTTTTGCGAAAACCATTCCAGTGGTTGACGCTAAGATCAGTGCAGCAGTTAAAGCTTTAAGTGTAAACGAGCGATTCATGCATGTCTCCTTTAGTGCATTTAAAACTATCCAGTGGATTAAACAAATAACGTTATACTTCATTCAAAGAGTACAGCCTACTAAGTTACAGAAAGATTTATAAAATGACAAGTCCCCCAACACAATTAGTGCATGATTTTTCTTTTATTTCGTTGCAAAAATCAAATGTGAAATGATAAATATTCTTATTTAATCTCGTTGCATTTCATGACGCGCGCACGTGCATAATGCATCTTCTAGTGAAATTCATCCGTTCTTACCATGATCCTTGCCATGGACTCTCGGCATCTTTGTTATGGTTTTCCCCGATAAAAACAGGGTTTTTACGCTTTCATCGCAATTGCACCATTTCAATCATATGTTTTTTTGCTTGTCTACAAATAAATTTTTTATCGATACGAAAAATAGCGTGAGTTAGTGTGAAATTAAATTGGAGAAAATGATTTTTTTAAACAAATTTATCTATATATAAGGTGAGATATCGCGGTGTGATAAATTTACAACATAAACTTCTATTATGTAGAATTAATTTTCACACGAATAATCTTTGGTGCCAGCATTGAACACTAGTGTTAGAATATCAACTTTTATAGGCAGCTAAAGTGATGATGGGATGCATCACTCGCTTACTAACATGGATGTCTTATGGGAAAGACTCGTGATTTAATCTTGTCTGAAGCAGTGCTTGATAAATTAATGCTGCTTTTCTGGGAAAAAGGATATTTTCACACCTCTCTGCAAGATATTTCTTTGGCGGCCGGCATCAGTCGCACACATTTATATAAGTGTTTTGGTGGTAAGCAAGGTCTGTTTCACTCGATGTTAATGCGCTTTCGCAGCCAAGTGGTGGTGGCAGCTACGCAATGTATACAAGATCCTTCTGCCGGCATGAGCGGCATAGAACAATTTTTCAAACAATTTATTGAATGCAGTCGTGAAGTTGCACAATCACAAGGCTGTTTCATGATTGCGGTCGCGGCAAACTTGCCTGTGCATGAGCCAGAAGCAGCGCGTGTGATTGAAGAATTCATTCATTATCTTCGTTCTCTCTTTTATAAAAATTTGCGCTGGCAACAGAAAGAAAAACTACTGCAAGCCGATCTCAATACCGAAATGACAGCAGATTATTTGGTTGGGAATGTAGTTGGCCTGATGACCTTGCTGCGATCTGCAGCCGATGCAAAAATGCTATGTCACCATGTGCAATGCGTTATTCAACATCTTTCGCTATTACCAGTCAGAAAAATCTCCTATCAAGCGAATTTGCATTTAATTACTTAGTCATACATCATGGCGCTTTCATAGTAGTTTAAAAATGATAAGGAGTTTCAATGAAGTTAATGCAATTGTCCAAATGGATTCTTCCCGCATTGATAGCGCTAGTTGTGCCAACGGCGTACGCATCAGACAAATACATACTAGATGACTCTCACACCTATGTAGGCTGGAAGATCAGTCATTTTGGTTATTCATACCCAAACGGTAAATGGATGGCAAAAGGAACGATGGAGTTAGATAAAGACAAGCCGCAAGACAGTAAAGTGGAAGCTACGATCAATCTCGCTGACATGATTACTGGCATTCCCAAGTTGGATCATCATTTAAAAGGCCCAGAATTTTTTGATGTCGACAAATATCCAACAGCTACTTTCGTGAGTACGAAAGTCATCACCACTGGAAAAGACACTGCTAAAGTTGAAGGCGATTTAACGCTGCATGGTGTAACTAAGTCGATAACGTTAGATGTGAAATTGAATAAAGCTGAAGTTAGCCCGATGACAAACAAAATGACGGCGGGCTTTAGTGCAACCGCAACGATCAGCCGTTCTGAATTCGGTATTAAAGCCTATGCGCCGGGGCTGGGCGATGAGGTGAAATTGAATATAGAAGCAGAAGCATTTAAATCTTCTTAAGCAGGGCAAGATGCAAATCAAGAACTCGCATTTGCGTTATGGAGTCGTCGCCATCACCTTACATTGGGTGATGGCGGTGCTGGTGATTGGCATGATTATCCTCGGTCTTTATATGGTGACCTTGCCTATTAGTTTGCAAAAACTGAAGTGGTATGGCAGGCATAAAGAATTCGGCGTGATGATTCTCATGCTGGTGACATTGCGTTTAGGTTGGCGTTTTGGAAATATTGTGCCTAGCTTACCAGCTTTTTTCTCGTGGGTTGAAAAATCTGCCGCGCATCTCGTGCATTATCTTTTGTATGCACTCTTGATCTTAATGCCGTTGACTGGTTGGATGAATTCATCTGCTGCCGGGCTGCAAGTTTCGTTTTTTGGTTTGTTCTTATTGCCCGATCTTGTGCAGCCGGACGAAAGTTTACGTCAGTTTTTATCTATGCTGCATAAAACCATGGGCTACACGTTATTGGTGTTAATTTGCTTGCATGTGATCGCTGCATTGCAACATCACTTTTATTATAAAGACGATATTTTAAAGAGAATGCTGCCATGAATAAATTAACGTTATCTGTATTGTTATTTGCTTCGCTATTTTTTGCCACCGTTGTGTTTGCTGCGGCGCCAGCTTGGAAAGTAATTCCTGAGCGCAGCAGTTTAACGTTTGTAGGTGCACAAAATGGTGCGCCAGCCAAGGGCGAATTTAAAAAATTTACTTGTGATATTCGTTTTGATTTAAATAATTTAAAAGAGAGTAAGGTCAAAGTCATAGTGGATGTGACTTCTCTTTTTACCTCATATGCAGATTTAGCGTCGACACTGAAAACACCAGACTGGTTTAATAGTGCGGCATTTCCAACAGCTGTGTTCGAGTCCACTGAAATTGTTAAGTCTGGCGATAATCAATATCAGGCAAAAGGTAATTTGACTATCCGTGATAAAACCATTCCAGTGACATTGAATTTTACTGCAACGCAACCCACACAAAATAGCGGAATGGTGAATGGATTTGCCAATATCAAGCGCACGGCTTTTGGTGTTGGTCAGGGCGACTGGGCTAGTACAGATGAAGTAAAAGATGATGTTCGTATCGATTTCATTGTGGCGGCGAAAAAGTAAATACTTTTTGATGTTCCCGGTCATGTGCAATGCATCTCCGGGAACTTGTCTCAAGCGAAGGCCAGTACCGCCATTTCTTGATAAGCATCGCCAATCAATGATAGGATTTCAATCAATAATACTTATTACAAAATAAACCCATGAATATTCGCGATTTAAAATACCTGGTGGCACTCAAAGAACACGGCCATTTTGGCAAAGCCGCAGATGCCTGTTTTGTTAGTCAGCCTGCGCTCAGCATGCAAATTAAAAAGCTGGAAGAATACCTTGGCGTGCAATTACTGGAGCGGACTAATAAATCCGTCATGTTTACCGCAATCGGTGAGACGATGCTTGAGCGCGCTAGGTTAATTTTGCAAGAAGCAGATGCGATGAAAACCATTGCGCGAGAAGAGGCAGACCCCTTGGGTGGTGAGTTACATCTAGGTATTTTCCCAACACTGGCGCCTTATTTGCTGCCACATGTGACGCCAACATTTAATAAAAAATTACCACGTTTATCCATCTTTCTGGTAGAAGAAAAAACCGGTGTTTTACTGCAAAAATTGCAGCAAGGAAAACTTGATGCGGCAATCATCGCGCTGCCTGTGCAAGATGGTAACTTAATCAGCGTACCATTATTCGAAGAAGAGTTTTTGCTTGCTGTGCATAACAAACATGATTTAGCAAAACGTAAAATGATCAAGCCAGCTGATCTTGCTGATGAAACCTTAATGTTATTGGAAGAGGGGCATTGTTTGCGTGATCAGGCGCTATCATTTTGTTATCGCACACGCGCATCTGAAGACATGAGTTTTCGTGCGACCAGCCTTGAAACGTTGCGGCACATGGTTGCATCAGGCCTTGGCATGACATTAATGCCCAAGCTCGCAAGCCATGGAAAAGATGGCGTGACTTATATACCTTTCAAATCGCCAAAACCCAGTCGCACCATAGGCATAGTTTGGCGCGCAACCGCAGCAAAACAAGCCGCAATAAATGAAATCGCGGCGCTGCTGCGAGAAACAATTCTCAGTAAATTCAAGTGATTGAAAATTGCTGGGTATTGTTTTGGCACAAAAGGGTTTAATATAGAAGTATTATACCCAAACGCGGGGGAGTGCTATGGCAGTCGAGCAGCCAGTCCCTGAAGCGAGTCCTAAATCCGCAATGCTAACCTTGGTGTTATGCATGTTTCTGGGTTTCTCGGGTGCACATCGTTTCTATCTTAATAAAAACAAGACTGGTTTGTTGATGTTACTCACGCTCGGTGGCTTGGGTTTGTGGATGATTGCTGATACGGTGAAGATAGTCTGCAATGAGTTTACTGATGGCGCCAACCGCGTCATTTTGTTTAATCACGGCAATGATAGACCCGGCAAATTAGTGTTAGGTATTGTCTCAATCTTGCTGAGTTTTTCGATCGCAGCTTCCACTTATGTCACCATCTATCAATATTATTCTACCGACCCAGTGACGCGCGCAGTGATGATGCAACTGGCGGCGATACGTGATGGGGAATTTGAAAAAGCTTATCAATTCAATTCACCAGAATTTCAGAAAGCCACTTCCTACAAGGCGTTCAAGCAGCTTATCGATGAGTATGATGCACTGAAATACAATGAAGGCATTAACATTACCTCGGTGGAGGTGACTGACTTTGAGAGTCATTTGAAGGGTATCGTGTTTTCAACGAAAGACAGTGTGCCCATAGAGTTTAAGCTGATTTATGAAAACGGTATTTACAAGATTTTAAATATCCAAATCACACCGTATTCTACTGATGCCGGTAGAATGGTGGAGCGCAGTGCTCCACCAAACCAGCTCCATTCTTAATGCGTTTCGCGAATTATTTGGCATCCAATGTGCATAACGGATATTTTCCGATTTTTCCGTGTTGCGTCACATTAAAATACTTGCCTGCCGCAGTAAAAATTTCTAGCGCAGAATAATGTTCCGCTTTTTGCGGTGATTGGGCGACTTGCGTGCTGTTTTGGCAGTCTGCCAAGTTAACACGGTTGTTGAAAATAATACGACCTGAGCACACCCGTCGCATCAATGCAAAAATTTCATCATGCGTGTCATGTGCCAGCGGGCAAATATCGCTGCCAAAATAAAGATATTGATAACAGTTGATGATCAGCGCCGTTTGGAAGGGTCCGCCGAATTCATCTATGCGCTCAGCCAATTCACGCAGCGTAAGACGCGCAAACTGCGTATTATGGCTGTTGGTGTGTTGTTTCAGTGAATGAGAGAATCGAATATCATATTCGTTAATATCAATGCCAAGCGCTCTGGTGCAAGATGGCATGCGTGCCGCATCAAACACAAAAAAACCTTTGGAGCTGCTGATATCTAGCAAGCTGGTCACAGGTTTTGGATAAAGTTTTTGAATTAATTTGTAACGCTTGCCAAGTTCCCGTTTAGGGACCAGCAAGCCATTTTTAATTTGATAAGTGTGGTTGCTGGGATAAGCATTTTCAGCGTAATCATGATATTCAGGCAGAAACGCGAGTGAGTTTTCCATAAATAAAACAATCCTTAGCGTAAAAAAATTTTCAAGATAGTAGCAATGAACTGCTATCCATCACAAGACAAATGTGGAATACACGCATATCCCAGGAATCGTGCTTTTGAATGTCCGGATGGTACTGTGAAATCAAATACGCTCACGCCATTTTGCGGCTTGCCGCGGAACGTGCCGCCAGAGGTGGCGCCAAACATTAATGGGTGATTGTCTTTATCTTTGCCGATATACATCATGACATGAGTAATCGCAGGATCACGTTGTACTGGATAAGTGCCAGACCAGAATAATAAATCGCCGGGTTTTAATTTGGAAAATTCAAATGAGCTGAAGTGGTGACTGTTCACGGCAGTAAATACACCTTCTTTCCAGGCCCATTGATAAATTTCATCAGATTGACGAGGAACCTCTTTGATGTCGGATTCTTTGAGTAAATAAGAAATGGCACCTGAGCAATCCAGGCCATGGTTTTTTGGATCCATCGAGCCAAATTTATAAAGTAGATGTTGGTCGCTTAGTTCAAGAGCATCTGCAATTAATTTTTTTACATTGCGAGGATTGTCATCAAAGTCAGACAAATCTTCTGGTGTGGTAATTGCCGTCGGCGGCGCTTTGTGTGCGGTGTGTCTGCTTTTTGTGTGATGGCGCGATTTCGTTGCCAGCGCCGGCATTGCAAATAATATGCAAAGTATGAGTGTAATAACTTTAACCGCCCTCATTGAGTCACTCCATTTTTTACGAGGCGGAATAATCGCAAAAGTAGACTGGGGGGTCAAGTTAATCAGAAGAATTCATTTAAATTGCGGGAGATAAATCGACAATGGCCAGAAGTGGAATCGAACCACCGACACAGGGATTTTCAGTCCCTTGCTCTACCAACTGAGCTATCTGGCCATCAAAACGAGACGCATATTAAACCGATTAGCAGGCTGACAGTCAACTTATTCTTTAGGAATATAACCAGCAGGTTTTTCGCTGCCTTCTCCAAAGAGGAATTTTTCCATTTCGGTGAGCAAATAAGTGCGGGCTTTAGCATCTAGCATGCTTAATCTGTATTCATTGATCAGCATGGTTTGATGATGTTTCCATTGAGCCCAGGCTTCTATGCATATTTCATTGTAAATGCGTTTGCCGAGTTCGCCGGGAATGGGCGGCTGGGGCAGGCCCTCAGCTTCTTTCTTTAACTTTGTGCAAAATATAAGCCTGTCTGTCATGCCAGGTTCCTCAAAATGGTTTGTATCGGTTTTGGCAGCCCAACTGCAGCGGGCTTGTCAGGGTTATACCAAATTTGATCAGTGCACTCCATGACTTTTGCCGGCATGGTGGTTTGAATGATCACCGGGTGAATGTCTAAATGATAGTGACTAAAAGTATGCCGAAAGCTGGATTGCTCGGATAACGTCGCTACGGGTAACTTCAGTTCCTTGCGGCAAAATTCACGAATCTGTTTTTTGTTTGGTTTGCCGTCCATCTGCGGCAAGCTCCACAAGCCACCCCAAATGCCCTGTGCAGGACGCTTTTGCAGATAAATATAGCTGCCAGACTTTAATACTAGAAAGGTTGCCGTGCGAGTGGGAATGCCGCGGGTAGATTTTTTAGCGGGCAATAAGTGTGTCAGGTCTTCAGCATAGGCTTTGCATTTTGATACCAGCGGACATTGAGTGCAATTAGGTTTGCTGCGCGTGCATAAAGTCGCACCTAAATCCATAATCGCTTGCGTGTAATCATCACAACGCTTTTGCGGGGTAAAATCTTCAGCGGCTTGCCACAAGGCCAGCTCTACCGATTTTTCATTCACGGGTGCCATCTCGCCCAAATAACGTGCCAGTACACGTTTGACATTGCCATCCAGAATAGTGGCGCGCTGTTGATAGGCAATGGAGAGAATCGCACCAGCAGTGGAGCGCCCAACGCCTGGTAGTTGTTGTAACGTTTCCAGTGTGTTTGGAAATTGTCCGTGAAAATCTTGCATCACTATTTGCGCGGCGCGGTGTAAATTGCGTGCTCTGGTGTAGTAACCAAGTCCTGCCCAAGCATGCAAAACATCATCAATATTCGCGTTAGCAAGCGTTGGTAAGTCAGGAAATAACTGCATGAAGCGTTCATAGTAGGGAATCGCAGTGGTGACTTGCGTTTGCTGGAGCATGATTTCAGATACCCACACACGGTATGGCGTTTTGTTTTGCTGCCAGGGTAAATGCTTGCGTCCGTGCTGATCAAACCATTTTAAAATGGCTGCAGAAAAGGAAGCATTGGTCATAGACGGTGATGTGGGTCGTTGTGATGGTGCACAATTTCATAAACCAGCGAGGCAGCGAGTTTCGCTGTGCGGTGATCAATGTCATAAAGCGGCACATGCTCTGCGATATCGTAACTAATGACTTTGCCAGAAGCGGCGGCTTGACGAATGAGTGGGATAATTTGCCATGGGCTTAAACCCAGTGGCTGAATGCTGCTAACGCCGGGTGCATAGGCGGGTGAGAGTACATCTAGCGAAATACTCATCATCATGATTTCATTTTCATCTATGACTCGGTCTACGAAATCGAAGCTTTTTTCGCGTAATCCTTGATGGATGTCTTCCGCTAATAAATACCTGGCATGCGATGTTTTAGCTTTTTCAAAGGCTTTACGCGTGTTGGCTGTGGCTTGTATGCCTATGCAGTTGTAGTCAAAGTGGCGGTTTTGTGTTTCGTGAGCTTTGGCGATTTGATAAAACGAAGTCACGGTGCTAGAGCGGTGCATCGCATCTAGCTGGTGCAAGTTGAAATGCGAATCAAAATTAATAATGCCTAGACGTTTGCCGGGTGCATGGCAGGCAGAAATGCCTTGAAAATGACCGTAAGACAATTCATGTCCACCACCAAGAATGATGGGGTGAATATTGTGCTCAAGTAGTTGTTTGACGACTTCGCCGAGAGCGGCTTGACTGCTTTCAAGGTCGTGATCAGTGCAGACAATATTGCCGACATCGTATAAATGAGTTTGCTTTTTCTGTACAGGCAAGCGGGCTAGACGCTGGCGTATGGCTAGCGGGCCTTCTGCTGCGCCTGCACGGCTGAGGTCGCGCTGAGCGCCTTCATCGCATTTAAAACCAATCAGCGCAAACGAGGTTTCATGACTGCGCTGCAATTTGTCGGTAAGAAGATTAATGAGCTTGATGCGTTGAAAGAAGCACGACCCGGGAGGGGCGTCGTCGCGCCCGTGCCAGGGGTTCGGGTCGGGCGGGACGTAGCGTGCTTCCCAATTCATGATGATCGCTTATGCTACAGAAGCAACGCGTGCACCTGTTCTATCCAGGTACGCAGCGGTGGTTAAGACATTTGCGTAAGCTGATTGTAAACCAGCCATGTAAGCATGATGCGCATCTTGTGCGGAAATCACATGATGATTAAATGAGAGTTGTTGCGCCGCGCAAGCATCGTCTAACACGGTGCAGGTAAAGCCAAGATCATGCGCAGCGCGCACAGTGGCATCTACCGCCAAATGTGAAATCATGCCGCAAATCAGTAGATGGTTAATTTTTTGTTTGATCAGGTGATTCAACAGCTGCGTATCTTTAAAGCTGTTGGGATAATGTTTCTTGATGATAGTCTCGCCTTTGACTGGCTGCAAGGTTTGGTAAAATTCCGCACCTTTGGTACATGGCAGCAAGAAAGCAGCATCTGGTTGCGTCGAAATGTGTTGAACATGAATGACGGGGCTTTTTCTTTCCCGGAAAGTATTTAACACATCACGTGCTTTTGTGCTCGCTTCGAGGCTTTTATCTAGTGGTATACGTCCATTTTGGAAATAATCATTTTGAAATTCTAGCAGCAACAATGCGGTGCTCATGCCTCTTCCCTTATCCTTGTTAAATAATTTCCATATTTAATCATTTTTGACAGATTTAGCAATAGCAATTTAGCCATGGTTGACAGCTAGTAGGTGACCAGCTACGCTCGCCGTCGCTATCATCATTTATGTTTTAGGGAGAATGCAAAATGAAAGTAAAACCAGTAATCGCAGTAGCCATATTGGCTTTAAGCGTGTCAGGGTTAGCAGTAGCAAAGCCAGTCAGCTCTGATAGTTATACTCCACCCGAAAGACTCACCTGCTCGAATGTGAATGGCAAAGTGAGCTGCGAAGGTTTTAGTCGCCAGTATTTGGTAGAAGATAGTTACATTGCAGATTTTAAAGGATCAGATGTTGCATTCGTGTTTGTTTCTGGTGCTGCGTATTACAACTCAGATAAATCTGAAGCCGACATTTTCTTCAGCTACCGTAATTCAGATGGCAAAACGGTAAAACTGAAAACCGTCAACTTTAATATGCGTCCAGACTTAGTCGATGGCAGCTGGCTGCAAGTACAAGATGATTTATATGTTTGCACCGAAGGTTACATGAGTTGCCCAATTGTTTCCGCTGACTCGATCAGCAAACACAACTAATGAAAATATAGTTGAAATAGGCGGGCAGTTAACGACGTTAACTGCCCGTTTTAATTTAACGGAAAAAAAGATGGAAACAGATTCAATTGACACACCATATGCACATTTAACGCCAGACATTATATTAAATGCAGTGGAGAGTCTGGGCTTTCCCTGTTCGGGGGTGTTGTCAGCCTTAAATAGCTATGAAAACCGTGTTTATCAGATTGGCATAGAAGAAAAGCCTACGGTCGTTGCAAAATTTTATCGCCCAAACCGCTGGAGTGATGAGGCGATACTTGAAGAGCATGCGTTTGCTGCTGAATTGCAGGCTTTGGAAATACCGGTGATTGCGCCAATCGAGGTGAATCAACAGACACTGCACCATTTCAATGGCTATCGTTTTGCTTTGTTTCCACGTAAAGGTGGTCGTGCGCTGGAATTAGATAATTTAGAGCAGCTGGAGCAAATGGGGCGCTTTATTGGCCGTATCCACGCGGTTGGTGCAGTAGGTCAATTTCAGCATCGTATCCAATTAAACGCAGATACCTATGGTGCGGCACCATTTCAGTTTCTGATCGAAAATCATTTTATCCCGGGAGAGTTGAAACATAACTTTTCAGCAATCATGGAAACCATTTTACAAGCAGTGCGTGCGCAATTTGCTGATGCTGAATTGCATGACATTCCCATGATACGTTTACACGGTGATTGTCACGCTGGGAATGTCTTGTGTCATGATGGCGTTTATCACATTGTGGATTTGGATGATTGCCTCACTGGTTTTGCGATTCAAGATATCTGGATGATGCTCTCAGGGTCGGAGTCAGATACCGAGCTGCAATTGAAACACATTCTCGATGGCTATTATGAATTTCATGACATTAATCTGCGTGAGTTGCATCTGGTTGAATCATTAAGAACCTTACGCATGATTCATTACGCAGGCTGGTTAGCGAAACGCTGGCAAGATCCGGCTTTTCCAGTGAGTTTTCCCTGGTTTAATACCCCAAAATATTGGGAAACACTGTTAGCGAATTTACGTGAGCAAGCGGATTTATTGAATTTGTAAATTTAGGGGATGGATATGTTGAGAGCTGGACATGACACTGAATTGAATGTAGATAAAAGTCACAACACGTTGCGCAGTGGTGGCAGCAGAGGCTGAAAAAGCTGATCGTTTTGCTGCAGACAAAAAGATGGAAGAGATGACTGCGGAAGAGTTTATGCAAATGGGTATTACCCGCAACGAACAGTCCAAATATGAAGAAGCTCAGAAGTATTTGCAGGCATCGCAAGAGAAAGCAAAAACTGAATTGTCTGCTGGAACAATTTCTAAAGATACCGAGTTGGTGATCATCATTAAATGTTTATATGGATTGGCGAATGGTGCTCGAGAGCTGGGCGATATTCCTACCGCGTTCACGCATTTCAACCAATCATTCTTCGGGCGAAGGGCTGGTGATTAGCCCATTGAAAAAATAGGTGTCAGAGGCAGTTTTGTTTGGAATGCTAATGAATGAAAAACAGCAGCCTTGTACAAGAATAGCGATCCTATACCATACAATCACGTCGTCCCCGCATGCTTTTAGCGGGGATCTGTTTGTGTACCTGAGCAAGAAAACGAAGCGCCTCTTGGAAAAAATGACACGGTTACACAAACAGGTCTACGCTAAAAGCATGCGGGGCTATTTTGATCGATCAACAAAAACCCAGCAAGTTGACATCCCCCTACCCATTGTGTGAGCATCGCTCCCCATAATAATTATAAATGACTGTAGGCCTAATCAAATGCGCGCTAACTCCATGCTAAATACAGGAGAGCCCCTCCTGTGGAATATCCTTCGTGTTCGTAATAGTTTGAGTTATTGCCACAATATTTCTTCATATAGACAAACTTTTATTGACGGTCGTTTTATCGAACCGCGCAGTGTCTTTTATGCAAAATGCCTTGATCGTCGTTTACCATTCGATGATTTAATCATCGCTCGCCATAAAAACAGAGCGAAAGAACACGATGGCAAAGAATTTATTTCCATGATGGCAAGTGCGCGTTTAGGTGTGGCGCAGCAATTTTTGCAGCTACTCTGGAAGAAGGGTTCAAAGGCATTATTGCAAATGCATTTTGAAGATGATTCGCGTGCGCGCATAGGAATTACCACCTCTTGTGGTGATGCAGAATACGTGCAAAGTCTTGAGAGGATAATCCAAGATATCAATCAGGTCGCCCCATTGCCCCCGCAGTTTATGTCTGTTGTCGCCAGTATGTTAAAAGAAGATTTTGATCCAGATTCAGTTGAAAATGTTTTTCCATATGACGCGGATATCAAGCCAATATATTTTGTGCATCAAGCTACTACCGCCTATTTCAGCCCGAATTACGAAACCTATGCACAACATGTCGACATTCCTCAAGTTTTACCAGCAATTCATCAAGCGATACTGGATGCCAACGTAGAAGCGGTGCAGCAAATGCTGTTGCAAAATCCAGCGTTAGCCAATACACGCGACCCATGGGGCATTCCATCCCATGATTTGGCGAGAAGAATCGGCCCGTTAGCCATATTTGAATTAATGGTAGAAGCACGTAAGAAGTTAACGCCAGTTAGTCCTGGTGATAGAGTCATGGAAAGAAACTCACAATTCATTTTACGTAATTGGCGGGAATCTGGTTACAGCGCCATTATCTCGATTGGAATGAAAGAAAGGCCGCAGGCCATCTTTCAAAAGCATAGAGAAGATTATCTGGCATTAACGCGAACACCTATGCACAAGCGCAATGAATTGCATTTAGCAGTGATAGCCGGTGAAAAAGAAAAAGTGATGGCAATATTAACTGCGCAGCCTGAGCGCATAGAAGAACAAGATCCTAGAGGGTTCACACCATTGTTGTTAGCGGCAGCAAATGGTCATGCTGATATGGTGAGATGGTTAATCGCGCGTGGCGCGAGTCATGACAATGTCAAATATACTTTACCAGGATATGGTGAGATGATCTTACGTTTGGTCGATAATGCCAGTACGCCTGAGGTCATGCAAACAGTGCTGCGATTAAAGTCCAATCCACATGAAATCAATCCGCGATTACTCCAAGCGGTGCGTGAGAATGATGTGCGCATGGCACGCTATCTATCTTATTATTTGCAACAATGGCCGCTAGAAAATGGACTGACAGCGATAGAGCTAGCGATGACGCTCAGCGACAAATACGGTCCTGAAATGACTAGAAATTTATTATTATGTCACGATGAGTATTTTCCAGCGGCGCCATATGATGATGAGCTAGGGGCTTTCTTACGTAAATCCATTCCTGATAAAACATTATGGGACGCTAAATTATTTAATCAGCGAATTCATCCAGCGGTGTATCAGTGTATGGCGCAGCATAATGCGAGACTGGCTGATAAAGAGCAGAGGCGTGAGAATAAAGTCAAGCTGATGTTTGATGTGCTCACAGCGGAGGGCTTGGTGTCAGAGTTTTCTATGCCGGGTTTGCCAATCAAATCGATTGTTAGCAGATGTTCTTCAAAAGATATTAATATCAGTGAAATTTATGAATTGTATTATCAGACGTTTTCTTTAATTGCGAATGATACTCCTGAAAATCGACTTGCCAATATCAAATATGAATTGGCCGATAGCGAGGCGTGCAAGACATATATCAACCGCTTTTATCACGGCAATAAGCTCATTGCATTCATGACGTTTGAAATTTTTGAAGTAGATAACAAATTAATATTCCATGCAAATATTGGCACCAACCGCGCTGAAAAAGCGTATACGTCGCAAGGTTTAATGTTGTTGGCATTGCGCGCTATGATTGCCATGAAAGCCACCAGCAATGGCAAGAAGTGCTATGTTTATATTAATGGTCTTTGTCCAGGGCTGGGTGTGTCATCTATATTATTCGACAATCATGCTTATTATCCAAAGCATATAACTGAAGATTTAACGCCAGCTTTCGTTGAAAAGATTGTGAAAAAAGCTGGTGAGAAATGGGTGGATGGCAAGATTGAAGAATTCATCAAGCTTAATTCTGTGCGCGAGCCTGCGTTGAATCGGATCACCAGTTTCTTTAGAGATACACAAGGGGATGATATTCGTTTCGGCATGCCGGTTTGTTACGAGATGACAGATGCTTTGGTGCAGAGTTATATTGATAAGGCGGCAGCGCATAATATCGACGCAAAATCATTGGCAAACTTTGCAATCATTTGGAACGAGTTTATCAGCGTTAAAACGGCATTTAATTTGTCGGTGCGACAAAAGATGTAAATCAAACCCTCTCTTGCATCAGTTGCAAGAGAGGGTGGTCGGATTGCTACCTTTTATACTCGTGGTTGTTACCATTGATGAGGTTGAAGCATCTCAAAGCAACACTATTAATGACCTTGTTGTGTTTAGAGATTTCAACGATGGATTTGATGCCTTCTTTAAACGATTTTTCGCCGCGCTCCATGCTGCTTAAGCATTCGTTCATCTCTCTAAAATTAACAGGTAGTTCGCCGGCGTACATACCGTGTTTTACGCGGGTAGTGAGTTCTTGGTAGAAGTTAATCTTGCTGCGTAATTCTCCAAATAGCGTTTCAATTTTGGCAACCAGGGCATTTTGCTCTTCATCACCCTCTTCATCATCTGAAGTGAATACATTGTCATTCTGTTCATCGCCTAATTCATCGTCTGAAGCGGAAGATGCAGTTAATTCAGAATGACAGACATCGCCTTGTTCAATGAGTAAGCCAGTTTGCGCTTCATCGTCGTCATGTTCATCGGCTGCCTCAACTAGCGCAGGGTGATCAATAATAGTTTGGTCGTTAATGATGGGTTCTTCTTGTTGAGGGATGACGCCCGCACCTAAAACTGGATTCAAGGGCGCAGGTTCTGCCGGAATGCCCGTCGCAGGAGGATTGTTTTGTGGGTTGTCCGGTGCATCATTGGGTTGAACCACCGGCTGCGGGGCAATTTGTTTTTTCTTGTAGGGCTTACCAAAGAACATGGCATGGGTTTGTTTGATAGCAGAAAGCGTTGTTTCATCCACAGAGTTTGATGAGCTACTAGATTGTTCAGACAATGAAATTTTAGACGCGCCAACTTTTTTACATTCAACTTTTCCGCCAGCTTGTATATAAGCTTTAGCATCGTTCGGGTTCATGTGGCCTCTGACAACTGTCCCGCCTTCATTTTTATAAAAACGATATCCTTCTTTGCTCAATTCATCTATTTTCATGCTTGCTGCAGATGGCTTGCTGACTGGTGTTTTGGGTGGAATTTGTGAACGGGAATGAATACCTTTTTTAATGTCTTCGCTCAATTGCTTTTTGAGATCATTAGCATTAGTTGCGGGTTTTGCTGGCGCTGATGCAGGGGCTGGTCCGGTATTCTCTTTCATCCATATTTTCGAGCCTGGCTTTTTAAATTCTAATTCACCACCAGCTTTCATGTAAGCAGCAGCCTCGTCAGCATTCATGTGAGCGCCTTGTGTGTGACCTTTGCCATTACGTTTCACATGCTTATAAACTCTGTAACCTTTTTTCAGCAGATCGTTAATCTTGCTTTCTGGTGTTGCCTGACTGGGTGCAGGAGCAGGTGTTGGCGCTGGTTTTGGTGTGGCTGGTTTAGCTGCTTGCGCTTTCAGTTTCTTGGTGAATTGATCTAAGGCATCTTGCATCAATTGTTCAGCAGGTTTGCGTGGGTTATTTGCATTGCGATCACGATATTTGAATTTGTGTTTGTGCTTATGTTTATGCTTATGTTTCTGCTTGTTCTTATCCGCTGGCGGTTGTTCTGTTGGAGTATCAGTTTTTGGTTTATCTTGATTCTGCGGCTCATCTGTTTTACCTGGGTCTTTGTTATCCTTGTTATCATTTGCGTTGTCTATATTTTCCTTATTATCTTTCGTATCTTTGGTTTCGTCTTTTGGTGGTTGGTTTTTTTGATCTTCTTGTGCTTGTTTATATTCTTCATATTTACGCACACCATAAGCAATACCTTCATTTTTGCAGATGTGTGCTAATGCAAATGCTTCATGTCCTAACCAGTTATTGCGAATGTAATCAGGTAAGTTTTCCCAGCCCACTTCCAGAAATTCATTGGACACTGTATGCGCTGCAAATGAAATGCCTGCGGTGATGGGGTTTAATACAAATGAAAGACCCAATGCGGTATAGCCGGCTAAAGTCTTTGCGCCTTTGCTGCCAGTTAATTCTGCAGCAGGTTGAATGGTTGCTGCTGTTAATGTCATCGCCCACTGCGCAGGAGAGAGCACGCCCCAATATTTATATAAGTTTTTCATGACAATGCCAGTCATCACATACTGATATGTTTTACCAGCATAAGTATCATTGAATTCGAATTTGGATAAATCTTTGGGCTGAACGCGTTGCATAATAATCACCTTATTATAATTAGAATAAAGTGGATGATTTTAAGAAGATGGGATGGAATTAATATTGTCTTTTTAGACAGGTTAGCGAGCTTGTTTGTCAGCCAATAGATCTGCAAACAATACGCCTAATTGAAAGAGGTTTTGTGCCCCGGTTTTTTGTTTGACAGCTTCAACGTGTGCTTTGATGGTGCGTGCAGAGATATTCAATATTAAGGCGGCTTCTTCGTAGGTTTTGCCTTGTGATAACCAATACAAACTTTCCACTTCACGGGTTGTTAAATATTGATGACCGCTTAAAGCGTAATGCCGATCATTTTGTATGAGTTCTTTAAATTGAGGAATCGCTAATCCAGATACTTCCTTGTGAAATTTTCCTGTCTCTTTGTGCATGGATACGCTTAGATCGTAAGCATGTGCCAGTGCTGGGTCGCTTAATGTTTTGTCTTTAAAATAACTAATAAATTGTTTCAGTGGATCCAAAAGCTGAAAATATTTGCCATTCATGGAGTCATTGCCGACAGAAGTGGCGAAGTGATAGCAGTCAAGTCCATTAGCGGATTTGTTCATGATGCTAAAAGTATGAGCGTAATCACAGCTATTAAAATCGTCTTCGAGTTTTCTGGTGTCGGCGGTGATCGGGATGGTATCCCATAGCAGGTAATGTTCGCCGACAGGTATTTCGTCTTGATGGCAATCGAATTGATAATGTTGTTGTTCGAAATACAATTCAGTAAATAACGGGCTGTTGCCAAGACCGGTAAATTCGTTGTCAGGGCTGATGTGAGCATGCGAAAAATAAGTGATTCCCAGCATGTTTAACGGCGTGCAAATGGCAGCAAGCTCATCAGCGAGAGTCAGTGCTGGGTGCTTCCTTAAAAGCTGATCGATATGTTTGTGGTACGATTTCTTTTGCATTGCATGCACTCTCTAAAAAATAAGCCCTCGATCAAGAGGGCTTATTGTCATTCGGCTACCCGAGATAAAGTTTTTAGAACGGTACATCATCATCAAATGTTTCTAATGCTGGTGCTGCTTCCATTGGTGCGGCAGAAGATTTTTCGCTAGGCATGGACGGTGAGCCGGCGCCTGCGCCGCCTTTGCCATCTAACATTTGCATATTGTCGCCAACAATTTCGGTGGTGTAACGATCTTGTCCCGAGGTTTTGTCTTGCCATTTGCGTGTTTGCAAACGACCTTCAATATAAACTTTGGCGCCTTTCTTTAAATATTCGCCAGCAATTTCTGCTAAACGTTGGAACATGACAACGCGATGCCATTCAGTTTTTTCAACATTTTCACCGCTGGTTTTGTCTTTCCATGATTCGCTGGTAGCGAGTGTCAGGTTGGCAACCGCTACCCCATTTGGGGTGTAACGCATTTCTGGGTCTTTGCCAAGGTTGCCAATTAAAATTACTTTATTAACGCCACGTGCCATAAATTAATCTCCTATGAATTGCTTGATTGTAAATGTTCCTGCGAGCGAATGAAATCAGGTTTTTGACGTTGTGGTTCACGCATAGGTAGGGCAATGAAAAACCAAAGCAGGGTGAAGCCGATACAGAACGAGTAAACGCCGTTGAATTGGAAGTGGCTGAATAGCCATCCGCCGAGAATACCGCCAGCGAATATACCGGAATATTGTGAGCAAGAATAGATGCCCATGGCGCTGCCTTTGTTGGCGGCGGGCGCGGTGCGTGACACGAGGGATGGCAGGAAAGATTCCAGTAACGAGAATCCGGCGAAGAAAAGTGCGATGCCGACGATAGAAGCGGTGATGCTGTTCATGCCTAACCATAAAATCATCATCGAAATGCTCATGGTCAGAATGCCGAGAAGGAAAAACTTTTTCACTTGTTTGCGGCGTTCAGCGAGCCCGATGGCGATCACGCTTAATACTAAGGCGGCGGCGAGTGCTGGTAAGTAAATTTTCCATTGATCACTCGCGCCTAGGCCGATGGATTGGTGCAAAGCCATGGGAATTGCAATAAAGCTCGCCGTGAAGATGGCGTGCGAAGTGAAGATGCCCAAGTTTAGACGGCCAAGTTCTGGTACGAACAGCAACGAGAGAAATGATTTGATTTCAGGTTCAGTGTCACCGTGCCAGACAGAGTGAGCAGGGCTAGGGACATAGATAAATAAGATGATGGCGGCGAGCGCGGCCATGACGGCGGCTAGATAAAACATTTCACCGACGGATAACCATGGCGCAAGTAAGGGGCCGGCGAGCATGGCGAGGGTGAAAGAGAAGCCGATGGAGATGCCGCTGATCATCATGGCCTTGGTTCTCTGGTCTTCGCGAGTTAAGTCGGCGAGCAAAGCGAGTGTGGTGCTGCCGATGGCGCCTATGCCTTGCAGTGCGCGGCCGGCGATCATCATATTAATAGTTTGTGCGCTGCCGGCGAGGATGCTGCCGATGGCGAAAATGATTAAAGCGATGAGGATGGCTGGCTTGCGACCGATACGGTCGGACAAGCTACCAAAGGTAATTTGGAAGATGGCTTGAAATAAACCATAAATACCCATGGAGACGCCTATCAACATGGGTGTTGAGCCTTCGAGGCCGGTGGCATAAAGGGCGAAAACGGGTAAGACCATGAACAGACCTATCATGCGCAAGCCCATAATAAAGGAAAGGCTGATGGTGGCGCGGCGTTCGGCGGGCGTCATTTTAGTGGATGTCATTTGCTTCGTCCTGTTTGTGTGCAATTTGATGGCGTGATTATAGTGATTTTTGGTTGATATTTCATTAAGCCTGGAAATGTATATAATGTGTTCCTTCATCAATTCATCACTGTGAGCAAGAATGAAGCATATCAGCATTCGCGGTGCACGCACGCATAATCTCAAAAACATCAATGTGGATTTTCCACGTGACCAGTTAATTGTCATTACCGGGTTGTCGGGTTCCGGCAAGTCGTCTTTGGCGTTCGATACTTTATATGCCGAAGGGCAGCGGCGATATGTAGAGTCGTTGTCTTCTTATGCGCGGCAGTTCTTGTCGATGATGGAAAAGCCGGATGTTGATCATATTGAGGGTCTGTCGCCGGCCATTTCTATCGAACAAAAATCGACTTCACATAACCCGCGTTCTACGGTAGGGACAATTACCGAGATCCATGATTATTTGCGTTTGCTGTATGCGAAGGTGGGGCAGCCGCATTGTCCGGAACATAAAACTGTGCTGGAAGCGCAAACCATCAGTCAAATGGTAGATGCCGTGCTGGCGTTGCCGGAAGATACGAAAATTATGATTTTGTCGCCGGTGGTGCGTGAACGTAAGGGCGAGCACGTTGAGTTGTTGCAGGAATTGCGTGGGCAAGGTTTTGTGCGCGCGCGTATTGATGGCGAAATGATTGAGCTTGATCGCCCGCCCGCGTTGGATTTGCGAAAAAAGCATACCATTGAAGTTGTGATTGATCGTATTAAAGTGCGAGAAGATGCGCGTTTGCGTTTGGCGGAGTCTTTTGAGACAGCGTTGCGCTTGGCAGATGGTTTAGCGTCAATCGGTTGGATGGATGAACCTAAGCGTGCGCCGCGAGTTTTTTCCGCGAAGTTTGCTTGTCCTGAATGCGGTTACAGTTTAACGGAATTATCGCCGCGCTTATTTTCATTTAATAGTCCAGTTGGTGCGTGTCAGGCGTGCGACGGTTTAGGCGTGAAAGAAATTTTTGATCCGCAATTGGTGGTGAGTGAAACCTTGAGTCTGGCAGATGGTGCGATACGCGGTTGGGATAGGCGTAATCTTTATTATTATCAATTGCTGGCATCGCTGGCTAAACATTTTGATTTTGATCTGGAAGTCCCTTTTAAAAAGTTGCCGAAGAAGATTCAGCATATCTTATTAAATGGTACGAAAGAAAATATTAAATTTAAGTATAAAGACAACGAGGGTAATTCTTATAACAAAGTGAGTACGTTTGAAGGTGTGTTGCCGAATCTTGAGCGGCGTTATCGTGAAACGGAATCGGATTTGGTGCGCGAAGAATTACGTAAGTACATTACCGCTCGACCTTGTGAAACTTGTTCTGGTGCGCGTTTGAATTTATCGGCACGTAATGTATTTGTCACAGGAAAAACATTGCCAGAAATTTCGGCGTGGCCGGTCGATAAAACCAAAGCGTTTTTCGATAAATTACATTTGACTGGTTATCGCGGTGATATCGCCGTGAAAATTGTGAAAGAGTTAACGAGTCGTTTAGGCTTTTTAGTGGATGTTGGTTTGGATTATATAAGTCTTGAGCGCAGCGCGGAAACGTTGTCTGGGGGTGAGGCGCAGCGAATTCGTCTGGCTAGCCAGATTGGTTCAGGGTTGGTTGGTGTGATGTATATCTTAGACGAGCCGTCTATTGGGTTGCATCAACGTGATAATGATAGATTATTAAAGACGCTGCATCACTTGCGTGATTTGGGGAACACGGTGATTGTGGTGGAGCATGATGAAGATGCCATTATGAATGCAGATCATGTACTCGATTTGGGTCCTGGTGCGGGTGTGCATGGTGGGCATATTGTCGCGCAAGGTAAGCCGAAAGATATTATGCGTAATGCGGAATCGCTAACGGGGCAGTATCTTTCTGGTAAACGTTCGATTGCTGTGCCGCGAGATCGCAAGCGCCCGAATCCAGAAAAGCAAATTACCATTCGTGGTGCGCGCGGCAATAATTTGAAATCGATTGATGTGGATATTCCAATTGGCTTGATGACTTGCATCACTGGTGTTTCCGGTTCCGGCAAATCCACCTTAATTAATGACACATTGAGTCCGATTGCAGAGCGAGATTTGAATGGCGCCATGTTGCGTGAGTCTGCGCCGTTTGATTCTATAGAAGGCTTGGAGCATTTAGATAAAGTCATTGTGATCGATCAAAGTCCAATTGGTCGTACACCGCGTTCTAATCCAGCCACTTATACCGGTTTGTTTACGGCGATTCGTGATCTCTTTGCGGGAGCTCAAGAGTCACGTTCACGTGGTTATAGTCCCGGACGATTCAGTTTTAATGTGAAAGGCGGCCGTTGCGAAGCGTGTCAGGGTGAAGGTCTGATCAAAGTAGAAATGCATTTTCTCGCGGATGTGTATGTCACCTGCGATGTGTGCCAAGGTCGTCGTTATAATCGCGAAACCTTAGAGATTCTATTTAAAGGTAAAAATATCCACCAAGTACTTGAAATGACGGTGGAGGAGGCTGCGGGGTTCTTTGATGCAATTCCGGTCATTGCTCGTAAGTTGCAGACTTTATTAGATGTGGGTCTCTCTTATATATCGTTAGGCCAGAGCGCAACGACCTTGTCTGGGGGTGAGGTGCAGCGTATTAAGCTAGCTAAAGAGTTATCCCGTCGAGACACTGGTCGCACTCTATATATATTAGATGAGCCGACAACCGGCTTACATTTCCACGACATAGAACAACTTTTAGGCGTTTTGTCGACATTGTCCAAAAATGGTGCTACAATTGTTGTCATAGAGCATAACCTGGATGTGATCAAAACCGCCGACTGGATTATCGATTTAGGACCAGAAGGTGGCGATAAAGGCGGGAAAGTCATAGCAATAGGTACACCTGAAGCTGTAGCCGATCATAAAGACTCCTACACTGGTAAATACCTCAAAAAACTATTAAAGCGGAATTAATAGACACATTACCCGGATCCGTGCGCAAAATGCACGTAATTCGGCATCAATAAGGGGAAAAGGGAAGCAAAAACGGTCAACAATGACTCAATGAAAAATATTAAAAATTATTTCATTAAGTGTGTTGACACTTTTGGAAGAAGTAGTAGAATGCCCCCTCTCAAGACGTAACGTTCTTTAAAAAATTAGAAAGCAAGAGTGATATATGTGCGCGCTTACCA